>JBMOLL010000101.1:0-47461 GCA_049325415.1 Bacteroidota bacterium | reverse complement strand
AGGTTCTTTTTTGGTGTAATGAATTATAAACCAACACAATGAACATTGAAGAGATCAGGGATTATTGTCTGGGTAAACCGGGGGTCAGCGAAAGCTTTCCCTTCGGTGAAGGCACCCTCGTTTTTAAAGTTATGGGTAAGATGTTCCTTCTTGCCAGTCTCGACGGCGACCGGTCGGTTAACCTGAAATGTGATCCCGAGAAAGCCCTCTCGCTTCGGGAGCATTACAGTTCCGTTCTGCCGGGCTATCACATGAATAAGAAATACTGGAACACAGTGTTGCTCGACGGTTCGGTTTCGCGTACGGAGTTACTGGAATGGATCGATCACTCTTACGAACTGGTGGTTGCCGGATTGCCGGGAAAAACGCGGGAGCAGCTTCGTTCACTTCAGTGATCAGGGATTCTGGCAGGGCTTCTTAAAAAGAGGTATCTTTGTGCCGATTAAAAACTCGGATCATGAAGAAGATTTTCAGGTTATTTCTGCAGGGATTGGTCTATATCGGCCCCATCGGTATCACGCTTTATATCATTTATTTCGTTTTCACCTTTACCGATGGCCTGCTCGAAGAATATTTCCTCCGTTGGATTGGATTCAGGATCCCCGGACTGGGACTTTTGCTTATCATCCTGTTTATTACCCTGATAGGCTGGATCGGGCAAACCATTATCGCCCGACCGGTCGGGAAACTAATCCGTGGGATCATCGGGAGAACCCCGGTCATCCGCGATGTGTACAACACCCTCAGGGACCTGTTCGGAGCCCTGGTCGGAAAGGAGAAAAAATTCAGTAACCCGGTCCTGGTGAAGGTCAACACCGTGAGCGAACTGGAGAAAATCGGTTTTCTGACCCAGGATGACCTCCTGAACCTGGGTATCAAAGACAAGGTAGCCGTTTATTTTCCCCATTCCTATAATTTCTCGGGGGAGATGTTTATCGTTCCCTCCGAACATGTACGGCCACTTGATATTCCTGCTGCTGAGGCAATGAAGTTCGTTGTTTCCGGGGGGATGGTGGGGATCAGCTGACCATCAGGTTACAACCTCTCACTTCAGCCTGGTCGAAGCGTCCGAGCACCTCGAAGCGTCCGTCGGGAAGGATGCGGCCCAGGTCGGAGGTGGCAATAAAGGCGCAGGAATGGATGTTGGCCAGGTCAATTACATTGATCCCCCCGGTCTGACCTTCAGCGACCAGAGAAAAGGGATCATAGCTGTCGCGGATCAGTACCTTCATCCAGGGTGGAGTTTCAAATAACTGATGCCCGGTACTGTAGGCCTGGGAGAGCAGTTCCGTCATCCCGTATTCCGAATGGATCTCCCCGCAATCGAAAGCCTTTTTCAGCAGTTCATGGAGTTCACTCCTGATCATCTCTTTTCTGCGCCCCTTCATTCCGCCCGTTTCCATAACAACGATACCTTCGGGCATTTTCCCGTGGTAATCGGCAGCGAGATCAAGAAGGGCATAGCTCACCCCGACCAGCATGACGGGAAAGGCATCGGCTCTTCTTTTTTCCAGGATCGCATGCAGGGAAGAGGGTTCATTGAGGTAAAACCCGTTGTCGGGATGTCCCGAGAGCTTCATCAACTGCTCCATCATGTAAACCAGGGAGGAATTCCCCTTCTCAAGGTAAGAGGGAAGGAGTGCAAGGATACACCAGTCGGATGGCGGGCCGTAGACCCGCTCAAAGCCCCGGGTGAGACTTTTCAGGTATAGTTCAGGATCAGTGACATAATGCTTCGATGACTGGTCGCCTGTGGTGCCGCTGCTCTCAAAGAGGAGTTCAGGCAACTGATCTCCGGAAAGTACACGATGAGTCTTGAAAAAACCAATAGGGAGAAAAGGCAGGTCCGAAAGGCTCCTCACCTTTAAGGGGTCTCTTCCCAGGTAAGCGAGATAATCACGATAAACCGGATTGGCAGCCGACTGGTAGCGGAAGAGTTCCATGGCACAGCGTTCGAAGTCTGCTTTGTCTTCAATGGCAAATATCCGTTCTGCTTCCGGAATTTTCATGTGGCAAAGATAGGGAATAAAAAAGCAATGGCCTGCCCGCCCGGGCAGACCATTGCTTAAAGCGATCTTAGCCCCTGATGGCTTTGATGCCGGGAAGTACTTTTCCTTCGATAAATTCCAGCATGGCACCGCCACCGGTCGAAACATAGCTGACCTTTTCGGCCAGTCCGAACTGGTTCACTGCAGCCACGGAATCCCCGCCGCCAACAAGGCTGAAGGCTCCTTTGGCCGTAGCATCGGCGATAGCCTGGGCAATGCTGACGGTTCCTTTCTGGAAATTCGGCATTTCGAATACGCCCATCGGTCCGTTCCAGAGGATGGTTTTGGAATTTTTAATCACCTCACTGATGGCAGCAATAGACTTATCGGCAATATCCAGTCCCATATATCCGGCTTTGCCCTTGTCGATATCGGCTTTTTCGGTTTTGGCATTGTTATCGAACTGGTCGGCAAGAATCTGGTCGACCGGAAGGATCAGCTTTACACCTTTGGCTTCGGCTTTCTTCACCAGTTCAGCGGCCACATCCAGCTTGTCTTCTTCGCAGAGTGATTTTCCGATCTCCCCGCCGCGGGCCTTGATAAAGGTATAGGTCATCCCGCCACCGATAATGAGATTATCGACCTTGTCGAGCAGGTTCTCAATAACCAGGATCTTGTCGGAAACCTTGGCGCCGCCCATAATGGCGGTAAAAGGTCTTTCAGCGCTCAGAAGGACTTTCTCCATGGCTTCCAGTTCGGCATTGATCAGGTAACCGAACATCCTGCTCTTTTCGTCGAAGAAATCGGCAATTACAGCGGTGGAACCATGAGCCCTGTGAGCCGTACCAAAGGCATCGTTGACGTAAACATCGGCATAGGTGCTGAGTTTTTTTGCGAAGGCACGGGTGGCTTCCTTCTGCTCGGGCGTTTTGATGTTATCTTCCGCGGCATGGAAACGGAGGTTTTCAAGCAGGAGCACTTCGCCGCTCTTCAGGGAAGCTGTCATGCTGTCGGCCTGGGCCCCGATGCAGTCGTCGGCAAATTTCACCGGCATTCCGAGGTGTTTCGACAGAACAGGGATCACATGCTTCAGGGAGTATTTCTCCTCCGGAGCCCCTTTCGGACGTCCGAGATGCGACATCAGGATGGCACAGCCACCGTCTTTCAGTACTTTCTTTATGGTGGGTAATGCACCCCGGATACGGGTATCATCAGTTACTTCGAATGCACTGTTGAGCGGAACATTGAAGTCAACACGGATGATCGCCTTCTTTCCTGCAAAATTGTAATTGTCAATCGTTTGCATTTGGTTTTTATTTTATTGTGAATACATTAACAGAACCTGAACAATTCCCCAAAGTTAGTAAAAGGTTTGAAAACTGTTATAGAACATTCCATTCAATTTACGCTGTACGAAGGGCGATGGAGAAACGGTGAGTCAGGCCGGATTCCCCGTGCAGGAATCGGTCAGCTCAGAAATCTGCTCTTTCCCGAGTGTCTTTTTTGTTACATTTGTGCAAGTGTTGAAAGGTAAAAAATCCAGACTATGCAATTCAGGGATCTGCTGGGTCATGAAGATCTTAAACTACGCCTGATCAGGACTGTTCAGGAAGAGCGCATCAGCCACGCCCTGATGTTTTTCGGTCCTCCGGGCAGTGGCAAGTTATCCCTCGCCCTGGCCTATGCACAGTATATTTCCTGCAGTAACAGGGGAGAGAATGACTCCTGCGGAACCTGTCCTTCCTGCATCAAGTATTCGGGGCTGGTGCATCCCGACCTGCATTTTGTTTTTCCGGTCATGACCACTTCGAAGATCAGCAAGGATCCGGTAAGTGATCATTATATCGCCGAATGGAGGGAGGCCTTGCTGAAAAATCCTTATATCAATGAAAATCAGTGGTATGAAGCCATTGATGCTGAAAACAAGCAGGGATTGATCAGCAAAAATGAAAGCAACGAGATTTTGCGGAAGCTCAATCTCAAATCCTATGAAGCCGAGTACAAGATCATGATCATATGGCTCCCGGAGAAAATGCACCAGGCGGCTGCCAATGCTTTGCTGAAGATGATCGAAGAGCCACCGCCAAAGACCCTCTTCCTCATGGTTTCGGAGAATACCGGACTGATATTGTCCACCATACTCAGCCGAACCCAGTTGCTGAGGGTTCCGCCGCTGGGTGAAGAAGAAGTGAGGCGCGGACTGAGGGAAAGAGGCTTCAGTGATGAGGGCATTATATCAGACGCCGTAAGAAAAGGCAACGGAAATTTCAGCCTGGCCCTGGTAGTAGCCGAAAACGATGAGCAGGAACATGCCAACTTCGAGCTTTTTGCCACCCTGATGAGGCTGGCCTATCAGCGGAAAATGGGGGAGATCAGCGAATGGGTCGATCGCGTGTCGGGACTCGGAAGGGAAAGGATCAAGCAGTTCCTTACCTTTGGCCTGCGGATGGTAAGGGAGAATTTCATGCTGAACATCAAAAAAGATGAGATCACTTTCATGTCGGGGGAGGAAACGGAGTTTTCCAGGAAATTTGCTCCCTTTATCAACCGGCAGAGCGTGATGGAGATTGCCGCCGCTTTCAACGATACGGCCAACTATATCGAGGCCAATGCCTATGCGCGTATTGCGCTGATGGACATGGCGATAACCATCATCATGCAGTTGCGGAAAACGGCACCTGCCGGGCAATAGGCAATGTTTTGAAATGCTTAAGAAATCATTACCTTTGCCTCTGACGGCTTTGGTCCGTCTCCATATATACAAAGTACCGGATGGACAGTTTATTCGCGAGAGGTTGCTGCAGTGAGCAGCACCTTGATATAAATAATGATAACCGTGACCGCCTGACCAATTATTTCAGCCCCTGTGGAAAACTGGAGGCCTATAACTGGTTAAGGGATGTCACGCCCGAGAACGACATTCCCGATATCGTGGAAGTCCGTTTCAAGAACACCCGCAAGGGATACTACCGCAACGTCAATGAACTCCGTCTTAAAAGAGGGGACATCATTGCTGTTGAGGCATCTCCCGGTCACGACATCGGCATCATCACCCTTACCGGGGAGATCGTTAACAAGCAGCTGGGCAAAACCCGTCATGAGGCCGGGCACGATGAGCTGAAAAAGGTTTACCGCAAGGCCAAGCCGGTGGATATTGACAAGTGGCGCGAGGCTACCGACCTGGAGATCATGACGATGCTGAAGGCCCGGAAAATTGCCAGTCAGCTTCGTCTGAACATGAAGATCGGCGATGTGGAATACCAGGGCGACAAAACGAAAGCCATTTTTTATTATATCGCCGACGAAAGGGTTGATTTCCGCGAACTGATCAAGGTCCTTGCCGAGACTTTCCGGATCCGCATCGAGATGCGCCAGATCGGTGCACGGCAGGAAGCCGGCCGGATCGGCGGGATCGGAACCTGCGGGCGGGAACTCTGCTGCTCGACTTTCATCACGAATTTTGTTTCGGTAACCACCCATTCTGCAAGAACCCAGGAGGTTTCACTCAATCCTCAGAAACTGGCCGGACAGTGCGGAAAGCTGAAATGCTGCCTGAACTACGAACTCGCCTGCTACGTGGATGCTCAGAAGGATTATCCCGACAGGAATGTGGTGCTTCGGACTGTGAAAGGCGATGCACGACACCAGAAAACCGACGTGTTCCGGGGAGTGATCTGGTACACTTTTGACGGCGACATGGCCGGAAGCCTCGTACCTGTTCCCCTGGAAAGAGTGAAGCAGATCATGGAGATGAACCGCCAGGGAAAACTGCCCGACAACCTGATCGACGGAACACGCGAAAGCAAGCAGGAAGTCAAACTGGATTATCAGAATGTTGTCGGTCAGGACAGCCTCACCCGTTTTGAGAAACAAAACAGGAAAAACAAGCGCCGTCCGCCACGGAACCAACGGAAGAACAAATGATCATGGGAAAACCTAACAGCAACTTCCATTTGCTGAACCGGCGGCAAAGGCCTCTTTTCTTTGCTGCATTATTTCTGCTGCCGGTAATCATCCTTTTCTCCTGCGACAGGAACATGTTGTACGACCAGTTTAACAGGATAAACAGGGAAGGATGGACCTGGTCGGATATCCAGGAGTTCAGCCCGGTGGTGGAAGACACCCTTTCCTATTATGATATTTATCTTCAGGTGCGTCACCGGGGGAATTACCCGGTGAGTAACCTGTATATGTTCGTCCATCTGAAAGGACCGCATAACCAGGCCATCACCGATACGGTGAATTTCATCCTTGCCCGCCCCGACGGAACGTGGAACGGTAAAGGACTGGGTGATCTGAAGGAATTGCGTCTCCAGTACAAGAGGAAAATACGCTTCCCGGAACCCGGAACTTACCGCATCTCCGTGGAACAGGGCATGCGGATCCCGTCGGTGCCGGTAAGTGACGTAGGGGTGAGGATCGTGAAGTCGGAAGAATAAAAATCGTTTCAGCGTGGGAAAAGACAAACTCAGAAGATTCTCCGAGATGGAGCATTTCGACCGGGTGTTTCAGCCTCCATTCGGGGATGTTTTCCGGAACGACTATCCTCTGAAAGGTAAGTGGGGGAAAGAGGTTTTTCACAATGCAAATCCTATAGTACTGGAACTTGGCTGCGGTAAAGGGGAGTACACGGTAGGACTTGCACAGCGCTTTCCGGATAAAAACTTCATCGGGGTGGACATCAAGGGAGCCCGGATGTGGAAAGGCGCGAAGTTCGCCCATGAGAACAGGCTGGAGAACACGGCTTTTCTCCGCACCCGTATCGAACTCATTGCTTCCTTTTTCGGATCCGGCGAGATCGACGAGCTCTGGATCACTTTTCCCGATCCCCAGCAAAAGGAGCGCAGAAGCAAGAAAAGACTTACAGGTTCCTCCTTTCTAAACTCCTATCGCAGTTTCGTGAAGGAAAACGGCCTGGTGCATCTCAAAACCGACAGCAGTTTTCTCTATGACTATACCCGCAACCTGGTGAACTTTAACCAGCTGGAGGTGGTGAGCGACTTTCCCGATCTCTACGGCTCGGGTACAGCGGGGGATATCCTTTCCATCAAAACCTATTATGAGGGGATTTACACGGCAGAGGGGATCCCGATAAAGTACCTTTCTTTCCGCCTGCCTTCCGGACGTGAAATCGTGGAGACGGATCATGAAACGGACGGATAATTTCTTTGAGCAGGTTTATGAAATCACACGCCTGATCCCGCCGGGCCGCGTGACCACTTACGGGGCTATTGCCCGTTATCTCGGATCACCGCAGGCATCCCGCATGGTTGGCTGGGCACTCAACAATTCCCATTCCGGCGAAGACTTTATCCCGGCGCACCGCGTGGTTAACCGGAACGGCCTTTTAAGCGGGAAACACCATTTTGGCGGATCCAGGGTAATGGAAGAACTGCTGCGCAGCGAAGGTGTTGAAGTCGTCGACGACCAGGTGGTGCGTTTCAGAGAGCTTTTCTGGGACCCCATCGGGGAGCTGGGCTTCTAAGCCGGATCCGTTCTGTAAAACCATGGACTTCGTTACGGTAAAATGGATTAAATAAAAATAATAGCTATATTTGGCTCTTCGAAATCAGCGAGCATGAATATCAGTCAGGAAGCGGTATTAGAGGCCCTAAAAAAGGTAAAACATCCCGAACACAGGAAGGATCTTGTCACACTCGGGATGGTCGAAAACATTAAGATCAGCGGCAGCGAAGTTCGTTTTTCCCTTCGTTTCACGAGGCCGAACGATCCCTTTATACAGTCGATCAAGAAGGCCTGTGTGCGTGCACTTAAGACCGGACTCGGGGAAGATGTTCAGATCGAGGGAAACATTGCCACCATCGTACCCGAAAGGCCGGTTAAGCCAGAGGTACTGCCCGGTGTTAAAAATATCGTTGCGATCGCTTCCGGCAAAGGCGGAGTGGGTAAGTCCACCGTGGCTGCCAACCTGGCCGTGGCACTGGCTGCCCAGGGTTTCGCCGTCGGGCTGATCGACGCCGACGTTTACGGTCCCTCTGTGCCAAAAATGTTTGATGCGGAAGATGCTCAGCCTGTTGCCAGGGAAGAGGACGGAATCCAGTGGATCGTACCTGTGGAAAAATACGGGGTGAAAATCCTCAGCGTGGGATTCTTTGTCAGCCAGGAGGACGCCCTTGTATGGCGGGGACCGATGGCCACGAGTGCGCTTAAGCAACTGATCACCCAGGGTGACTGGCAGGAACTGGATTTCCTTCTGATCGATCTCCCTCCGGGAACCGGTGATATTCACCTGACCCTGGTCCAGGAGGTTCCCGTTACCGGCGCCATCATAGTGAGCACGCCGCAGCAGGTGGCACTTGCCGATGCCATTAAAGGAATCAGCATGTTCAGGGGAGAAAAGATCAACGTTCCGGTGCTGGGCCTGGTGGAGAACATGGCCTGGTTTACACCGGCAGAACTGCCTGAGAACAGGTATTATATTTTTGGGCGGGAGGGCTGCAGCCAGCTGGCGGCAAAAATGAAGCTTCCGCTGCTCGGACAGATCCCGCTGGTGCAGGGGATCTGCGAGGCCGGAGACCGGGGTAAACCCGTCGCCCTTGATCCGGATAGTATTGACGGAAAAGCCTTTGTGAGTCTGGCCGAAGCGGTAGTAGCTGCTGTGATCAGGAGGAACGAGGACCAGGACCCGACACAGAAGGTTGAGATCACGATCAGGTAAAAACAGTTAATATATTAAGTCATGGAAGATTTGCACAGCAGGGTTGAAATGGCACTCGAGCGCATCCGCCCCTACCTGGTGGCCGATGGCGGGGATATTGCCATCGTGGAGATCACCGACGACAGAGTGCTGAAAGTCGAACTGAAGGGCGCCTGCAATGGTTGTCCGTTCAGCTACCAGACACTGAAAGCCGGGGTGGAGATTGCAGTCAGGAAGGAAGTTCCCGAGATAAGGGAAGTGATCGACGTACATGCCTGACCTGAGAGGAGCCGGGGTTGAGAGGTAAAATTTTTATTTTATTGCAAAATAAGTAGTTTTAAAAGCAGTTATATAGTAAAATTCCTTTGCAGTTTGTTGGCTCACTCCCGGATATACCAGATACTGTCATTGCTGCTGTTATTCACGGCAGTTTCCTGCAGCGTCGAGAAGAATACAGGCGCTACACGGGCTTATCATAACCTCACTTCCCACTACAATATTTACTTCAACGGGAACGAAAGTTATAAAAAGGGCCTGCTGAAGGCGGAGGATATGAAGCAGGATGACTATACCCGCATCCTCCCGCTCTTCTATTATCACGACCAGAATATCGTCCAGTCCATCTCCCCGCAGATGCAGCGGGCCATCGACAAAGCCTCTAAGGTGGTGACCTTTCATTCCATCACTGCAAAACCCGAGCTCAAGAAAGGAGGGCAGTCGCCTAAGGATAAAGAGTTCTACGATAAGAATGAATACAATAAATGGGTCGACGATTCCTACATGCTCATGGGAATGGCTTACATGTACAAAGGGGAATTCTTCCTTGCAGGAGAAACCTTTAAACATGTGATCAACACTTTTCCGAAAGAGCCGGTCAAATACCAGGCCATGGCCTGGCTGGCAAGATCTTATGTAATGATCGGCGAGCTCAGGGAAGCCGACCGGCTTACGGGTATTCTCCTGGCCGACGAGAATTTCCCCGACGATTTCAGGCTGGAACTCAACACAACCGTTGCCGAACTGAAGATAGCCGAAAAGAAATACAGCGAAGCAGCCACGGCACTAGCCGGGGCGCTGCCCTATGTGAAGCAAAAGAGTGAGAAACAGCGTTACAGTTATATCCTCGCCCAGCTCTATCAGGAGTGCGATATGAAGGCCGAAGCGACGAAGGCTTTTGGAGATGTTCTCAAACTGAACCCGCCTTACGAAATGGCTTTCAATGCCAAGGTGAACATGGCCGGCACCTTTGATGCCAGCAGCGGAAACAGTGCGGAGATCAGGGCTTTGTTGCAGAAGATGCTGAAAGACAGTAAGAACAAGGAGTATCTCGACCAGATCTATTACGCTCTCGGAAACATCTCTGCCAGTGAAGGCAAGGAGGAGGAAGCGGTGGAGTTATATCACAAATCGGTGGCCAGCAGCCTGCAGAATAATTATCAGAAGGGACTCTCCTGCATCACTCTTGCCAGGATCTATTACAGCCGTCCCGACTATACCCTTTCCGCTGCCTATTACGATACGGCCATGAATCTTCTTGATCCGGCCTTCCCGGATTATGCACAGCTCATGGTTCGTTCCAAAAGCCTGACAAGTCTGGTCAGGAATATGAATACCTATATCCTGCAGGACAGTGTTCAGCGCCTGGCTGCCATGCCGGAACCTGAGCGGCTTGCCGTAATCGACAGGATCATCGAGGATGTCAGGAAAGAGGAGGCAGAGGCAGCCCGGAAACAGCAGGAAGCCATGGAAGCCCTGAGGTACAACCAGTCGGCTTTTCAGGACGGAAGCATGGGTTCGTTCAGTTCCACCCAGCAGGAGGGGGGTAAGTGGTACTTCTACAACCTGAATGCCAAAAGCTTCGGTCAGCCCGAATTCCGCATGAAATGGGGCGACCGCAAACTGGAAGATAACTGGAGAAGGAAGAATCGTCAGAACATTTCCGTCCTTCTTGAATCGGATGGGGAGGGCAAAGCGGCCAATGGAGGCGACAAGTCGGGACAGCTCATCGACAATAAAACCCGGGAATATTACCTGAAAAACATACCCTTAAGCGACTCGGCCCTGGCGGTTTCCGACAAACTGCTGGAAGAGGCCCTGTTCCGGATGGGAACCATCTATAAGGACCAGCTGTTCGATTACCAGAAATCCATTGATGCCTTTGAGAAACTGGTGAACCGTTATCCCGACGGCGATTATACCATGACCGGTTATTACCAGCTCTACGAGCTCTTCAACACCGTTCAGAACCCCACGCAGGCTGCATTCTACAGGGATCTGCTGATCAGGAAATACCCCGAAAGCCATCTGGCCAAACTCCTTACCAATCCCAATTACATTAAGGAACTGGAGGCTGAGGAAAACAGGATTGTCCTGCTCTATGAACAGGTATATGAAGCCTATAAACAGGAAAGGTATCCGGAAGTGATCCGGCGAAGCGACGAGGCACTGAAAGCCTATCCCGGGGATGCTCTGCTGCCCAAATTCACCTACCTCAGAGCCATGTCACTGGGCGCGGTGGAAGGCAAGGAAGTGATGAAATCAGCGCTGGATTCACTGATTGCCCGTTACCCGAACTCTGAGGTTGCCCCGCTGGCCAGGGATGTGGTCGCCTATATGTACGAGGCCTTCCCCGTAATCAAGGAAAAAGAGCAGGAACAGCAGGCCCGGGAGATCTACATGTATAATCCTGCCGAACTCCATTTCTTCATGATTGCCCTTAACAGGAAAGAAGATCTGAACCAGGTCAGCTTTAACCTGCTGAACTTCAACCTCGACAATTTCAATAAATACGATCTTGAGATCGAAAAGACAAGTCTGAATAATCAGTATAACCTTATCGTTGTCAAGGCTTTCAATAATTTTCAGGGAGCTTCACGTTATGCCGGTCAGGTACGCGAATCCCTAACCGAGATCATGGGTGAGATCCCGGCCACGGAATACTTCCTCCTGCCCGTATCGGGTACCAATTATAACAAACTGATCCAGAGCAAGGACCTGAAGCCCTATCTGATCTTTTTCGAAAGTAATTATAACTGGTAAACGGCATGCCAAGAGAGATACATATCCTTTGGACCGATGATGAGATTGATCTTTTGCGTCCGTATATCCTGTTTCTTGAGGAGAAAGGCTACCGGATCTCCACCGCGGCCAACGGGAGCGATGCCCTGCGGATGGTGGAGGAGAGCGACTTCGACCTGATCTTCCTCG
Organism: Bacteroidota bacterium; assembly: GCA_049325415.1. Taxonomy (GTDB): domain Bacteria; phylum Bacteroidota; class Bacteroidia; order Bacteroidales; genus JBMOLL01. Next base: position 35,608 of record JBMOLL010000101.1, on the reverse strand, counting down.
ACGAAAACATGCCCGGACTGAGTGGCCTGCAGACCCTTGAACAAATCAAGAATATTTCGCCGACGGTTCCTGTGATCATGATCACCAAAAGCGAGGAAGAGGATATCATGGATGAGGCCATCGGAAGCAAGATCGCCGATTACCTCATCAAACCGGTGAACCCGAACCAGATCCTCCTCGCCATAAAAAAGAATATCGATACACGGCGGCTGGTTACACAGAAGACCACCTCGTCCTACCAGACACAGTTCGGGCAGATCGGACAGCAGATCAATATGGCGTCGGGCTTTGATGACTGGACCGAATTATACCGGAAACTTGTATTCTGGGAACTGCAGCTTGAAGGATCCGACGATGAAGGGATGAAAGACATACTCCGGCATCAGAAAGCGGAAGCCAACCTGTCTTTTGCCCGTTTCATCAGGAATAATTACCCGGGGTGGTTCACCCTCAGTGAATCCTCTCGTCCCCTCTTGTCGCCGGCCCTGTTAAAACAAAAACTCTTCCCGCTGCTGAATGGTGAAAAGGTCTTTTTCCTGCTGATCGATAACCTCAGGTTTGATCAGTGGAAAGTGCTGGAAGATGAACTTTCCGGTTTTTTCAGAGTGGAGGATGAAACCGTATACTGCAGCATTCTCCCCACTGCCACGCAATATGCACGGAATGCAATGTTTGCGGGACTGATGCCGGGCGAGATAGCCAACCGCTTTCCCTCGTACTGGGTGGATGAGGATGATGAACGGACCAAAAACCAGTTTGAGGAGGAATTGCTCAGGGAACTGATGAACCGCTCGGGTCTCAGGAACAGCCTGATGTATGAAAAGGTCAATAACCAGCGGTCCGGCAAGAAGCTGGTGGATGAGTTCCGCGACCTGCTGAACTATGACCTGGTGGTCCTGGTTTACAATTTTGTGGATATGCTGTCGCATGCCCGCACCGAGATGGACATGATCCGGGAACTGGCCTATGATGAAACTTCCTACCGCTCGCTTACCAGGAGCTGGTTCAGGAATTCCTACTTCAAGGACCTGCTCCGCCTGCTGGCCGCAGAAAAGGTCAAGGTGGTGATCACTACCGACCACGGGGCGACCCGGGTAAGCAATCCGGTAAAGGTGATCGGCGACCGGAAGACCAGTACCAATCTGCGTTACAAGCAGGGAAAAAATATGAATTACAATCCCAGGGAAGTTATGGAGATCACCCGGCCGGCTTCTATCCATCTTCCCAAACAGAATGTGAGCACCTCCTATATCTTCGCCAATCCCGACGATTTCCTGGTCTATCCGAATAATTACAACCAGTTTGTCAATTACTACCGCAATACCTTCCAGCACGGGGGGATTTCCATGGAGGAGATGCTCATCCCTTACATCATACTTTCACCCAATGCCTGATCAGCCTACCGTCATACCTGTACCCTCAACGGCGCAACTCGACGAAGCAGCCACGCTTTTCCTTCCTTATACTGCGAAGTACAGGGTCATTCTTTTTTCGGGGGAGATGGGAGCGGGTAAAACAACCTTTATCCAGGCGCTTTGCCGTGCGCTGGGGGTCTCCCAGGTGGTGAACAGTCCGACCTTTGCCCTTGTTAATGAGTATTTTACCGGCAGCGGTGAATCTGTTTTCCATTTCGACCTTTACCGCATTAACAGGCAGGAAGAACTGCTTGACATCGGGTACGAGGATTATTTCTACTCGGGCAGCCTTTGCCTGGTGGAGTGGCCGGAGAAGGCACCCGACCTGATGCCCGACAGGGCCCTGTGGGTCAATATCCGCGTTCTTCCTGATGGTGCCAGGGAATTGCAGATTGGCTGAGCACTCCGTTCACTGGTCCGCCTGATCGGGACCTGTTCCACAGATAATCGGTACATTTCTTTGACAATATCCCCGATTTGTTTTATTTTACCGGACCCTAAACTACGCTGAAATGGAAAGGCCGGCTTCTTCAAAATTTAAAATGCCCAAAGAAGGGCTCATGCCCCGTGAGGAGATGCTCGAGGTGGCGAAAAAACAGCAGAAGCTGATCATCGGGATCCCCCGTGAAAACCACCAGATTGAAAGCCGGGTGCCGCTTACACCGGAAGCAGTTGAACTGCTTACCCTGAACGGGCACCAGGTCCTGCTGGAATCGGAGGCCGGTATCGCAGCCAACTACCAGAACCGCCAGTATACTGAGATGGGTGGGATCATTGCCGACGACCGCAAGGAGGTGTTCCGTGCCGATCTGGTGCTCAAGATCACCCCGCCCACGCTGGAGGAAATTGAAATGCTGAGCGAAAGAAGCACCATCGTTTCTTCCTATAACCTTGTCACACATCAGGACGATACCTATATCCGCAAACTGATGGAGAAAAGGGCTACGGCCATTTCTTTTGAGGGGATCCAGGATGAGCACGGCTGCTACCCGGTGGTGAGAAGCATGAGCGGAATTGCCGGAACCACTTCCGTTCTGATCGCAGCTCAGTACCTGAGTAACCTGAGAGGAGGAAAAGGGGTTATGCTGGGAGGTATCACGGGGATCACTCCCTCGGAGGTGGTTATACTCGGAGCCGGAACTGCCGCTGAATATGCCGTCAGGGCGGCGCTCGGCCTGGGGGCCATCGTCAAGGTCTTCGACCAGTCCATACACCGGCTTCGCCGGCTGCAGGAAACGGTCGGGCAGCGCATCCCCACCTCGATCTTTCATCCCCAGGTGATCCGCAAAGCCCTGAAATCGGCCGATGTGTTGATCGGAGCCGTTCGCCTCGACCGCTATCACAACGGTTTTTTTGTTACCGAGGATATGGTGAAGGAGATGAAACCCGGTGCGGTGATCGTGGATATCAGTATCGACAGGGGCGGGTGCATCGAGACTTCCGAACCGCGTACCCAGCAGGATCCGGCCTTTACCCGGCACGGTGTGGTTCATTATTGCGTTCCGAATATCCCGTCGGCTGTTTCACGAACGGCATCCATCGCCATAAGCAATGTTTTTGCGCCCCTTATGCTGAATACGGGAAGCGTCGGAGGGATCGAGACCCATCTCAGGGAAGATCCCGGCTTCCGCAAAGGTGTATACATCTACAAAGGAATACTTACCAGCCAGCAGATCGGGGAAAGGTACGGCATCCCCTCCAAGGATATTGAGCTGTTGATGGCCGCATTCTGAAAAAAGAGCAAAACGATGAAAGTATTCCGGTACCTGATTAGCCTGTTTTTGCTGTTCCTGCTTCCAGGCTGTCCCTCGGGACCGGATCAGACCCATTCGGGTGAGATCATCCTCAGTTCCGAGCTGTTCGGAACGCTTACCTGGTATGTTCAGGGTTACCGTTTTGAAACGGAGGAATACGTAAACTATCCCGGAACCAGCGATGTTCCCGACCTGCTGCTGGAGAACCTGCGCAGACCCAATGGAGATATCGTAGCCACCGGTTTCAGTTCACCCGGAAATCTCCATGCTTTCCTGCTGAAAGGGACCTATGCATCACCGTCCGAAGCCGGGAGCGCCTATGACGCCCTGCTTGCCGCCGATACACTTTCTTCCTACAGCGATATCAGTGATACCCTCAGGGTGAACCAGCTCTGGCTTTTCAGATCGTCGGAGGGCCGGTATGCCAAGATCCTGGTTGAAGATATTACCCCGGCCATTGGTCTTTCCGGTACACCCCACTATGAGGTCCTGATCCGTTACCGCTATCAGCCCGACGACAGTCCGGCGCTTGGCGAGTGAGGCTGGTAAGGCAGATGGTCTCACGGCTGGGATCTGTAAAAATGGAGAATTATGAATTTTGCACTGCTTGGTTTCATTCTGTATCTGATTATCATTCTGGTAGTTGGATTCATCACCTACAAAAAGAACGAATCCCACAACGATTTTTTTATTGCCAGCCGAAAACTGAATCCCTGGGTGATTGCCTTTTCGGAAAGGGCGTCGGGGGAAAGTGCCTGGCTCCTGCTCGGTCTGCCCGGTGCGGCCTATGCCTCGGGACTGCTTGAATTCTGGACGGCTCTCGGCTGTGTATCGGGGATCATTGTCTACTGGCTGGTCATCGCGAAGGACCTGCGGATAGCCTCCGAAGCCTCGGGAGCCATCACCCTGCCGGGTTTCCTGGCCAATGCCTTTCCCAGGGGAGGATCGGCGATACGCATCCTCGCCACGGTGATCATCATCTTTTTTTATATTTTTTACCTGTCGGCTCAGTTCAACGGAGCCGGCAAGATATTGAATGTGACCTTCGGAATAAACCAGGAGACGGGCATGTTTATCGGGGCTGCCGTGATCATTTTCTACACCATGATGGGTGGTTTTTTTGCCGTGGCATGGACCGACATGGTTCAGGGGATCATCATGATCGGGACCCTTGTGATCCTGCCCCTGGCAGGTCTGGTGGAGATCCTCGGCGGGGAGGTGGCAGTGAAGAGCCACCTGGGAACGGAACTTGCTTCCTCGGGTCATCGCCTGCTTTCCTTTACGGGCGGCAAAGCGGGCTGGGCCGCCGCGGCGCTGATAGTCAGCGGACTGAGCTGGGCCTTCGGGTACATGGGTCAGCCGCATTTGCTGACCCGTTTCATGGCCATCCGGAGTCCCGAGCAGATCCGCATCTCACGCCGGATCGCTTTTGCCTGGGCCATTCCTGCCTTTACGGGTGCCATAGTGATCGGTCTGGTAGGCGCCTCTCTATATGGCCAGGGCTACTTCGACGATATTGAGAAGGTGATGCCCAGCCTGGCCAATGATCTTCTTCCCGCCTGGCTGGCAGGTATCTTTGTGAGCGGAGCCATTGCCGCGATGATGTCTACTGCCGACAGCCAGCTGCTGGTGATCACTTCCTCGCTTATAGAGGATTTTTATCACCGGACACTGGGAAAAGTGGTAAGCGACCGCTTCCTGCTCCGGGCCAGCCGCTGGATTACCATCCTGATCGGTGTTGTGGCTTTTGTCATTGCACTTACCTCCGATAAACTCATCTTCTCCATGGTCTCCTATGCCTGGTCGGGCCTGGGTGCCTCCTTCGGGCCGGTGATCCTCCTGATGCTCAAGTGGAAGAAAGTGACCTGGCAGGGTGTGCTGGCAGGGCTTGGCACAGGCTTTCTCATTACCGTGGTCTGGTCGGAACTCACGGTGCTCGACAGCTGGGTAAGTGTCCGTTTCGTCTCCTTTGTGCTGGCTTTCGGGGCGGTCTGGATCGTCAGCCGGCTGACTGCCGGACGGTAATCTTTCCCGGCGGTGAAAAAGATCGGTCGGTCCGTGCACCGTGTTTCCATTTAAGCGCTATTTTTGAGGCCTGAAAAGATGATGCGGATTTTATACGACATATCCATCCAGGTTTACATATTCCTGGTCCGCCTGGCTTCGCTCCGGAACCGTAAAGCACGGCTGTGGATCAGGGGTAGACGTAGCTGGTACCCGGCCCTGACCCGTGCGATCGGAAGGGAGGAGGAGGTGGTCTGGTTCCACTGTTCGTCGCTCGGGGAATTTGAGCAGGGACGTCCGCTGATGGAGAAAGTCAGGAAGGAATATCCCGGATACAGGATCCTTCTTACTTTCTTTTCGCCCTCCGGGTATGAAAAGCGTAAAACCTGGGCCGGGGCCGATTATGTGGCCTATCTGCCGGCAGATACCCTATTCAATGCCTGGCGTTTTGTGTCGGCGCTGAACCTGAAAGCGGTGTTCTTCATTAAATATGAATTCTGGTTCCATTTCCTTCACGAGTTACACAGGAAAAGGGTCCCTGTTTACCTTGTATCGGGGATTTTCAGGGACAGGCAGATCTTTTTCAGGAAATACGGCCGGTGGTATCGCGGCTTCCTGAGGTTCTTCACCCATTTTTTTGTTCAGAACGAGCGTTCCGCGCAGCTTCTTGAAAGTGTCGGGATTACGGCAGTTACGGTTTCGGGGGATACCCGTTTCGACCGGGTGCTGGAGATTGTAGGCTCGGCGGGACGCTTTGCTGAAATTGCCGCTTTTGCTGAAGGAAAAACGGTACTTGTAGCCGGGAGCACCTGGGAGCCCGACGAACAGCTTATTCAGGAGGCATACAGGCATTTTGGCGACAGGGTGGGATGGATCATTGCCCCGCATGAGGTTACAGCAGAAAGGATCAACAGGATCTCCCGCAGTTTTCCCGGTGCCGTGAGGTTTTCCGACCTGCTGTCGGGAAGGGAGAGTGCTGCAGGGATTATCATTGTCGACACCATCGGACACCTCTCCGCCCTGTACCGCTACGCCCGGATAGCCTATATCGGGGGAGGATTCGGGCGCGGTATCCACAATGTCCTTGAAGCTGCCGCCTACGGTCTCCCGGTTATTTTCGGTCCGCGTTACGACAAATTTCAGGAGGCTGTCGACCTGGTGGATCGCAATTCGGCCTTCCCGGTGGAAAATGCAGAAAATCTGATCTTAACAATTGAGCGCCTGCTATCGGAAAATGAGCTGTTAATATCGGCGGGAAAATCTTCTGAAACCTATGTAAAATCAAGGGCTGGAGCAACTGAACAAATTGTTGATTTTGCGTTTAAAAATCCATCCTGAATTATCCTTCAGTTTTGTGTGAATAAGCTTAGATTTATGCATGTGTCTCAGGCATAAATCCGATTTCATTCTTTCTTAATGTTTACTTCACATGCAGCTAGATAAACCCGCTTATATTTGAACCCGATTTATAACCTTAAACTAAAATCTATGAAAAACAGGCTTAAGTTATTACTTACATTTTTCATTTTTTCCTTTCTGACCCTCACTGCGTATTCGCAGGTTACCACTTCAGGGATGAATGGTACCGTGGTGTCGGAATCAGGCGAAATCCTGCCGGGAGCCACGGTAATTGCCGTTCATGTACCTTCGGGAACACAGTACGGAACAGTTACGGGAGCCGAAGGTCATTTCAACCTGCAGGGTATGCGTCCCGGCGGGCCTTATGAAGTAAAAGTTTCATTTGTAGGCTACGCTTCTGCTTCTTATACGGATATTACCCTGTATCTGGGTGAATCCTTCACCTTAAACGCACAGTTGAAGGAAAGCGCCATCGATGTTATGGAAGTAACCATTATTGGCACCAAACCATCCAAATTTGCCACCAGCAAAACCGGTGCAACCACCAACATCTCTGGCGATCAGATGGAATCTATGCCTACCATTAACAGGAGTATTGCCGACATTGCCCGTTATTCACCCTATGCAAACGGAATGAGTTTCTCCGGCGGTGATGGCCGTTCCACCAACTTCACTGTTGACGGAGCCAATTTTAACAACAACTTTGGTTTGAGCTCCAACCTTCCCGGTGGCGGAACCCCCATTTCCATTGATGCAATCGAGGAAATCCAGGTGGTCATTGCTCCTTTCGATGTTCGCCAGACGAATTTTATCGGTGGCGGGATCAATGCCGTTACCAAATCAGGTACCAACAAATTCAAAGGTTCAGCCTATACCTACTACACCAACCAGAATCTGCGCGGAAATAAAATCGGCGATGTGGATTTTGGCGATCGTGATATCGAATCAAGGAATGTTTACGGGGTTACCCTGGGCGGACCGATCATCAAGAATAAATTATTCTTCTTCTTCAACGGCGAATATGAATTACAGCCCGGACAGGTCGTAACCTGGAGGCCTTCGGAAGACGGCGTGGCCAATACCGACCTTATGCTTTCAAGAGCCAGCACCGGCGATATGGAACTGGTCCGTCAGCACCTGCTTGATAATTACGGATATGATCCGGGTTCCTATACCGATTACCCGGCCAACGAAAGTAACGGAAAACTTCTTGCCCGTATCGACTGGAACATCAACGACGCCAATAAACTGAGCGTAAGGTATAATTACACCAAGAACCAGGCCTGGAATCCCACCAACGGTAACTCCACCGATGCCGGTTTCCGTAACAGGTCGATGGACAGGATCTCCCAGTATGCCATGGCTTTCTCGAATTCACTCTATTCGATGGACAATATCGTAAACTCAGTGTCTGTGGATCTGAACAGCCGTATTTCCGACAAGATTTCCAATCAGTTCCTCACCACCTACTCCAAGATTCAGGATATCCGTGGTTCCAATTCTGATAAATTCCCCTTTATTGATATAATGTATGGCGTCAATACCGACGGATCACAGATTCTTGAGCCCTATATTTCTGCAGGTTATGAATTGTTCACCTGGAACAATGGTGTAAACAACAACATTTTCAATGTTATCGATAACCTGACCTTTAACCTGAACAGCCATAAAATTATTGCCGGGGTAAGTTTTGAACATCAGATGGCAAACAACTCCTACATGCGTAACGGAACAGGTTATTATCGTTATGCCAGCCTTGAGGACTTCCTGAATCAGGCTGCACCGAGAGATTTCGCCCTGACCTATGGTTACGACGGTGAACAGTCTCCGGCTGCTGAAGTGGCATTTAATCAGGTTGGTATCTATGTTCAGGATGAATGGAACGTAAGCCCCGAATTCAAGCTTACTGCCGGTGTACGCGCCGATTACCTGCGCTACGTCGACAACATTATCACCAACAATGCCATTCTCGAACTGGATTTCGGCGGACGTAACATCAATACCGGTGTATGGCCGACTGCAAATGTTCAGTTCTCACCGAGAGTTGGTTTCACCTGGGATGTTCTTGGCGACAAGACGATGAAACTCAGGGGAGGTACCGGTCTCTTCGCCGGAAGGCTGCCGCTGGTGTTCTTCACCAACATGCCAACGAACTCAGGTATGGTACAGGGAAGTTATTCAGCCGTTACAAAGTATGACGCTGCAGGCAACGTAACCAGTGCAGATCCCGCGCTGGCAGGTCTTGCCGGTCCGATGATCACAGACGTCAATGAAATGATTACTGCACTCAATCTCCCGACGACCATTACTCCCGAACAGGGCGTTTTACCCCGCGATATCAATGCCATTGATCCTGACTTCAAGATGCCCCAGGCATGGAAATCATCCCTGGCGGTCGACTATGATCTTCCGGTTTCCTTCCCCATGACGATTACCCTGGAAGGGATCTTCACGAAGAGCATCAATGGCGTAATGCTGCAGAACTATAACCTGAAACAGCCCGATGCAAGCTGGGATCGTTTCAGCGGCAGTGATGACAGGTACATTTACCCCGCCGACAGCGTGCTTACCTATACCTCGAGAAATGCTTACGTCCTGGCTAATAACAGCGAAGGATGGGGAGCCATCGGGAATATCACGCTCAGTGCACAGCCTGTTAAGAACATGAGCGTTATGGCAGCCTATACCTACACCGAATCCAAAGAGATCTCCGGTATGCCGGGCAGTAACGCAGCCTCTGCCTACAACGGCCTTCTTGAAGTGAATGGTCCGCACCTGCCCTGGGTACAGCGCTCACAATACGTGATCCCCAGCAAGGCAATTGCGTCGTTCTCCTATACAATCCCCTATTTGAACGATCACATGTCGACTTCATTTAATCTGTTCTATTCAGGTTATTCAGCAGGTGGATACAGCTTTACCTACACGAATGACATGAATGGCGATGGCTATGCTACCGACCTGATTTACATTCCTGCCAACAGGGACGATATCCAGTTTGTCAGCACTGAAGATAAGGACGCCTTCTTTGCCTTCCTGGAACAGGATAGTTACCTGAAAAAGCACCAGGGTCAGTATGCTGAAGCCTATGCTGCCAGGGCTCCCTGGGTGAATATCTTCGATCTGCGTGTTGCTCAGAACTTCAGTATTAACTCCGGTGACACCAAGCATACCCTGCAGTTCACCGTCGATTTCCTGAACTTCGGAAACCTGCTGAACAGCGAATGGGGTGTAAGCAAGAATATGTACGGTGCAAACAACGGACAGATCCTGACCTATGAAGGCGTGGACGGAAACAACGTCCCCAGCTTCTCCATGGTTAAGGATGACGATGGCAATTATCTGACACAGTCCTATTCTACTTATTATAACTACACAGAATGTTGGACGCTGCTGATCGGAGCTCGTTACTTCTTCTGATTTCCGGACAGGAAAATTAATTTTAAAAAGGCTGCCAGGGAAACCGGCAGCCTTTTTCATTTGGATAGTCAGCATTTTCAATGCTGAAGTAACTATTCCGGTCTGCCTGAACCCGGCATTAAAGTATGCGGATGACCGTCGGTAAAGTCAGACTTTTTGACAATGGCCCGGAACGGGATTTGACCCCTCTTAGGATTCCGTCCATCCCCGGGCTTTTTCTCCTGGTCATCCCGGACCCTTTCATTCGCAATGTGTACGGGGTATAACTGACTGCTAATCAGAAACGAAATAGTTAAGGCGCAGAATGTCAGCAATATAAAATTCACATGTAATTACAGGTTAAATTGGAACAACTCATATGTTTGACTGCTATTGGCTTAGAGCAGGCGTTGATTTCTTGTTAATAAAAACGACTGTTTTTACACCTTACACCTCTCCGATTTATTCTAATTTCATTCTCCAAATCCAGCACACCTGGTGCCGACTATTGGTTCCTTTTTGCAGAATCCTTCTAGGTTAATGATTGTGGAAAAAGGGAGTTTTATGTCCATAACGCAGGCTGTAGCATAAGTTCAGCCTCTGTTAATCAGGTTGTTGGATGCTTGGCGAAAGTGTTAATAACTCGAGAGAAACGAACAATACTGTGTGTTAAATTGCACTTTACACCCCTCCGAGATCCAGGATTAAAGTGCAAACTGAAAAAAAGAGACGTATGGCAGAAAGGACAACCCCCCAGAAAGAATTTGTATTCGCTGATAAAGGCGCAGAAGTGAAAGGACAGGCTCAGGTTGCCCCCGAAAAAGTGCGGGTGGATAAAACCTATAGCTACGAGGAGGCCTCAAAGGCGACCCTGGAATATTTCGGAGGGGATGAACTGGCCGCCAGGGTCTGGGTGAATAAATACGCACTGAAGGATTCGTTCGGGAAGATCTATGAGAAGACGCCGGATGACATGCACAGGAGGCTGGCATCGGAGATTTACCGTATCGAGAAAAAATATCCAAATCCCATTTCTTTCGACGAACTTTTCGAACTGATGCGGAATTTCCGGTACATCGTACCCCAGGGTTCACCGATGACCGGTATCGGAAACAATTTCCAGATTGCCTCGCTTTCGAACTGCTTCGTAATCGGGAACAACGGTCCCTCCGATTCCTACGGCGGGATCATGAAGATCGATCAGGAGCAGGTTCAGCTGATGAAACGTCGCGGCGGCGTGGGTCACGACCTCTCGCACATCCGCCCGACAGGCAGCCCCGTGCTCAACAGTGCCTTAACTTCCACCGGCGTGGTTCCTTTCATGGAAAGGTACTCGAACTCCACCAGGGAAGTGGCCCAGGACGGCCGCAGAGGTGCCCTTATGCTGAGCATCTCCATCAAGCATCCCGATTCCGAACGTTTTATCGATGCCAAACTGGAGCAGGGAAAGGTCACCGGAGCCAATGTTTCGGTCCGTATCACCGACGAGTTCATGCAAGCCGTGGTCGAAGGGAAATCCTTCCGCCAGCAGTACCCTATCGATTCCGATAATCCGACCTACTATAAAGATATTGACGCCCGCACCCTCTGGAACAAGATCGTCCACAATGCGTGGAAATCAGCCGAGCCGGGCATCCTGTTCTGGGACACCATACTCCGCGAATCGGTGGCCGACAGCTATGCCGATGTGGGCTTCCGGACCGTCAGCACGAATCCCTGCGGGGAGATCCCCCTCTGTCCGTACGACAGCTGCCGGCTTCTGGCCATCAACCTTTACAGCTACGTGGAAAATCCCTTTTCCAAAGAAGCGAAATTCAACTGGGACCTGTTCAAAACCCATGTTGGCCGTGCACAGCGCATGATGGATGATATTATCGATCTGGAGCTGGAAAAAATTGAAGTGATCCTGAATAAGATCAAAGGCGATCCGGAGGAAGAAGAACTGAAACGGGTGGAAATCAACCTGTGGGAAAATATCCGGAAAAAAGCACTCGAAGGCCGCCGCACCGGCGTGGGAATCACCGCGGAAGGAGATATGCTGGCTGCCCTGAACCTTCGTTACGGAAGTGAAGACGCCATCGATTTTTCTACCGAAGTACATAAAACCGTTGCCCTGGAAGCTTACCGCTCCTCCGTTGAGATGGCAAAGGAACGCGGTGCCTTTGGCGTGTTTGATGCCCGCAAGGAAAAAGATAATCCCTTTATTCAGCGCCTGGCATCGGAAGATCCGGAACTGATCAGTGATATGATGGAAAACGGCCGGCGCAACATTTCGCTGCTGACCATTGCCCCGACAGGAACAACGAGCCTCATGACCCAGACCACCTCGGGCATCGAACCGGTATTCCTGCCCGTGTACAAGCGCCGGAGGAAAGTGAACCCGAACGACAAGGATGCGCATATCACCTTTGTGGATGAAGTGGGCGACAGCTGGGAAGAATATAACGTCTTTCATCATAATTTCCTCACCTGGCTCAAGGTGAACGGAATGGATCCCGAGGAAGTCAAAGGCTTCGACGACGAAGACCTCCAGGAGATCATCCGCAAATCGCCCTATCACAAGGCAACGTCAAATGATGTCGACTGGGTGCAGAAGGTGAAGATGCAGGGAGCAATCCAGAAATGGGTCGATCACTCCATCAGCGTAACCATCAACCTGCCCAACGATGTGAAGGAAGAACTGGTCGGTGAACTGTATATCACCGCCTGGCAGAGCGGATGCAAAGGTGCCACTGTTTATCGTGACGGATCCAGGGCCGGCGTACTGGTAACCAACGATAAAAAAGAGGAAGAAAGCAGCGATTTCCCGACCAAAAGGCCGCGCGAACTGGAAGCTGAAATTGTCCGCTTCAAAAACGACGAGGAAGACTGGATGGCCTTTGTTGGTCTGCTGAACGGCAAGCCCTATGAAATATTCACCGGTCTGAAGGATGATGATAACTTCCCCCTTCCGAAATCCGTGAAAAAAGGAACCATTATCAAAAATAAGGAAGAAGGCGGAGAAACACGTTACGACTTCCAGTATGTCGACAAGTACGGGTACAAAGTCACCATGGGCGGACTGTCTCACCAGTTCAACAGCGAATTCTGGAACTATGCCAAACTGATCTCCGGCGTACTCCGTCATGGTATGCCCGTGGTCGATGCCGTTAACCTGGTCACCTCCCTGAGGCTCGATAACGACAACATCAACACCTGGTCGGCAGGGGTTGCCAGGGCACTTAAAAAGTACATTCCCGACGGAACCAAAGCAAAGAGCGGGCAGAAATGCGGCGAATGCCATTCCGATAACCTGATCTACCAGGAAGGCTGCCTGATCTGCCAGAGCTGCGGCTCCTCCAAATGCGGCTGATTCAGGATGCAAAACAAAAAAAAGGACCGGCTGAACCGGTCCTTTTTTATTTTACCCTTTTACTGTTCGGGCTGGAAGACATGCGGGATTCATTCCACGTTATTGTTCTTTTTTGTCAAAAGATAGGAGAGCACGAGTCCGAGACCGCCAAACAGGATGATCGAGCCAAAATAGGCAGGCGTTTCTTCCATGGCGGTGTAAGTGTCGAACAGGTTTCCGACGAAGAAACCGAGACCCAGGCCAACCATCAACAGGCCCCACTTGATAAGTCCGCCGCTGTTCTGACTTGGCGGTCTGACGAAGGTTTTGGGATCAATTCCTTTTTCAATCATGTTCATCCTTTCCCTGTGACGGGTGGAGAAAATGATGTAAACAATTCCGAATGCCAGAGCAAAAATCGCTATGGGTACAATGATATCTTCAGCCATAATATTATTTGTTTAGTTTAACAAAAATTTCCCTTTTGACGCAGTTCCTGAAATCATGTTACAGATTCTGTCATTTTTTTTGTTCAGGATTGTGCGCAATCGTTAAAAATGACATAATTTTCACGACGCGGTAAAAATCCTGTAACATATCGTTCATCCCGGCGTCTAATGATTGTATGAACGAAACAGAGGTAAAAAATATCATTCGCAGGGTCAGAGAGGGAGATGTCAATGCATTTGCCCCGATAGTCGACGGCTACAAGGATATTGTTTACACCCTGTGCATCAGGATGCTGGTTAACGAAACGGACGCTGCAGAGGCAGCTCAGGATATCATGGTGAAGGCTTTCAGGTCGCTGAAGCACTTCCAGGAACGGTCGAAATTCTCCACCTGGCTTTACCGGATAGCCTATAACCACTGCATCAGTGTGATCAGGAGCAAGACAAGGATCATCGACCTGGTGGAGGAGATTCCCGAGGAAAGCGGGGAAGCCCCCGATCTGAGCGGCCTGGGCTCGCTGTCACAGGCTGAGAGGAAGAAATATGTGGAGGAAGCCATGGAATCGCTGGCCGAGACCGATGCCGTCGTGATTACGCTCTTTTATTTCGAGGAGCTTTCGCTGGAGGAAATTGCCCAGGTAACAGGTTTATCGGGCGGCAATGTCCGGATCAGGCTTCATCGCGCGCGAAAAAAACTGGGAGAGATCCTTTCGGGGATATTAAGTACGGAAATTGAATCGTTATTATAATATGGAAGAGGATAAAATCTATTCGGCATTAATCAGGGAAACAGCCATGCATAAGGCACCTGATGGCTTTACCGCTGCCGTAATGGACAGGGTAAAGGAGAAAACCGCGCCCACAGCCTATAAGCCGCTGATCGGTCCGGCCGGGCAGCTTATGATCGGTGCTTTTGTCATCCTGCTCACCGTTCTTGGTATCGTGCTGGGAGAAAAATCGGATGAACCGGGAATGCTCGAGAAATGGTTCTCCGGCAGCAACCTTAGTCTGCCTGCTGTTGACTTCTCTCTGGCCCTGCCGGTTCTTGCCATCCTGGCAGCCATCTTTATCCTGATGTTGTTCGACGCCCGCTACCAGCGCCGTAAGCTGTCGTGGTGATTATTTGATCACCTTCAGCGCTTTTCCCACCTTTGTAAAAGCCGCAATGGCCTTGTCGAGATGTTCCCGCGTGTGTGCAGCCGACAACTGAACCCTGATCCTGGCCTGTCCCTGCGGGACCACCGGATAGTAAAAGCCGATCACGTAAATCCCTTCCTTCAGTAATTCGGAGGCGAAATCCTGCGACAGACGGGCATCATACAGCATGATGGCACAGATGGCCGATTGTGTCGGTTTGATGTCGAATCCCGCTTCCTGCATCTTTTCGTTGAAGTATTTTGTGTTTTCATGCAGCCTGTCCTGTAACTCGGTGGTTTCTGCCATCATATCGAACATCCGGATCCCGGCGCCTACCACGGCTGGCGGGAGAGAGTTGGAGAAGAGATAGGGACGCGAACGCTGACGAAGCATCTCGATGATCTCTTTTTTCCCGGTGGTGAATCCCCCGATAGCTCCCCCGAAAGCCTTGCCCAGCGTGCCGGTGATGATATCAACCTTTCCCCGGATGTCGTAAAGTTCGGTGACCCCGCGCCCGGTTTCCCCAACAACGCCGGCCGAATGGCATTCGTCGACCATTACCAGCGCATCGTATTTCTCGGCCAGCTCCACAATCTTCCCGACCGGTGCCACATTGCCATCCATGGAAAAGACCCCGTCGGTGACAATAATACGGAAGCGCTGGGCCTGGGCTGCTTTCAGCTGTTCTTCCAGGTCGGCCATATCGGCATTTTTGTACCTGTAGCGCTGGGCCTTGCAGAGCCTTACCCCGTCGATGATCGAAGCATGGTTAAGTGCGTCGGAGATGATGGCATCCTCCTCGCCCAGCAAGGGCTCAAACACCCCGCCGTTCGCATCGAAGCAGGCGGCATAAAGGATGGTATCCTCCGTTCCGAAGTATTCCGCAATTTTCTGTTCCAGCGTTTTATGAAGATCCTGTGTGCCGCAGATAAACCGTACCGACGACATGCCGTATCCATGGCTGTCCATGGCTTCCTTACCGGCCCGGATAAGTTCGGGATGACTGGAAAGACCCAGGTAATTGTTGGCACAGAAGTTCAGCACTTTCGCCCCTGTAGTCAGGGTGATCTCCGCATCCTGCGGGGAGGCAATCAACCGTTCCGATTTATACAGACCTGCTTCTCTGATCGACTTCAGTTCATTCTGCAAATGCTCCCTGATTTTTCCGTACATGACGTCCTGTTTTAGTTTGTATTCTTTTGTTTATTTACCCAGTTTCTTACCGATTTCCCGGAGCATGATATTGGTCATTTTCTCCAGGTCGTATTCATAGTCAAAACCCCAGTCGAGCCGGGCAATGGTGTCATCCAGGCTCTGCGGCCAGGAATCGGCAATGGCCTGCCTGAAATCGGGCTTATAACTGATGGTGAAGTCTTTATGGTGTTTTTTAATCTCCTCGTAGATCTGCCTTGGCGTAACGCTGAATCCCCCGAGATTATAGCTGCTGTGGATCGACAGTTTCGAACGTTCCGTTTCCATCAGGCTGATGGTGGCATTGATGGCGTCGGGCATGAAAAGCATGGGCAGAGCGGTACTTTCGCTGAGGAAGCATTCGTATTTCCCGTTTCGGATGGCTTCATAATAGATTTCAACGGCATAGTCTGTTGTTCCGCCGCCGGCTTCAGTCTTGTAACTGATGAGCCCCGGGTAGCGGATACTCCTGACATCCACCCCGAATTTGTTGTAATAATAATCGCACCACCTTTCGCCGGCCAGCTTGGAGATCCCGTAGACGGTAACCGGCTCCATCACGGTCAGCTGCGGGGTGCTGATCCTGGGGGTTGTGGGGCCGAATACTGCGATCGAACTGGGCCAGAATACCTTTTTCACCTCTTCCACCATTCGGGCCACTTCCAGAATGTTCATCAGGCTTTCCATATTGATGTTCCAGGCCTGCAGGGGCAGCTTTTCCGCATTACCCGAAAGCACGGCGGCAAGGTGGTAGATCTGGGTGATCTTGTGGCGAATGACGAAATGGATCAGTTGCTTGTCGTCCATCACATCCAGCAACTGGAAGGGACCGCCTTCCACCACGTCGGGAGCGGCAGCCTTGATATCGGTGGCAAATACATGCTCGTTTCCATAGATCTTTCTCAGCGCCAGGACGAGTTCTGAACCAATCTGTCCGGCCGCTCCAATCACAAGTATATTCTCCATAAAAAATTGAGGATTTAATGTTCTGCGAAATTAGAACAATAGTTGAGGCTAAAAAATGATTTAAAACAGGGTTAAGGCGGGATGGAGGGAGCGGCCCGCCCGTCGGGTGAAGGGTAAAGGCAGCAGCCCGGGCAGGAGCCCTGCCGGGTAACAGGGACAGTGCCTGTCCTGTGACGCCTGTCAGAAGCCGGAGGAAGGCGCGCCCCGGAGTTCGGTCTTACCCGATCTTCCCAGCAGGTACTGGTAAAGGGTCATCGCCGGAAGCAGCATGCCCATGAGGTAGATCAGGTCTTCAACGGGTATGGTGAAGATCCGCAGCCCGAGGTTTTCTGCATTGTTGTACCAGACCACCGGCAGGGAGGTCAGTATGCCGTTCACGATCAGGAAGGGAATGGCGGAAACAAGATACATCAGCAGGAAGCCGGAGAGCCATTTCTCATAGCTGCGGATTACGAGCTGCAGTGCCAGGAAGGGGATCACAAACAATACGGCGGTGAGGGTGTAGGTACGGGTGTAAATGAAGGGAAGGGACAGGATGCTCAGGATCAGCAATCCCGTGATGATCCATCTGGAAGCTGCCGGGAAATAGAATTTTTTTACGAAGTAGCGCAGTACCTCGTAGATAAAGAAACAGGCGTAGGGAACCACCAGGAAAAACAGCCACTCCTCGATGGGCAGTCCTCCGATGAATAGATCACCGACATAGTTCGGATTGAAGCCCCAGATACCGGTTCTGGCAAAATGCACATCCCAGATCAGGAAGGGGATAGCAGTAAGGAGGATACCCGGGAACAGAAAGCGGAAGCGTTTCCACATCCGCAGTCGTCTCTCAAAACTCTGGGCGAGAGGGTAGGCCAGCGAGAGGATCAGGACCAGTGCGTATGTCCAGCTGCCGTCCTTCATCGGATAAGGCCCGTTTTTACCCTGAACCAGCAGGAAATCATGATCAGGATCTTTCTGAAATTGGAGATCCTGTACCTTTTTTTCAAAATTTCGCCTGCAGCCGTATGTCTGATTTTCCTGAAAAGCGCCAGGTAGTAGGCATAGGAGATCAGCACCCCGAGCTGCGAAGCCTTGTTCAGTCGCACAATCCCCTGATAGGCTTCGTCAAAGTCAGCCTGAATGTCCTCTTCGATCAGTTTTTTCGTATCCTCATTAAATTCATCCAGGTCAACACCCGGGAAATAGATCCGTCCCCGTTCCCGGTAGTCGGAACGGATATCCCGCAGGAAATTCACCTTCTGGAAGGCTTCGCCCAGCTTCCTGGCAGGACCGGCCAGTTGCCGGTATTCCTCGTCCTGACCGCGGTAAAAAACCCTCAGGCACATCAGCCCGACCACTGCCGCAGAGCCGTAGATGTAATCCTGGTAGCCTTGCTCGTCGTAGCTGTTCCGGTAGAGGTCCATTTCCATCGATTTGAGGAAGGCTTCGATCAGTTCGTCCTGTATTGAGTATTCATTGACCACATACTGGAAACTCTGCAGCACCGGGTTGGTGCTTATTCCTTCCCTGATGGCCGTGAAAGTTTCCTCACGGAAGCGTTCGAGCAGTTCTTTTTTGTGGGGGATATCCAGGGTATCCACAATCTCGTCGGCATAGCGCACGAAACCGTAAATGGCATAGATCGGGTCCCGGAATCTGCGGTCAAGCAGCCTGACCCCCAGGGAGAACGAAGTGCTGTAATTGCGGGTGGTGAGCCGGCTTACAGCAAAGGCATTTTTACTGTATAGTTCCATATTGCCGGGTAATTCTTTCGGTTACAAGACGGGAGGAGATGACGGTCATGGGCAGCCCTGTTCCCGGAATGGTCGATGCGCCGGTATAAAACAGGTTGTTGTACATCTCATCTTTATTTTTTGGCCTGAAATAGCCGATCTGATCCAGATCGTGTGCCAGTCCGAGCCCGCTGCCCCGGTAAAGATTGAACATCTTTTCCCAGTGTACGGGGTTGTAAACGGTGCGGGAAACCAGGTTTGAGGCAATGTCGTAGCCGGTCCGCTCCGAAAGGTCGCTGATGATCTGATCGGCCAGCTGATCACTGTCGCTCCAGTCGGGCTTGAACCTCAGATCGGGCACGGGACAGAGGATGAAAAGGTTTTCGTGCCCGGCAGGAGCCGTTTCCGGGTTGAAGCGGGTATTCACATTCACATAATAATAAGGCTTATCCAGTGCGATATTGTTTTTGAAGATCTTTGAAGCATATTCCTCGAAGTTGTTTCCGAGGAAGTAATTATGGTGGTCGAGGCTTTCAATTTTCCCCTTTACACCCAGGTACATGGTGAAGGGCGCCAGGGTCCATTTCATTTTGTCCATCTTTTCTTCACTGAACTTTTTCCTGTTCAGGACCGCATGGCGGAACCCGGCTGCATCGGCATTGATCACGAAAAGATCGGCTTCCCATTTCTTCCCGCTCCTGTCGGTGAGCGCGGAAATCTCCCCGTTTTCTTCTTCATAGCCTGTGATCTCGGTGTTGTAGTGGATTTTTACACCGGCTTTGTCAAGCTCTTTCAGAAGACCTTCAACGATCCGGTACATCCCGCCCCGCACATTGTGGTACCCGTCGTGAACCAGCTCGGTATAGGTGAGGAGGGTATAAACGGCAGGGGTGTCGTAGGGCGTGGCGCCGAGAAAGAAGGCAACCAGGGAAAAGATCTGTTTCACTTCTTCGGAATCGAAGTGCCTTCCAAGCTCCTGCCACACCGTCCTGATCATTTTCGGACCGTGGTGCCAGGGCACTCTTGCCAGGGTCATCAGGTACTGGGCCATGCTGTCGAAATTCCGGTTGATGACCAGATTTTCCGTATCGTGAAAGAATTTCCCCGACGATTTCAGCAGTCTGTCCATTCCTTCCCTGAAACCAGGTTCAATGGCGCTGAACTGTTCCGCCAGTTTATCCAGATCGCGGTAGATCACGTAACGTTCCTTTTTATCCCGGAACTGCACCGTGTAGAGCGGATCCAGCTTCACGAATTCAAATGGGGCTTCAATGCCGCAATCCTTGTTGAATTCATCAAAGATGTAACTCATGCTGAAAAAGGTCGGAGCCATGTCCCAGGTAAATCCGTCTTTTTTCAACTGGTTCAACCGTCCGCCGGCCTGATGGTACTTCTCAATCATTTCCACCCTGTATCCCCGGCTGGCGAGGCGCAGGGCTGTGGTTAATCCACCCAGGCCCGTTCCCACGATCAACGCTTTTTTCACTTCCTTCAAAATATTTTGTTTAGTAAATTTAACAAAACATTAAACAAAGAATGGTGATTTTTGTTTGATGAGTATGGAAAAAAATGTGGTGATTATCGGTGCAGGTATTGCCGGACTGGCTTCGGCTATCCGCTTTGCCAGCCGGGGCTATCGGGTGGAGGTATTTGAAAAGGAGCAACAGGCCGGTGGCAAAATGGGAGAACTCAGCTGGAATGGTTACCGCTGGGATACCGGTCCGTCCCTCTTTACCCTGCCCGGTGAAGTGGAGAAACTGTACCGGCTGGCCGGTCAGGAGATGCAGCATTATCTGCCATACAGGCGTCTCGACCTGGTAACCCGGTATTTCTGGGAAGACGGAACTGTGCTCAACAGCTGGGGGGATCCGCAGCGCTTCGGAGAGGAAGCGGAGAGGGTTACCGGGGAGAGCAGTGCAAGCGTCGGCCGTTACCTCGATCGCCAGCGGATGATTTACGATCTGGTGAGCGAGGTATTTATCCGCTCCCCGTTTAACAGGCTATCCACCTATCTTTCGAAGGCATTCCGCAGGGCCCTGCTGCAGGTACGAAAGATTGATCCTCTCCGGACCATGCACGAAGCCAACAGCAAATGGTTTGATTCGCCCCACCTGGTTCAGCTTTTCGATCGCTACGCAACCTACAACGGGTCGGACCCCGGACAGGCTCCGGCTACCCTCACCATGATTGCCCATCTCGAACACAGTCTGGGTGCATTCTTCCCGGAGCGGGGCATGTACAGCATTGCCGGTGAACTCAGCAAACTGGCAGAGAAACTGGGCGTGCGTTTCCATTTTTCCTCCCCCGTAGAAAAGATCATCCTGGAAGGGAAGGAGGTCAGGGGGATCGTTTCGGGAGGTGAAAAGGTGTATGCCGACCTTGTTATCAGCGATGTCGACATTCATGTTCTCTACAGCAAGCTTTTGCCCGATGTTTCTTTCCCGCGAAAATACTTCACTCAGCCAAGGTCTTCCTCAGCCCTGATCTTTTACTGGGCCATGGACCGGAAGTTCCCCCAAACCGATCTGCACAATATTTTCTTTTCGGAGAACTACGCCGAGGAATTCGACTACCTGTTTAAAAAGAAGGAATTTTATGCCGATCCCACGGTATATCTTTATGTCAGTTCGAAAAGGGTTTCGGGGGATGCACCCGGAAACGGGGAGAACTGGTTCGTGATGGTGAATGTGCCGGAGAACAACGGGCAGGACTGGGTTGTTTATACAACGAAATTAAGGGAGGCAGTTTTGCAGAAACTGGAGCGTAACCTCGGTGTCTCTGTGAGGAAGCACCTGTTGTTTGAGTACACGCGTAATCCGGTCAGCATCGAGGATCTTACCGGTTCCTGGAAAGGTTCGCTTTACGGCAGCAGCAGTAATACCCGTCTGGCGGCATTCAGCAGGCATCCCAACAACAGGAGGCAACTGAAAAATCTCTATTTTGCTGGTGGGAGCGTTCATCCCGGAGGGGGCATTCCGCTCTGCCTGGCCTCGGCTGAAATAGTGGATAAACTGGTACATGAAAAATAAACCGGAATGAACAGTACTTTTCAAAGAGCATTGGACCGGGTCAGGGCGATAAACCCTGTTCCCTGGGTCATCATCTTTTACATCGTCGGGTTACTCGGGCTCTTTTTTCCGTTCAGCCGGCCCCTTTTTATCCGGCTGGTTCCCTTTACCCTGCTGGCGAGCACGCTGCTGGTGCTGATCTATCACGGACCGGCAGCACGTGGCTTCTGGTGGAAGGCGGGGTTGATCTTCCTGGCCGGATTACTGGTCGAAATGATCGGGGTGAATACCGGGGTCGTCTTCGGTGAATATCATTATGGAGCCACTCTTGGCCTGAAATTATTTGGCACGCCCCTCATCATCGGTCTGAACTGGTTCATGCTGATCTATGCTGTCTCAGTGCTGGTTTCGGGCTTCACCGATGATCTTTATTTCAGAGCAGTGCTGGCCTCTGTGGCTATGGTGGCCTACGACTTTGTGCTGGAACCCGCTGCCATCCGTCTGGATATGTGGAGCTGGGATATGGTGGCTGTTCCCCTGCAGAATTATATTGCCTGGCTGCTGGTCTCCTTTGTCCTCAGCCTGTTTGCCGCCCGAAGCGGACTGATCAACAAAGATAATAATGTTGCCAGGGCACTTTTCTTTATCCAGTTCCTGTTTTTCCTGGCGCTGGACCTGGCCATTTCATTCGGAAAACTATGGGAATACTGATCGCTGCCGGAATCATCCTTCTATGGGCTGCCCACCTGGCCTGGAGTCTCAGCACCGGACAGGTCGCCTGGGACTCGCCCTGGATGTGGGTGCATATTCTTGTTCAGACTTACCTGTATACGGGATTATTTATCACCGGTCACGACGCCATGCACGGCACGGTTTCAGTCAACCGGCGGCTGAATAAGCTGACCGGGATGCTTGCCGTTTTCCTTTTTGCCGGCATGTCGTACCGCCGGCTGGTGAAGAATCACATGGATCATCATAAATATCCGGCAACAGAGAAGGACCCCGATTTTTACAACGGGAGCCGGAATTTCTGGGTCTGGTGGTTCATGTTTATGGTCAGGTACACCACGATCTGGCAGATCCTCATCATGGCTGTGCTTTTCAACCTGCTGAAACTGATCGTTCCGGTTCCTGCGCTTCTGGTATTCTGGATTGTACCGGCATTTCTGTCGACCTTCCAACTGTTTTTCTTTGGTACCTGGATCCCTCATCGTCGTCCGCACACGGAAGAAATGGGAAAACACCGTGCGCGCACCCTGCAGCGAAACCATTTTCTGGCCATGCTTTCCTGTTATTTTTTCGGCTATCACCGCGAGCACCACGAAGCACCCTGGACTCCCTGGTGGCAATTATACCGGCTTAAATCAGGCGAAGCTACCGTTAATAAAAATTAGCTAGCTTCGTTACCGGATCCGGGCGTTCATTTGGCAGACAGGTCACTGCACCGGGGTTAAGACCTGCCGGCAGGTTTTTTTGATGGCGACGACCAGCGATGAAATACTGAAACGAAGAGGATATTTTCCGGAATCAGTGAAAAGACTTTTTTATAAAGATTATAATGAAGATGAAACGATTTGCGATAACTGGTATACTCATTTTTCTATACATAACGGCTTTCGCCCAGGGCTATGACCGCCTGTTTTATGAGGCATACAGGGACAGCAGGATGGATCGCTGGCTTAGCCTGATGGAGGATATGGAGAAGGAATGGAAGGAAACGGGAAACCGGGCTTTGCTGAACGATCTGGCGGTGGCACAGTACGGCTATATTGCCTACCTGATGTCGGAGAAGGATCATAAAACGGCCAGGATCTATATCAGGAAGAATGAAGAGGCGCTGGAAACCCTGAAACAGGGACGAATGCCGGGAGCCCTGGTATACAGTCTGGAATCGGCTTTATTCGGGTTTAAGGTGGGCGTAGAAAAATACAAAGCGGTGATCTATGGTCCCAGGAGCATGGAAGCCATAGAAAAGGCCCTCGGGCTGGATTCCATCAACCCTTTTGCCCTGCAGGTGAGAGCAAACATGGAATACTTCCGTCCGCCGCTTTTCGGAGGCTCGAAAGAAGGTTCCATCCCCTGGTATGAGAAAGCCGTAAGATATTACGAGGCAGCGCCGGCGCTTACTACCGGCAACTGGGTGTATCTCAACTGCCTCACCAGTCTCGCCATTGCCTATGAGCAGACCGGCCGCAGGTCGCAGGCCGGCGAACTTTACCGGAAAATTCTTCGTCTGGAGCCTGGTTTTACATGGGTCAGGGATGAACTGTATCCCCGTTTTAAAGCAGCCGGCAAAGAAGGTTAAAACCGGAGGTCATTTTACTATCTTTGCAGAAAATTTTCCAGATGAGTCAGAACGTCAGGGTGAGGTTTGCACCCAGTCCGACAGGTCCCCTGCATATCGGGGGATTGCGTACAGCCTTGTTTAATTACCTTTTTGCCCGTCATCACGGTGGCACGTTTATTCTGAGGATCGAGGATACCGACCAGACCCGTTATGTTCCGGGTGCGGAGGAGTACATCCTGGAATCGTTGCGCTGGTGCGGGATCGAACCCGATGAAGGTGTGGGGAAGGACGGTCCCTACGGCCCTTACCGGCAATCGGACCGGAAGACGCTCTATGGCAGTTATGCCGCTGAGCTGATCGAGAAGGGCCGGGCCTATTATGCCTTCGACACTCCGGAAGAGCTGGAACGGCTGCGCAGCGAGGCAGAGGCGAAGGGTGAAACCTTCACCTACAATGCAGAGAGCCGGGGAACGCTTAACAATTCACTGAATATGAGCCCGGCCGAGGTGGTTGGCCGGATCAGTAACGGGCTGCCCTACGTGGTCCGTTTTAAGTTTGAGCCGGAGGAGGTGATCGGTGTCAGCGACCTGATCCGTGGAGCTGTCAGCTTCCAGGCTTCCACGCTTGATGATAAGATCCTTTATAAATCGGACGGCATGCCGACCTATCACCTGGCGAATGTGGTCGACGATCACCTGATGGAGATCACCCACGTGATCCGCGGTGAGGAATGGCTTCCCTCCCTGCCCCTCCATGTGGCCATGTACCGGGCCTTCGGCTGGGACAGTACGATGCCGCATTTTGCCCATCTCCCGCTGATCCTGAAGCCTACCGGCAAGGGCAAACTCAGCAAGAGGGATGGCGACAAAGGGGGCTTTCCCGTTTTCCCGCTCGAATGGAAGGATCCGGAAAGCGGTGAGATCTCTTCGGGATACCGGGAAGCCGGATACTTTCCCGAAGCCTGTCTGAATATCCTGGCCTTCCTTGGCTGGAACCCGGGGACGGAGCAGGAGATCTTCACCCTCGAAGAGCTGGCAGGGGCGTTTACCCTGGAGAAGGTGGGCAAATCGGGCTCCAAATTTGACCCGGAGAAGGCCCGATGGTACAATCACCAGTACCTCCAGATGAAGACCCCCGCCGAGCTGGCAGCACAGTTTGCCCCCGAACTCCGGAACAGGGGTTTTAAGCCGGAAAATGAAAAACTGGAAAAGATCATTTCCCTGGTCAGGGAAAGAGTGTCCTTTGTGGGTGAACTCTGGGAGCAGTCCTCTTTCTTTTTCGAAGCACCGGTGGAATACGATCCCCAGGTGGTGAAGAAAAGATGGAAGGAGAACACACCGGCCATCATGCAGGAGCTGATGGAGCTGCTCAGCGGGATATCCCCCTTTAACCCTGAAACGATGGAACCGCTTGTGAAAGCCGCTATCGAGGCAAGGGGCTGGGGCATGGGCGATGTCATGAATGCCTGGCGGCTCGCGCTGGTAGGGACCTCCAGGGGACCCGGTCTCTTCGATCTGGCCGCCATCCTCGGCAAGGAAGAGGTGATCGCGCGAATGAAAAGTGCCGTTGAACGCTTAGCCTGAGCTATGATCCCCAGACCCGACCAGTTTGTTAACCTGCATGCCCACCGGCTTGCCCTGCATGAGAAAGAGTGGGTGCTCACCTCCGTCTTTGCACAGGATTATCCGCCCGAAAACATGGACCGCGGTGTCTTCTCGACAGGTCTGCATCCCTGGCATCTCGGGAAAACCGACCAGGAGATTGCCCTGCATAAGGTAAGGCTTGCCACGGAATCCTTCAATGTGCTGGCTGTGGGCGAAACGGGCCTCGACAAAGCCATCAGCTATCCCCTCGATCAGCAGCTGAAGATTTTTACCCGGCAGGTAGAGATTGCCGAGTATGCCGACCTACCGGTCATTGTGCATAATGTCAGGGCCCATCAGGAGCTGATCACCTTTATGAAAGTGAACCGCCCGGTTGTGCCCATGATCATCCATGGCTTCAGGGGCGGGGCAGAGCTGGCAGAGGACCTGCTGCATGCGGGCTTTTTCCTTTCGTTCGGTGTGCATTTCCTGAACGATGCCAAAACGGCGGAGGCACTGGGAACCGCGCCCATGGAACGCCTGTTCCTGGAGACCGATGAAGCTTCCGACGATATCCGGATCCTGTACAGGAAGGCAGCCGAACTAAAGGGGATCTCGCAGGATCTTTTGCAGATACAGGTTCAGGAAAACGCACGACTTGTTTTTGGCAGTCCCGGAAGGGAAACTTAAAGAATGGAACATGACGCATGCTGATCCCCGCAAATGGAGCGAACGGACCCTGCAGCTGATCGGTGAGGAGAGTTACCGGAGGCTGAAAGATGCCCATGTCCTCGTGGTGGGCCTGGGCGGCGTGGGTGGTGCAGCGGCGGAGATGATCTGCAGGGCGGGCGTCGGAACGATGACCATCGTTGACGGAGACATTGTGCAGGAAAGTAATATCAACCGCCAGATCCCGGCACTTTATTCCAAACTCGGGAGGAAAAAGGCCGAAGTGGTGGCGGAGCGTCTGCTGGCCATTAACCCGGAGCTGGTGCTGCATGTAATTCCTGAATTCATCCGCGACGAACGGATGGAGGAGATCCTGAGCACCCCGTTCGACTATGTGGTGGATGCCATCGATACCCTGTCTCCCAAGATTTACCTGATCTATCACTCACTGAATAAAGGGCTACGGATCACCAGTTCGATGGGATCGGGTGGAAAGCTCGACCCTGCCCAGGTCAGGATCAGCGATCTGAAAGACTCCTTTAACTGCCGCCTGGCCTATGTACTGCGGAAGAAGCTCCGCAAACTGGGCGTCGAAGGCGGTTTCCAGGTGGTGTTCTCCACCGAGCAGGTCGACAGGGAGCTGATCATCCCGGTTGAAAATGAACAGAATAAAAAATCAACGGTGGGCACAATCTCCTATATGCCGGCCATTTTCGGCTGTATGCTTGCCTCGGTGGTTATCCGGGATCTTTCGGGTAAACAGGGCTGAAAGCGGTATAATATCAGCCGTTCTTAAAGAGAAATGCAACTATTTCGGTTTTCATCTCGTTAAATAGTTGTATTTTTATTCGTCAACCAAAAAAATCGATACAATGAAAAAGTTGCTTTTGGTATTCGCTGCATCCTTTCTGCTTTTCCAGATCAGTGATGCTCAGTTGATCAAATTTGGTATTAAAGGTGGTGTCGGGTTCTCCAAACTCGCCATCGAGGATATTACCGGACTTACAGATGGTACGGAAGTTTATAATCTTGTTACCGGTGAGAGTGTTACCGGCTATCATGTGGGTGTTAATGCCAGGATCAAGCTGGCCATGGTATTCATCCAGCCGGAAGTGTATTTTAATGCCGGTGGAGGCACGCTTCAGAAAGTAGTCGATGGAGGCACCTCCGAACTGGTGAACGTGGATTTCAGCCGCCTGGATATTCCCGTGCTGGTGGGTGTCAAACTGGGACCTGCCCGCCTGGGTGTCGGCCCGGTTGGTTCGCTGGTACTGCAGGATTCCTATAACGATTTGCTGACGCTGATCGACAACCCCGATTTCGAACTTTTCAGCAGCAAAATGACCTGGGGTTTCCAGGCCGGTGTAGGTCTTGATATCTGGAAACTCTCCATTGATGCACGTTACGAAGGTTCCCTCAGCACACTGGGTAAGGAACAGATTACCGTGGGCACCACCAACTTTGCCCTCGATGCCAGGCCGAGTCAGTGGCTTGTTTCCCTGGGCTTCTGGTTCTGAGAAGCGAAAAAAGACTTTGTAAAAAATTAAAGGCTGTCCCGATCGGACAGCCTTTTTTTTACTCCATGGTTCGGTCTAGAAAAGCCGGTAATCCTGCAGGGTGAAGCGGGCATATTCGAACAGTCCGTCCTTTTCGTGCCATACCCCGCTGCCTGTAAGCGGAAGGGTATAAGCACCGATCGCTTGATAATTGCTGAAGGGGGTTGACCAGCGAAGGTTTTTGGCTCCGTCGTTACCGGTCTGGTAGCGGTCGTCGGACCAGAAATCAACGATCTCCCCTTTTTCATTAAAGATGAAAGTGCCTGAAACAGTGAGGCCGTGATCGCTGACCGTAGCCCGGGCTGTCAGGGAGTCGACGGCTTCCCAGCTGATTTTCGGGGAAAGCATGGCCGTGGGGACCAGGGTGATATCGTTCAGCAGCGTCACGAGGGCGCTCTGATCCATCTCCGGACCTTTCACATCGAACAGGGTGATGAAGGGGGTGAGTTTGATGAGCATGTTGCCTGTTCCGTCGCGGTAGAGGTCGCGTCCCCTGGCCGTGAAGATCCCCATCATCCGGGCTTTCATGTAAAAAACGCGTGTCATGGTTTCGTAATCGTTCACCTGGAGGGTGCGCACCTTCATCCATCCCTGATTCCGGCTCATGCGGAAGCCGCCTTTAAAGGCAAATTCGCCTTTCAGGTACAGGGGTTTGCCGACCATTCCCGTGAGGCGGAGGTATTTCTGAACCGGTTCAGGGAGCGCTTCCAGGTCATTCTCCGTAATGATTCTTCCGGCTGTAAGGGACGGTTGTTCCAGCACGCGGCTGCTGTCGTCGTGGTAGATCTTCTTTACCTGCCGGCATCCGGTGAGGAGCAGGGGTACAAGGGTGGCTATGGCGAGGGTTCTCATAAGTTGTGTTGTTTAAGGTTAATCTTCGTGTGTACCGGCATGGAGGTTTTCAAGTAGGGTATTGATCCCCTCCTGCATGTTGTCGAGCTGTTCGGCGCTGATCCCCTGGAAAAAGCGGGCGATAAAGCCGGCCTGCCATTCCTGGTTTTCCGGGGTATCGAACAGCGGATGGTGGAGGCCGGTGAGCCGGAAGCGCTGGATCCGGTGATCGGAGCCGTCGCGGATGATCTCGATAAAGCCCTTGGCTTCCAGGTCGGCGGCGATACGTTTCACGTTCTGCCGTGAGGTGCCGAAGGCCCGGGCAGTTTCCGTGACGGTGGGGGACTTGCTGGCGGTCATTTTTTCCAGCACAGCCAGGAGCATCCACTGTTTGGTGGTCAGCCCGATCCTTCCCAGTTCCCTGTCGCCGGCCACCTGCCATTGCTGGGCGATAAAGAAGATCTTCCCGAAAATTTCAAACATTTTTTCCATAACAGGTAACATATTACGCAACAAAGGTAATATATTACCTGAATAAAACAAAAGTTTTTAAATTTTGTCAGAAATTGGAGTAAACCAATGGTTGGAGTTAGCTATATGTTCGCTGATTTGGAATCATTTTATTATTTTCATAAGAAATTTTGATATGAAATATTCTTTATTATTTCTTTTTTTTGTCTGCTTAATTTCTTGCTCAAACACCACTTTAACTGATGATAATCCTACTATCTATTGTGGTTTTGCAGCGGAGGTATTTAGTTAGAGTTTCGTTTAAAAATGGCGAAGAAATTATCAGTAATGAAGACCATCCTTTTTATGTATTTAACAAAGGTTGGTGTTCATTTAACCCTCAGGCTACATATGACAATTATGGTCTTCAAGTAAAACTATTACAGCCATCTGATATGTGTCTGTCAATATTTGGAGATAAAATTAAAAAGCAAAAAATTTTCAGAATAGCACCATTGGATATGACAATTAAAACATATAATCTTTCGAAAATTTCAAATAGTACTAATTTCTTTGCAAATGGGATTTTGGTAAGCAATGAATCTAATTCAATGAAATAATGCAATATGAACCCACTAATCATCTTTGATTATATATTTTATCGTTTGGCCATTCTTTTTGGAAATTTGCCTGAAAACAGGTATACAGATGGTAATATATTTATCGGAGTGATGGCATTATCATTTATGCAGTTTGTCAGTATTATGGCCATATTGAATCATATAGAAATAGCAAGAGTTTATATAAGGTCTTTATATTATTATCAGTATGTTATCGGATATGTTGTGTTTATTGGTTTGAATTCCATTAGATATATAAAACTATTGAAATTCAAGGATCTGGAGGAGAAATGGAAATCTGAGAACACTTTAAAAAAGATATTTCGAAGTATTCTAATATTGGTATACTTTTTTGCTTCCTGTTATTTCCTAGCGCCTTAAAATTGAACTATTATTATTTCGCTATTGTTCCGTCTGTTTATACGCGGTATTCAGCAGTCCACGTTCCGCGATGTACGACCCCTCCGGGGTCGCGGTGTTTACGCTTTGATACCGGGGGTGGGACCCCGGTTAGTTTTGTTTGTGGCCTTCGGCCACAGGGTAAATTAAGTTTACGATTTCTTCATTATAGAATTGAGTTATGGATAATAAACAGTAATTTGATAAGGATGAACAAACTCACTTTCAGTAAAGATGAGAGGTTTCGGATTTAAGAAAAAACTTGTGAATATTATATGAAAGTACTGGAGCAGTTATTAAACCAAATGTAAGACCTGGAACTTTTGTTTCTATAATTTTGAATTTTAACAAGTAAATATGAAAAGTTTGTATAAATTCTTTGAACTTATCTACTATAAATTGAATAGCTTGACTTTAAAAGGACAGAGTGAAGACAATAATGCTCATTTTGCTTTATTTATGTTAACTCTGTTGCTTAACTTTAATTTTATCACTTTGTTTACTGCGATAGATAAGGTTAAGATTTTGCCTTTTTGTATTACAAATCAATATGAGGTAATTGCATTATTTGCAGTTACCTATTTTGTCACTTATCTTTTGTTTGTTAGGGAAAAGAAATATAAAGCAGTGAAGGAAAAATATTCGGATTCTGATAAGGTTCAAAAAAGAAATATGAATTATTACTTTGGATTATATGTGGTTTTAACATTTTTATCTTTTATAGTAGTAGTAATAATTTAAGATAAACAACAAGCAACAAGTACTAATTAAGTAAAATTTTGGCAATGGTCAACATCCCCTTCAATGGCAACAGGTCAGACACGACCATGGAAGGGTAGCACAATCATGGCTGAACCGGCATCCCTTTGTCCGTTTGTTTATGCGCGTTTTACAGCAGTCCATAATCCTGGATGTTAGACCCCTCCGGGGTCGCGGTGTTTAGATGAGGAAGAATTTTCTTAAAGCATGTATTCGAAAGATTACAATTGTGATGGTGATGAACTACTTGTTTTTCTATTCTTCCTTATTTAATAATTGATCAAAGTTTAAGATTTCAAAATCCAAATCGTTTATATTTTACTATAGAAATCCCAGGCTTTTCTGAGCCAATTTGGTATTTCATTCCATTTGAGGTTGAGAAAAGAGGATTTTATAAGGACAATTCTCAAAGAACTGCTATATTTCGATTTTAAAGTCATATTATGAATTCACGTCTTTTTATTCTTATCACAATTATATTTTTATTTAGTTGTGATTATATAGGTTGTCAAGTAGTTAGCGACTTCCTTGAATATGGTATCTATATGGAGATTGATTCAATATCTGAAAAGGAGATGTTGAATAATGATGTATTTGAAAATATGTATAAATATGTTCAATATGCAAAAGAATATTTAATCATTACTAAAGAAGATAGCATTAAATATGGTGAATTAAATTATCAAAAGTTATATAGTTATATTGTATTTCGAGATTCTTGTTTTAAACACGAAATTTTAGAAAACATTCGTAAAGAGTGGGAAATGGAATATAATCAATATGTTAACACTTATTTGAATGAATACAAGAATTGGAAAGAGAAATATGGTTCACCAGATTTCGATAGTATAGTAAAGATTAAAGTGAAAGAATTGCAATTGTCAAGACATGACAAAGGTGAAGATTCTATAAGAATAGTATCGATTTTCGAAATAGAACCAAAAAAAGAGACTATCAGTGAACTTTATTTTTCCTGGATGAATATATTTGAAGTACGAAATGATGTAAAAATTTCTGTATCATCTGTTTTTCCAAAGACGAAAATTATTTCTATTAAAGAACCAATAGAAAAGAAAATGTTTTTAGAAGCTAAATCAGAGTACTTACCATTGAAATATTTTCCGCTGGAAACTGATCTGGAAAATACAGATATGATCACATCATTAACAAGAATTGATAGTTTAAAAATTGCTGAAGTAATGATAAAGAATGATTTATTTACAGCCCCAGATTATTACGTTGATT
This sequence comes from Bacteroidota bacterium, assembly GCA_049325415.1. Taxonomy (GTDB): domain Bacteria; phylum Bacteroidota; class Bacteroidia; order Bacteroidales; genus JBMOLL01. The sequence goes on along the minus strand of JBMOLL010000101.1, from coordinate 3,481 downwards.
ACATTATAAATGAAGATAATTTGCAATTATCTCTTAGTAAATATTTAATGACCATGGTTGGAATCAAATATCTTTCTGAGGTGGAATACGTTGTTTTAAAAACTGATTCTATGCTTCGCAATTATGATGAATTATGTTTCTCATTCTTCAATTTAAATAGGCAGAAATAGTAAAAAAAATATTTGGGTTCGTATAGTTTTAAACAGACAGTTCACCCAACACTTATCCGACCCTGAAAGGGTCGCACAAGATAACCGGGGTCCCACCCCCGGCAATGGCAGCAAGCCAGGCCCGACCCCGGAGGGGTCGCACAATCATGGCTGAACCGGCAGCCCATTGTCCGTTTGTTTATACCCGGCATTCAGCAGTCCACGTTCCGGGATGTTCGACCCCTCCGGGGTCGCGATGTTTACGCTTTGGTACCGGGGGCGAGACCCCGGTTAGCTTTGTTTGTGGCCTTCGGCCACAGGGTGAATTCAGTTTAAGCATCCTTCATTATAGGACAGAATTATGGAGAAATAACTGTATTTTTTAAAGAATGAGCAAACTCACCTTCAATAAAGAAGAGAAGTTTCTGGCACACCTTTCGGAACAATTCATTTACAAACTAATCTTCATCACCGGTGAAACTGTATAGTAAAGCGGCCCCATGATAGTCGACAGATAGGCAGAACAGTTGATTCCCAGTGAAATACCGTTTACAAAATTGTAATAATAGCTTATCTCACCTGCAAATCCGATATCTTCCCAGGAGTCTTTATCAATCAACAGGTTAGCTGATTCATCTTCATGCCACCGTTCCCAATTCTGTTTGCTGTAGAAAACTCCCAATCCTGGCATAAAACTGTGCCTGCCGTTTTTCGACCTGAAATCGTAATCGGTAAAAAAAGTAACTATTTTTGTGGTATAGATCAGTTGGGCAGAACTCACTCCCAGATATGAAAAATTTCCTTTGTTATTGGTTGTTTCACCAAATTTGTAATTCAGAGACAGGATATAGTTATTTTTTAATCGGATTCCGGTTTCTGCACAGAGCATATCTCCTCCTATCATCAGTTCATCATTGATATAGCCATACCCGGCTTTCATGTAAGGATGAGCTTTTGAAAGCGTGTCCTGCGAAAGTGATTTTCCGGCGTGGGTGATAAAGAGGATAAGCAGAAGGAATTTTAGGTTTTTCATAAGCTTTTTAAAATTTATATCCGATACCGACACTGAAAACGATGGGAGACAGCCTGTAAACGGGTTTATAGGCTTCTTCAAAAAAGACTTTATTATACAAGGCCTGAAGCGAGAAGAACAGGTTATTGTCGAGATAATAGGAGGGTTCAAAAAAGAAATGAACACCCAGGTCAATGATGTTTTCTATTTCGTATTTATAATACTGTTTTGATAAATAGTATCCATACGCTGAATACTCTGAGGTTAAAACTGTATAACCTTCATGAGAAACCGCATAGCTCGAACAGCCCACATCAGCACCAATACCAGTTTTCAATTTAAAATGTTTAAGATTCACTGGAATCAGGATAACTGATACATCGATTTTTTTCAAATCAATGGACTTAGTAATATACTTTGAAATAATCGTTATTGTATCAATGCTGCTAAAAGTGTAATCATCCTGAAATCCACTATGTATTCTCAAACCTGCACTTAAGCTAAGTTTATCAGAAAGCTCTCTTTCATATTGTATTTGAATGGAATTGAAATCTCTGGAATTTGAATAATGAATTACACCAATCTTGGTTGAAATCATGTTTTTTTGTGAAAAACATGATATTGATAAACTTAAAGAAGCAATGAAAAGTATAATTAATCTCATAGCGCAATTTTTTAAGATAGTCTGGAGATATCTCCAGACTATCCGTTAATTTGTTTCTACCAATTCACACAATATGTTGCAAATAAAAGCTCTGTATTGTAGCATATTGCAGGCCTTTTCCCAATCACTGAATTTATTAAAACCAGTTTTTCTCCATCTTCACCCCAAACAGTTCCTGCTGATGTGTAATCATATTTATATCTTTCTCTCAGGTAGTTCATCGAAAAATATAAATGGTCCATATTAGTCGAAGCTGTTTGAACCTGTATATCAGTGCTTACACCTTTTAAGAAACTTAGTATTCCATTGTATTCTTTCCAGGCGATAGTGTTTTTTGTATTGACTGTAGTAACAACAGTTGGAAGATCAATATATACAGTTAATGAGTTCTGTGTTATTGCAGGTTGCCAATCCAGCCATGCAATGAAGTTAACATCAAACCAGCCAGCGTACCAACCATTATTTGCATATCGTTCGTATTTACGAGGCAGACCATATGTTACTGTTCCCAGGTTTGGACTTGCTAATACCGCATGAGTATTACCATCAAAAGAGACTGTACCTCCTGTAAGTACGATTGTGCCTTCTTGAGCAAAAAGTCCTTCAACATAATCATTCAAACAGAATATTTTGGGTATGGCTACTTCATACCTTTTGCTTTCATTATACCAGTCATCAATCGGGCTTGAACTAACACTCTTAAGGTTCCCTTCTTTGAAAAGTTTTGCATTCTGCTCAGCTATTTCCTGGGATCTTTCCAATTCCTCCATTTTTTCATCTGAGAACATTTGTGAATTAACAATGATTACAGGATATTTTTCTGCTAATTCATCGTTAGCCATTACCGTTAATTCCGGATCGCTCACATAATAACCAACATTCTCATAAATGTTATCCAAAGGATCGGAAGTAACCACAATATCGGTGCCCTCCGGATAGTCTTCTATGGGATATGGAATATAGATCTCGATACCAGCTGAAACCAGATCATTGATCAGGTCAGCAGAGGTGCTTTTCAATTTTGTCTTTCCCAGTTGTTCTTTAAAGGCAGCTGAAAAAGCAGATTCTTTTCCTCCCGATGATTTAAGCTCATCTGAATCAGATATCAGGTCTTTAAAACGGATACGGTCCTCCATTACCTTCGGCTGGGCTTTAATAGCATTGACCAGATCAATCAGAACGGTTTTGTCCTGACTGATTATTGCAATTAGCTGCGCTGTTTCAGATAATTGATTTTTCAAATACAATTCGCTTTCGGATAATTGGGTTTTAGTTACTTCATTTGAAGAAATGACCGACTCATCTTCAATTGTATTGCAGGCGATAAACAATACAGAAATTGCTACAATAGCAATAAACACACTAATTTTTTTCATATTTTTACACGATTAGGAGTTTGTGTCTGGTTTTCGAGGCTGACACAATACTCATTAATACCCGGGGTAAAACAGTAATGTTTTACCCTTTTTTCTTTATATCATTTTAGGTTCAGGCAAGATGATGCAACTTACCATCAGCAAGTATTCCTGGAATACCACTGAAATTATATAAGAAATCTCTGAATTTATTTACATGGCTTTGGTTAATTAAATTTAGTAAAATATTTATCAAGCAATACTGCTGTTGAAAAAATATTGATATTATGTAAACAATTGA
>JBMOLL010000100.1:0-47978 GCA_049325415.1 Bacteroidota bacterium | reverse complement strand
ACGGCCAGCAGCTTGCCGAGACCGGTCAGATTATCGGCCGTGCAAGCCCGATGATTGAACCCCTGGAAACCGGATCAAATCTGAAGATCAATTCCAAAGAATTCCTGGAGATAGCTGCCGAAGTATTTACAGGTTGGATCCCCGATCTGAAAAACATTGGTTTCCAGGCTGTCTGGGCAGGCTACTATGTTGAACCCCGGATGTACATTGATCCGGCGCACGGACTGTTCCTCGGACTTCGCGGACAGGGTTTCATGCTGAGCCAGTATCTCGCCAAAGTATATGTGGATGCCCTCACCGGAAAGCCCGTTCCGGCGTGGTTCAGCAGGCTGTCACTGAGCGGCGACGGACTGCCGGAGAAAGCCTTTAAATAAAGGCTGAGGATGAGGATGAGAATGAGGATGAGGTTGAGATTGAGAATGAGATTGAGAATGAGGTTGTGAAGAATAGCTCTCAGTTAATTCTTTCTTATCCTCATCCTTAACCTTATCCTTAACCTTATCCTTATCCTTAACCTTAACCTTAACCTTAACCTTAACCTTAACCTTAATTTTCCTACCTTTACTGCAATTAATAATTCATCTATGATCCTGCTTACCGGAAGTACCGGCCTGCTTGGCTCCCATGTGCTTGGCCATCTCTTATCCAGCGATATCAGGGTAATTGCCCTCCGAAGATCATCTTCCTCAGTGGAAGGGCTGAAAGAAGTTCTGGGCTATTACAGTGAGCAGCCGGAAGCGCTGTACAATAAAGTCGAATGGCGGACCTGTGATCTGAACAATCCCTGGTCGGTGTCCGAGGCGATGGAGGGTGCCACCCGGGTGGTTCATGCCGCAGCCATGGTTTCCTTTGACCCGGGCGACCGGAAAAAGCTGGTCAGGAACAACGTGGAAATCACTGCCAATCTGGTAGCTGCTGCTCTTCATCATAAGGTCGAAAGATTTGTTCATATTTCAAGTACAGCGGCCATCGGCAGACCGCCTGCAGGCGAATTGGCCACCGAAGATATGATCTGGGCCGGTGGTAAAGGTACATCGGGTTATGCCGAATCGAAATTCAAATCGGAGATGGAAGTATGGAGAGGGATCGAAGAGGGACTGCCTGCGGTGATCCTGAATCCTTCCATTATTCTGGGTGCGGGTTTCCGGGAAAGCGGTTCGGGTGCTCTGCTGACAAGGATTGCAAGGGGTATGAAATTTTATACGGAGGGAGTCACCGGTTATACCGGGGTGGAAGATGTGGTAAAGGCCATCGACAGGGGACTGAACGGAGAGGATCACCTGGCAGGCAACAGGTATATCATTTCTTCCGAGAATCTGTCGTACCGGGAAGTATTCGGCATCATGGCAAAGGCCCTGGGAACGAAAGCTCCGGGCATTCATGCCTCACCGTTCATGACGGCTCTTGCCTGGCGGGCCGACTGGCTTGGCGGATTGCTGCCCGGCAGGAAAAGAATGCTTACCCGGGAAACAGCCGACGCTGCCCACAGCATCATTCGTTTTTCAAATGAAAAGGCCAGGAAAGAACTGGGGATAGAGTTTGAGGGCATTGAAAGCGTGGTAGAGAGGATCGTTAAGCTCCAACACGGTCAAACCAGATAATTCAAAGAGGGTCCGTGCTATTCAGGCATTGACAAAGGTGTAACCCGTTCCACCCGCCGAAGCCCTTTGGAGAAGGCGGGTAACCCATCCTATCCGCCGAAGCCTATGGCGAAGGTGGATATCGCACATCTTGAACAACCTGTAACCCGCCACTCCTCGCTCATCACTCATCACTTCCCATCGTTTGAAAACTTCCTCCCCCCCGCCACAATTTTTATTACCTTTAATTGCATTTTTACGTATAACAGCATGCAACCATATTTCCAGCCCTAAGGTCATACCCGTGAACCCTAAATATGACAAGTGATACAGACATACTCAGCGGATGCGTCAGACAACAGCCCAAAGCACAGCGTGAGCTGTTTGATAAATACGGTGCAAGCCTGCTGGGGATTTGCATGAGGTACGCCGCAAGCAGGGAGGAAGCAGAAGATGTCCTGCAGGAGGGCTTTGTGAAGATCTTCAATAATATCACAGCATTTAAGGGGGAAGGTTCTTTGATGGCCTGGATGCGCCGGATCGTGATCAACACCGCGATCACCCATTATCACCGCACACTGAAGCATCGTTATCACAGCGATATTTCGGTGGTGAAGGAAAGAGAATTCGACGAGCCTTACTTTGGAGAGTCGGATTTCACGCACGAAGAATTGTGGAAGGTGATACAGTCCATGCCCGACGGCTACCGGATGGTTTTCTGCCTTTACGCCATCGACGGTTACAAGCACCGGGAGATCGCCGACCTGATGAAGATCGACGAGAACACCAGCAAATCGCAGTACAGCAGGGCAAGAAGGTGGCTGCAGGAACGATTGCTGGCCATACAGAAGGAAAAAACAACACGGCCGGTCGGAGAGACAGGCCCGTTATAAACATAAACAAGCGACCGAAGATCATATTTAGATTTTTTAAGAGCGCTTCAAAAGAAAAGAATGAGTAATAAACTGCCGATAGAAGACCTCTTCCGTTCCGCCCTGGAACCTGCCTCCCTGGCTCCCTCTCCGGAGCTCTGGGAAAAAACTGCGCGTACACTCAGGCGGCAGCGTTTTCTGAGGTTTACACTGCGCCGCTTTAATATCTATTATCTCACCGTTCTGACCGGTGTCGTACTTACTACCCTGATCCTGACGACCAGGGAAACTGCAAATACACCCGGGACCAGGGATGATAAAGGAATGACACAGCCGGTGGATGCAAAAAGCATTGCAGAACCAGTCCCTGAAGTCAACGGATCTGAAGACCTTGAAGTAACCGATCACAAAAAAAGCACCCCTGTCAGGCGAAGGGAAAACAGTTCCGGAAAGACCAGGCTTACTGAAAAGTCAGATGGACAGGTTGTAACACCCGATAAAAAAGATAGTGACAACGCAGCCCCCTCCGATACGACGGACAAGACCATGGCCGAAGTACCCCTGCGTCCGCTGGCACTTTTTATTACAGATAGTGAATCGGGCTGTGTACCCTTCAGGGTGCAACTCACATCGCTCTCGCAGAATGCCTCCAGGTATTCCTGGTCCTTTGGCAACGGGACTGCCAGCAACGAGGAGTCACCGTTTGTCACCTACCAGGAACCGGGGACCTACCTCATCACCCTCACGGTATACAATGAGGATAAGGAAGCAGCATCCTATACCCGGCAGGTTGAAGCATTGCCTTCCCCTGTCACTGATTTTGAAATAAGCGAAAACGGCGAACAGATCCATCTGCTCAATTATTCCAGGGGAGCTGTAAGTTACGAGTGGTCATATTCAGCGGGCAGCGACAGTCAGCAATTTCTGACGTCCGACATGCAACCTCCTGCCCTGGAAATAAGCCGCCTTATGCCGAAGGGCTATGGGAACAAAACCAGTGTCAAATTGATGCTTACCCTCAGTTCAAGCAGTATCAACAACTGCCGTTCGACGCTGACCAGGGAGATTACCGTGCAAACCCGCCCCCCGCTGACCTTCCCCACGGCTTTTTCGCCGAATCCCTCGGGCCCTTCAACCGGGACCTACTCTCCCACCAGTCCCGATAATGAAGTCTTTCACCCGGTGTGGAAGAATGAGCCCCTCAGCTACCATCTCCGGATCTTCAACCGTGCAGGGGAACTGGTTTTTGAAACCTTCGACCTGTATACCGGCTGGGACGGATACCTGACGGGAACACAGGTGGCAGCAGGCGTTTATGTGTGGAAATGCGAGGGAACAGACATAAACGGGGAACCGTTTATAATGAAGGGAGATATAACCTTGATATGGAAATGAAAATTGCTTACATTCAAAACTCAATCCTGATCTGATGAGTACTTTAAAAAAATATACCGGTTATTTACAACTTCCAAAAATTCTGCCTGCAATGGATAAATCTGTAAAATACCTGTTTATGAGAATGTTGGTACTGGTAACCCTGTTGTTTACGGCTTCCGTATCGCTGTTCTCCCAGTCGAGGCTGATCGCCACTGATGCACCCAACAACATCTATCCGATCACCTTTACTGATCCCACCCAGACAAGGATTGTTGTACACTTTGACGACTTCATTACGGCAGCGGGAACCACAGCAGGCTGGACCGTTACCGTGGGAGGTGCTCCGGTTGCACTGGCAGGAAATCCAACCAGGAGTGGACAGGATCTCACACTTACCCTCGTCTCTGAAATTACCTATGCCAACCGAAATACTGTTTTTGTTACCTATAATGATGCCGCAGGCACAGTTGCACTTTTAACCGGACTCGAACCGGTATTTACGAATATACAGGCGATAAATAACCGGATTGCCACAGCTGATGACTTCACGAATGATCTTTACGGAGAACGTCCGCCCAAGGATATCTGCGCGGCTGTTACCAATGTAGAAGTTGAGTTCAATCTGATCTTATCCAAAGCATACCGGAACAGTATTCATTATACATCTCCCAGAGCCTGGATCAACTGGCAATACCCTGCAGTTACACCGGTATCTTACGTAGTGTTTACAGAAAATACCGTTGGAAGTGGCAATTATACCGTTGTCGGTACAAATGCGACTTACCCCGATAATACGATTAACTGTACCTGGGTTATTTCCATCTTCCCCTACCTCTATAACTCCGGAACGCTTCAGCCAAACCTCTATGTTACCCAGAACAGGGTTCTTATAACAATACCGAACTACAAAAGAGATAACGGTACACCGATCCCGGGAACCGGAACGCTGGGAATAGATCCTCCTCTCGATGATCTGAGTACCCTGTATTGTGTCGGCGAGGATATTGATGACTTTATTTTTACGGAAGAGGTGGAATTTGACTGCCGGTATGAAGTAGAAACCGTTCTGCCCAACATCAATAAGCGCTGGATGAAATTTGTCTATGGCAGTCACTCCTCAACCAATCCAGCTCTGAACGGAATTCCCAATGTATATATCCAGGTTGGAGATTCGGCAGTGAGGGTCACGGATAACAACGGAAATGGCATCATCAGGCGCTGGTATGTCAATCCGGACGGATCGTATAATGCCGCAGGCTACTTTACAAGTACAGGTTATTTTGAAGGGCCCCTGGTTGAATACGAATTCAACACAACCGAACCATACGGCCTTATAACTCCGAGGATACAAACCTACCCGATCTCTCATACCGGTGATTTTGTCAACGACCAGGTCGACGATGTATTCGAAGTCCTGCTCCAGGTCTGGGGTCCCTGTAACTCCTATACCCTCGGTGAAACTCCGGTAGAAATTTTTTCCAGGCTCAGGCTTGTGGCCTCGCCTCCCCCGCCAACGGTTACCTCGGCTACCGACTGTGCAGGCTCGGTTACACCAACCCTGACAGCTACAGGTACCGGTGGAATTATCAACTGGTATGACGACCCGAACACGACAAGCCTGGTATATACGGGAACGACCTTCACGCATGGAGAAACCGCTCCAAATACTTATATCTGGTGGGTTACGGAAACACGCGACAGCGGTTCCGGACGATCCTGTCCCTCCGACACCTCCAGGAGCACCCTGGTAATTAACGCCATTCCCAATACTCCCACCATCAGTGCCTCAGGAGCTACAACATTCTGTTACGATGGTGCGACAAGCGTAACACTGACGGCTGATCCCCAGGGATCAACCATTACTTCCTATCAATGGTTCAGGAACGGGACGGCAATCGCCGGTGCTACATCAAATACCATAACCTTATCCACTGTGGCCAACAGTGGCTCTTATACTGTTGTTACTTACGGCGTTGCTCCTACATATTGCGAAAGTCTTCCCTCCGCAGCCACGGTTGTAACCATTTCCGATTATGCCACCACAACCAATCCGGCCGACCGGGCCACCTGCGGCGATGATTACTCCACCAACGGGAACACCTCCTTTACTGTAACCACGGGCGGTGCAGCCCACTCCATCAGGTGGCAGCGCCGTACCAGTGCAGTCAATCCCTGGGTCGATATCACCGGGGGCACCACACCCAACGATAACTGCACCTATTCCAACTATACCAGCGCAACGCTTGGCATCGCCAGTGTCGACTACGGGATGAACGGATACCAGTACCGTGTCAGACTTACCACCACTGCCGGGGGATGCGAGACCTACAGCGATCCGGCAACCCTTACTGTATACCCTGTACCAACGATTACCACCGCGCCCGCCAATACCACGGTCTGCGAATTCGACGATGCATATTTCAATGCAGCTGCCTCTGTGGCAACCGGTTCGATTACCGGATGGGCATGGCAACGAAACAACAATACCATCGGAGCTGCAACCGATGGTGGCATCTACAGTGGTTACAATACCGCCAACCTGACCGTTAACAACCCCGACAGGAGCCTTAGCGGCTATAACTACCGTGTTATTGCCACCTCCGATCACGGCTGTAACGTCCGCTCGGCCAATGCCACCCTAACCGTGAATCCCCTGGCCGATATTACTTCACAGCCCGCTAACCGGGAGATCTGCGAAAACCAGTCGACCACCTTCGGTGTAACCACCGACGGCTCTCCCGCCGTCACAGCCTACCAGTGGCAGGTTTCCACCGACGGCGGCACAAGCTGGGCCAATGCCAGCGGCGGGATCTACAGCGGCGGCACCTCGGCTACCCTGACCCTTACCAATGTACCCTCAGGTAACAGCGGCTACCGCTATAAATGTATCCTCACCACCGCAGGACCCTGTACCATCGAAACCACGGTGGCCCTGCTAACGGTCAATCCGAACCCCACTGCAGGAATTACACCGGTTGCACCGGGTGAACTCTGCAACGGTGATATCATCAACTTCAACGGAAACCCGAACCTGGGAACCGCACCCTATACCCATGCCTGGACCGGCAACACGGGCCCGCTCAGCGCAACCAATATTGTCAACCCGCAATTCACGGCACCTGTTCTCGGATCCCAGACCACCTATAACCTCACCTACACGGTTACCGACAGTAAGGGCTGTACCGCCACCGATAATGAATCGGTGGTTGTGAACCCGGCTGTTACCGTTAATGTTACTGCATCCTCATTTGAGGTCTGCGTCGGGGCTACAGTGAACCTCGACGGGAACCCTGCCGGCGGAACGGGCGCCATTACCAGCGCCTGGACAGGTACCGGAACAGGGGCGCTCTCAGCCACCAATACGGCCACACCGGTGTTCACGGCACCGGCCGTACTGGTTCAGACGAGCTACAGCCTGACCTATACAGCCACCGATACCAAATCCTGCGAAGGCACCCAGACCATAAATATTGTTGTCAACCCGCTGCCCACCGCAAATATCAGTCCGGCCTCCCCGGGTGAAATGTGCTTCAACGATACCCAGGTCCTTGACGGAAATGCCGCTGCAGGTACAGCGCCCTATTCCCATGCATGGACCGGAGATGTGGCACCGCTGAATAACAGCAACAGTGAGACGCCCACCTTTACCGCACCTTCCACAGCGGTTCAGACCACTTATAACATGACCTACCAGGTCCAGGACAGCAAAGGTTGTACGGCCACCGATAACGTAAGCGTGGTGGTGAATCCGGAACTGCAAAGTGCAGTTCTTACAGGAAATGCCAGTGTCTGCTCGGGCGACTTCACCGATATCAATGTCGCCATTACCGGAGGTACCTCCCCCTACCATGTCGAACTAACAAGCGCTGGCTTCGGCGCCATGACCGTCGACCCCTACCTTACAGGTGCCGATATCAATGTTGGTCCGCACACCATCCCGACCAATACCTTCTCGATCGTGACCGTCACCGACGCCAAAGGCTGCGTGGTAACCTCACCCTCGGGAACCGCCACCATTATCGTGGGATCGGTACCCACCTTTGCCGAACTGGTCGGTGAGGATACGATCTGCGACGGCCAGACCCAGCCCCTGGCTGTAAATATTACCGGAGGTGCTCCTCCGTATGCAGTGGAGATCGATGCCATCGGAACCATCAATAACTATACCTCAGGAAGCAGCATAGCAACTGGCATACTTCCCGTCGGAACCCACAACTACAACCTGATCCAGGTAACCGATAACTGCGGTTCCTCCATCAGCGGGGGAGCGGTGAACAGCAATAATCCCCAGCAGATCGTGGTGAACCCCATACCGGTTCTCTCCACCACCAACAACGCTCCGGAGATCTGCAACGGCGAAGATGTGGATATCGACCTGAATTCGACCGTGGCCGGAACCGAATATTCATGGACCGTAAACGACGGAGGCGGTGTAACATGGACCGGTGGCAATAACCCTATCGCCGGAACAGCCACCTTCGTAACCGGGGCTGAGAAGATCAGCCGCACTCTGCAACACAGCATGACCGCACCTGTAACGGTTACCTATACCATTACCTCTGCCGGTCCGGATCCTACTTCCTGCGCGGGAAATACGCGGATCGAAACGGTACAGGTGGATCCTACAGTGGTCGTTACGGCCACCGGAAAGACCATCTGCTCCGGAGATGATATCAATATCGATGTCAATACCGTTTATACCGGTATCCATGGCGTGCTGTACACCTGGACCGTGGCGCCCAACGCGAACGTAACGGGAGAAGCCGACGGACCTGCCGCCGGTCAGTCCTTTGGCACCAATATGTCGCAGAACCTTGTAAATACAAGCAATAGCGCTCAGACCGTCGTATATACCATCACCGGTTATACCACCGATGCACTGGGCAATCTGAAATGTGACGGAACACCCCTCGTGGTCAATGTCATCGTCGAACCGGTAGTCACCGTGACAGGCAGCGACCGGACCATCTGCAATAATACTTCCACCAATATCGATATCAACACACCTTCCTCCGGAAGCATCGGTGTAAGATATTCATGGGCCGTTGCGGCACATTCCGATATCACCGGCGAAGCGGCAGGACCGAACCCCGGCATCGATTTTGGCACCAATCTTTCACAGACGCTTCAGAATACCGGTTCTGTGGCCCGGACAGCCACCTACACCGTAACCGGCTATACCATCGATGGCAGCGGCAATCATACCTGCGCCGGCACCCCGCTCGATGTGGATGTCATCGTGGAACCCAATGTGATCGTGACCGCCTCCGACCAGACCATCTGCTCAAACAACAGCACGAACATCGACGTCAACACAACCTATAGCGGAAGTGTCGGTGTTGAGTACAGCTGGACCGTATCCGCTCATGCAGATATCACCGGTGAAGCCGACGGACCGGCAGCCGGCGCCTCCTTCGCCAGCAATATCAGTCAGAGCCTTCAGAATACAGGAACACAGGCTCGTACTGCTACCTATACCATTACCGGATACACAACCGATGCCGGCGGAAACCTGATCTGCGCCGGAACTCCTCTCGATGTGGATGTCATCGTGGAACCGGTGGTTACGGTTACGGCCGCCGATAAGACCATCTGCTCAGGAACTTCCACTGATCTGGATGTCAATACTGTTTATACCGGTTCAATCGGACAGGAATATACCTGGACCGTTACTCCGAACGCCAATGTCACGGGAGAATCCGACGGCCCGGCTCTCGGTCAGGCGTTTGCCACGAACCTGTCACAGACCCTTACCAATACAAGCACAACACCCCAGGTGGTCACCTACCATATCACGGGCTATACCACCGACGCCCTGGGTAACCTGGTGTGTTCCGGCCCCACCCTCGATGTGGATATCACCGTGGAACCTGTAGTGGCCGTAACAGCAGCCGATAAAACCATCTGCGATAACAGCTCCACCGATATCGACGTGAATACGGTTTATACCGGCAGCCTGGGTGTGGAATATACCTGGACGGTCAGCGCTCACGCAGATATCACCGGGGAAACCGACGGACCGGCAGCAGGACAGGCCTTTGCCACCAATCTGTCCCAGACCCTGCAGAACACCGGGACCACCGCAAGAACTGCCACGTACACAATTACCGGTTACACCACCGATGCCGGAGGCAACCTGGTTTGCGCCGGTACGCCACTGGATGTGGATGTGATTGTTGAACCCGATGTGACCGTAACAGCTTCGGATAAAACCATTTGCAACGGTGCTTCCACCAACCTTGATGTCAATACCGTATACAGCGGCAGCGTGGGAGTAGTCTACTCCTGGACCGTCACACCCAATGCAAATGTCACAGGGGAAAGCGACGGCCCGGCGCTGGGTCAGTCCTTCGCCGTTAACCTGTCGCAAAACCTCACCAACAACACTACAACAGCGCAGGTTGTTAACTACCATATCACGGGATATACCATCGACGGACTGGGTAATCTGGTTTGCGCCGGCCCCACCCTCGATGTGGATATTACAGTGGAACCGACCGTACTTGTGACAGCCACCGACCGGACCATCTGTAACAATACCTCCACCAATATTGATGTCAATACACTTTACAGCGGTTCTGTAGGTACAGTATACAGTTGGACCGTGTCTGCCCATGGCGACATTACGGGCGAAAGCAACGGACCGGCAACAGGCCAGTCCTTTGCCACCAATCTTTCGCAGACCCTGCAGAATGTCGGTCTCACGGCCCGCACTGCCACTTACACCATTACAGGTTATACCACCGATGCCGGCGGGAACCTGGTTTGCGGCGGCACTCCCCTCGATGTGGATGTGATCGTGGAACCGAATGTATTGGTCACTGCCTCCGACATCACAATCTGCAATAACACTTCCACCAACCTTGATGTGAATACCGCCTACACCGGAAGTGAAGGTGTACGCTATACCTGGACGGCAGTTGCACCCGATCTTACAGGTGAATCGAACGGACCGGTTGCCGGGCAGGATTTTGCCATCAACCTTTCCCAGACGCTGACCAACGGAGACATCACTTCCCATACTGCCTTGTACACCATCACCGGCTATACCACCCTCAGCGGTAGCCTGAACTGTGCCGGCACACCACTGGATGTGGATGTGATCGTCGAACCCACTGTCGTGGTGACTTCAGCCGATAAACGGATCTGCAGTAACACCTCTACCGATCTCGATGTCAACACGATATACACCGGTAGTGTAGGAGTCCGCTATAACTGGACCGTATCCGCTCCGGGTACAATCTCCGGCGCCTCCGATGGCCCGGCCACCGGACAGGCCTTTAACACCAATCTGTCCCAGACCCTTATCAACAGTGGTACCGCGCCTGCCGTGGTTACCTATAGCATTACCGGGTACACGACCGACGGACTGGGGAACCTTGTTTGCGCCGGACCCACCCTTGATGTGGACATTACCGTCGAGCCCAATGTTGTCGTCACTGCAGCCGACCGGACCATCTGTAACAACGTGAACATCAATATGGATGTGAATACCGTCTACTCCGGTACCAACGGAGTGATCTATTCATGGACCGTTGCTGCACCGGCATCCATCACCGGCGAATCGAACGGACCGGCGAACGGACAGAACTTTGCCATCAATATCTCGCAGACCCTTCAGAACAGCAGCACTTCCGCTCAAACGGCCGTATACACCATCACTGGCTATACCACCGATGGAGGAGGTCTGCCCGAATGTGCGGGTACTCCGCTTGATGTAGATGTGATCGTCGAACCGGTCATCCAGGTCACGGCATCGGATAAGACCATCTGCAGCTCTACTTCCACCAACCTCGATGTCAACACCGTTTACACCGGTAGTATCGGACAGCGTTACAACTGGACAGTTTCTGCACCCGGATCGGTATCCGGAGCGTCCAACGGACCGGCGACCGGTCAGGACTTCGGTACCAACCTATCGCAGACACTGATAAACAGCAGTACCAGCCCGCAGGTTGTGACCTATACCATCAGGGGATACAGCACCGATCTTGGCGGCAACCTGGTTTGCTCCGGCCCGGCCATCACGGTGAATATTACCGTGGAACCCAATGTGGTTGTAACCGCAGCCGATGATGCACTCTGTTTCCACGAGTCGACCGATATCGACGTCAATACGACCTATACCTCCTCCAACAGTATTGTCTATACCTGGACCGTCTCGGCACCAGGAACGGTAACCGGCGCTTCGAACGGGCCGGCAGGCGGACAGGCACTGAACGTGAATATCCAGCAGACCCTGGATAATAACTCCTTTGCTACGGAAAACGTGCTCTACACCATCACCCCCTGGACCACCAACGGGCTTGGTGCACTGACCTGCGCCGGGACCAACCGGCTGGTAACCATCACCACCTATCCGAAACCCGATGCCACGCCTGTGAACAATGACCCGATCATTGCAAACGGCAATCCGACAGACATAGAGATGGACGGCAATGTTGCCGGAACCACTTTTGGATGGCGGGTGATCAATCCCGGAGCCACCGGCGCCACCAACGGCAGCGGACTGGCTATCGGTCAGACAATTGCACAGGTTCTCACCAATACCACGGGCGCGCCGTGGACCGTTACTTATCGAATAGGGCCATCGGCCAACGGTTGTACAGGCGACTCGGTTGATGTTCCTGTTCAGGTCGACCCTTCGGTAAACATGACTGTGGTGAATGTCAAACCGGATATCTGCACGGGTGACAATACGCAGATTGAAGTGAGTTCGGATGTAACCGGAGCCACCTTTACCTGGACGGTAAGCGATCCCGACGGAGCCGGTGCGGTTGCCGGCACCAATGTTGGCCCGAACACCGGTATCACCATCCAGGATAACCTGGTAAATGCAGGTACCACAACCATTACAGTGGTATACCATATCACCCCCACCGGACCTGCTCCCACCTTCATCACGGGAGTGACCCAGGATGTCACGGTGCATGTGTATCCCAAGCCTCAGGCACTGCCGGTGAACAATGCACCGAGAATATGTAATGGCAGTTCAACCAATATTTATCTCGATTCGGATGTTGCCGGAACCACCTTTACCTGGACCGTTAACGACCCGACAGGAGGCGCCTCAGGTGCCACTGCTTCAGGAGCTCCAAGGGCTATTGGTCAGACGATTGCCCAGACACTGGTCAATTCAGGTACCACACCGGTCACGATCGGCTATGTCATCACCCCGACCGGACCGGCAGCTGGCAGTTGTGCCGGCGATGCCGTGACCGTGAACGTCATTGTCGACCCCACCCCGGTGGCTGCCATCTCGAACCTGAGACCGGAGATCTGTTCCGAAACGGAAACGGAGATCAACCTCAGTGCTTCGGTGGTCGGAACCACTTTCGACTGGCATGTCGCCGATCCGAAAGGAACCGGAGCCTTTGATGATTCGGGTGTAATAGGAGATAAAATTGAACAGACCCTTGTGAACCCGACCCAGACACCGGTAACGATCACCTACGAGATCTTACTTACCGGACCGGGGGTAACAGCCTGCCCGGGGGTTACGATTTACGAAGATGTTCAGGTCGATCCCCTGCCCAACACCACCGCCATTACAGGCGTTGATACGGTTTGCGAACTTACTCCCAACCTGTTCTTCTCGGTCACACTTACCAACGACTCGTATTACGAATGGCACCTCCCGGCAAGCCTGGGTACGCGTACCTTCGGAGGCAGCGGACTGAACAGCAGCGGGATGGTCATCACGGCTGCGAATATCCCCGGACCGGCCTATGTGACCGATTCCCTGTGGGTTTTCGAAACCAACCAGTACAGTTGTACGAATGATACGATCTATCATCCTCTCACGCTGATCCCCTACCCGGCCGTATCCACCATTACCGGTGATGCTGCCGTCTGCGCACAGACAGTCCATACCTATTCGGTACCCAATAACCCCGGCAGCACATACCAGTGGACCGTGCCGGTCGGTGCCGGTGTGGTTACGGATCCCACCCTTAACCAGGTGGATGTGCTGTATGGCTTGCTTGGTGGCCAGATCCGCGTAAGAGAAACAACGGCAGGCGGCTGCGTAACCAACCACACACCGCTGACCATCACACTGTCGCAGTTGCCGGTAAGCACCCTGAATGCGGATCAGACCGCCATCTGTAACGGAGAAACCGTCACCTTTACAGCAGGTCCTGCCGCACAGCTCAACTATGAATTCTTCCTCAACGGAGTCTCCGTACAAAGCGGCGCCTCCAATATTTATACGAACAATACCCTGGTGAACGACGACCAGGTAACGGTGAACGTGACCTCCACTGCCGGCTGTGAAAAGATGAGTCCGGTGGTACAGATCACCGTCAACCCGAACCCGACCGTCACCCTGGCTTCTTCCGATGCCGACAATATTATATGTAACGGCGAGTCGGTGACCTTCGAGGCCACCTCGGCAACCGCGTCCACCTACAATTTCTTCCGGAACGGTGTTTCGGTGAAGAACGGGGCCCAGAATTTCTGGACCACCACGACCCTGGCGAGCGGCGATGCGGTTTATGTTGAAGTGCTTTCCGCCTTTGGCTGCGCAGGAACCAGCGCTACCATCGTAACAGCAGTTAACCCGCTTCCAAGCGTGAACATCAGCGGAGATAATACTGTATGCCCGGGCTTTGCAGCTCCGCTCGGCGTTACACTGACCACGGGTTCCGTACCGTTTGATGTGACCATCGACAACGGGATCGGTCTGGTTTCCTTCCCGGCCACACCCGGAACATACAATGTATCACCCGGTGTGACAACCACATACAGGATCTCATCGGTCACCGATGCCAACGGCTGCGTCAGCACTGCGCCTTCGGCAAGGATCACGGGAACGGCTACCGTAACCATCAGGGATACCGTAAGGATTATCACTGATCCGCACGACGGAGAGGTGTGTGAATCGGTCGATACCAGTTTCACCGTAAGTGCCGTGGGCGACGGACTGCTCTACCAGTGGCAGTATACCGATGACCTGGCCAATCCGTTTGTGAACATCACCGCAGCCACACCTAACCACAGTGGACATAACCTGGCCACACTGGATGTGCTGTCGCCCGATGCTGCGCTCGACGGCTATTATTACCGTGTGGTAGTCAGCAGTTCCTTCTGCCCGGAATTTGCAATTTCTGATACGGCTCAGCTCACGATCCGCTATAACCCGCTGTCGGCCCGCGATCCCTTCGATCAGGTGATCTGCGAGAACAGCAGTACGGGCTTTGGCGTTGATCCGGGTGTGACAGCCGACCCGGTTTACCAGTGGCAGATCAGCTACAACAATGGTACAAGCTGGCTGAACCTTGGTGATACCGCCGTTTACAGCGGAACCCACACCGATTCGCTGATCATCTCCAATGCCAGCTCACGCTTCGACGGCTACTGGTACAGGGTGAATATCACAGGTGATTGCGGCGGGTCCATCTATTCGGATCACGGAATACTGACCATACTCGAAAGACCGGAAATCCTTACCCAGCCGGCTTCCGTTGCTGTCTGTGAGGGAGATCCCTCCGGTTTCAGCGTCAACGCAGGCCTTACCGATGGCGTTGCCTACCGGTGGCAGGTGAATATGAACGACGGAAACGGCTATGTGGATATTGCCTCCGACACCGCCGGTGTTTACAACGGCTGGCAAACTGCAAGTCTGGCCCTGCTGAACCCGGTAAGCCGGATGAATTCCTACCGTTACCAGGTGATCGTGAGCGGAACCTGCACACCCCAGCTCACTTCCTCGAACGCCACCCTCACTGTCCGCGAACGGCCGGAGATCACCACACAGCCACACGATACCACGATCTGTGAAGGCGACAGCCCGCTCTTCTCCGTCTCTGCCGGAGTGACTTCGGGCGTGAGCTATCAGTGGCAGGTGAGCTATAATTCCGGAACGACCTGGCTGAACCTCGGAGACACAGCCATCTATTCGGGAGCCAACAGTTCGATCCTCCGTCTGTTCAGTGTTCCGTCGTCGTATAACGACCTGGATTACCGGGTTGTGGTATCCGGAACCTGTACTCCGGCAGTGAACTCCTCTGTTATTCACCTGACCGTTAACGAACGGCCTGAGATCCTTTCACAACCCGCCGATGTCGCCACCTGTGAAGGTACGGCTACCTTCTTCGAAGTGGATGGCGGTGTGACCACCGGTGCCGTTTATACCTGGCAGGTGGAGATGGGCAGCGGTTTCGTGACGATCGGCGCCGATTCAGCCGGCGTATACAGCGGCCACAATCTCCCGCGCCTCGACCTTCTTTCGGCAACTCCACGTATGGATGGTTACCAGTATCGCGCCATTGTCAGCGGCACCTGTTCCTCCCCCGTGA
The DNA here is from genome assembly GCA_049325415.1 of Bacteroidota bacterium. GTDB lineage: Bacteria > Bacteroidota > Bacteroidia > Bacteroidales > JBMOLL01. The sequence goes on along the minus strand of JBMOLL010000100.1, from coordinate 31,850 downwards.
CCTCCGATATCGCCACCCTTACGGTAAGCGAAAATGTCGAGATCACCGTACAACCGGCCGACAGAATCGTTTGTGAGAATGAAACCCCCGTCTTTACGGTTAATGCCGGTCTGACATCCAATCCGGTCTACCAGTGGCAGGTACAGCATCACGGTGCCGGTGTCTGGTTCGACCTGGCCGACACGGCGATCTATAACGGATCGCTGACCAATACCCTGCGGCTGATGGGTGTTCCGTCGAGCTACGATGGTAACCGTTACCGGGTAGTTGTCGACGGCGACTGCAACGGGCCTCTGACCAGCACCGATGTCCTGCTGACCGTTCGTGAACGGCCTGAGATCCTTGAACATCCGGCCGACACCACCGTCTGTGAAAGCGAAGCATTCGGCTTTACGGTCGATGCCGGTGTCACATCAGGAACAATTTATGAATGGCGTGTAGATATGGGAATGGGATTTGTCACCATCGGAGCCGACTCTGCCGGGATCTACAGCGGCTACAACACGGCCACGCTGAACCTTCTGAACCCGGTATCGCGCTTCGACGGCTACCGCTACCGTGCCGTAGTTTCCGGACTCTGCACACCTTCGGTCAGCTCCACAGCTGCCACACTGACGATCAATGAAAAAGCCGAGATACTTACCCACCCGCAACCCAAGGTGATCTGTGAGGATGCCAATACCTTCTTCACTGTCAATGCCGGTGCAACTACGGCCCCAACCTACCTCTGGCAGGTGGATATGAACGACGGGAACGGGTTTACCGATATCGGTGCCGACACCTCGGTATACACCGGTACGGGAACGGCAACCCTGCTGCTGAACCTGGTTCCGCCAACCTTCGACGCTTATACCTATCGCGTAATTGTAGGCGGGATCTGCCCGGAAACAGCCACCTCCGGAACGGCGCTTCTCACAGTGAGAGAAAAACCGGAAATCCTTACACAGCCGGTCAACGACACGGTTTGTGAGAATACGCCGGCCACATTTATGGTCGATGCCGGTGTTACAAGCGGCGTTACCTATCAATGGCAGGTCAACCGGATTGGAACCTGGACCAGCCTCACAGCTGCCGATGAATTGTCGGGTAACTACACCGGGGTCTTTGCCGCTTCGCTGCAGGTTAATAACCCGTCGACATCGTGGAACGGATACCAGTACCGTGTGCTGGTGAGCGGCTTATGCACGCCGGCGGTAACCTCGGAAGCAGCCCGACTGGTTATTGAAGAGAATGCAGAGATATCGCAGCAGCCCGTCCCGATGACGATCTGTGAAGATGATGATACCTACTTCATTGTCCGGCCGGGCAATACAACGCTCCCGGCCTATATCTGGAACTACAGCACCGATGGCGGAGCAACATGGCTTCCAGCTTCCGGTCTGCCGGAAGCTGCCGGTGCAGCCAATGATACGCTTGTTCTGACGACAGTGCCTTCCACCTATGACCAGTACCAGTTCAGACCGACAGTCAGCGGAAAATGCGGTGTCGCCGTCGACGGTACGGCTGTGGTGCTGACGGTTTACGAAAAACCGCAGATCGATGATCAGCCCGATGATGTAACCGCCTGCGAACAGGATACGGTATTCTTCGCTATCGACCCGGGTGTCACGACAAACCCGGTCTATACATGGGAGTACTTTAACGGCACTTCCTGGGCCACGGTCAGTGGAACAGCTTACCAGGGTATCCACAGCGACACGCTGAAGATCAATGGCGTAACCCCGGCCATGAACGGCCGTCAGTACCGCGTCGTCCTGAGCGGTCAGTGTTCGCCGGATGTTACTTCATCCGAAGCAACCCTGACCGTCGATGAACGGCCCGAGATCCTGGGCCAGCCTGTCGATGCCGTAGTCTGTGAAAACGACGACACCTTCTTTGGTGTAAATGCAGGCGTCACCACCGATGCGACCTTTGAATGGCATTACTGGGATGGCGGAGCCTGGCAGACGGCTTCGATGTTCACAGGCTGGGACAGCGACACCATTTACCTGACCGCTGTAACCAATGCCTGGAACAATACCGACCTCAGAGTGCTCGTAAGCGGCAAGTGTACACCAGTTAGAACGTCAAATACAGCCAATCTGACCGTTTACAACAGACCGGTAATTTCGGTCCAGCCCATCGACAGGACTACCTGCGAGGGTGTGGCAACCTCCTTCACGGTCGATGCCGGTATCACCAGCAACCCGGTCTACACCTGGGAATACAACGACGGAGTAAATGGCTGGCAGACCGTTTCGGGAGCAATGTACACCGGAACAGCCACAGCCACGCTCCTTGTCAATACTCCGAACAGCAGTATGGACGGGTGGTTGTACAGGGTAACGGTGGGAGGCTTCTGCAGCCCGGCTGTTACCTCGGATGAAGTATCGCTGACCGTTCAGGAAAATTCGGAAATCATCCTCCAGCCTGTTGCCTCAACAATCTGCGAGAACGATAATACCTCGTTCACCATTGATCCCGGAGTAACCACCAGTCCGGTCATCGAATGGTTCTATAACGACGGGACCAGTGGCTGGCAGACGGTTACCGTCAATGGCGTACATGGAGCCAACGGCTCTGCAACGCTTGACCTTACAGCAGTACCGTTCGCCTACGACAATTACCTCTACCGGGCTACCGTAACTGGCAGTTGCGGCGTGCCGGTTACCAGCAACACCGTGAACCTGGTGGTTTACCGGAGGCCGGAGATCACACTTCAGCCTGAAGATACAGCTTCCTGTGAACTGAAGAATGTGACCTTTACCATCCAGACGGGTCTGACCGACGGAGCCTTTATTCAGTGGGAAGAAAACGACCTTGTTTCCGGCTGGCAGGCCATCAGCGATGGCGGTAATTTCATCGGCACCACCACCACCCAGCTGAAGGTCTTTGGCGTTGATTCGGCCATGACCGGTTACCAGTACCGGGCTGTTGTAGACGGTACCTGTAATGATCCTGTCACCTCCGACCCGGCTACGCTGACAGTTTACAGTGCACCGGCAATCTGGGCTCATCCGCAGGATCAGACCATCTGCGAAGGAACAGTGGCTACCTTCAGCGTAAGCGCCACCGGCAGGGACCTGATCTATGAGTGGTTTGAAGACAGCGGAAGCGGTCCGGTTTCCATCAGCAACGGTGGGATGTACTCGGGCCAGGGGACCAGTACCCTTACCATCACAGGTGCACCTCGCACCATGAACCTGCACAGGTACTATGTGAGGGTATCGGGTCATTGCCAGCCGTGGAAACAATCGAATGTGGCCTTCCTCTATGTAATGACGCCACCTGAGATTGCGCTTCAACCTGCCGACAGGACCATCTGCGAGTTCCAGACAGCCAGCTTTACCGTTTCGGCAACAGGGGCAGGACTCAGCTACCAGTGGTACGAAAGCACCGATGGAGGCGCCACCTTCTCCCCGCTGACCGATGCCGGCTATTATATCGGATCAACGATCCAGACACTGAACATCTTCAATGTAAGCAGGAGCTATGAAGGTAACAGGTACCGCGTTGAAGTGAACGGCACCTGCCTGCCCTCTGCCACATCGAATGATGTCGGGCTCACCGTAAATGTTCCGCCGCTTATTACAGCTCAGCCGGATGTCAACGTGGCCGTATGCCAGAATAATCCTGCAACCTTCAGTGTAACGGCCGAAGGCTCGGCACTGACCTTCCAGTGGAAGGTTAACAGGAACGACGGTCTGGGCTATGTGGATATCCTGCCGTCCAATGCACTCTATTCCGGACAGCAGACCGACGAGCTCACCCTGCTGAACGCACAGACCTCCCAGAATGGTTACAGCTACAGGGTCCTGATCGTGGGTCCGTGCGCACCATCGGTTCTGAGCAATCCGTCGACGCTTAATGTGGATGAGCTGCCCGTAATCTCTGTGCAGCCGCTTCCAATGAACATCTGCGAAGGTAACACCGGACAATTCAGCGCCAACGCCAGCGGACCTTCCCTCTCCTACCAGTGGATGGTAAGCACCGACGGTGTGCTTTACACTCCGGTTACCGACGGTATCGACTATTCCGGTTCCCAGACCGACCAGCTGATGGTCACTAACCCGGTCGTTGCCATGAATGGCTATCGCTACCGACTCGACATCAACAGCGCCTGCAACATGGTATCCACCAATCCGGTGGTACTGACGGTATGGCCGAACCCGACGACCGCGATCACAGGCGACCTGGGCAGCTTCCCGCTCGTTTGCGGCGGCGAACTGCTGACCCTCAACGGTAATCCTGCTGGCGGTTCAGGCAGCTATTCACACCAGTGGACGGGAGATATCATGCCGCTCTATGAGACCAATGCGCAGATCGTACACTTCCGTACATTGCTCAAAGGCGATTACGACCTGACCTATACCGTTACCGACAATCACGGATGTATCGGACAGAGTTCGGTGACCATCCAGAACGACAGGCCGGTAGCAATGATCGAGTCGGATGCCAAACCATCCTGCGGCTATATGGAGGTTCATTTTACCAACCGCTCATCTTCCGATGCGACCTCCCTGCTGTGGGAATTCGGCGATGGCCAGACCAGTGCTGATCCTAATCCTGTCCACGGTTTCGACAATATCGACCCGACGGGTGCCGTGAAGTACTATAATGTCAATCTGATTGCTGAGACAGCCTTTGGCTGCCGCGATACGGCCATGAGTGTGGTCACCATTTATCCGAAGGTCGACCCGACTTTCACGGTGACCCCCACCGAAGGTTGCAGCCCCTTCGAAGCCACCTTGCAGACCCAGCCCGGAGCATCCGATTATATCTGGGATTATGGCGACGGGAACGTGGCACACGGTCAGTTTATCACCTACCACCTGTACGAGAACTATACTTCGGCCATCGTGGTACGGCACGCCAAACTGACGACCACCTCGTACTATGGCTGTACGGCTGAGTCGACGGTCGATATTACAGTGAACCCGGTACCACATGTACGCTTCTCGGCCTCTCCGCTGGTACAGACCTTCCCGGATGCCACCGTTACTTTCACCAACAACACCGATGCAGGTCCGTGGACCTATCTGTGGAAGTATGGCGACGGTAACCTGTCGGCTAGCTCTGCAGGAACCCACACGCATGAATATGCCGAACCCGGTGTGTTCGATGTGGTCCTGTACGTGAATACCGCCGAATGTACCGACAGCCTGGGTACAACCATTACCATTAATCCCCAGGCACCGGTAGCCGCCTTCACGGCACCCGAAGAAGGCTGTCACCCGACGGAGGTACAGTTTGTGAACAACTCACTCTGGGCTACCAGTTACCAATGGCAGTTCGGCGACGGGACCATCAGCACACAGGAGAACCCGGTTCATATCTTCTACCAGCCTGCCGACTACACCGTGAAGCTGATTGCCACCGGTCCCGGAGGAACCTCGCAGACCTCGCAGATCATTTATATCCATGCGACCCCGCAGGTATTCTTTAACTACACGCCCGATTCGGTGTTCGTTAAGGACCTGCCTGTGAAGTTCTTTAATATCTCGGCCTATGCCGACAGGTATGAATGGAACTTTGGCGATTATGACGAGATCACCGGTGCTCCGGGTCCTGATAATACATCTACGGAGTCGGATCCGACCCATGTTTACTACACGGAAGGCTGGAAGGATGTGAAACTTGCGGCGTTCAATGAGTATTGCAGCGACAGTCTGACGATACCGAAGGCGATCAAGGTAATCCCTGCAGGGGAGCTCAAGTTCCCGAACATCTTCAGTCCGACGGAACCCAACGGAGGCTATGTCGATCCTACCGGTGAGATTGTGAACAACGTGTTCTACCCGGGTATTAACAAACAGGTCAGTGAATACCACCTGTATATTTACAACCGCTGGGGAGAACTGCTGTTCGAAAGCACCGATATCAATGTCGGCTGGGACGGATATATCAAGGAGACGAAGGCCGCACAGGGCGTTTATATCTGGAAGGTAACCGGTATTTACAGCAACGGCAAACCGTTCAGTGAAGCCGGCGACGTCACCCTGGTGTGGAGATAGCCTGCTGAGTTACAAACCTGAAACTAGATCCGGAACCCGGGAGCAGGATGGACACTGTTCCCGGGTTTTTTGTTCCTGCCGAAAGGGTAGGACGAGGAGAAGGATGAGGTTAAGGATGAGGTTAAGGATCAGATTATGCTGCGCCTGTAGCATTCCGTGTTCCTCTGTGCCCTCCGTGTCTCCGTGGTTCTCTCCCTGATGAGCGTTTCGTAACCCGTCACTCTTCACTCTTCACTCTTCTCACTTCTCCCACCCCCCATGAACAATCCCGACCTTCCACTGTTATTATTCAAAATGAATCTAAATAACATTCGTCAAACTAAAATTTAAACGTCATGTCATTTCAACTTCCAGATCTCAGGTACGACTACAATGCACTGGAACCCTATATCGACGCCCGTACCATGGAGATCCATTATACCAAGCACCATGCAGCCTATACTGCCAACCTGAACAAGGCGCTTGAGAGCTCTCCGCTTTCAGGAAAAAGTATTGAAGAGATCCTTGGCGGGATCAGCACCGCACCCGCCGCTGTGAGGAATAACGGAGGAGGTTTCTACAATCACAACCTGTTCTGGGAAGTTATGGGACCTGAAGGAAGCGGCAAACCTTCCGGCAAACTGCTCGAATCCATCAACCAGGCCTTTGGTTCTTTTGATGATTTTAAATCCCAGTTCAGCGCGGCAGCCGCCACCCGTTTTGGAAGTGGCTGGGCCTGGCTCGTGAAAACTCCCGATGGAAAACTTGTTGTCAGCTCAACCCCCAACCAGGATAATCCCCTGATGGACATTGCCGAAGTTAAAGGAACGCCCATCCTCGGCCTGGACGTATGGGAACATGCTTACTATCTTAAATATCAGAATCGCAGACCGGAATATATTGAAGCTTTCTGGAACGTTATCAACTGGAATGAAGTTGAAAAGCGTTTCAAATAAATAAGTTGGTGTGATTTTTTATGGTTGAAGAGGCTGCCCTTTTACAGGACAGCTTCTTTTTTTTCCGGACTCCCGGAACTACTGTTTTCAAGGATATACCGGTCCGGAGGCGTCTCCTGCCTCTTCCCGGATCCTCAGATTGCCGACACTTCTTCCATCACCCGGAGGAAATTGCCTCCCCAGATCTTCCGAATATCCTTCTCGCTGTAACCGCGGCGGACCATTTCAAGCGTGATATTTCCCATCTGGCTGACATCGCTGCAGCCATTCACCCCGCCTCCGCCGTCGAAATCGGTCCCGATGCCCACGTGGTCAATACCGGCAATCTTAACGATGTGATCGATATGATCCACCACATCGGAAACGGTGGCCAGTTCTTCCGGAAAATCGTCATCGACCTTGTGCCAGGCCTTCATAAAAACTTCCCTGCCAGCTTCGTCAAGTGTGTAGTAATTCCCGTACTGTTCCACTACCGCTGCTTTTGCCGAGTCGCGTGCAGGATTTGGAAGAGGTTCCTTCACATAATCGCTTAGGATGCACATCTGGATCACGCCGCCGTTTTCCGCCAGTGCCAGCAGCATGGAATCGCTCAGGTTCCTCGGGTTATCGCACAGGGCCCTGGCGCAGGAATGTGAAGCTATGACCGGATTTGCCGACAATTTCAGAACATCGTAGAAAGACTCGTCCGATGCATGTGACAGGTCGATCATGATCCCCAGCTCATTCATCCTGCGAACCACTTCTTCACCGAAGGCAGACAGGCCGTGATGTTCAGGCCCTGCGGGATCTGTTGAGGAATCACAGATGTCGTTGTTAAAGGAATGGCAGAGAGTGATATACCTTACTCCTTCCTGGTAAAAACTGTCGACCAGATCGATCCTCTGACCAATCGGGTAGCCATTCTCCATTCCGATATAAATGGCATGTTTGTTCTGCCGGACCAGCTTTTCCAGATCAGCGGCTTCCAGTGCCAGTCCGAGACGGTCGGGATACCTTCCGATCACCGCCGAGATGGTATCTGCAATCCGGTAGGCTTCGTTTTTTGCCGCCAGATTCCCTGAATCGCTGCGCTCACCCTGTCCGGTGAAGATGGCAAACCATATCCCGTCCATTCCGCCTTCATCCATCCGGGGGAGGTCAATCCGACTCCTGTCCCGGACCACCTCATGCCGCTCCCCAAAAACAAAGCCCGGCCTCATCAGGCGCAGTGGAGTATCGGTATGACTGTCGATCGTCAGTGCCCGACGGTGGATCCGATCGGCTTTTTTGATCAGGCGGGCATCCTCTGAAGCCTGGTTACAGCCAGAAACAAGCAGAAAGAGAGTAAACAACAGAACAAGCATCTTTTTCATAATTCTCATCATATTTTAAAAGTAACAGACCTGTACTCCGTTGAAGACGAAATTCCTGGTAAAAGGAAGAAAAAAGGGAAGTCGTTCTCCCGGGTTAATCTCAGCCCTGCTTTTCAATATCAAAACGGTCAAGCAGTTTATCGTCGTTGATCTCCTTCGCAAGCGAGGAGATCGAATCCATGGGTACATCAAACAAATCCAGTACAAGCAGTCCGTCGAGGGCATTATTGAATTTCGGATCGAGGTTAAAGCAAACGATCTGCCCGTTCAGCTTGAGATATTTCTTGAGGAGCACCGGCATGGTATAATCCGAAGGCTCGACATCCTTGATGAAACGGTCGAATTTATTGAGGTCGTCGGCACTTTCGATGATAATATCCTCATCAATATTAAAGCCTTTCACGTTAAAGCGCGTCCGCGGTCTGATATACCTGGCCAGTGCATGGTTATAATGATGCTCTTTGATGTATTTGATGATCATTCCCTTGGAAAATTCCGAAAACTGGTTTGAAATGCTCACCGGGCCGATCAGGTAACGGTATTCACTGTGTTTGATCAGGAAGTACAGGATCCCTTTCCAGAGCAGGAAGAGTGGCATGGGTTTCTTCTGGTACTCGGGTACCACGAAGGAACGGCCAAGCTCAAGGGATTCCTGCATGACCGGGATGAATTTCCTGCTGATCCTGAACAGGCTCTGGATATAAAAGCCTTTAATCCCGTATTTCCTGATGATCTCTTTTCCTTTCCCCACCCTGTAGGCCCCGACTATTTTCTTTTCATCGTTGTCCCATACAAAGAGCTGGTTATAATACAGATCATATTCATCGATATCAAGCGAGCGGTTGGTTCCTTCGCCCACCCCCCTGAAGGTGATCTCCCGGAGTCGTCCTATTTCATTCATAATCACCGGGATCTCCACACTCGGTGTACAGAAAACATCGAAATTACTGCTGGAGAAAAGCAGGTATTCCGAGCGGATCTTTTCAATTTCACAAAGGATTTCCTCGGTCCGGGCCGCTTCAATCAGTGGTTCCACCCTCCTGGCGGGAATCAGGGTCGGATTGAAAAATTTCTTCACCTCAATAGCGGAACCGAGTGCATAGGTTTTTGCCCGGAGAAAACGCCCGTAGCGGTCGATATCGGCAAAGGCATCCTGTTCTTTAACGGGGATAGGATTCCCGATACGCACCTTGATGGTCCTGTACTTTTTATTGAGCATCTCCGACGGAAGTTTAACCGTCCGGAGCGAAGGATGGATAAGCCCGAGCAGGTGAAATATCCTGGAATTTGTGCCCTGGAAATAGATCGGGACAACCGGGACACCCGCCTTCTTGATCATTTTTAAAGCAGGGGTCTGCCATTGCCTGTCGGTGATCCCGAAATTATCTTCATTATAGCTGGATACCTCCCCGGCGGGAAAGATCCCGAGCGGTTTACCTTCCTGCAGATGCTGAAAGGCCATTTTCAGACCCGCGATGCTTGAAGCCACGTCTTTACGATCCTCGAAGGGATTTACCGGGAGCAGGTAATCCTTTACCGGATCGATCCGCTGCATGAGGAAATTGGCCAGGACCTTCAGATCGGGCCTGACCTTACTGATGATCTTCACAAGCAGCATCCCGTCGATCCCTCCGAAAGGATGGTTGGACACCGTAATAAAGGGACCGTTAACCGGGATCCTCCTGATCTCTTCCTCCCTGACCTCAAAATCGATCTTCAGTTTTTCAATCAGCGAATCAATGAACTCAATGCCATCAAGTTCACTGATATCCTCATAAAGTTTATTGATTTTATTGATGCGTAAAAGCATCATCAGTACACGGGCTGCACTGGCACCGCCGAAATGGTTCAGTTTTGCAGCCTTTATCAGTTCATCGGTTTCAATCAGCTTCACTTCAGCGATTAGTTTTAGATAAAGCAAAGATATACTATTTTTCAGCTCGGCTGTTCTGCTCCGGATACCGAGTGAATTTTTGAGTAGTTATGAATTAGGGAAATACCGGATAAAGGCGATGCTTTGTCAACTGGCCCTCACAATAAACACGGAGGCAATGACCCCCAGGCCGATGACAAACAGAAGCACACCGGTTACTTTATTGATCCACCATATATTTTTCAGCCTTACCCGGTTACGGAACAGACTTACGGTTCCGCTGAGCAGGAACCACCAGGAGGCGGAACCTGAGGCAACACCAAGGACCATCATCCCCACATGTTCGATCTCCATGGTTCCCGAGGCAAGATTCACACCCGCAAAAAAGGCAATAAAAAAGAGAATGGTCAGCGGATTTGAAAAGGTAAGGAAGAAAACCGAGATCAGGTCACGGAGAATGGTATGCTTGCCCCTGCGGATCATTTTATATTGCTTCACAGGACTGGAAACAAAGAGATTGATACCGATAATGATGACAATTATCCCGCCGAGGGTCTGGAAATAAACCTGTTTCTCCTCAATGAATTTGACAATAAAGGTAATCCCCAGGCCGGCAATAACCGCGAAGATCGTATCGGCAAAGGTGGCTCCCAGACCGGAAATGAAACCAGCCAGCCGTCCTTTGTTAATCGTTCGTTGAATACATAATACACCTACCGGCCCCAGGGGAATGGAGACCAGCCATCCTGCAAGTATACCTTTCAGCAGAAGTTCTATACCCATCTGATCACGCTTTCTTTCTGATCTGCAAAATTTTTCCAAAAATAGGAAAAAAATGATGACCCGGGAGAGTCTGTTTTTCACAAAAATGCAGTTCGACTTTCCGTGAGTGTTTTTTCCGGTCATGAAAAAAACTGCCCGGATGAGCCTTTATTGTAACAAGGCTGTTAAATTTGCCGGTAAAACCGGTAACTTTGAAGGAACCGGCATGGGTTTCCTTCCCTTCCGATCCAGAATTGATTATAAAACCTGATGAAAAAAAGTATTAAAATACTGATGGCCGTTCTTTCCGGCCTCTTACTCACTCCCGGCTGGTTCCAATGGGGAACCGGTGTAATCCTCTTTGTTGCGTTCATTCCTCTTTTGCTCGTGGAGCATGAGCACTACAGCGAAAGAAAACACCGGTCATCGGGATCCATAGTGTGGTATGCCGCACTTACCTTTTTCATTTTCAACCTTCTTACCACCTGGTGGGTGAAAAATGCTTCCTGGGTCGGAGTGATTGCCGCGCTGATCATCAATACCTCGGTAATGACCTTCACCTTCTGGCTATTCCATATGGTTCACAGAAGACTGGGCGACCGTCTGGGTTATCTCTCACTCGTATTATTCTGGACCGCGTCCGAATTCCTCTATATCAATGCCCTTGTAAATTTCCCATGGCTGGTTCTTGGAAACGGTTTTGCCAACGACGTCAGGCTGGTTCAATGGTACGAGTATACCGGGGCCCTTGGCGGCAGTATCTGGATCCTGGTGGTGAACGGCCTGCTTGCCCGGATCATCATCGGGCTAAGAAACAAAATAAAAATCAGCGATCAACTGAACCTTGTCAGCTGGACCCTTGGCTTTCTGCTCTTCCCCATCGTATTCTCGCTGGTCCGTTTCTATACCTATGAAGAGGAAGACTGGCCTTTTGAAGTGGTGGTGGTTCAGCCAAATATTGATCCTTACATGAAGTTTGTGACGATGCCGCAGGAGACCCAGACCGACTTCCTGTTGAGCGTAATCGATTCACTGATAAGCCCGGAGACCGATTATGTCGTTGGTCCGGAGACCTTTTTCAACGATAATGTCTGGGAGGACCAACTGGAAGATAACAGGGGTATCCAGGATATCCGGAAGCTGGTGAAGCGCTACCCGCGCGTCAAGGTGGTGATCGGAGCCACAACCTACCGTCTGTATACCCAGCCCTCGGAATATACCGAAACCTGCCGGCCGATCAAGAACGGAGCCCTGCGCTACGACAGTTTCAACACGGCCCTTCAGATCGATTCTACAGGCTATATCCCCCTTTACCACAAATCGAGGCTCGTTACCGGTGTTGAGTTCATGCCTTATACCCGCTATCTCGGTTTCCTCGAAAAGATCACCGTGCGGCTTGGTGGCGCTTTCCGCAGCCATGGTACACAGGCTTCACGCGATGCCTTTTCTGCACCCGGCGAAATGAGTAAGGTTGGTCCCGTCATCTGCTGGGAATCAGTTTTCGGGGAATACGTCACCGATTACATCAAGGATGCCGGTGCCACGATGCTTTTCATCATTACCAATGACGGCTGGTGGGGAAATACACCGGGCCATCGCCAGCATAATGCCTTTGCGCATCTCCGCGCTATTGAGACCCGGCGAAGCATCGCCCGATCGGCGAATACGGGTATCAGCAGCCTGGTTGATCAACGGGGCGTTGAACTGTCCCGGCTGGGCTGGTGGAAACGCGGCGGACTTAAAGGCATACTCAACGGGAATACCCACCTTACCTTCTATGTCAAATACGGCGACTACCTTGGACGGATCAGCCTCTTCCTCGCCGTGATCATGCTCCTTTTTTCCTTTGTCAGGAAACGGGTGAAATAAAACACCAGCCAGGCAAAACATTTCAGGCAGATTTTATAATCCGGGGCCGGAAGGTACACAATAGCCTTCCGGTCCCGGCTTTTTTTTCCCAAACATGACATTTATAAGTTTTTAGCTCGTCCTGTTTGTTTTTCTTTGTGAAAAGGAACTGCTGTAAAATATGTGGGCAGTGTCGGGTGAAGCAGTTAAATTTGGCAGCAGAAAAAAAGAATCTCAGATAATTTCAATATAAAAACCAAGTAACTATGGCTAACGGATTTTTCAGGGTACCGGAACCTCAAAACGAACCGGTAAAGAGTTATGCGCCAGGCTGTCCGGAAAGAGCTGAATTAAAAAAGGCAATCGAAGAAGCCCGGACAACGGTGATCGACATTCCCATGATCATCGGGGGAAAAGAAATCAGGACCGAAAAAAAGATTCCTGTTTACCCCCCGCATGAAAGAAAACACCTCCTGGGACACTATCACAGGGGAGATGCATCACATGTTCAGATGGCCATCAAAGCCGCTATGGATGCCAAACCCGCCTGGGAAGCCATGCCGTGGGAACAGCGGGCATCCATTTTCCTTAAGGCTGCTGAACTGCTGGCCGGACCTTACCGTGCAAAAGTGAATGCTGCCACGATGATCGGACAGTCCAAGAACGTATTCCAGGCCGAGATCGACAGTGCAGCTGAAATGGTCGACTTCCTTCGTTTCAACATCCATTTCATGTCGGAAATATATTCCCAGCAGCCTCTTTCGGGTGCGAAGGTATGGAACAGGCTGGAGCAGAGGCCTCTCGAAGGTTTTGTCTTTGCACTTACTCCCTTTAACTTCACCTCGATCGCCGGTAATCTTCCGTCGGCACCGGCCATAATGGGAAATACCGTGGTCTGGAAGTGTTCCAATACACAGGTCTATTCCGCCAAGGTTTTGATGGATCTCTTTATGGAAGCAGGTGTACCTGCAGGTGTTATCAACCTGATCTTCGTATCGGGTCCGGTTGCCGGCGAGGAGATCTTTTCACATCCCGATTTTGCCGGGATCCACTATACGGGCTCCACCGAAGTCTTCCAGAACATCTGGAAAACCATCGGCAACAATATCCACCGCTATAAATCCTACCCGAGGATCGTCGGTGAAACCGGAGGCAAGGATTACATCTTTGCACATGAATCAGCCGATATCGACGCCCTGGTAGTGGCGCTCGTGAGGGGTGCTTTCGAATATCAGGGGCAGAAATGCTCGGCCGCTTCCCGGGCCTATATCCCATCCAGCATCTGGCCAAAGGTGAAGGAGAAGCTCGAAAATATGATTAAAGGGATTAAAATGGGACCGCCCGAGGATTTCTCCAACTTCTTCAATGCCGTCATCGATGAGTCCTCGTTCGATAAGCTGGCAGGATTTATTGACAGGGCAAAGGCCGACAAGGATGCCGATGTGATCATAGGAGGTGGCTACGATAAAACAGAGGGATACTTTATCGAGCCGACAGTGATACAGGCATACGACCCGCACTATGTTACCATGGAGGAAGAACTCTTCGGACCAGTCCTTACACTGTATGTTTACGATGAGAAAAATCTGGATGAGGCCGTAGAAACCCTTAACAGGACTTCCATCTATGCACTTACAGGAGCCATTTTTGCTCAGGACCGCTACGTGATTTCCGAGCTGACCAACAAACTGACCAACACTGCCGGCAACTTCTATATCAATGATAAGCCGACAGGTGCAGTAGTCGGACAGCAGCCTTTCGGAGGAGCAAGGGGATCGGGTACCAACGATAAGGCCGGATCAATGATCAACATGATGCGCTGGGTATCCCCCAGAACCATCAAGGAGAATTTCGTTCCGCCAAAAGATTACAGGTACCAGTTTATGAATAAGGATTAACCGGGTATTACCGGTACAGGCCCGGCGGTATTCCCGCCGGGCTTTTTTGTCTGCAGCCCTCCTCCCTGTTGAAAACTTCAGCCTCCCCGTATGTGAAAAAGTCTAATTTTGCGTCAAAGTCCGAGCTGTGAAAAAGATCCTGAAAACGATTTGGCCCTACCTGCGGAACAAGTACATTGTTACGATTACCCTGTTCCTTGTCTGGATCGTATTCCTCTCGAAATACAACCTGGTGGAAAGGGTGCGAATGATAAACGACATCAAGGGCATGGAGAGGGATATCCAGTATTACCAGGAACAGATCGCCAGGGATTCCACCCGCCTGAAAGAACTGACAACTAGCCGGGATAACCTGGAAAAATATGCCCGGGAGCAATACTACATGAAAAAGAAAAACGAAGACATCTTTGTGATCATCGACAAATAAGTCCTTCCCTGTCTATTTTTCTGAAAATCCCCAGCAGATCCTGTATACCAGTATCCTGTTCAACTTTGTAACCCACCTGTTCCAGCAAACTGATGCTTTCCCCCTGCACCGGCCTGTCGGCAATGCCTTGATCACGCAAATAATGCAGGAAACGCAGTATCATAAGCATATCAAACCACTGAAAGAAACGCTTGTTGAATGACTTCTCCGATGCGGTATTGCTCCTGATCTCTGCTATTTTCTCCCTGAACGCGACGGAGTCCAGGAAGCCTGAGACAAGCGGATCGCTGCTGATTTCTCCCCCGTCACCGGAAGCGCTCAGCGAAACAAATAAATCCCTTAAGCGCCTGAAGGAACTGAAGGGAGGAGTTAGCAGGACTTTTTCTTCCCCCTGAATTAACCTCCTGACAGCAGGTCCGGTTCCGAAAGGTACCCGGTCCGACGGCCTTGGAGAAGGAAAGACCGACGCCTCCCTGCACTCACTGAATCGTCCTGTATTTGCCAGTTTCTGAATGAAATAGAAATCCTCACCTCCCTGCCGGCGGTTCATCCCTCCCATTCTCACATAACTCACGGCCTTTACTGCAAAAGCCGATCCCACGGTGTGAAAGGCAAAGGGATATCCTGTGTAACGCACGGCATGGAGATAGTACCGCTGGTGAAGTTCATAGGAGGCAATGGCATTGTAGATATCGTCGGGATATTCCATTCCCTGTATGGGATGCTCAAAATAAACCGAACAGCCATCAGTGTTCTTCTCAGCCGTGAAATGCCGGTAGACGGCCTGGAGGTAATCCCGGCTTACGAGGGTGTCGGCATCCAGCGAAAGGATAATGCCTTCCGGCCTTCCGATCTGGTCAAAGCGCCGTACGGCCTCATCCATCAGTATCTTTCTGGCCAGTCCCACACCGCCCGACTTTTCATCTGAAAGGTTTTCCAGGTAGGAAAAAAAACGGTAGGGCGAGGAAACGTTCCGGCGGCACCAGTCCTGCATCTGCAGTTGACTTTCCCTGTTTTGTTCCAGCATGTTGCCATCGGCTTCTGCAGGAGCATTAAAAAAAACGTGCACCTCCACGCCAACGGGAGGTGCACTGCAGTTTTGCAGGGATTCCAGGCACCGGATCAGTCCGGGCTCGTTAAAGGCAGGGATGGCAACAATCATCCCGCACCCGGGATCAGGGGGAGGCCCGATCAGCCTTTCCCGGATGGCTTGACTGGCAAGATACCCGGTGGCGAAGGACATTATTTCCCGGAATCCGCCGACTTGTATTCCTCGTTCAGACCGTTAATGATATCGGTGGTGATATCATGTACCTTGTCGGCATACATGAGGTTGCCGCCAAAGGTATAGGAGAAGATATAGGTATAACCCTTGTCTGCATTATATTCTTTCAGATACGCCTCAATCTTGTCGAGCATCTGCCTGTTTTTTACCACACCTTCTTCCTGCAACTGCTGAAGGTAGGTCTGCTGAAGATTGGCCAGCTTCTGCTCTTCTTCCTGTAACTGGGTCTGCAACTGTTCGGCTTCCGCACGGGTTACAAGTCCGCGCTGGATCTTATACTGTGCATCCTGAACACTGTTATAGAAAGTCTGGGTCCTGCCGTTGAAATCACTTTCCAGTTTTTGTTGTTTGGATGTCATCTCATCCTGCATCTGGCTGTAAAGATTCCAGCTGGCCAGAACAGAATCCATCTGGAAATAAGCGATTTTGAGCTCTCCGGAGGATGCTGCACTGCTACCGTTGTTTCCGTTTCCGGAAGGTTTGTTGCCGGTAAAATGCAGAACAAATAAGGCGATGACTGCTGCACCTAAAACAGCACTAATGATCAGATTGAGTTGTTTCATTATCATTCAGATTTTTATTGAGGATACAAATATAATAAAAGGTCGTATTTATAAGCAGGAAAATGTTAAAGCAAAAAGTGAGAATTGCGGTGGCACAAACCGGGCCGGTACGAGAACAATATTTCAGAGACTCAGAATTCCGGACATGGAACCATCCTTCTCTTCAGACGCTTGCGGGTGGTCTTGAATTCATAGACAAGGGAGATCTCGTGCGCACCCCCGGTGGAGGATACCAGGTTGGAGATTGTAAAGTCGTAGGAGTAGCCCACCCTGATCTGGTCCATCTTATAACCCACCAGGAAGGCCAGCGCATCTCCCCTCTTATCCTTGCTGATCACAGGGATACCACGGTACCAGAATCCGAGCATCAGCGGGGCCTTATACCAGTATAGGCCCAGATCGAGCTGGTTATAAATATACTGATGCCTGAAGTTAAAGGCCAGGGAAAGGGATTCATCGATAGGACTCAGAAGCCGGCCTTTGTGGATGATCTGTGCCCCACCGTATACCGACACCTTGATCGGCCAGTCGGCGTTTTCATACCACAAGCCATAATTGGGCGTCAGCAGATGGTCGACCGACACCCCGAACCAGAGTTTATCGGAATAGGCCAGAACGGAGGAACCGAAGTCGATATCGGCCTTGGTCTCTTCCGGCGGAGCTTCGGTGCCTGGACCTACGCCGGGTCCGTTAAGCATGGTCCCCCAGATCAGCTGGTTGTAATCGATCCCCTGCTGGGTATAGACAAACTGGGCCCCGGGCCGAACATGCCAGTAATTATTGATTTTTATATCATAGGAATACTGTACCGCGGCATTGGTCAGGCTCAGGTTTCCCGATCCGGCCACATCGCGCATCACAAGAACTCCCACCCCACTGTTAAAGCTTTCAAAGAAATGATCGTAGGCACAGGTGAAGGTAACAAAGGTGCCGGGCATCTCCGGCCACTGGTTACGATAAACGATCGAGACCCGGTCCTGCTGTGTGGCACCGGCAAACGACGGAGCAAGGTAAAGCGGGTTCGCATAAAACTGCGTAAACTGAGGATCCTGTCCCTGTAATGCCCTGAGAATGAACAGGAGGTATATGCCTGCAAAAGACTTTCTCACACAACCCGGTTTTTTACCAATTATTAAAATTAGCAACTTTTTTCTTAATCCATTAAAATAGCTCCAAATTCAACAACACGATATTCAAGTTATCAACACTAACATTTCCATTCATTCGTGATGGATGAAAATGGATTTGCCTGGATTCAGAGCCTTGAATCCGCCGTCAGGTAAATCATCTGAACAGGTATTTTTACGTAGATCGGCGCCCGAAGGTTACGTATATCAACGGTATTACGTGAACTGACTTCCTGATACGGGCAAGTATGATCCGCTGTTGATCAATGCAAATTCCGGCACTTATCTGCTGCCTGTTTTCCTCCCCAATAATATTCATTGGCGATACCTGTCCGGCCGGTCGGGAATCCTCAAAATCCCCAAATAAAAAAAACAGCATTTTTCAGGTCTGGATGTGCAACTTCCATTTTACTATCTTGTCCTTAATTTCGAAAACAAAAACCGTTGACGACGACCTACGAAGACATACACAGGGATGTGATCGAGCTGTGCATAAAAGGAGACCCGGCCGCACAGTTCAGATTGTACAGCCTGTACTCGGGAGCGATGTATAACGTCTGCCTGAGAATGGTCCGTCGTCAGGAGGAAGCAGAAGACCTGCTTCAGGAGGCTTTTACCTATGCCTTCAGCAAACTGGGTACTTTCAGGTTCGAATCGGCTTTTGGTGCATGGATAAAAAGGATTACGGTAAACACCTGCATCAATCATCTGAAAAAGAAACGGGCCGAGCTGGTGCTTACCGATAAGAACCTGGACCGGCTGGAAGAGGACGAAGTTGATTATGAAGACATTGAATTTAAGGTGGAGGAAGTCAGAAAGGCAATAGAACAACTTCCCGACGGCTACAGGGTCGTCCTGTCGCTGTACCTGCTTGAAGGATATGATCATCAGGAGATCGCCGGGATACTGAACATTACGGAGTCGACCTCCAAGAGTCAGTACCTGAGAGCGAAACTGAAAATAAAAGAAATACTTGCTGACCATGAATGACCGTTTGGAACAATTTGTAAAAGAAAACAGGGAGGCTTTCGACAGTCACGAACCGAATCCTTCCCTGTGGCTCAGGATCTCGCCGTCGGCGAGGAAGGAGCGGACGAGCAGGAGGCTCCGGATCATGAGGTATGCTGCTGCTGCAGCCCTGCTGATCTCGGCCTTTTCAGCCGGTTTTTATTACCTCGGGCGTTCTTCTGCCTCATCGGCAATTGAACAGAGTGCCATGTACCGGGAACTCATGGAAACCGAAGCTTATTACAATTCGCTGGTAAGCCAGAAATACACGGAACTGAAACCATATTTTGCCGGAACCCCCGGAATGGAAGAGGACCTGAACAAGGATATGGCCGACCTTGACCAGATCTGCAGGGAGTTGAAGAACGACCTGAAAGACGATGTAGACAATGTAGAGGTAATTGAGGCCATGATCCAGAATTACAGAATGAAACTGGAAATACTGGAGGATCTGTTAAACCAGTTAAAGCAAAAGGAGGAAAGACATGAACAATACAATCTATAAACGCGGGGCCACTCTTCTGATCCTGTGCCTGTTTGGCGCCGGTGCGCTGTCCGCCCAGGATTACACGGATCAGAGTACGCTCTGGCAGAGCTATCCGGCAACGAGGGAGACAACCCTCGACCTGGAAAATAAATACGGAACCGTGCACCTGGTTCCGTGGGATAAGGACTCGGTGAGTATCCAGGTGGATATTTTCCTGAGTTCCACCTCCATGACCCGGTTGAAAAGACTGAAGGAAGATGTAAATATCTCCTTCTCGTCGTCCAGGTTCTACATTACTGCCCGGACCATCCTTGACAAGACCAATTCTCAGTTCTCGGCGGAGATGCGATCCCTTTCCAATGCCCTGATCGGGACACCCAAAGAGGTGGAAATAAACTACCTCGTTCATGTGCCCGCCTATATCAACATCAATCTCCGGAATAAATTCGGCGATGTGTATATCGATGACCTCACGGGAAAAGTCAGGATCGAACTGTCGAATGGTTCACTGAAAGCCAACAGGATTGACGGAAACAGTGAGATCACCCTGAGTTTTGCCAACGGCATGGTCAACACCCTTGGATCAGTCAAGCTCGATCTCTCCTACAGCGACCTCAAGGTGGGAGCTATCCGGCAACTGGACCTGATCAGTCGTTCCTCAACCCTCGATGCCGATTTCAGCGGACTCACCCGTATCGATTCACGCCGGGATAAACTAACCTTCAAGGAGATCGAATACCTTTACGGAAGCAGTAACTTCTCACAGGTCTGGATCGACCGTTTCACCAGGGAAGCCGATTGCTACATGAAATACGGAGGACTTGTCATCGATCATGTTGTGCCCGGTTTCCAAAAACTGCATATCGATTCCGACTATACGGATATCACTCTGAACGTGGAAGCGAAAAAACCGGTCCGGCTCGAACTGCTTCACAGCCCTGAAGCTGTGGTGAACATCAGCGACAAGGACTCACAGCTTGAAAACAGCCCGGCATCAGGCGGACTGGTACTCGTATCGGGAACACTGGGCGGCAGGGAAGGCAACGGAAAGATCCAGATTGAGGCCCTGCAAAAATGTTTTATTAAAATTTCAAGCAGGCAGCCATGAGAAAGATCGTATTCCTGCTGATCATATCGCTTTGCAGCGTCGCGTCCGGACAGGTCTACCTGAAAGAAGCCGGATTTCGCACCGGACTTACTCCGGGCCTGCTGCTCCGGGTAAACCTGGAAGAAGAGCTCTCCTACGACATGCTGCTCTCCTTCAGGGGTGCCGGCGCACAGCTTCACCTGATCCGCCAGGTGAACAATGAACTGATGTATACCCGGACCGGCACCCTCCACCTGTTTTATGGCTTCGGAGCCCATGCCGGATTCAGTTTCACCGATCATTATAATATTCTCTTCCGCACCATCTACTTCGGACAGAGGGTCTTTTCACCTCTGGCAGGCGTGGATGGCTACGCTTCTGTTGAATACAGGCTTTTCGATGCACCATTCAGCTTTGGCCTGGACTTCAAGCCCTATATGGAAGTTTCACTCAGTCAGATTTTCACGGTCAATATCTGGGATTTTGCCCTGACCGCGAGATACAGATTCTAAATATATCATACCGAAATCATGAAAAAACAGATTATTCTTATCCTTATTACGCTCCTTCCATTCAGTTATTTACACGGACAGGAAGACCAGCGTCCTTCGAGATCCTATGAATACCATACCATATTTGGCCAGCGACCAAAGGTCGGTGCCTACGGAGCACTTTCCATCGGATATTCGTCTATCGACGGCAGAGATGCGCTGCTCACCGGGGCGAGGGCCGAATGGGTGATCGGACACGGCTTCGGCATGGGTGTCGGAGGCTTTGGCTTCGTGAACGATCCCTTCTATGATAATTCCACACAGCTGTATTATAACCTGGTGGGGGGCTATGGCGGACTGGTTTTTGAACCTATCCTTTTCTGGAATCTTCCCGTGCATCTTTCCTTTCCGGTTCTGGTGGGTGCAGGCGGTGTTGCGCTGACCTCCTTCAGCGAAAACCTTTATGATCCTTATCAGTATTTCGACAGCTACCTGGAAGATGTAAATGTCTTCCTGGTTGCAGAACCCTCGGTTGAACTGGAACTGAATATGCTGCGCTTTTTCCGGATTGCCTTATACGGTTCCTGGAGATTTACCACCGACCTCCTTCTTGAAAACAGCTCCCCTGATGCACTGAACGGATGGAGTGCGGGGATCACCTTCAAATTCGGATCATTCTGATTAAAAAAAATCCTCACCGCGTCCCGGGTTCATCGGGTTTGCGGTGAGGATTTTTCATTACCGGATTGGGCAGAACGGTCTATTTACCAGCCGCTGCCAGGCCTTCATTTAACCAGGCCATATAAGAGGCCACATCCAGATCCGTACCTTTGGGCTGGTTGAGCACTTTCCCGTTACTGTCCATGATCACGTACAAAGGCACGGTATTGGTTCGGAAATGCTCAATTTCATAGTCGATGCTCTGTTGTCCGATGGTCTTTTTCTCCTTCCCATCGACCCGGGAAACATACCACTCACTCTCCGGCAGTTTGGTACGATCGTCGGTATACAGGGCCACAATCACAAACCTCTCATTAAGCAATTGTCGCACAGCGGGATCGGACCACACTGCAGCTTCCATTTTTTTACAGTTGCTGCACGAATGACCTTTAAAATCAATAAGTACCGGTTTACCACTGGCTTTTGCACAGGCAAGACCTTCTTCCAGGTCAAAGAATCCGGAATAACCTGCAGGCATCGAGAAGAGGTCCACATGTTTAACAGGCGTACATTCTTCTTCCTTGTCGGACGCCTGAACAGGGGCAAAAGCTGCCGGCCGGGTGAGGTCGATACCATGAGATGATTTTGGCGGCATCAGGGGGGCAACCAGTTTCAACTCGGCGCCGAAAAGCCCCATAAACAGGTAGATCACAAAAGTGAAGGTAGCCAGAGCCAGCATGAGCCGGGGAACGGTTACATGCGACTGCTCGCTGTCGTGCGCAAAACGGATTTTCCCGAGAAAATACATTCCAAGCAGGAAGGCCAGGACGATCCATACGGCCAGGTAGAGCTCACGTGTCAGAACCCGGTGATAGGGATCGAGAGGCAACAGGAACTTCATACCGAAGGCCAGGACCACAAAGCCCAGCACAACCTTGATGGCATTGAGCCAGCCACCCGATTTCGGCATGCTTTCCAGCCAGGACGGGAAAAGGGCAAATAAAGTAAAAGGAATGGCAAAGGCAAGCCCGAAGCCGAACATTCCAAGGATAGGTTTGAGAGCCAGTCCACCTACTGCCTCCACCAGCAGTGCTCCCACGAAAGGACCGGTACAGGAGAATGAGACCAGTACCGTAGTCAGTGCCATGAAAAAGGCTCCTCCCAGTCCGCCCCGGTCAACCTGACTGTCGGCCCGGTTAACCCACGATGAAGGCAGCACCAGTTCGAACATCCCCAGGAAAGAAAAGGCAAATACGAGGAAAAGGATGAAGAAGATCGTATTCGGGATCCAGTGTGTACTTAAATTATTAGCAGCTTCGGGGCTCATATTGGTCAGACTCACCAGCACGCCAAGCAGGGTGTAGATCCCGATAATGGAGAGCCCGAACACAGAGGCCGATACAACGCCTTTTGAACGTTTGTCATTCCCACGCATAAAGAAAGATACCGTCATGGGGATCATGGGAAAGACGCAGGGAGTGAGTAAAGCCAGAAGTCCGGCACCAAATGCGAACCAGAAAAAGCCCCAGATGGATTTTTCCTCTTCCATGGCCGGCGTGGAAACCGATGGCAGCTCCTGACCGGCGGCGGTGAGTGTTTCCCCTGCTTTTACAGTGTCCCCCTCATCCGCTGTGACTGTTTTTCCGGTGTCGGCCGACGGGGCAACTGCGGCAGCCGTTTCTGAAGCCGGTGCGGCAAGGCTTATTTTAAAAGTGAATGGATCCTGCTTCGGAGGGAGGCAATTCATATCATCACACACCTGGTATTCGATCTCCCCCGTGATGGTAAGCGCATTGCGATCTTTAAGAATGATCTTCTGACGAAACTCTGCAGTTCTTTCGAGCGTTCCGACATTCATCTGGAAACCCTCGTCGAATTTGACCTTTGGCTTGATCACTTCGATGATCCCGCCTGAAAGTGTAAAAGCAGCGGAGTCGTCGTAAGAGGGCCTTGTGGCGATGGGACCGCCGGCAGGCAGATTGGCTGAATAAAGATGCCATGGCTTATCGATCTTGGCACTGAAGATCAGTTCGGCTTCCCGATCACCGGTTTGCTTCCATGAAAAGTCCCAGTGGACCGGATCCACAACCTGCGCAGCTAAAGAGCTAAAGATCAGGGATAAGAAAGTAATTGCTGTAGCTAATCGTTTCATTTTTCACTATTAATGTTCAGAGCCTCAAATATAGGAAGCTCCGGAGGTTTATGCAACATAAACAGCCTGTCGCGGATTTTGTTTAACAAACCACGACAGCCATGAAAAAACAGCAATGGTAAGGGGATCTTTTATTCCTTCAGCAGTTCAGGTGAAGGTTCCTTCCCTTTCAGATTGATCTGCTCACCGGCCTCATTGAACACCTTGAAATCGAGGTAATGACAGGAAGAGTCCGATTTGATCCGGAGCTTCACACCAAATTCCCTGCCCCATTTCCTGCCGATGGAAAAGAGGCCTTTGGTCAGGTAGGCAGCTACAAAGGGATGCACGTTAACCTGCATTTTAGCAGGCTTGAAATTCCTGGCGATCGCGTCCAGTTCCGATCTCAGCAGATCGGGGAATACGATCGGGGCCTGTACGGTACCTGTTCCATGACAGGTCGGACAGCTCTCGGAGGTTTCGATATGCATTTCAGGCCGTACCCTCTGCCGGGTGATCTGCATCAGGCCGAATTTGCTGAGCGGAAGAATATTATGCTTGGTCTTATCCTTGGCCATCTCCTCCTTCATCTTGTCGTAAACCTTCTGCTTATGCTCGTTCTGATGCATATCGATGAAGTCGACGACAATGATTCCTCCCATATCGCGGAGGCGAAGCTGACGGGCTATTTCCTCGGCAGCTGCAAGGTTTACTTCAAGTGCGTTGGTTTCCTGGTCGGAAGCCGATTTGCTCCGGTTTCCGCTGTTCACGTCGATCACATGAAGGGCTTCGGTATGTTCAATAATCAGATAGGCACCCTGTTTAAACGAAACGGTTTTACCGAAGGCCGCCTTGATCTGTCGTACCACACCGAATTTGTCGAAGATGGGCTCTTTTCCGTCGTACATTTTCACGATACGCTCTTTTTCCGGAGCGATCTCGCTGATATATTCGCGGATCTCATGATAAGCCGCCTCTTCGTTGACGAAGATATTTTCGAAATTTCCGTTGAGATGGTCACGCAGTACGGCAGTTGCCCGGTTCAGCTCCCCGAGGAGCAGGTACGGAGCCTTGGTGTTGGCGAGTGAATCAATGGTTTTCTCCCATTTTTTAACAAGCGAACGAAGTTCGGCATCGAGTACGGCGACCTTTTTCCCTTCGGCGACCGTGCGGACAATAACTCCGAAATTCTTGGGAAGAATACTGATCAACAGGTTTTTAAGCCTGTCGCGTTCTTCCTGGGAAGCGATTTTTGATGAAACAGAAATCTTATCGGAGAAAGGGATCAGAACAAGGTTTCGTCCCGCAATTGAAAGTTCGGAACTCAGACGGGGACCTTTTGTCGAAATCGGCTCCTTGGCAATCTGCACAATGATAAGCTGACCGCTTTTCAGGACCTCATTTACCTTGCCGTGTTTATTGATATCAGGCTCCCTCCGGAACTTGCTCATCGGAATCGGCTTTCCTTTGCGGGAAAGCGCCTGCGCCATGTACTTACTAAGCGAACTGAATTGCGGACCCAGGTCGAGATAATGTAGAAAAGCATCCTTCTCAAACCCGACATCCACAAAAGCTGCATTCAGCCCGGGCATGATCTTTTTTACCTTTGCCAGGTAAATATCCCCGACTGAAAACTGCTGATTTAGCTTTGCTTCATTTAACTCAACAAGTCTCTTATCCTCGAGAAGCGCAATCGAAATCTCCTGTTCGGAGGCTTTAATTACCAGTTCACTGCTCACTATGACAAATAGGAAGATTAAAATCCAAATCAATGAATATAATAAACCTAAAGTCCACAAGGGTCTTTAGGTTTATAGCACTGTCAAATGAAGAAATAACTTATTTCTTCTTCTTATGTCTGTTCTTCCGCAAGCGCTTTTTACGCTTGTGGGTAGCCATCTTATGTCTTTTTCTTTTTTTACCGCTAGGCATATCGATTACTTCTTAACGTTGGTTTTTACTTTATTCACGAAAGTTTTAGCGGGCTTGAAAGCGGGTATAAAATGCTCGGGAATAATAATGGTGGTGTTTTTGGAAATGTTCCTGGCGGTTTTCTTGGCCCTTTTCTTGATAATGAAACTGCCGAACCCTCTCAGGTATACATTTTTACTTGTGCTCAGGGAATCCTTGATGGTTTCCATGAAAGCTTCAACTGTCTTCTGAACAGTTACCTTTTCAATTCCAGTGTTTTTGGAAATCTCGTTTACGATATCTGCTTTAGTCATCTTAAAAAACCTTT
The DNA here is from genome assembly GCA_049325415.1 of Bacteroidota bacterium. GTDB lineage: Bacteria > Bacteroidota > Bacteroidia > Bacteroidales > JBMOLL01. Next base: position 5,684 of record JBMOLL010000100.1, on the reverse strand, counting down.
AATTATCAATGAATTACACTTATTATTCCGAAATGAATTGCAAATATAAATGTTTTTGCGCTTATATGAAATTCAATTTCACTATTTTTATTCAGTTTGCTTCGAATAGCGGGTGCGAATATAATGAAAATAAGTAAGATATTACTGGAGTGGTATAAAAAAAATGCAAGAGATCTTCCCTGGAGGACAGAAACCATCCCCTACCGCACCTGGATCTCCGAAATTATCCTTCAACAGACCCGGGTTGAACAGGGACTTGCTTATTATCACAGGTTCATGAAAGCTTTTCCGGATGTTGAGGCCCTGGCCTCCGCCGATGAAGAAGAGGTGCTGCGGCAATGGCAGGGGCTTGGCTATTACAGCCGGGCCAGGAATATGCATTCTACGGCAAAGCAGATCGTGCACGCATACGGGGGTGAATTCCCGCGAAGCAGCGCAGAATTAAGGGCACTTAAAGGGATTGGACCATATACGGCAGCTGCCATGGCGTCCATTGCCTTCGGCGAGCCGGTGGCCGCCATCGACGGGAACGTGATCAGGGTGGTCAGCCGTTTGTTTGCCGTTGCACAACCGGTGAACAAGGCAGAAGGCAAAAAACTGCTTGAGCAGCTGGCCGGGGAGATCCTTGACAGGGAATCGCCTGGCGATTTTAATCAGGCCATGATGGAACTCGGCGCCCTGATCTGCACTCCCAGGAACCCCGATTGCATGAACTGTCCGCTTAATCATAACTGCCAGGCCCTGGAAAGCGGCAGTCCGGCTGCTTTCCCGGTGAAAGAAAAAAAGAACCGTACCATTGAGATGTGGCTCTGCTATTTCCACCTGGTTTGCGGGGAGTTTACCATTCTTAAAAGGAGAACGGAGCCAGGAATCTGGCAGGGACTTTACGACTTCCCGCTTCTCGAAGCTGATCGGCCGATAAGTGACGAGGAACTAATCTCGTTTGCCAACAGCCACTTCGTTATTGTGCCGGGAAGCAAAGCTGTACTCAGCGAAAACGGCCGGGTCAGGCACCAGCTGTCCCACCGTACCCTCCACATACATTTTTACACGCTTGAAATTCCCGAGTTGCCGGCTACGCTGCCTCCCGGATGGAAAGTTACCGGTGTGGATGAACTCCACTCCACTCCCTTCCCTGTGGTCATTGCCAATTATATAAATAAGGTATATGGATGAAGGATATCCGGAAAGAGGAGTGGCGCGGACAGGCTTTGTAAGGGAAATGTCTGAATTTTGTTATCTTTGCAGATCAAACACCACACTATCATGTCAGTAAATAAAGTTGTCCTGATCGGTAACGTCGGAAGAGACCCCGAAACAAGGTATCTGGATAAAGATACCGCAGTAAGCCGTTTCACCCTTGCTACAAGTGAGACATACCGTACCCGTGAAGGAGAAAAGGTTACCAATACCGAGTGGCACAATATCGTACTCTGGAGAGGCCTTGCCACCGTTGCCGAGAAGTACGTAAGAAAAGGCAGCCAGATCTATATTGAAGGCAAAATAAAAACCCGTTCCTACGACGATAAGGATGGTGTGAAAAAGTATGTTACCGAGATCGTTGCCGATAATATGGTCTTACTGGGTAAACGCCAGGATGATGACAGTCATGGTTCCCAGGACTCCTATTCCAGGCCTGCTGAAAACAGTTCAAGGCCACAGGCTTCCCCCGGAGCAGCCCATGAAGAGCCGGAAGGCTTTACTCCTGCCGCCGGAGAAGGCCCCGATGATCTTCCGTTTTAATTAAATTTTATTCTAAGCCAAGAGCGTGGAAACCGGCGCGTCATTATCAGGATTGATCCCACTTCTACAGGTCGTTTTTTATCCCGTCACCTCCGGATCGGTGGCAGGTATGTTCATTATCCTGATCCTGCTGGCCTGTTCGGCCCTCATTTCGGGTTCCGAGGTGGCTTATTTCTCGCTGACTCCTTCAGAGGTTAACGAACTGAAAGAAAAAAACAGCCGGAGGAACCGCACAGCCGTGGTCAACCTGGAAAATCCCGAAAGACTTCTTGCTACCATATTGATATCCAATAATTTCGTTAACATTGGAATTGTCATTCTCTCGAGTTTCCTCGTCAACTCACTGGTCGATTTCAGTGGATCACCGGTACTGGGTTTCCTGGTCAAAGTGGTGATCATCACCTTCCTGCTGCTGATCTTCGGGGAAATTATCCCGAAAGTCTATGCGAATTATTTTTCCGTCAGATTTGCGCTCTTCATGGCCATCCCGATCCGCTGGCTCGATCGCCTTTTCAGTCCGCTGGTATATGTCCTGGTTACCGCCACCTCGGCAGTGAACCGTCGAATGGCCAATAAACGGAAAAACATCTCCATGACGGATCTTTCGGATGCACTCGACCTTACCACCGGCGTTGTCACCGATGAAAAAAAGATCCTTGAGGGCATTGTTAAGTTTGGTAACCTGGAAGTGTCGGAAATCATGCGGCCCAGGATGGATGTGGTCGCTGTGGAATACGATCTCCGGCATGAAGAGCTCGTGAAGATCATTATCGAATCGGGCTACTCAAGGATCCCCGTTTACAAAGAGAATTTTGATCATATCGAAGGTGTTCTTTATGTGAAGGACCTCCTGCCCCTGCTATACCGGAACAAACGGATCAAGTGGCAGAACCTGATCAGGCCGCCGTTCTTTGTACCGGAAAACAAAAAGATCAACGACCTCTTGCTGGAGTTCCAGCAGAAAAAGATCCATCTTGCGGTGGTTGTGGATGAATATGGCGGCACAGAAGGCATTGTGACCCTGGAGGATATATTGGAAGAGGTGGTCGGGGAGATCACTGACGATTCCGATGAGAACGAGGAGTTTTTCACCCGGATCGACGACAGAACCTTTCTTTTCGACGGAAAGACCCTGCTGAACGATTTCTTTAAGGTGACCCACCTCGATGACAGCCTGTTTGAGGATGTGGAAGGAACGGCTGAGACCATAGCCGGACTGATCCTGGAGCTTAAAGGTGAGTTTCCGAAGCTTAAGGATATCGTTGTATGCAAAAACATTGAGTTTACCGTGACTTCCATGGATAAAAGAAGGATCAGGGAGGTCAGGGTCCACCTGAAAGACGAAGAGTAAGCGTTCCCCTCTCCCCCGAAAAAGAAGAACAGAATGAAGATCTACCACTACGCATTGCTGCTGACCGTCCTCATTTTCACGGGTTGCAGAAGCCATCAGACCCCAAAACCCATGGGCTATCCACGGGTCGATTATCCGGAGAAAAGCTATGTACTTTACGATGACGCTGCTCCTTATAGCTTTGAGTATCCCTCCTATGCAAAAGTGGTTCCGGATACCGATCCCAACAGCGAACCCTGGTGGGTGAATGTGGTGATCCCTTCCCTGAAAGGCACCATCCACATCAGCTATAAACCGGTTCACAATAACCTTGAAAAGTACATAGAAGATTCACGGACCCTGGTTTACAAACATGCCACCAAAGCAGAAAATATCGAGGAAACCCCCTTTCTTGACCCGGAGAACAGACGTTTCGGGATTATTTACGACCTCTCAGGGAATGTAGCTTCAGGCGTACAGTTCTTCATTACCGACAGTACCCGGAACTTTCTCCGGGGTTCATTGTATTTTAACTCCACCCCCAATAAAGACTCGCTTTATCCTGTCATCAGCTTTGTAAGAGAGGACATCGTTCACCTGATCGAAACCACCCGGTGGAAATAGAAATATAAAATTATTCTTAACTTTAGCGGCTGCTATCTCCCCTGCGGAGATTTTAAAACAGAACCACGTGGGGATTTTTCTCAAAACTGAAATATTACCAGGTTGCCAGCTCGGAGTATGGGAAATCACGGAGGATTACGACACCCTCTTTTCCATGGTCCGTCTTGCAACAACCGAAAAAGTCAAACTGGAGAATTTCAAGAATGAGAACCGGAAAATTGAATGGCTGAGTGTAAGGGCCCTGATCAAACAGATGACCGGCAGGGATACACGCATTGTTTACACCGCTGATAACAAACCCTACCTTCGCGGCCGGACACATCATATCAGCATCTCCCACTCCAACCGGCTTACAGCCATTCTTCTCAGTCACAGAAAAAGGGTCGGAATCGACCTGGAATACATGTCGGGAAGGATCGATGATATTGCCGATAAGTTTATAAACGACCAGGAGGTGATCACATCCGACCCAGAGATGCTCAGGTATCATCTTTATATTCACTGGTGTGCCAAGGAAGCACTGTATAAGATCTGCGATAAACAGGATGTCAATTTCAGAAACAGTCTGGTGATCAAACCCTTTGAACCAAAGGACCATGGCTTTATCACCGGCTATATTATTAATAAGAGAGGCAGGGATGAGTACGAAATGGAATACCTGCTTCACGATAATTATGCACTGGTGTGGTGCTGTAAGGAATGAAAGGATTTTACCGACAACTGACTGAAAAACCAGGAAAACGATTTGCCCTGCTCATTGACCCGGATAAGCATACGGAAGATTCATTGCGCAAGCTCTTCCGACTGGTCAGCACCACCCCTCCCGACCTGATCCTGGCGGGAGGAAGCCTGCTTTTTAAGCCAATCGGGGAAACGATCCGGCTGATCAAGTCGCTGAGTACCATCCCCGTATTTATCTTCCCCGGTAACGTTCTCCAGTTATCGGACCAGGCCGACGGAATCCTTTTCCTGTCGATGATCTCGGGTAGGAATCCGGAATTCCTCATCGGGAACCATGTACTGGCGGCACCCCATCTCCGCGCCTCCGGGATAGAAGTGATCCCGACAGGTTATATGCTGATCGAAAACGGCCATTCCACCTCCGTGGAATACATGAGCCAGACCCGGCCGATTCCCTTCGGGAAAACCGATATTGCCGTGGCCACCGCCATGGCGGGTGAAATGCTCGGACTCCGGATGCTTTACCTGGAAGCGGGCAGCGGTGCCAGTCACCCGGTAGGTATCGACATGATCAGAGCCATCCGTGAAGCTGTGTCCCTTCCCATGATTGTGGGTGGCGGTATACGAAATACGGAAGATGCAGAAAAGGCCTGGCAGGCCGGAGCCGACCTGTTGGTTATCGGTACGGCGATTGAAGGTGTTCCTGAAAAGATCTCGGAATTCGCAGCTCTTCGAAACAGGCTGAACAGCTGATCACTTCACGATCTGTGGGATTACCATCCCGCTGCAGCCCTCCGGCACTGTAATCTCAAGTAAATAGGCAATCGTAGGAACAATATCCTCGGGAGAAACCGGCTGTGGAAGGGATACCCTGTTGATTTTCCATCCGTAAAAAATCAGCGGAACATGACTGCCGGAGCGGGCTTCACTATATCCGTTCAGTTTAGCCCCTTTCTCCACCCAGCCCGGAGTAAGATACAACAGGACATCCCCGCTCCTTTTCTGATTATAGCTGTTTTGAATCCGTTCGAACACTCCGTCGCTGAAATCATTCCTCTGCAATACAAAGGCAGGAAGTGCATTGGAAACTCCTTCAAACTGGATCATGAACCGGGCCACACGGTCCTGCACCTCATCAAGGGAGAGCCTGGAATCCTCTATCAACTGCTGGTTCAGATAGATCTGCTGGGCATAATAATAGCTCACCCAGTCACCCTGCCCGTAAATGGCATTGAGATAAGCTTTCAGAAGATAGATACTGCTGTTGGAATTAAAATAGCCCGATGGGATCCTGCTCTCGGCCAGA
>JBMOLL010000099.1:0-50001 GCA_049325415.1 Bacteroidota bacterium | reverse complement strand
AGACTATTTATATATCGCAAGCGATATATTATTTTTTTTTGTTTTTTTTCTTCACGACAATATTCCACATTTTGGCAGTGCCTGTAAAAATTCTGACTATGTTTGTTTATGACCTGATAAAATGAACGAAGAACTCTACCTGAAAGCCGTTTATGCATGGATCAGTACGGGGCTGTTGGTTTTTCCTGTATTGCTCTTTGTTACAGCGCCATACGGCAGGCACTCCTCCCGGAAGTGGGGCGCGATGATCCCGAACCGCCTGGGCTGGGTGATCATGGAACTGCCTTCACTGGTATTGTTCGGAAGCCTGTTTCTGGCGGGTCCGGTTCAGAAGAGTGCGGCTTCCTGGATATTTTTTTCATTGTGGGTCGGGCATTATGTGCATCGCTCACTGATCTATCCCTTCCGCACTCATACCCGGGGAAAGCAGATGCCGCTGGCGATCGCCCTGATGGCCGTATTCTTTAACGTAATGAACGGATCGGTCAACGGGCTCTGGCTGGGCTGGTTTTCGGGGGGATATGCCAACAGCTGGTTGCTGGATTTTCGTTTTATCGGCGGCTTGCTCCTTTTTACGGCGGGTTTTGCCATCAACCAGGCATCCGATAAGACCCTGCTCGGATTACGAAGTTCAGCGGGCAATGGCTACCGCATTCCTTATGGTGGATTTTTCCGCTGGGTCTCCTGCCCGAATTTCATGGGCGAGATCCTGGAATGGTGGGGTTTTGCCCTGATGACCTGGAGCCCGGCCGGGATGGCCTTTGCTGTCTGGACCTGTGTGAACCTGATTCCCAGGGCACTTGATCATCATAAATGGTATCGCCGGACCTTCCCCGATTATCCCTCGGAAAGAAAGGCACTGATCCCATATTTACTTTAGTTCCTGCAGTGAGGGTCAGTGTTCCTTCAGCCAGTTCCTTGCATTCACAAAGGCGCTGATCCATGGCGTGAGCTCGTCGTTTCGCCTTTCATCCGGGTAGAAACCACACTGCCAGGGGAAAAACGCTCTTTCCAGGTGGGGCATCATCGCCAGGTGGCGTCCGTCGGCCGAACAGATGGCTGCAGCATTGTAATCGCTTCCGTTGGGATTCCCCGGATAGTTTCCGTAACTGTAACGCATCGGGATCGGGTAATCCTTCTCCTGCCCGGGGAAGCTGAAACGTCCGTCGCCGTGGGCGACCCAGATACCCAGGCTCATCCCGGCCAGTGATTTCAGCATCACCGAGTTGTTCTCCCGGATATCGACACTCAGGAAAGCCGATTCGAATTTATGGGAGGCATTGTGTTCCATGGTGGGATTCAGGTTTTCGGGCAAACCCGTCAGCCCGAGCTCTACCATCAGCTGACAACCGTTACATACACCAAGACTCAGGGTATCTTTCCTGGCATAGAAGCGATCCAGGGCTTCCTTTGCCCGGGGATTGTAGCGGAAGGCTCCGGCCCAGCCCTTTGCCGAACCCAGCACGTCGGAGTTGGAGAATCCTCCCACGAAAACGATCATGCGGATATCTTCCAGGGTCTCCCTTCCCGAAATAAGGTCGGTCATGTGCACATCTTTCACATCCATGCCGGCCAGGTACATGGCGTAGGCCATTTCACGGTCGCCGTTCACTCCTTTTTCACGGATAATGGCTGCTTTGATCCCTGTTGGTGTTCTTCTGCCCGGGTCGATCCCCAGGTCTTTCATTTTCCCGCTGAACTGTTTCAGATTGAATTTCAGGGGCTGACGGCTATAGTTCCGGAAGCGGTTCAGGGCCTGTTCCTCTCCCGATTGTTTCCTGTCGAGCAGGTAGGAACTGCGGTACCAGATGTCGCGCATCTCATCGATGGGCAGGCTCAGTGCAAGCTCCCCGATGGTCAGATCAAGAGTCCTTTCTTCCGAGGGGCGGCCGATCACGTGGTGAATAATCCCTTCTTTTTCCAGCAGGGCACCGATCGTTGCCGCATCTCCGACCTGGATCAGCAGGGCCGGCTTCTCACTGAACAGCAGGCTTACGGGATCGCCGGGCAGGGCACTGAGATCGGTCTCCAGTCCGCCATTACTATTGGCAAAGCACAGTTCCAGCAGGGCGGTAACCAGGCCTCCGGCTGAAACGTCGTGACCGGAAAGGATCTGTTTATCGGCGATCAGCGACTGGATCAGGTTAAAGGTCCGGGCAAAATAGGTGGGATCGGTAACGGTAGGTGCCTCATCACCCAGCTGGTTCAGGGCCTGGGCAAAGGAACTGCCTCCCAGTTTGAAACTGTCGCGGGCCATATCGATGTAGATCAGCCGGCTTTCGGGTTCGGGTTTCAGAACGGGCTCAACAATCCGGCGGATATCGCTCACTTCAGCGGCAGCTGAGATGATCACCGTGCCGGGGGAGAGGACCGTCTCACCGTCGTATTTCTGGGTCATCGACAGGGAGTCTTTTCCCGTTGGGATGTTGATTCCCAGAGCCACGGCAAAATCGCTGGCCGCCTCTGCCGCCTCATACAGGCGTGCGTCTTCACCGGCGTTGCGGCAGGGCCACATCCAGTTGGCCGACAGGGATACACTGCGGAGGCCGTCGGGCATGGGAGCCCAGATGATGTTGGTAAGTGCTTCGGCAATGGAAAGAACACTTCCTGCGGCAGCAGAGACCAGCCCGGCTGCCGGAGCATGTCCGATGGCGGTGGCATAGCCCTTTACACCCCGGTAGTCGAGGGCAATAGCCCCCAGGTTATTCAGAGGAAGCTGAATCTCACCGGCACATTGCTGTCTGGCGATCCGGCCCGTCACCGACCGGTCGACCTTATTCGTGAGCCAGTCCTTGCAGGCCACAGCTTCGAGCTGCAGCACCTTCTCTATGTATTCCCTGATGAGGGAAGTGTCGTATTGCATTTTGGGCCGGGGAAACTCAACAGTGCGGTCGTTCATCACCGTTTTCGGTGGTTTGCCGAACATATCCACCAGTTCCAGGTCGATGGGCTTTTCGCCGGTCTTTTCACTTTCGAAAACAAAACGGTGATCGCCGGTGATATCTCCGATCAGGTAGATCGGTGCTCTTTCCCTTTCGGCAATCCTCCTCAATTCTTCAAAGTCGGTACGACGCATGACCAGTCCCATCCTTTCCTGCGATTCATTCCCGATGAGCTCACGTGCTGAAAGGGTTGGATCACCCACCGGCAGCTGATCGATATGGATCACGCCGCCGGTTGCCTCGACCAGTTCGGAAAGGCAGTTGAGATGACCGCCGGCACCATGGTCGTGGATACTGATAATCGTATTCCGGTCCGATTCACCCAGGGCCCGGATGGCATTATAAACTCTTTTCTGCATTTCGGGATTTGCACGCTGCACGGCATTCAGCTCAATGGCATTCCCGTATTCGCCGGTATCGACCGAGGAGACTGCGCCTCCGCCCATGCCGATCCGGTAGTTATCTCCCCCGAGAAGGACCACCACATCGCCTTTTTCCGGTGTATCTTTCTGTGCATCCCTTTTTTTGGCATAACCGATCCCTCCGGCAAGCATGATGACCTTGTCGAATCCGTATTTCCGAAGTTCCCCGGTATGTTCGAAGGTCAGGAGGCTTCCACAGATCAGGGGCTGACCGAATTTGTTCCCGAAATCGCTGGCCCCGTTCGATGCCTTGATCAGGATCTCTTCGGGAGTCTGATAGAGCCATTCCCGTTCGGGGATGTTTTTTTCCCAGGGCCGGCCTCCGCCAGGACGGGGGTAGGAGGTCATGTAAACGGCTGTGCCGGCCACCGGATAGGCGGCTTTACCCCCGGCAATACGGTCGCGGATCTCGCCCCCGGTGCCGGTCGACGCTCCGTTAAAGGGCTCAACGGTGGTGGGGAAATTGTGTGTTTCAGCCTTGAGGGATAAAACGGTTTCGGTCTCCGTGATCCTGAAGTAATCGGGTTTGTCCTGGGTCGCAGGGGCAAACTGTTCGACGACCGGCCCCTGTGCAAAGGAGCAATTATCCTTGTAAGCGGATACAATATGGTTGGGATGGGTCAGGGTGGTGCGTTTAATCAGCTGGAAGAGTGTGGAAGGTTTCTCCTCCCCGTCGATGATGAAGGTCCCGTTGAAGATCTTGTGCCGGCAGTGTTCGGAGTTGACCTGTGAGAAGCCAAAGACCTCGCTGTCGGTGAGTGGCCGTCCGATCCGTGTGCTTACTTCCTCCAGGTAGGCGATTTCTTCCTGTTTCAGGGCGAGGCCTTCCTGCTGGTTATAAGCAGGGATATCCCCGATGTATTTTACCGGCTCAGGTGTTCTGTCGATAGTAAAGAGATCCTGACCGGGATTTTCCGTAAGGGCCTGCAGCATGGGATCGTATTTTGCCTTTCGGTCGTTCACCTTAAAATACTCTTCAATCCGGGCAATGCCCGGGATCCCCATATTCTGGGTTATCTCCACGGCATTGGTGCTCCAGGGGGTGATCATTTCCCTCCGCGGACCAATAAAAAAGCCGTCGAGGTGATCCGACGGCAACAGGCGGGCATTTCCGAAGAGCCATTCCAGACGGGATATCTCTTCAGGGCTGAATTTCATCTGGTGCGAGGTGGCAATAATATGCCCGTTTCCGGATTCAAAAAAGGAAATCATTATGCTTTATTTTGCTGTTAATCAACATTATAATAGCTTCGGAACAATTTGTTGGTGATGGATCCCGTTGCGGCACAAAGATAATATTCCGGCAGGTAAAAACCTTTGGACACGGGGATAAAGTTCTGCACAAAAATCAGTTAAAAGCGCCGGCGATTCTCCCAGTGCGGCAGGGGATCGTCAGTCGAGCCGGATTCCGAAGCCCATGCCGAGTCCGCCGGTTCCGAATCCGATCCTGTAAAAACCTTTTCCATCGGGCTTCTCGTAGCGGTAGCCCAGGGTTAGAACCGGATTGACAAGCCAGTAATAGTCGGTCCATTCGTAAGTCTGGTAAATCAGGAAGGGCAGGAGGGCCAGTCCGGCTTTCGCTTCCAGATGATGATTCTTTTTGCCTGTCATGGCGGTGAAGGTCAGATGCCCCCCGAATGAGGCATAATCGGCGATCTCGTAAAAGGTGACGGTTACACCGGTGGTATAACCCAGGTGAATACTCCCCCTGTGGTACATTTTTTCGAGGCTGAGATTGATTGGTGAGGCGACAAGCAGGGTGGAGAAATAGGCAGACACGGTCCTGGTGCTTTTTGGCCAGGTAATCTCCTGTGCAACTGCAGGTTTGCAGGTCAAAAGGAGGATTAGGATCGGAAGAACGCTCAAATTCTTTTTCATCATTCAATCATTTCCGGTTAGCTGACAAATTAGGAAATATATTTGTACCTGTCAAATAAAGGGGGATGAAGGGCCGGTCTTAAATATAAATACAATCCCGGCAGCAGAAAGGCAGCAGCCGGGATTGATTGAGGAAAATTTGATCAATGCTTTTAGCTTCGGCTATTCCGGATCATCTGGATGGCAATAGTCTCAGCTGCCTTTACGAGAGGATAGGCTGCCGGCGATGCAGTCAGGCAGGGATGGGTTCCGATCTGCATAGTGAGGAAGGAATTAACCGACATCCGGTTTTGAATGGCCAGTCCGATGACATTGGTCAGTTCGCCGGCTTCCGGCCCTCCGATCACTTCTCCCCCGATAATCACTCCTGAATTTTTTGCCGTGATCAGTTTGACAATTTGTTTATGTGAACCGGGAAGGCTTCCAGGATGGCGGTCAACCCCTTCAAACAGTCCTGTCAGGGTGGCGATCCCTTCCTGTTCGGCCCTCAGCTCGGTTACGCCGGCAGTCCCATAACCGGTATCTCCTATGGCAGTGGAATAGATGGCAATCGTACCGCTGAAGGTTTTCACCACGTTAAGATTGAACAGGTTCATGCCGGCGATCCTGGCTTCTGCACAGGCTGTGGAAGCCAGCATGGTGGGAACCCTTCGGCGTGTAACAAAGTCCCTTTTCTGGGCGCAGTCGCCAACTGAAAACACATCCTTTGTGTGGGTCCGCATGTACTCATCGACGGCAATAAAGCCATCTTCATCAATAAAAATTCCCGATTTCGCCGCCAGTTCGCTGTTCGGTCGGTAGCCCATGGAAAGAATAACGGCATCCATGGCCATGGTATTACCGTCTTCGAGTTCGATGGCTTCTACATGTTCACGGTCCGTAACTTTACTGATACCTTTGCCGGCGATGATCTTAACTCCGCGTTCCTCCAGCATGGAGTGAATCCGTGACGACAGTTCAACGTCGAAAGCCAGGTTGAGGATATGGGGGAGTTTCTCCACCAGTGTCACTTCATAGCCCTGCTTATTCAGTTCATCCGACAGTTCCACACCGATGAAACCGGCACCGATCACTGCAATTTTTTTAAGTCCGGCCAGCTTTTCCTTCATCTGATCAAGGTAGACCTTGTCTTTCGGGATGACGAATACGTTTTCGAGTTCCGCGCCCTTAAGCCATTTGGGTTTCAAAGGTCTTGAACCGGTCGCAATAACCAGTTTTTCGTAGCGGATCTTTTCGCCGCTTTCGAAGGACACTACTTTTTCGGAAGTGGAAATTTCCACAGCTACATCGACGAGGGAACTGATCCCGTTTTTTTCCATCATGGTGTCGACCGGCATGACATTCTTGTCGCTTGTTTCCAGGGTTCCGAAGATATAGGGAATTCCACAGGGCACCATCACACTTTTTTCCTTTTTAACAAGGATAAAGTCCTTTTCCGGCCAGTGAGCCTTGCCTGTTACAGCAGTTACCAATCCGGCAGCGCTGCCGCCGATAATCAGTACGTCAGTACGTTTCATTTTTTTTCGATTTTAATGTGAATTGAACGTTTTTTGTATTTCATCCCATGCCTTGCTCAGGTTATCAGTGAGGACTGAGCAGGGCAGGTATTCGCTGATGGTTTTGCACCGGACCATGGCTTCGACCACACCGGGTTCGAAGGGTAGCATGGCAATAACAGGAATAGCATTTTCCCTGCAATACCCTGCAATCTGAAAGGTGAGCGAAGCACTCAGATCATATTTGTTAATGATGACCCAGGTTTTCAGTTTCAGGCTTTTCAGTGTTTCGATGGTTCTCCTGAGATCATGAAGTCCGGAGAGAGTGGGTTCCGTGACAATGACAACGCCATCGGTTCCGGTAACTGTCGATAAAACCGGGCAGCCAATCCCCGGCGGTCCGTCGAGGATGATGGTGCTGATCCCGGCACCAGCGGCAAGTTTTCTGGCTCTTTCCCTGACCTTGCTGACCAGTTTTCCGGAGTTTTCCTCTCCCGGAGCCAGCCGGCCATAAACCATGAGTCCGTTTCTGAAAGTGCCCGAATACAAACGACTTTCTGTGCTTCTGACCATTGAAATGGCGGCTGTGGGGCAAACGCGCTCACAGAGCTGACAACCGTCGCAGGAAGTTTCTGTTATGCTGATCCTGTTCCCGATCCTGGAGATCGCATCAAAGCGGCAATATTTCTGGCAAATCCCGCAATTGAAGCAGAGTTTGTAATCAATGACGGCTTTCATTCCGCCCTGGTAACTTTCTTCGTAGTCGTGGACCGGATCGAAAAGGATGTACTGGTTCGCTGCATCCACATCGCAATCGGCCAGAATCACCTGGTCGTGCAGCGTGGCGAAAGCAGCGCTGATACTCGATTTTCCCGTGCCTCCTTTACCGCTGATTATGGCGATTTCCATACCTCAGATTGATGTGTTCGAACATATTCACAAACTCCGGCTGCCACTTCGGTTCCGTTTCCGTTAAAAGTTTGCCGCCTGCATAATTTTCGGCGATTTTCCTGCTGAAAGGAATTTCCATCAGCAGTTCAATATCTTCCGTTTTCAGGTAGTCCTTTATCCGGTCATCACCCAATCCGGCCTTGTTGATGATGACCCCGAAGGGAATATTCATGGTTTTAAGGGTGTTTACCGACTGTCTGAGATCGCTGAGGCCAAAAGGAGTGGGTTCGGCAACCAGAATAACATATCCTGCCTGAGCCACAGTCTGGATGAAGGGACAGGAAGTTCCCGGAGGAGCGTCGAGCAGGATAATTTCGAGATCCTGCAGTGCTGCTTTTCTGACGGTTTCCTTAATGGTGGCAACCGGAGAAAATACACCGGTTTTCATCCGGCCTTCGAGCAAGGTATAACCATTGTTTGTGCTGAAGGAGGATACTTTACCGAGCACTACCTCTTTCTCCGAGATAGCACCTTCCTTGCAGGCCCATGAACAGGCCCCGCAGCCATGGCACAGATCTTCAATTACCTGGATGATTCCTGCAGGAGGCAGGTAAAATATGGCATTATAATTACATACCTCGTGGCACCGGCCGCAAAAGGTGCAATTTTCCGTAGCAATGACGGGCACTTTCTGCGTGACTTCCCGTTTTTCCTCTTCGCGAGTTTCAAAAAAGACACAGGCGTTTGGCTCTTCGGCATCGCAGTCGGCAAGAATCACTTTCCGGCCGTTTGTCATAAGGGAATGAAACAGGGCTGTTGAAACCAATGTCTTACCGGTTCCGCCTTTGCCGCTGGCAATTGCAATTTTCATACTTTTCCGGGAGAATCCCGGGGATTTTCACAGGCTGTCCAGATCCGGAACAGGATTAATGATCACAATAGTTGCCGTTCAGGATCAGAACTCCATTGAGGAAATTTCTGACGAGGGTTGCTGCATCACCGACCGGTGCGCCCACGTGAACGTTGATCTTTTCATCGTTGAAAAGGTTAATGGCTTTCTGCCCGATACCTCCGGCAATGACGTCGGTAACGCCATGACCGGCGATCCAGCGTGGATAAAGCCCGGGCTGGTGTTCGGGAGGAGTTAATTCAGAGATATTTCCGATGGTGTTGTTTTCCACATCGACGATGGCAAATTTCTCGCAATGTCCGAAATGGGCACATAAAATCCCGTTTTCAAGGGGAATGGCAAAACGTTTATTCATTGTATTTCAGTTAACAGATATAATTATCATTTCCGGGGACGGTACTTCCCCGATTCAGCTTTCTTTTTTGTTCCTACTAATCCAGGTTCCTGCCCCGGTGTGGTCCGGCGAAACCTCCCTTACCCGGCAGGCGGTTTTTATGCCGGCCGGGCCGGAGACCCCGGCTGCCCGTCTCTTCTCCTTTACCAAGGCGGGCTCCATAATCGGTGCATTTGCCCATTTTCCGACCGGTCATCGGACCTTGTCCCTCCGGTCCCTTTCTGTCAAATCCTGGCATTGTTCAGTGATTAAGCATGGTGATTATTTCCTGTACGGTTTTTTCTTCGTCATTCAGGGAGATCATCTGGATCTTCAGACTGTCGAGCAGCGACTTGATCTTCAGTCCGAATTCTCCGGATACAATCTTTTTCACTCCTCTTGAGGCTACGAACTGAACGGAAGCCGGTCCTGCACCTTCTTCTGCTTCGCGGTTCGGATTTGGAATGAATTCCACCGAGTGAAGTTCAGTATCGTAAATCACAAAATAGCTGCAGCGGCCAAAGCGCTTATCCAGCTTAGCGTGTACGTCATTTCCTGTGGAGGTGATGGCTATTTTCATACTGGTTTATTATGGACATTCTGATGGTGTTTTTCTACGCATCGGGCTGTTGCAACGGGGGCAAAAGTGCTCTTTGCATGGTACGCCGCGGACATGGCGGATCTCGTAGCCGCAGGTTTCGCATACACAGTATCCGTTGCATGCATCAGGGACTGAATCTTCCTCCTGAGGGAGGTCGTTCAGGACCGAAAAGTCAGTGCTGCCGCAAAGCGGACAGTTCCTGACATCGGTTTCCTTCTCCGGGTTATTGAAATGGCACCTGCAGCTGTTGCAGTGATACCAGTCGCTGTCGAAATACACTTTTCCCCCTTCAATGGACAGGGGCCGGCCCTCGACAAAGGCCGTGGCAATCTTATGAAGGGCAGCGGCGTAAATCCGGGTCAGGGTCGGACGTGACACATTCATCTGCAGGGAAGCGTCGTGATGATTCAGATGTAGGTAATCGCAGAGTCTGAGCGCCTCGAACTCTTCAAGAAGGAGGTAAACTGGCTCTTTACCCGGTTCCTTCACCTCCGGTCCATAGGGCTTGAAACCCTTAACCTGCGGCGGATTCAATACTTTTCTAAGTGTCTTGGATCGGGGCGACATAATTTTGAACTATTGATCGGTACAAAGATAATGAACAATAGTTCAAAATAAAATGAATAGTCATTTTTTTTGCCGGGTATCGGTTTAGATCAGAAATGACCGTATGAAACAGATGGGGATTTCTCTGTCACATAAAATTTTTGGAAGCGGATCAAAAAGGCCTTACCAGATGGCCAGCACCAGCCCCGACAGGGTAAAGAGGACCATGTACAGGCCGGCATCAATCGCCAGTAATTTCAGCGATCTGCCGGCAAAGAGGTAGGTTCCGGCCATAACGGGGAGGATCCAGAAAATGCTGATCAGGAAGCCGGTGGCCAGTCCTTTCATGGCACCCGACTCCGATACCAGGGCGCTGAGCGTCGTGATGAGCAGGAGGTGCATCACGGCTGTCCCGCCAAAGATGAGGGGCAGGTTTCCTTTTTTGGGATCCTGGTCGCCGTAATTCTCCTTCGTCCATGTTTTGCCGAACAGAAAAGGCATGTGCCACACGGAGCCAAGTATAAAAGAAAAAACGGTCATCACCAGCACAGGGAGCCAGTGGATGGCGGAAAGCTGGAAAGTTAGTTCCATATCTGTCAGCTATTGGTCGGTACAAAGATACGAAGCAAAAAACAGCCAGGGGGCTGAATGGCCATTATTTTGCCGAATTTAACAGCAGCGACAGGGCAGCGGCCAGTGCAGCCCCGGTAAACGGACCGATGATTGGAACCCAGGAATACGCCCAGTCGCTATTCCCTTTTGTCGGTATGGGCAGGATGGTATGCATGATCCGCGGACCGAGGTCTCTGGCCGGATTAATGGCATATCCTGTGGTTCCGCCCAGAGAGAGCCCTATGGCCCATACCAGGAAGGCGACCGGCAGGGCACCGATCGATCCCAGTCCGATGAGCTCATGGCTGTTGGAAAGTGATGCGTCGGTAAAATATAAGATAGTAAATATCAGTACAAAGGTTCCGATAATTTCGCTCCAAAGATTCGATAAGGGTTTTCTGATGGCCGGGGCAGTGGAGAATACTCCCAGAATGGCTGCTTTATCTTCGGTCTGATTGAAGTGATCCCGGTAGGTAAGCCACACAACAAAGGAACCCAGCATTGCTCCGAACACCTGTGCCGCCATGTAGCCAGGAACCTGTGCCCAGCTGAATTTCCCTGCCAGCGCCAGCGCCAGTGTAACCGCAGGATTCAGGTGAGCTCCACTGTATGGTCCCGAAACCACGACGCCCACAAACACTCCCAGCGCCCACCCCGTGGTGATGACGATCCAACCGCTGTTATTTCCTTTGGTGCCTTTCAGTACCACATTGGCCACCACACCGCCTCCAAGTGCAAGGAGCAGCATAGTTCCCAGAATCTCTGCAATCAGTGCATTCATATGTTTTATTTTATCCGGATGCCCGGTATGTTAGCTGTTATACTTCAAAATTAAAAAGCGTCGTAGCCATTCAATAAGTACCTCATTGTGCTGAACAATGCGCCTGAATACAATAGCTGAAACCGGGAATGCCGGTACCTTCAGCCAAAAGCACAGTTTCCCCAAAATTCTCTCCCTTGAGGCTATTCGTATTTGTGACGCATGCTGAATAAAGCGTGAAAAGCCGGCAGGTCTGTGTCAGGGCAAATAAAAATACCGGTTTTTTTATTTGTTCCTTCAGTAAAGAAGATGTTTTTTAACTTCCGTTTCCGTCCCCGGTCATCGGCAGGGTAAAGCTGAAGGTACTGCCTTTGCCGGGCTGGCTTTCGATGGTGAATTTTCCCCTGTTGATCCTTATAAATTCCCTGCACAAGGATATGCCCAGACCGTTGCCTCCTTCGCCGTCTGTTCCCCTTGAAGGGTTGATCAGATCGTTGTAAAGGAGTTTGGAGACGGTTTCCTCATCCATTCCAACTCCATTGTCAGTGATCGTTATCCTGGCATAGCCCGCCTCTTTCTTTAAGGTAACCTGAATAAGGCCTTTCTGCGGGGTGAACTTCACGGCATTTCCGATCAGGTTGCGAAGTGTTGTCAGGACGAGGTCCGGATCTGCCCATACCATCAGGTCAGCATCGGGTTCAAAGCTGATCCCGATCCCTTTCTGCTCCAGGCTGTCGGAGAGCAAACGGATCGTCTCGGCAATACTGTCGCTGATTTTCAAATCGGCCGGATTATACTGTATCCTGTTGGTCTGTGTTCTTGACCACATCAGCAGATG
Organism: Bacteroidota bacterium; assembly: GCA_049325415.1. Classification (GTDB taxonomy): domain Bacteria; phylum Bacteroidota; class Bacteroidia; order Bacteroidales; genus JBMOLL01. Next base: position 37,732 of record JBMOLL010000099.1, on the reverse strand, counting down.
CTGCAACAGGGTAAATACCTTGTTTGAGGAGCTGTTGATGATACTGATGAAGTTCATCCTTTCCTCATCGCTGAGGCGCAGATAATCCGATTCAAGCAGATTGGAGAAACCCAGGATGGTGTTAAAGGGATTGGAAAGGTCATGAGCAATAATGGAAAACAACTTGTCTTTTGTGGCGTTGAGTTTTTGAAGCTCAGCATTGGTGTTTACAAGGTTTTCCTGCTGTCTTTTCAATTCTTCGGATTGCTGTTCCAGCTGATCCTGTCGTTCCAGCAACATCTGATTTGCCCTGTCGAGGTTCCGGTTCTTTTCAGAAAGTTCATAAGTCTTTTCCTGAATGGTCTTTTCAAGAACCAACTGTTGCTTTCTCATTATTTTGGTCCGATAATCCGAATAGGCATATACCAGGCCGACAAGCAAAAAGACCAGTGTGAGCCTTGCCCAGAAAGTGCCATACCATGGTGCCCTGATGATAATTTCAACAGAGGCACCTTCAGGATTCCAGATCCCGTCGTTATTGGCTGCAATAACCCTGAAGGTATAATGTCCGGGTTGCAGATGGGGGAAATAGGCCTCGGTCTTTGTTCCCGCATCTTTCCATTTATTCTCCAGTCCTTCCAGGATGTAGAGATACCTGTTCTTTTCCGGGTTGATAAAATTCAGGGCTTTGTATTCGATGGTCAGGTAGTTCTTGTTGTAATCGAGAGTGATGACCTTGTTGCCGTTAAAAATACCGCTAAATATCGTATCGGGATCACTGAGGGATACTTTCTTGTTAAAGATGGAAATCCTGTCGATAATGACAGGTGGAGGCCTGTGATTGAATCTCAGTTTCTCTTCGTGGAAGTAATCCACTCCTTCTATGCCACCGAAGAAGAAAGCTCCGGTTGAATCAATATAGGAGGATCTGGGATTGAATTCATTGCAGAGCAAACCGTCTTCGGAGCCGAAAACCGTCGATGAGCCTCTACGTTTATTATAGCAGATCAATCCGTCGTGCGTGCTGATCCACAGCAGGCTATCGCTTCGGCTCAGTATATCGCAGATATAGGTACCTGTTCCCGGCAGCCGGATATTTTCGAACCGGTCGTTTTCCCGGTCATAACGATTGAGACTCGAAGAGGTCCCGATCCAGAGTTGCCGGTCCTCATCTTCCCAGAGTGTGGATACTTCGCTGGAGGAAAGCGTTCCCGTTGAGTCGGGCTGCTGGAAATAGAAGCGGAAAATACTGTCGCCGGGAGTGAGAACATTCAGGCCCCAGGCTGAACCGACCCACAGATCTCCCCGGTAATCAAAAAGTACTTTGTAGGTCCAGTCGTTGGAAAGCCCGTTGTTTTCCTTGTTGTAATGCGTGAATTTCCCGGTTTTTCTGTCCAGCATGTCCACTCCTTTCCCGTGGACCGCCAGCCAGAGGTTCCCCTTCGGGTCCTCGGCGATGCTTCGAACATCGTTCCCGGCAATGGATTGTGGATCAGAGGGGTCGTTATTGTAGGTGTGGAAGCGCCCCCGGCGGTCATCGTAGTATTGTAGTCCGCCCGAGTAGGTCGATGTCCACATAGCCCCGTGGCTGTCGCGGTATAGAACCAGGACCGCTCCCCTGCCCAGGCTGCCGGGATCATTTTCATCGTGAGAAAGATTATTTACAGCCCCTTTACTCCACTCGAAAATGCTGATGCCGCTATGTCCGCTTCCCAGCCAGAGGTTTCCCCTGGCATCCTGGGCGATGGCAGTTATATTATTGCCCGAGCTGTGCCAGTAGCTGTATATATTATCGGAAAAGCTTTCAAAGCCCTTGAGGTTCATTGAAACGCCAATACCGCCCGGAGAGTGATATATCCAGTAATTACCCTGCTTATCCTGAAAAATGCCATGTACCCCGCCCTTGATGGAATGGGGATCATTTTCGACCGGGTAGAAACCGATAAAACGATCTGTCTGCGGATCGAGGTATTTCAAACCGGTAAAGTCGAGCGACCATACCGAGCCTGAACGGTCGGGAGCTATACTTACCGCCATGGCTTCATCCCTGGTGGCATTGGGATAGCTTTTAACCGTTCCCGAAACCGGATCGATCATTTTAATACCTTCCCCCAGCATCGACAGCCAGATTTTTCCCTTCTGGAGGATAATCCCGGTAACGGAACAGTCGTTCAGATTCTCACTGCCCGGTCCGCGCAATCCGAGTGGCAGATTTTTGCCGGTACTTAAATCCATTCTTACGAGTCCGGCAGGTTTCTGACATCCGAACCAGACTTCGTTTCCCAGGATTACAAAGGAAATGATATCTCCATTTTTTACTTCCAGAACAGGTTGCAGGTTTCTGCCGGAAATATCGATGCGGAAAAGCAGCCGTCCTGCAGCCAGGTAGATATTGCCCTTATCGTCTTCGGCGAATTTTTGTACCTGAACTCCGTAGTCCTGGGCAAAACGGTCAAAATCGGTATATCTTATAAAATTATCGTTCCCGGGATCATAGCGGCAGATCCCATTGCTGGTTCCGATCCAGAGTCTTTTCCCGGAATCGGTATAAAGGGTAATCACCGAATTGCCTGAAACTGAAGCCGAGTCGTTCATCCCGAAACGATACGACCTGAAGCTGTAGCCGTCGTAACGATAGAGTCCGTCACGGGATCCCACCCAGATAAAGCCTGTTGAGTCCTGTGCCACCGATCTGATCTGGGAACTGAAGATCCCGTCGTCGGCTGAAAAATATTTCATCTGGAGAGCGGGCACCTGAGAGATCAACGCAATTTGGCTGAACACACAAAGGAGCGTGGCAAAAAAGAACCGTTCGTTCAGGATCAAACCTGAACGGATGCTGAAAAAGCGTATTGTTCCTTTTTTAAGATTCATCGCCAAATCAATTGCTGGCTTTGAGTATGGTAATGTACCCCCTGTGATCATTACCGTGAAAAGTTATCTGCTATTTAAGAAAATTTGAGGTAAAATAATGACAATACAGTTTTTTTTTCATCAAAAACGTTCGAATGAACTGCAAAAGAATAAGATGGTAAGCTTCTGATCCCAACTGCAATTCCTGTCTTTCAAATGTGAATCCCATTTTATGCATTAAAAAAGTCTTAATGCATTAACGGCCAGGTAAAATATACCTAAGCAGGACCATTAGGAAGGCACTGCTTAGGTTATTTTCCAATCCCGTTAAATATCGGGAGGGATTAACCCAACTAATTCATTTAGTTCGCCTTAATCCTTCGGCTCCTACTGAATAAATTGGATTAATATTTTCGTATCTTTCCCTTTTAAAACTTAATCATTATGGCTTTTGAACTACCCCTGTTACCGTATGCCAGTGATGCCCTTGCCCCTGCAATCAGCAGCGAGACCATCGGTTTTCATTATGGGAAGCACCATCAGGCCTATGTCAATAACCTGAACAACCTGGTGCCAGGTACTCCTTTCGAACACTCCACCCTTGAGCAGATCATTCTGAAGGCGGAGGGCGGGATTTTCAACAACGGCGCCCAGGTCTGGAATCATACCTTTTACTTTTTCGGGCTCTCTCCATCTCCGAAAAAAGCACCGGAAGGTGATCTGGCCAAAATGATCAGCCGTGATTTTGGCTCCATGGAGCAATTCCGAGAGGCATTTAACAAAGCGGCGGCTACACTTTTCGGATCAGGCTGGGCCTGGCTGGTCCTTAATACCTCGGGTAAACTGGAGATCAAACAGACTTCCAATGCGGGTAATCCGATGCGCGACGGCCACCGGCCGCTCATGACCATTGATGTTTGGGAGCATGCCTACTACCTTGATTACCAGAATAAAAGACCTGATTACATAGGCAGGTTCTGGGATGTTCTTGACTGGAGCGTGGTGGAAAAACGTCTCTGAGGCAGGTCTTTACAAACAGTTTTTACATGCCTGTTATTCTTCAGTAGCGTGAATAGCCCTTATACACTTTCGACTGACCGGGGAGCACCAGTTTTCCTGAATAGCGGAGGCTGCCCGGCCAGTTCGACCTGATCGTGGCGTCGGCATGCCCGTCGGCTGAGACCGACATCACGATATCGTAGGTGCCGGTTGCAGTGGCAAGAGAATAAGTGATGTTATAATATCCTCTTTTATCGTTATGGGTGTATTCATATGCGATAATCCTTCCTTCGACAGTTACCCCGCCAACCCCGTTGCTGCCCAGATACAGCCCGCTGCCAACCTGCAGGATGCCGGTAAGTGAGTCGGAGGCTACAAAGTTGATATTTGAGGATACGGGGGTACCGTTCCCGTATTTATTGAAAAGCATGTCGGCTTCCAGGACAAAGGTGGCATGTCGAACCATCATATCGACCATCAGGGCTTTCTGCGCTTTTTCTTCCGCACGGGCCGCCTTCTTTTGCTGACGAAGCATTTCCTTCTGGGTTTTGCTGTCCATTGTTACATCCTGCGACCAGGCGGCCAGGGTGGTAAAGAGCAACAATAAAAGGATTATTTGCTTTTTCATGGTATTCTCATTTATCTTTAAAGGCAGTAAAGCCTCAAAAGCTATGCCAAAACAGGGGTATTTTTCCTGTTGTAAGGTTTAAGAATGCTTAAATTTCTGCGGATTACAGTTAAAACGGACATCCGATTATGAGCGATTTTATATACAGGGAGGAGGGGGCGGGGCCCGGAGAGAAAAAGCCCTTTCATGTGATGGCCAAGCCTGCGGGTGCCGTATGTAACCTGAACTGCACTTACTGCTACTATCTGGAGAAAAAATCCCTTTACCGGAAAAATGACGGAATGCCTTTGAACTATCGGATGGGGGATGAGTTGCTGGAGACCTTTATCCGCTCATACATTGAAAGTCAGCCCGGCGACCGCATTGATTTCACCTGGCAGGGAGGTGAACCGACCCTGAACGGACTGGATTATTTTAAAAAGATTGTTGCTATCCAGAAGAAATACAGCAAAGGCAGGCAAATCACGAACAGCCTGCAGACCAACGGAACCCTTATCAATGAGGAATGGGCCGGATTCCTGGCCCTTCACAATTTCCTTGTGGGAATTTCGGTGGATGGTCCGCCCGAACTGCATGATCACTTTCGCAAAACGACACAGGGCGGGGGGTCTTTTAAGCGGGTCATGGAAAGTATAAAATTGTTCCATCGTTTCGCTGTGCCTTTCAATACGCTCACGGTGATCAACGACAGGAATTCCAGAATGCCGCTGAAGGTATACCGCTTTCTGAAGGACATCGGCAGTGATTACATGCAGTTTATACCGATCGTCGAAAGGGAGAGTGAAGATCCTGCAGCACAGCTCAGGCTGGTTCATCATACCTTTTCAGGTGAGGCTGCTCTTACGGATGAAAGCGTGGAACCCCTGGAATTCGGTCGTTTCCTGGCCAGGATCTTTGACGAATGGGTGCGGCTGGATGTGGGCAGGCATTACGTGAACTGGTTCGACAACACCCTGGCAGCCTATGCCGGCGGTTATCCCTCTCTCTGCACCATGAGCCCTGTTTGCGGTTCGGCGCTGGTCATGGAATTTAACGGGGATGTTTATGCCTGTGACCATTTTGTTTATCCGGCTTATTTACGGGGTAACCTGCGGGATAAGTCGCTCGAAGAGTTGGCCGGTGATCCTGCTCAGCACGCTTTTGGGATGGCGAAAAGGGAGCAGCTTCCTCCCGAATGCCTTTCCTGCAGGTTTCTCAGGGCCTGCGGGGGTGACTGTCCGAAGCACCGCTTCCTGGAAACTGCGGATGGAGGGCGGATAAGCTACCTGCATGACGGGTTTATGTATTTTTTCAGCCATGTGGAAAAGGAAATGGAGTTTATGGCCGGAGAACTCCGGAATAACAGGCCTCCGGCCGGTATCATGGACCGGTATACCGAACAGGAAAAGAAAAAGTACCGGGAACGGAGCAGGTACCGCTTATAGGATCATTGAAGCAAATGCCGGTAAATATCCAGTGCCGCATCGCTGAAAACCACGAAAATAATTCTTTGCAGGCTGCTCTCACGGGCGATGAAGGAGCGTACCGTATCGACAGCGATCCGGGCAGCTTCTTCCGGTGGATAGCCATAGACGCCTGTCGAAATGGCAGGAAAAGCCACGGAAGTCAGACCCTTTTCAACAGCCAGTTGGAGTGAACTGGTATAGCAGGCCGAAAGAAGTTCCTTTTCGCCATGCTGTCCGCCTCTGTATACAGGTCCCACCGTATGGATCACCCAGGATGCGGGAAGCCGGAAGCCCGGCGTTATTTTTGCCTTTCCGGTTTCACAGCCACCGAGCGGTTTGCAGGCCTGGAGCAGTTCGGGACCTGCTGCATGGTGAATCGCGCCATCCACACCCCCACCCCCGAGCAGGGATTTATTAGCGGCGTTTACAATGGCGTCCACCCTGAGTAGTGTGATGTCGCCTTTCCGGACTTCCAGGACCGTATCGGAATGCATGGCAGTCGCTGCTTATTTCCTGAGTTGTGCACCTAGCTCTTTTTCGAAGGCCGATGCTATGTTATTCATCACCCGGTCGATCTGCTGATCGGTGAGTGTTTTTTCCTCATCAAGTAATTTAAAGCTCAGCGCATAGGATTTCTTCCCGTTCTCAATATGTTCACCTTCATAAACATCAAACAGGCTTACTTCCTTCAGCAGGCGTTTTTCTGTTTTAAATGCAAGACGATAAAGTTCCTCGTATTTTACGCTGCGGTCGAGCAGCAGTGACAGGTCGCGCTCAACGGCAGGAACCCTGGGCAGCGGGGTAAAACCGGTCCGGTGCCTGCCGGCAAGCCGTAGAACCAGGTCCCAGTCGAATTCGGCAGCAAACACTTCCTGCCTGATATCGGCTTCAGCCAGGAGGCTGTTTTTTACAATCCCGAAATGCAGCAGTTCCTTTTCACCATGATAGCATGCCAGACCTTCGGAATAGAATTCCGGCCTTGCAGGCACAGTTTTCAACTCCATCATGTCGAAGCCAAGCCTTTTTAATACCAGGTCAAGCACTCCCTTCAGCGTGAAAAATCCTGAGGCTCTGCCTTTGAGAGCCCAGTTGCCATCCTGGTTATTTCCACTGAGCCAGATACCCAGTTTCAGATGTTCGGAATACTTATCGAGCGGGTTGGAACTCTGCTTATCCGGGTCCAGCTCGTAGCTATTCCCGAATTCATAGAGCATGAGTCCCGGATTTTTCCGGTTAATATTCCAGGCAACGGCCTCCAGCCCTCCGTACAACAGGGTCCTTCTCATGTGTGACAGATCCTGGCTCAGCGGGTTGAACAGCTTTACGGCACGCGGGTCGGCTTCCCCGTCTCGGTTGTACCAGGAGGCTCTTGTAAGGGAATTGGATTTCATTTCCATGAAACCGATCCCTGTAAGCAGGTCGGACACGGTATTGATGATCTTTTCCTTATCGGGCTTCGTGACATAGGAGAGCGTGGAGTTTACATGTTCGCCGACCTCAATATTGTTGAATCCATAGATCCGGAGGATTTCTTCCACGATATCCGCTTCCCGCTGAACATCGACCCGGTAGGGCGGGACCTGCAGAGACATCCCCTCCTCATCTTCCCTGCTGATGCTTATCTCAAGGGAGTGAAGAATGCTCCGGATGGTTTCCTTCGGGATTTCCTTTCCGATCAGCCGGGCTATATTCCTGAAGCGGATGTCGACCGGGTAAGGTAAGACCGGCTGCGGATAAATATCGACGATCTCCGAGGAAATATTACCCCCGGCGACCTCCCTGATCAGCATGGCCGCGCGCTGCAGCGCCCAGACCGTGATTTCCGGGTCGCTTCCCCTTTCAAAACGGAATGAAGCATCGGTGTTGAGACCGTGGTAACGGGCTGTTTTTCTTACATGAACAGGGCTGAAACAGGCCGATTCGAGAAAAATGTCCTTTGTGTTTTCCGTTACGCCCGAGGTGAGTCCACCGAATACCCCGGCAATACACATTCCTTCTCCCGAATTGCAGATCATCAGGTCGTGCCCGCTGAGTTCCCTTTCCTTTCCGTCGAGGGTCACGAAACGTGTTCCTTTTTCAGGGATCTTCACCACCACTTTTACTCCGGTGATATGTGCAGCATCGAAAGCATGAAGGGGCTGGCCGATTTCATGCAGCACGAAGTTCGTAATGTCGACAACGTTATTTATTGGATGTAAGCCAATGGAAAGTAAGCGGTTACGCAGCCAGGCGGGACTTTCCTTTACGCTTACCCCGCTCAGGGTTATGCCGGAATAGCGGATGCAGGCTTCAGGATTTTCCACCTCCACCGGAATGGGCAGGTCCCTGTTGTCGACAGAGAATGCGGACACAGGGGGGCGTTTGAGCTTGCCTTTTCCCTGCTGGGCAAGGTAGGCGGCCAGATCGCGTGCCACTCCGTAATGCGATGCACTGTCGATCCGGTTAGGGGTCAGGCCGATGACAAAGACCGTATCCTGTTCTATCCCGAAGTATTCCTTTGCAGGCATACCGGTACGCGCTGCAGGGTCGAGGACCATGATGCCTTCGTGCCCGGTACCCAGGCCAAGTTCATCTTCTGCGCAGATCATCCCGCAGGAAAGTTCTCCGCGTATCTTTGATTCTTTTATTTTGAATTCCTCATCACCTTTGTAAAGCGTCGTTCCCACCGTGGCCACCGGGACCATTTGCCCAGCTGCGACATTCGGTGCACCGCAAACGATCTGTACCGCTTCGCCCCGGCCCAGGTCAACCGTGGTTACACTGAGTTTGTCGGCATTGGGATGTTTTGCACAGGTAAGCACTTTTCCGATGACGACCCCTTCCAGTCCGCCTCTGACCGTCTCGAAGGTTTCGATATCTTCCACTTCAAGTCCGATGCTGGTGAATATTTTTCCTGCTTCTGCAGGAGTAAGATCAGTTTCGATGTACTCTTTCAGCCAATTCCAGGAGATTTTCATAAATCCATTTACTGTTAAAATAAGTGACAAAAATAGGGAAATTCGGTCAGAATATGCATGGAGGCAGGAATATTCAGGGCAGGAATTCCTGCTGTTCCATGCAGCTTCGTACTTTTTTCAGGATCCAGGGTTGTACTTCAGGGTAGGTCAGGTTCTGCGGTGGCGCAGAGGCACGGATCACCTCGGCGATTTCGGAAGGAGGGAGGGGGCCGCGCTGCAGGATCGCAGCCAGGAAAACCCTGCCGCAACCGTTGACTGCCCTGCCGCTGAGACAGTAATCGAAAACAGGGCGGATGGTGTAGTTCAGTGCACCTGTCTCTTCAAACAATTCCCGAACGGAGGCCTCACCGGCGGTCTCCCCCGGTTCGATATGGCCGGCCGGGATCTCCCAGCTTTCTCTTTCCCTGTGCCGCACAAACAGCCATTCGCCCTCTTCCCGGGCGCAGATAATGACGTATTCCAGGCTCTCATCGGGCAGTTGGCCGGCCGGTAAAAGTTTCAGTATCAAGGATCAGTATTTAATATTTTCAGTTGCCCTGCGTAAGCGGATGGTTTCCGGTGAGTAAGGTATTGAATTTTATCCGCTTTCATTTCCATTGCCAAAAATTGTTGCTATTTTTGTTGCTAATCCGGGATCAACATCCCCCTAAGCCATGTCAAGGTCTCACCGGATCCTTGAAGTATATTCAGTCAGTTGAAGCAGATTTTGTGCGATGGAAAACAGGATCATTCTTGGCCTTTTACAGAATACAGCATTCTTACTGGTTTTCAGTATGCTGTATGACTTTACCTGGAGCCGGAGGCAACAATCATCTTCCGTTTACCTTAAGCTGATCAGCGGCTTTGCAGTAGGCTTACTCGGCATCGTGCTGATGCTTACCCCCTGGACCTACGTACCCGGGATCGTTTTTGACACACGTTCGATCCTTCTCTCCATTTCGGGGCTTTTTCTTGGCGTGATCCCCACGGTGGTGGCCATGGTTGTCACGATGCTTTACAGGTTCTATGCCGGAGGGGCCGGAGTGTGGATGGGAATGGCCGTCATCTTTTTTTCAGGCCTTACAGGAATCCTCTGGGGGAAGTTTAGGAAAGACTGGCAGAACGGTCTTTTTTGCCTCGAGCTGTGGGTGATGGGCATGCTCGTTCATATCCTGATGGTGGGAGCGACGGTTCTGCTTCCTGCCGAAATGGTTTTACCCACTTTCAGGGCAATTTCCCTCCCGGTACTGATCATTTATCCGATTGCCACCATGCTGATGGGAGTTTTGATGGTGCGACAGTTAAAGAACCGGCAGAATCTGAAGGCGCGTGAAATGCTGTATGCCTCGGAATACCGGTTCTCCGAAATGCTGAAGAATATCTCGCTTTTCTCGGTGATCCTCGATGCCAGCGGTAAGATACTGTTCTGTAACCGGTACCTGCTCGAATCGACGGGTTATACTGCCGACGAACTCCTTGGCAGAAACTGGTTTGATGTCATGGTACCGGAGAACAAGCGGGAAAAGATCAGAAGTGTTTTCAGGAGCCTGATTGAGACCGAAAAAAACTTCATCACTTTTGAAAACGAGACCCTGACACGCGACGGATCGGTGCTCATGGTGAATTGGAAAAATGCAGTGATCAGGGATTTAGACGGTTCAGTCACCACCCTGGCCAGCATCGGTGAAAATATCACCGACCTGAGGCGTACCGAACAGCGTTTGAAAACTCAGCGGGAGGAGATCGAAGCACAAAACCGTGAACTCATGCGCCTGAACCAGGAGCTGATCCAGGCAAGGGACAGGGCCGAAGAAAGTGATCGCTTGAAGTCGAAATTCCTCGCCAATATGAGTCACGAAATCCGCACTCCGATGAATGCCATCCTGGGCTTTACCGGGCTGCTGTCGGGGGAAGGCTACTCACCCGAGGATAAAAAAGTCTATATACAGTATATCCAGTCGGCGGGTGAACGCCTGATGAAAGTGATCAGCGATATTCTCGACCTGTCGAGAATCGAATCAAACCAGTTGAATATTGTCTACAAATACACCGATCCCTACGAAATCCTGCGACAGTCGGTGGCCATGATCCAGACCGGACTGCTGTTCCGGGAGAAGGAAAACCTTCGTATAGTTCTGGATTTTGGTGACGAGCAGCGATTGCATATTCTCACCGATCCTTTCCGCTATCAACAGGTTGTCGATAACCTGCTTAGCAATGCCGTAAAGTATACCACTGAAGGTGAGATCCGGGTCCGCTGCGCGGAACATCGTGAAAACGGGCAACTTATGGTGGAAACTTCGGTGGCCGACACCGGTCAGGGGATCCCGGAAGAACGGCACCGGCTGATCTTTGAGCGGTTCCGGCAGCTCGATGACGAGAATTACCGGGAAGGTGCCGGGCTCGGGCTGAGTATCTGCAAGGGTATTGTCGACCTGCTTGGTGGTACGATCGGCTTCACTTCCGAAAAGGGAAAGGGAAGTGAGTTCACCTTCAGTATCCCCGTGGTGGAAGCTCCTGAAGTATAAGCCCCGGGCTCCTTTAAGTTTTTTTAAGATTTAATAAAGGGATGCCTGTTCTCCCGGTTCCCGGTCATTTCGTATCTTTGACCTGAAAAGCGTACCTGAAGACACACCGGATGAACAAGGAGGGTAAACCAATATTCGGACAGTTTAATGACTCTTTTCCACCCGTAATGGATGGAGTGGCAAACGTGGTCAGGAATTATGCCTACTGGCTCGACAGGCGGCATGGTGAATGCTATGTGATCACGCCGGCTTATCCGGGCTATGTCGACCGGGAGCCCTTCCCCGTGTTACGATATTATTCCATGCCGCTCAAAGGAAGGGAGCCCTACCGGGTCGGACTGGAAATGCTGGATCTCAATTTCCGTTCGAACATCCGGAACATCCCTTTTGATCTTGTTCATTCCCATTCTCCTTTTTCAACCGGTTTTGTGGCCCTGCACATTGCCCGGCGTCACAAAATCCCCATCATTGCCACCTTTCACTCAAAATTTTACGACGATATCAAACAGGTCATGAAGCTCGACGGGGTGACCCAGCTTATCACGGACCTGATCATGAACTATTTTGACAGGGTGGATCAGGTCTGGGCAGTGAGCAATTCCACCGCGGAAACCCTGCGTGAATACGGGTTCAGGAAACCTGTGGAGGTGGTTCCCAACGGGGCCGATTTCGACCGTGAGCCGGTAGACGAGCGTCTGCTGATGAAAATAAACTGCAAATACCGCATCCAGCCGGAAGACTGGGTTATGCTTTTTGTCGGGCAGCATATCCGCCAGAAGAACACCCTTCTGCTTATCGACGCATTGAACATCCTTCACAAAGCAGGATTCCCTTTTACCATGGTCTTTGTCGGCACCGGTGTTGCAGCCGCGGAAATGGAAGAGAGGGTAGCTCATTACGGACTGGGTGAGCATGTGAGGTTCCTGGGCTCCATCCTCGACCGGGAACTGCTTCGCGGGTTATACAGCAGGGCCGATCTTTTTACATTTCCTTCCGTATACGACAATGCACCCCTGGTAGTAAGGGAAGCGGCAGCTGCCGCCACACCGTCCCTTCTGATCAGCGGTAGTAACTCGGCAGAGGGCGTTCGTGATGGATTCAACGGTTTCCTTGCCGAAGAAAGTGCCGAATCGGTGGCGGAAAAGATCCTGGAGATCAGGAAAAGGGACGATCTGGCGGAGATCGGAAGAAATGCGGCAAATACCCTGTACAGGAACTGGAGCGAGATTGTCGAAGAGGTGCATGGCCGTTACCTTGATCTCATTGATTTTAAAAGAAAACAATCCTGAATCATCCCGCTGTAAGGCAGAACCGCCTTTTTTCCTATTTTTGTAGTTTACAAGCAATGATATGAAGGGAGGAAAATCAGCAGAACGGCCATTGATTCTTGTTACCAACGATGACGGAATCCAGGCCAGGGGTTTGAAAGTACTTACAGAAATTGCCGCTCAGATTGGTGACGTGGTGGTAATCTCGGCCCCCGATTCGCAGTCGGGCATGTCGCATGCCATCACCATTAAGACCCCGCTCAGGGTCAAAACCCTTGAAAAACGTGAGGGCCTTGTGCGGTATGAAGTGAACGGCACACCGGTTGATGGCATCAAGCTGGCCGTTAACCAGCTGCTCACCAGGAAGCCCGACCTGATCCTTTCGGGCATCAATCATGGAGCCAATTCCTCCTCGAGTGTAATTTATTCAGGTACCATGGCTGCAGCCATTGAAGGAAGCATCAACCACATACCTGCGATCGGTTTCAGCCTGCTCGACTATGCTCCCGAGGCCGACTTCTCCCATTGTTATGCGCCGGTTAAGGAAATGATTGAAAAGGTGATGGAAGAGGGTCTTCCCGATTTTGTCTGTCTGAACATTAACATCCCGAAGCTCAACGGGTCTCCCATCAGGGGAGTGAAGGTGTGCCGGCAGGTGAACGGCTACTGGCTGGAAGAGTTTGAAAAGCGGACCGATCCGCACGGCGGTGAATATTACTGGCTTACCGGAAGCTTCTTCAACAGGGAGGATGGCGTGGAAGGCACCGATGAGTGGGCCCTGAACAATAACTATATTTCCGTGGTACCTATTCATTTTGATCTGACCGCCTATCATATGATCGACCAGATGAGAAGCTGGGAAAAAAAGTACTGACAATGACAGAGAAAAAATTTGCTTTCAACTCCGTACTGCTGGGCCTTGTCGCCGGTCTGCTGGCCCCTTTTATCACCCTGATCGTAGTTTGGCTGCTTCGTGAGAATGTCACCTTCGGCGAATTTCTGAGCCAGATGCAGTCCATACAGATGCTGGCCAAGCTGCTCTCCCTCTGCGCCATACCCAACCTCTTGCTTTTCTTTGTATTTATCTGGCTCAACAGGCTTTTTTCCTCAAGAGGGGTACTGTTTGCAACGATCCTGTACGGTTTGCTGATCATCATCCTGAAACTGCTCTGAGCCAATGAGGTACTTTATTATAGCGGGGGAAGCCTCCGGGGACCTGCATGCCTCCCGGTTGATGAAAGCTATAATAAAAGAAGATCCCGCTGCCGTTTTCCGTTTCCAGGGTGGAGATCTGATGGCCGGAGTGGCAGAGGGCCTTTTCCGGCATTACGGGGAAAGCAGTTTCATGTTACTCGAGGTTTTGCTCCATCTGCGGACGATCCTGAAGGGGATGCGACAGGTAAGAAATGAACTGCTCCTTTTCCGCCCCGACCTTGTGATCCTCGTCGATTATCCGGGTTTTAACCTGCCGATGGCCCGTTTTGGTAAAAAACACAGCTTCCGGATTTTTTATTATATCTCACCCAAGGTATGGGCCTGGAAAAAAGGACGGATCAGTAAGATCCGCCGGGATGTCGACCGGCTGTTTGTCATCTTTCCCTTTGAAGTGGAATATTTCAGGATGAGGGGAGTGGAGGTGGAGTATACCGGGAACCCGCTCGTGGATGCCGTGTGTGAACCGGCCGGTGAACCGGCTCTTCCGGATGACGACAGGCCTGTCGTTGCCTTGCTGGCCGGAAGCAGGAAACAGGAAATACGACGGATGCTGCCCCTGATGCTCAGGGTTGCCGGTCATTTCCCCACCTGCCGCTTCGTGGTGGCCGGGGCCCCGTCGGTGGACAGGAGTTATTATGAGCAGTTCCTTTCAGGCTCTGAAGCGGAACTGGTGATGAACAGGACTTACGCGCTGCTTAAGCAGTCGTTTGCCGCCGTCGTCACCTCGGGTACCGCGACACTCGAAACGGCTCTGCTGAATGTGCCGCAGGTAGTGGTGTACCGGATGGGATCACTGACTTACCTGATCGGGCGGATGTTGTTAAAAATCCGCTTTATCAGCCTCGTAAATATTATCCTCGACAGAGCACTCGTTAAAGAATATATACAGACCCGGCTGGAAGAGCGGATCACTGACGAATTGGGCCGCCTGCTCACCGACCCGGACTACCGGGTGGACATGAAGAAAGGCTATGCCGAACTGAAGGCCATGCTGGGCGAACCCGGAGGCTCGGAAAGAACCGGAAAAAGAATGGTTGAACTCTTAGTAGAAGAAAAATAAATGGGCAAACTGATCCTGACCATCGCCATCGCCGTTTGCTGGTCGCTATCCGCAGCCGGCCAGGTTATCCGTATTGGTCTTTACCATGACAGGGTGGTCAGGTCGGCCGTTGTATACTGTGCATCAGGAAGATACGCTGTGCTGGGCGACGGGGAGGAGCTGGCGCGGATGGGGCAGGGAGAGATCTTCTACATCAGCCATAGCGACGGAAAACTCATGGCAGAAGGAACTAATGTTCAGTTCGGCCCATTTTCCAGTTTTGAACTGAAACCGCTTGAACTGATGTCGGCTTTCAGGATCAGACCGGTATCGCCGGTTGCCGCCTCAAGGACCTTCGACGACGGATTGCTCCTGCTGGCCAATGACCGTTTTATGACCCTCGTGAATATGGTGGATACCGATAAATACCTGGCGGGCGTAGTGGAGAGTGAAAGCGGTCCGAATGCACGCCCCGAGTATTACAAGGCACAGGCCC
This sequence comes from Bacteroidota bacterium, assembly GCA_049325415.1. Lineage (GTDB taxonomy): Bacteria > Bacteroidota > Bacteroidia > Bacteroidales > JBMOLL01. Next base: position 22,346 of record JBMOLL010000099.1, on the reverse strand, counting down.
TGCTGGCACGGACCTACGCCATGAAGAACCTCGACAAACATCAGAACGAGGGTTTTTCTCTTTGCGACGGGGTTCACTGCCAGGCCTACAAGGGCAAGAGTGTATATAACCCGGAGATCCTTAAAGCAGTATTTGAGACGACGGGCCTCATTGTTGCCGATCAGAACTACCGGCTCATCACCGCAGTTTTTCATTCCAACAGCGGCGGAGAAACCCAGCGTGGTGCCGATGTCTGGATCTCCGGTGAGCCCTACCTGCAGGCCGTGATTGATCCCTATTCGATCGGGCAGCCCAACTCCAGGTGGCAGGATACCATCTCTTTCAGGCAGTGGAAGGCCTACCTGGTGAATAACGGCATGCGTTCAGTCGGGAAACTCCCCGACGAGCTGTTGTTTGTCGAACAAATGCACCGTAAGAAGTATTTCATTCTTGATAAGGATAGCCTCCTGATGACCAAGATCAGAGACGACTGGCATCTGAAGTCGGCTTTTTTCAATATGTTTCCTGAAGGCGACAGGGTGATCATCATGGGCAAGGGATACGGTCACGGAATCGGGATGAGCCAGGAAGGAGCCATGCGGATGGCAGTTGAGGGTTACAGCTATACAGATATCATCAACTTTTATTTCTTTGATGTAAAGATTATGGATTACGGGGAATTGCCCCGCTCCGAGCGAAAGGAAGTGAGTTTTTAATTGTCCTGCCGGCCGGTTCAGCTAAATTTGCAAATAAACCAAAGTCAATGTACACACTGTTCAGAAAAGAGATCAACGGATTCCTGAGTACCCTCACCGGGTATATGGTGATCGTGGTTTTCCTGGTGCTGAATATCCTGTTTATCTGGATCTTTCCGGGGCAGTTCAATCTTATCGAAGGTGCCTACGCCTCCCTTGATGCGCTGTTTTCCATCTCCCCCTGGATGTTCCTCTTCCTTGTTCCGGCGATCACCATGCGGATGATTGCCGACGAAAAGCGGACCGGCACTATGGAACTGCTGTTCATCCGGCCGGTTACGGAGCTGCAGATTGTGCTGGCCAAATTCCTTGCGTCGTGGTTCCTTGTTCTCCTGTCGCTATTGCCTACCCTGGTGTTTTTCTGGTCGGTTTCCAGGCTTGGGAATCCTCCGGGTAACATCGATGTCGGGGGAACCTGGGGCTCCTATATCGGGCTGCTGTTCCTCGGAGGGATTTATACCGCCATCGGGATTTTTGCCTCCTCGCTGACCGATAACCAGATCGTTGCCTTTATCCTTGCCCTTCTCCTGTCGTTCCTTGTCTACCTCGGCTTCGGGATGCTGAGCGGGATAGCGGGTTCGGGCACGGTTTCCTATTTTATCTCCAGGCTGGGCATCGATTATCATTACCGGTCCATCAGCAGGGGAGTGATCGATACGCGTGACGTGATCTATTTCCTGAGTGTTATGGGCCTGTTCGTGCTCTCGGCCAGGCTTGTGCTTCAAAAACGTAAATGGTAGGAGGTTATATGGAGAAGAATAGCCTGATGAAACGGGATCTGAGAAACTACCTGCTTGCCGTGACGGTTTTGCTGCTGATCAATCTGCTGGGCGGATTACTGTTTACCCGGATCGACCTCACCGCCGAGAAACGCTTCACCCTGGCACCGGTTACCCGGACTACGCTCCGGAACCTGGATGACGTGGTTCTTGTGAGGGTTTACCTTGACGGTGAACTGCCGCCGGAATTTGTTCGTTTCAGGACGGCCATCCGGGAACTGCTGGATGAGTTCAGGGCCTATGCCGGTGACCGCCTGCAATACGAGTTCATTAATCTTTATGAGGAGAAGGATACGGAGCTCCGCAATAAAATCATCGGGGAATTGTACGATAAGGGTTTACAGGTAACCAATATTCAGGCAAGGGATGAGGACGGATCATCAAGCAGCCGCATCATTTTTCCGGGAGCCATGATCAGCTGCAGGGGAGCGGAAATGCCGGTGAACCTGCTGAAGAATAATCCCGCCCTTGCGCCTGAGCAGAACCTGAATAATTCCATGGAGACGCTTGAGTTTGAATTCATCCGCAGTATTAAAAGTCTGACATTAAAGGAAATACCCAGGATTGCCTTCATTGAGGGTCACGGGGAACTTGATTCGACGAGCACGCACAGTATAATGGATGAGTTGAAAAACTTTTTCCAGGTTGACCGCGGGCATATCAACGGTAACCTGAATGCCCTGCTTGCCTATAAAGCCCTGGTTTTTGCCCAGCCGATCCATCCCTTCAGCGAGCGCGACAAATTCGCCATCGATCAGTATATCATGCGGGGTGGAAGGGTGCTCTTCTTCCTTGATCCGGTTCTGGTCCAGCCCGACAGTCTCGCGGGCGGAATGACCCTCGGACTGGTCAACCAGCTTAATATTGAAGATCTGCTTTTCAAGTATGGGGTCCGCTTTGATTATAGCCTTGTAACCGACCTGCAGTGTAATTATGTTCCTGTGAATATGGCTGTTGCCGGGGAGCAACCCCGCTTTGTAATGAAGCCGTGGATCTATTTCCCCCTGCTGGCAGGCGACGGAATCAACCCGGTTACCCGGGGGCTGAATTATGTCAAGACAGCCTTTGTTTCTCCCGTAGACACTGTTCCCGATAATCCGGCCGGTGTAAAAAAGACCGTGCTTTTGACAACTTCAGGCGCCTCCCTTCGCCTGAGTGCACCGCTCCGGATCGATGTGGACGAGGTCAATCATCAGCCCGATCCGGCCATGTTCAGCCAGGGTCCGGTTCCGGTGGCGGTCATGCTGGAAGGTTCCTTCGAGTCTTTTTACAAAAACTACGGTGTTCCGGCAGGTGTTACACCCGCATCTGCGGAAATTATTCCGAAGAGCAGTCCGGCCAGGGTATTTGTTTGTGGCGATGGCGACATCATCCGTAACGAGATCAGCACCGTCAGGGGACGGCCGGTTGCCGAGCCGCTGGGCTACGACAAGTACACGCGTCAGACCTTTGGTAACCGGGAGTTTATCATGAACGTCATCAACTACATGACCGATGACAGCGGTCTGATGTCGCTGCGCGCAAGGGAGTTCCGGCTTCGCCTGCTCGACAGGGAGAAGATCACGGATTCCCGGGTGGTATTGAAGTGGAAACTCATCAACTCCATCCTTCCCGTGCTGCTGGTTGTCGTGGCAGGGCTGATCTTCAATTATTTCAGAAAGAAACGATATGCCGTTTAGGAAAGGGAACCGGACACTGTTATACCTTGCCGCAGTGGCTGTGGCTGCCGGTTTACTGGTAGTTCTGCTTCTTGAGCGGGGTTCTACCTTACGGAAATCTGACAGGGAGCTTGTGCTCGACCGGCCCGGGAGGCTCACCTCGTTCATGATTGCCGGACGCGGCGACACGCTCAGGGTCGTGAAAACGGATACGGCCTGGGTCAGGGATGACGGTGAGGTGCTGAACAGGATAGCTGTTGAAAACATTCTATACGCACTGTCGCATTTCCGGATCACACAGATGATGGAATATGACGGACAGGGAGGGGAAGATGCCTGCAGGGTCAGCGGCTTTGCCGGAAACCGGAAGATCCTGGATTATTCGCTGTATTTTCTCAAGGGGGGAGTCTGGATCCGGCAACCCGGCTCCGACCGCCTGAGTGGCGTCGGTCTGCCCGGTTTCCCGGGTCTGAACCTGAAAAAGATGTTTGATCCTTCCGGTGCATATGTGCGTAATCACATGTTGATTAGTATTTTACCCGGAGATATTGAGTGGATTGCCGTGGATCCGTATCGCGGGATACCGTTCCGGCTGGAGCAGGACAGCCTCGGGCAGTTGCGTTTCTTTGCGGGAGAGGAGGCAGGAGAACTGTCTCCGGATTCATTGGATGAGGTGAAAATCAGGCTGTTGCTCAGTTATTTCAAGGGGATCGTAGCCGAAGGCCGGGCGGAGGCAGGAGCTGGAGAAGGACAGGAAGTGATGGCGGTGGTCAGGGTAAAGGCATTTAACTCGGCGGAGCAGGTCATGGAGATCCTGCCCCTGCCTGATGGAACAACAGGGGAAAGTGATATGTACACTGCGCTGGTCCGCCTAAACGGCAGCCCCGGGCTTCAAAGGGTGAAATACATTTACCTTGATGTTCTGATGAGGGGAGCCGGACACTACATGAAGTGATCCGGGCAGTTGAGCGTTGAGATATTTTGGCAGCACTGTCGTAGAGGAAACGATTTTTTTTCGTATTATTGATCAGTCATTATGTCGCCTGGATCAAAGCTGAAAATTTGAGTTAAACCAATATAAAACAGTATATCCCATGAAATTTGTTGTATCCAGTATGGAGCTCCTGAGCCATCTTCAGGCTATCAGCAGGGTCATCAGCAATAAAAACACGCTGCCCATCTTAGATAACTTTTTATTTTCCCTGGAGGGAAGAACACTGGAGATTACCGCCTCCGACCTGGAGTCGACGCTGATCACCAAGCTGCAGCTGGAAAATGCTGACGGAGATGGACTTATTGCAATTCCGGCCCGTATCCTTACCGATACACTGAAGGAATTTCCGGATATCCCGCTGACCTTTAATATCAACCTCGACTCACTGATGATCGTTATTCAGAGTGAGAACGGTAAGTTTACGATCATGGGGCAGAGAGGAACCGAGTTCCCGCAGATGCCGCAGCTCCGGGAAGAACAGAAGCAGAGCGTGGATATGGATGCCGAGGTCCTCATGAGCGGTATCAACCGGACGCTGTTTGCCACTGCCGACGATGAACTTCGCCCGGTTATGAACGGGATCTTCATTGAACTTTCTCCCGACGACCTTACCTTTGTGGCCAGCGATGCACATAAACTGGTGCGCTACAAGCGCATGGATGCGAAAGCCGGAAAATCCTCCTCTTTCATCCTCCCCAAGAAACCTGCCTCGCTGCTGAAAAACATCCTTGCCAAGGAAAGCAACATGGTCAGGCTGGAGTTCGACGAGAAGAATGCTTCTTTTACCCTCACCAGTTACCGGATCGTCTGCCGGCTCGTTGAAGGAAATTACCCGAGCTACAATTCGGTGATCCCGATGGATAATCCCTATAAGATGACCATCGACCGGCTGGAATTTTTCAATACCCTGAAGCGGGTATCCGTGTTTTCAAACCAGGCCAGCAACCTGGTCAAGCTTGCCCTTACCGGGAACCAGCTTACCATTTCGGCCCAGGATATCGATTTTTCCATTTCCGCGACGGAAAGGCTGAACTGCCAGTACGAAGGAGAGGACATGGAGATTGGTTTCAAATCCACCTTCCTGGTTGAGATCCTGGCCAATATACCTTCTTCAGAGGTTGTCATGGAGATGTCGGATCCGACGAGGGCCGGGATCCTGCTGCCTGCCGGCAGTGAGAACGAGAGCGAGGATATCCTGATGCTGCTGATGCCCATGATGATCAACGCATGAAACTGAATCTGCGTAACCCGCTCATATTTTTCGATCTCGAGACAACCGGAATCAATATTGCCTCCGACAGGATCGTTGAGATCTCCTATCTCAAAATTGATCCGAATGGAAAGGAAACGTCCAGGACCTACCAGGTCAATCCGGGCATGCCCATTCCGAAACAGGCTTCCGATATACACGGGATCACCGATGAGGATGTGAAGAACGCCCCCGGTTTTAATGAATTGGCGAAGTCGCTGGCACGGGAATTTGAGGGTTGTGATCTGGCCGGATACAATTCGACCAAGTTTGACATCCCTCTTCTGGCCGAGGAATTCCTGAGGGCTGGTGTGGATATCGACCTGAAAAAGCGGAAATTCATTGATGTGCAGGTCATCTTCATGAAGATGGAGCCCCGGACCCTCAGTGCCGCTCTGAAGTTCTACTGTGAGAAGGAGCTGGAAAACGCACACAGTGCAGAATCAGATACCCGGGGCACCTACGAGGTATTGCAGGCCCAGCTCGACCGCTACCCTGATCTTTCAAATGATATGGCCAGCCTGGCAGAGTTCTCTTCTCATAACCGTAATGCCGATTTCGCAGGGAGGATCGTTCTGGATGATAATGATGTTGAGATATTTAATTTCGGTAAATACAAAGGTCGTTCCGTTGAAGAAGTGCTTGCGCAGGACCCCGGTTACTACGGCTGGATGATGAACGGGGATTTTCCCCTTTATACCAAAAAAGTCCTTACCTCGATCAAGCTGAGAGGGATGAAGAAGTAAGAGGGTCCGGAGAGCTTAATCCGTAAAACCGATCATCATGAAAATTATCTGCATTGGAAGGAATTATATCGATCATGCAAAGGAACTGAATAATCCTGTTCCTGCGAAACCTGTTTTCTTCCTGAAGCCCGATACTGCGCTGGTCATCCGGAACCGTCCGTTTTTCCTCCCCGATTTTTCCGAAGAGGTCCATCATGAGCTGGAGGTGGTGATCCGGATCAACAGGCTGGGTAAAAGCATTGACGAGGCTTTTGCCGGCAGGTATTTTGACGGGATCGGGCTGGGAATCGATTTTACGGCCCGTGATCTTCAGGCGGAGGCAAAACAGAAGGGACTGCCCTGGGAGATCGCCAAGGCCTTTGATTATTCTGCGCCGGTCAGCCGTTTTCTCGACACCGGCAAATACGGGGACCTGCATAAGCTGTCCTTCCGCCTTGATATAAACGGAAAAACAGTGCAGGAAGGGAACACAGCCGACATGATCTTCAGCTTTGAGCGGATTATTGCCTATGTATCCCGTTTTATGACACTTAAGACCGGTGATCTTATCTTCACCGGTACGCCTGCCGGGGTAGGGCCGGTGAAAACCGGTGATCGCCTGCAGGCCTGGCTGGAGGACGAGAAGTTACTTGATTTCCCGGTGAAATAATGGACATGCAGCCTTACAGGATCCTCAGGATCCCCTTTATCAATGTCAATGGTTTCCTTATTTACAGGGAGAAGGAGGCGATCCTTGTCGATACCGGACATAAGAAGATGGAGGAGCAGGTTATCGGGCTGCTGCCGCGATTGGGACTGAAACCCACATCGATTAAACTGATCCTGCTCACCCACACGCATTTCGACCATGCGGGATCGGCGAAGACCCTCCGGAAACTCACCGGAGCACCGGTGGCCGTGCAGCGCCAGGAAGCCGACTGGCTCCGGAACGGATGGTCGGTGATCTCTCCCGGAACACGCTGGAAGGGAAAGATCATATCGTGGTTCGGACGGCATTTTACACCCTGGCTGCAGCGCATCGATCCCCTGGAACCCGACATAGTATTTGATGAAAGCCTTGATCTTGCCTCTTACGGGATAGACGGTTATGTTCTGCACACACCCGGTCACACACCTGGCTCATCAGTGGTTGTACTGAGGCAGGGGGAGATTATCGCCGGCGATACCGTGATGGGTATCCGTGGGAAGGAGCACTTTCCGCCCTATGCCTGGAGCTGTCGCGCCGTCCTCGAAAGCTGGGAGAAAATGCTGCAGTTGCCCTCACGCATACTTTTTCCGGCTCATGGTGAGAAATTCCTCCTTGATGAGCTTAAAGCTGAATGGCCTGCGGCTTTTGTTAAGTATGGCTATTCGCCCAGAAAGCGGTGAATGGTTGAATAAACTTCCTTTTGCATTTCTTCCGGCATGTTTCTGATGCGCGTACGATGACTTCCCCCGGGCTTAATGAATATTACCGAGTTGGTCGATCCCGACAGTTCAGCCTTCGTTGACGACCATGTGTCGTTCTCCCCGTAGATGAAGATGAAATTTTCCGCCCTGTTCCGGATGTAATCATCCAGTTCTGTGAGCAAACCGGGATGAAAGGTCGTATCGGCCCCGGCCGGCATGGTGAAGCTGAATCCTGATTCCGTAACGTGTTGGAGTTCCCGGTGGAACTCATGCAGGTCGTAGCCGTAATAACCCATTTCTGTCAGGGCCTGGTAAAAGAAAGGCTGATATTCCACAACAAAGGTGTCGGCAAAATAATCGAACCCGGCTACCTGGTTCATGTGACTGACCAGGCGCATAGGGGAGACATTCTTTCCGGGGATATCGCTGCAGGAGACATAACCCCATTGCCAGAAAGCAAAGGAATACTCCAGGACACAGTATTCGTAAGCTTTTTCAATCCCCCCGACCAGCTCATAGGTATATCCCTTTTTTTCCGAAAGTTTTTTGAAATCGTCCAGGCATTCATCTTCCCGCTTCAGTGCCATTTTCTGGAAGTTGTGAACACTTCTGCGGCATTTGGACGTGCCAACGTGATCAAGAAAAGTATAAACCCTGGGATCTTCCTTTGCGCGGTTCAGGGGTGCAACATAGGGGATTCTCACATCGGCATCACCGGGGTAGTAGAAACTGTGGAACATCACGGTCTGGCCTCCTTTGCTGATCCCCGTGGTAATCCATTTATCCCTGTAAAACTCTGAGAAAAGCTCAATAATCCGGTGATGGTCGGACGCAGCCTGCCAGGTATTCAGATAAGTCCAGTTCAGGCTGTCGGGTACCGAACGTCCGAAATACCGGTGTTCAACGATAATCTGGTTGCATTTGAGGGTGGAAGAGATCTCGGAGGTATAATAATAATTGGCCGAATAGCCTTCGGTGATCATCACAACGGGCTGAGACGGGTCGTAATTGGATATATAGATTCTTTGAAGGAACTTTTCTCCGTCGGGATTATGATGGTCCAGCGGCTGCTCAATCATGACCTCGTAGATCTCATGATAGATGGATTCACTTTCAAGCGGCCTGACTTCTTTGACGGGCAGGGTCTGAAGGAACAGTTCCAGGTCGGAAGGCCCGGCATAGAGCAGGGTGGAGGCAAAGAAGATCAGGATCAGGGATAAACGCTTCATAAGGCCTGTTTTATTGAGGTTTCAATGATAAAACTATTTTTCGAATGTCGGGCCATTTTCGGTCAATTTCTGCAATAAAAAAAACCAGGCACCTGATGGAAGGTGCCTGGAAAAACTACTAAACCTAAAACTAAACCTAAAACTAAAACTAAACCTGTAATGAAAACAAACTTGTACTAACCCTAAAACTATGAACGTATCTTGAATATCTTTTCTTAAAAATTATAGATGGCCGAAACCAGGAACCTGACATTGGTCACGTGTTCCGAAATCACGCCTCCTGTGGTATAGGCAGCCCGGGTCATCTCAATCTCATTCCCGAAGGTGAATTTGCCACTGTTAAAATTCAGCCGGGGTGAGATCCTCCAGAGATTATCAACATCGGCGCCGCGGGCAAAGGTCTTTCCATTCAATGCAACCGGGGCCCCGAGGTTCTTGCAGTAGCCGGCGAATAAGCCGAACTGTACCTTTGTACCATTGGTGCTTATTTCAGCCCAGGTTGAGAAAACGGAGAGGTTTGTGTATTCCTTATAGCCGGTTGCCGCATCGATCGTATCACTGATCGCATAGCCGCCCAGCATCATCAGATCGGTTGCATTCTGCCCATAGGTTGCCATGGCTTTGAATGTCACGGGCGCCGTATATATTTTCACATTGGCATAGGCGCTGAGACTTCCGATAGTTGCATCGGTGGCGTAGCCCTTACTGGTTTTCAGTTCCGGTCGGAGGGTCTTGTAGTCCACACCGGCCATGATGAAATGCTTGCTGCCGCCCGGAACAAACTGCACCTGAAAGTCGACAGTTGGTATTGTGCTGTTCCTGAGGTATTTGTTGCTTGCTCCGTCAGGTCCTGTGCTGGTAAAATCGCGCTGTGCATAGGAAGTAAGAAGCAGGGAAAGATCTCCGGCTTTGTAGGTGAACCGAACCTGCGGGTTCCTGCTGAACGGAACAAAGGGAACACCGGTATTAAAGGATACGGTGCCCGGAAAACTCTGTGCCGGGAACATGGGATGCCAGGTTTGTCCTACAATGAGGCTGCTTTTTCCCCAGTCGAGGTTCACAAAGGCATGCCTCAGTCTGAAGCCGTTGACATCGCCGCTTGAAGTTCCGAAGAATTCTGCTTCAATGATCCCGGAGGTTTTTGCCCCGAAGGCATCGGGTCCGGTGATGCTTCCTTTCAGACGGGTCTGGATCGAAAGCATGTGCAGACTCCCGTTTGCGTTTATATCGACTCCGTCGGCATCCAGGGAGACATTATCGGGATACAGGTAAAAGTGTCCTTCCCGAAGACCGAGCGATTCACTGGATTGCCTGGTATCATAAAAGATGTCTGTTTTTACAAATCCGCTGAATTTTATCCCGAATACAGGAGCTGCTTCCTCCTGGGCGCTGGTGAGCCCGGTGGTGAGCAGTGAAGTAGTAATTGCAAACAGAATTATCCTTTTCATAAGCTTTAATTCAGAGCAGTTAGCATTTTCGGTTTCAGGTTTTTCGCTTTACCGGGACAGAAATCCGTTTTTCAGAATCCGGTCCCGCTGTGTTTCGAAATAAACCTGATACAAAAGTATAGTCCGGGTATCTTCAAAAACAGGATGATATTACCTGATTTAAATTTTGTTACACCTGTAAAAACCACGTGATTATACGTGAACCTTCCATCTTTCACAGCGGGTATGAGCACCGGGAATCCGCTCCAATCACCGGCCGGGAAAGGAAAAGCATGCGCCACCCTGCGCGGGGATAAGCCGCAAAACCGGATTTGTTATTTTTAACGAAAAAATCAGGATATTGACAATTTTATTTAAGAAATTGATAAAAATCGCTTTCATAGTTCCTATTTTTACTCTGTGGGGTGAAACAGTAAACAAGGGGATAATTTCATGGATCTGAAGGAGTCGGTTTACAACCAGATACAATTCTCGATGGAGAGAGTAAGCATCCTGATCGTGGATGATGATCTTTCGGTTTGTCGCTTGTTCGAGATCTTTCTGAGTTCGGAGGGTTACCATACCCTGGAGGCACACAGCGGTAAAGAGGCGCTGAAAATCATCGGGGAGTACCATGTGGATCTGGTGATCCTGGATGTAATGATGCCTGAAATGGACGGGTTCGAGGTCTGTGCACGAATAAAAGCCGAACCGGCATACAGGGGGATCCCGGTGATCTTTGTTACCGCGATCGACGACCGCGAAAGTTACCTGAAAGGTTTTAACATGGGCGCCATTGATTACCTCAGCAAGCCCATCAACAAGATCGAACTAACCACAAAGGTCCGCAATTACCTGAATCTGGCCTGGCAGCAGAAACAGCTCCATCGCAGCGAGATGAGGTACAAGAGTATCGTGGAGGACCAGACGGAACTGATCGTACGCTTTCTCCCCGACGGCACGCTTTCCTTTGTCAATAATGCCTTCTGCAGTTTTGTCGACAAACCCAGGGAACTCTGCGAGGGACTCAACCGTTATAATAAATCGGTATTCCAGGATTTTTCAGTCATTTTTCCAGAGACCAACGGGCTCTCCAGGGATAACCAGGTGAAGACAACCCAGAGAAGGGTCAGAATTTCGGGGAATAAGATTGTATGGCTTGAATGGGTAATCCGGGCAATCCTTGATCAGAACGACGAGATATTTGAATACCAGTTTGTTGGCAGGGATATCACAACCCAGAAACAGTATGAACAGGCCATCCTGCTTGTCACCGACCGGACAAGCGGCACTTTCGGCGATTCCTTTTTCAAGGTTTTGCTGTTGAATATGGTAAAGATCATCAATGCGGAGTATGCCGTACTCGGAACCTTTGAGAATGAAGAAGAAGGAGTCGTAAGGACCTTTGCCGCCTGCAGGGAATCGGAGATAACCGATAATTTCGTTCTGTCGTTTGCAAATACACGCTTCAGTGACCGGATCTCGAGGGAAGCAATTTTTCATCAGGGAGAAAAGGATTCAGCCGACGATGTGATCCTGACCATAGGGGAAGATGAGATCCGCAGTTTTGCCAGTATTCCGCTGTATGATAAAAATAAGGAAACCATCGGTGTGCTGATTGTACTAAGTGGAAAGAAGCTGTTCAAACCCAAGCTCGTGATTGATCTGATCAAGGTCTTTTCCCTGAGGGTTGCCACCGAGATAGAGCGAAACCGCATCAACCTGGAAATCCTGGAAAGTGAAAGGAAGTTCAGGAACCTCTTTCACAGCAGTGTCGACGGGATCGTCATTACCAATTACCAGACGGAGATCCTTGAAGCCAATAATTCCTTTTCCAGACATTTCAGACAGGATGGCCTTGCCGTACGGCTGGCGGATTATATTTTCAAAAACGACAGGGAGAAGTTTGAACGGAGCCTGGCTGAACTGATTGCCAATAAACACCGGGGAGCACCGCTGGAGATCAGAATGCCTGATGAGAATGGTGAACCGAGATATCATGAGATCATCTCCCAGATTATCGACTACCAGGGGAGTTCTGCCATACTCTCAATCATCAGGGATGTAGCCGACCGCAAGGAGATGCAGTCGCGGATCCTCAGCACGGTTATGGAAACAGAGGAAAAGGAGCGGAACAGGTTTTCACAGGACCTGCACGACGGTCTTGGACCCCTTCTTTCAGCTATTAAGCTCTACAATATCTCGATCCTTACCGCCAAGAACGAAGAGAACAAGCAGATCGCAATAAACAAATCGATCGAGATTATCGATGAAGCGATTTCAAGCATCAAGGAGATTGCCAATAATATCAGCCCCAACATCCTGAGGGATTTTGGCATGGTTGTGGCTATTTCTTCCTATGTGTCGAAGTTCCAGGAAGCCCGGAAAACCAATATCATTTTTCAGCCGAACATTGAAGAAAGATTGGAAGCGAGGATAGAATCTTCCATTTTCAGGATCGTAATTGAATTATTAAATAATACCTTTAAACATGCATTTGCCAGCAATATCCTGATTACGATGGATCTCAGCGAAGGAAATATCCTTTTGAATTACGCCGACGACGGCATCGGCTGTAACCTGGAATCGGTCAGGAGATCGGCAAAAGGGCACGGGATCTCCAATATCCTGAACAGGGCTGAATCGCTGAATGCGGATGTGGAGATCAGGACCCAGCTTGATAAGGGATTTGCTGTGAATTTTATTATACCTGTGAATAAAAAATAAGCTTTTCGATATTAAATTTACGATCATGGAACAGAAAAAATACAAGGTCATACTGGTTGATGACCATAAGCTTTTCAGGGAAGGGCTGAAATTCGTGATCATGCAGATGGATAACATTGAAGTGGTTGCCGAAGCCTCCAACGGAAAAGAATTCCTTGAGATACTTGAGTACCAGGATGCCGACCTGGTTCTGATGGACATTGCCATGCCGGAACTGAACGGCATTGAAGCCACCAAACAGGCGCTGGATAAGCGTCCTGCCCTGAAGATCCTTGTTCTTTCCATGTTTTGTGATGAAGAGTATTATTTTCAGATGATCCAGGCCGGGGTCATGGGCTTTGTTTTAAAGGAAGTGGGCAAAAGCGAACTTGAAGAAGCCATAACAACAGTCCTCCGGGGAGAGAGCTTCTTCTCCCAGAAGCTCTTGCGCGATATCATCATGAATATCAATAATCCCCTTCAGAAGCAGAAAGCTCCGGCCGAGCAGAAAATTGATCTTACCAAAAGAGAACTGGATGATCTGCGAGGGACTGTCAAATTCTCAGATTGCCGACAAGCTTTTTATCAGTTTGCGAACGGTTGAAGGACATAAGTCCAACCTGATCAGCAAAACAGGTGTAAAGAACTCCATCAGCCTGGTGATGTATGCCCTGAAAAACAAACTGGTTGAGGTATAGGCCTTTGGCCGTTTCATTCTGGCTGAGAGAGAAAAACAGCCCGTTCCGCCCTGCCCGGATGGCTTTGTAAAAGTATCCGGGTTTCACATTTCCGGCAGGTATATTTCCCTGTTTTTTATAGGTATATTCACCTGATAAAGACAGGTGAATCGAACCGATAAACGGGTAGTTACCCTTAAATATATCCTGTAAGGACGCCCTACTTTTGACATATTGATAAAAAGAAAAAGGACGGCGGATATGTCAGGATATCATAACACACAAATTACCGGATCACCAAAAATCCCGGGCTCCGTAAGCACAGTCTTCAGGGGCCTGTATTTTCTGGGCCTGTTGTTCATCCTCCTTTTACAGGGAGGGAAAGCCTCAGCCCAGTGCAATGCAGTGATCGGTTCCAATATCGATCCTCTTGAAGGCTGCGATATCCTTACCATCCAGTTTTATGATCTGAGCAGCGGCGTGATTACGAGAAGCTGGGATTTCGGTGATGGCAGCCAGGTAGTTGTTGCCCAGAACCCTGTTCACAGTTTTACGACGGGCCAAAATGACACAACCTTTACTGTCAGGCTCACCATCACCTGTGCCTCCGGGACCAGCACAGCCACCAAACTTGTCACGGTCTTTGCTAAACCCAGTGTAGAGTACCATGTTAATAAGGGCTCGGTATGTGCCATTACCGATTCGGTCTGCCTGATCAATACCTCGGGCTATTCGGCTCTGAATTCCTACCTCTGGAACTTTGGCGACGGAACCATTTCGGAGGAATATGAACCCTGCAAAACCTACTCAACACCGGGAACCTACGATATTTCGCTGACGATCATCAATGAACAGGGCTGCCTGCAATCGCTTGTGCAGGAGGATGTGGTGACGGTTGAAAGAATTCCGAGTACAGCCTTCAGCGTTAGTGCCAACAGCGGATGCAGTCCTTTCAGTGTGGTCTTCTCCAATATTACGGATACGGTAGGAAATGATTATACCGACTGGACCTGGGATTTCGGGGACGGTTCACCACTATATTATGGCTTCGAACCCACGGTACATACCTTTATTAATCCGGGTGAATATACCGTTAACCTCGGAACGGTCAACTCTCTTGGCTGCTATAACTATTCTACCCAGGTAATTACGGTTAAACCGGCTCCGGTAGCACGGATCTCCACCTCCTCTCCGGCCTGTCTGAATGACGACCTGGTTGTGGAATATACCGGGTTATATCATGTGGCACCTACTTTTAACTGGGTTTTCACCGATGCCCTCCTGGTTTCCGGGTCAGGAGAAGGACCGTATAATGTGCGTTACGGATCGGCCGGAAACAAGACCATCAGCCTGACGGTTACCGAGGACGGCTGTTCCTCCTCGGTATCGGAAAAGGTTCAGATAACTCCCATTACCAATGTCTTACTTAAAATCTCAGCTGACTATGACACGATTTGTTCGGGACAGGAGGTTACGTTTACCGCATCTCCCATCGATTTTGTCAATTACTGTTTCTACATCAACAGTACCGTGGTGCAATGCTCCGCGGATAATACCTATACCGGCAGCAGTTTCAGTGACGGGGACCGGATCTATGTCAAGATCACGGATATAAACGGCTGTACGGAAATTATCAGCGATACGCTTGAGTTGCATGTCAACCAGACTCCGGTCGTTGTTCTGCAGAGTTCCTCGCCGAACGACACCATTTGTCTGAACGACAATATCCTTTTTACCGCTCTGCCGGCCGGATACGATGAATATACCTTCTTCGTCACCAACACTGAAGTACAGAAAAGCAGCAGCAATCTCTTTACCACCTCCCAGTTACAGAACATGGAAAGAGTATATGCTCTTGCACAGAATAACGAATGTGTAAGCAACAACAGCAATAATATCTACACCACAGTTAAGGAGATCCTGCCTGCTCCACAGGTTTACTGCGGCGCAACATCGTCGAGTGCGATCGAATTCCTCTGGGATGAGATCCCCGGTGCGGTGGGGTACGAGGTCAGCGTCGACAATGGACCCTTCGTGGTGCCCAGTTCAGGGCCCGATGGTCTGTCGCATCTGCTTACCGGCCTGGCCAGCAATGAAAGCCACTCGATCAGGGTACGGGCCTATGATGCCACTATCTGCGGCGACGGACATATTTCGGAGGAGGTCACCTGTATGGCCATTGATTGTGAGGAGATCGGCTTTGATCTGCACGGTCAGTATACCACGGTTTGCGAAAACGACCAGGTGTCCCTGTCGATCGACGGGATTACGATACCCAATTATTCCGTGGAGTGGAATGAACTGGCTGGGACCAATAGCAACTATTACAGTTTTATAGCGAGAACGGATACGGTGATCCCCGTAAAGGTCACCAACCTGGATGCTCCGCTCTGTCCTCCGGTGATAAAGGAATTCCATGTCACGGTCACCCCGCTCAGGGAAGTTACCCTGCAGGCCTCATCCGGCAGCGATCCGGTCTGTGCCGGCACCGGCATCCTTTTCACGGCTTTGCCGGAGGATTTTATCCAGTACATGTTTTATGACAACAATAAACTGATTCAGAAAGGTCCTGACAATACCTATTTGGCCGAGCTTCCGGTGGATGGTCATTTCGTGAAGGTCGTAGCCTCTGAAGGCGGATGTTCGGTGATTTCCACACCGGTAGTGATGGAAGTCACAGAGCCACTTGATATTCCCCAGGTAAATGTCAGTTCCTCCACCATAAACAGTGTAACATTCTCATGGAAACCTGTAGCCGGTGCTTCGGGGTACCTCATCAGTGTTGATAACGGGCCTTATATTGTACCCTCCAGCGGAGAAACCGGATTAACCCATACCGTAAGTTCATTATCACCAGGCGACGGGGTTATAGTTACGGTAATGGCGGTTGGCGACGGTGTTTGCGGTAACAGCGAATCCTCTCAGCCGGCTATAGGTTTTGCCGAGAACTGTGCGGCGATAAGCTACACACTGGATACCGATTACCAGGTGTGCAGCGGTGATACCGTTACGCTCAGAATTGACGGACTGAACATCAGTAATTATATGATTAAATGGGGTAGCCTGCCTCCGTCAAGATCAAGGACCGTGAAGGTGATCCCTGCTTCCGATACGGTGGTTGCCGTGATGATCAGGAACCTCGACAGGCCTTTGTGTCCTGCCATGTATAGCTATGTCCATATCGGGGTCGACCAGCGTCCCGGGAGTCTGATCCTTTCAAGTTCAGATGCGGATAATGCCATTTGCAGCGGAGATGCGGTTAGCTTTACCGCCGAACCCGCGGGATATGATTTTTACGAGTTCTACCTTGGTTATAACCTGGTTACCGGCAGCTCTTCCAATACCTATTCCAATGCCGCTTTGAGCGATGGCCAGAAGGTGTGGGCACTGGCTTATAACAATGGCTGTGCCGGGCAGAAGAGCAATGAGATCGCCACAGCAGTGAGTCCGCCACTGGCAATACCTCAGGTCAACTGCGGTACGACCACCACCGGAACCATAAGTTTTGTTTGGGACGACGTTAGCGATGCCAGCGCATACCTGATCAGCATTAACGGTGCAGCCTATACCGATCCTTCTTCGGGGGCCGCCGGACTGGTTCATGATATCACCGGACTGACCAACGGTGAGGCTGTCAGCGCGCGGGTGATGGCAGTGGGGCCTGATCCCTGCGGTAACAGCCTGCCTTCAGAAGTGAAAACGTGTTATGCGATCGACTGCGATGCCTATTCCTTTGTCATCGATCCGAATAAAGATGCCTGTGAAGGCGATGAGATGGATCTGTATATCAGCAAGGTCAATATCCCGGATTACTCCGTTTCTTGGAACGGCGGCACATTCGGGCCGGATACCCTTATCCATCACACGGCTGTGAAGGACTCTACCATCACCGTGGAGATCAGGAATAACTCCCAGCCGTCCTGTCCGCTCTATTCCAGGTCCTTTGAAGTCGACGTGGTGCCTGTGCCAACGATCATCCTTGTTTCCGACGACGCAGATAACACCCTTTGCAACGGACAGAAGGTTGAATTTATCGTCAGCCCTGCAGCTTTTGACTCCTATCTGTTCTATCAGGGTGCCGGCCTTGTACAGGACTCGGGCATCAGCTACTACCGTCCGGCCCTGATCGCTGATGGTGATGAGGTCCATGCCGAGGCAGTTATCAGTGGTTGTTCTGCCGTTTCCAACACGGTTCAAATCACGGTACTTCCTCCCCGGACGTTAAATCTAAGTGCTTCCGCCAACGGTGATCTGTGTACCGATGAGGCGGTCAGCTTCACGGCTACCAGTGGTTTCAGTCATTACTACTTCAGGGATGTGGAAGGGATCCTGGCCGATTCAGACGGCAATACCACCGAGATCCGGGTCAATGCTCCGGGGATCACCGTATCGGCTCTTGACGAATTCTCCTGTTTCACCCAGTCGCCTGACACGGTCCATTTTAACCTGCTGCCCCTGCCGCTGATGATCATATCCTGTTCGGATGATACGGTATGTTACGGCGATTTCACCAATTTCTTTGCCCAGCCTCCCATGCTCCCCGAATACCTCTTTTATAATAACGGAAGCGAGCTTGTCCAGGGAGGTTTGCAGAACATTTATGTGACCGATTCCCTGGAAAGGGAAGATGTGATCTCGGTCGTCGGGGTGGATGACAAAGGCTGCCGGAGCCATCCTGCCAGTTCAGCCTTCCCGTATATCCTGCCCTATCCCGATTCCTATATCATGGCAGAAGCAGATGGTGTCTGTCTGTACGACTCCATTACCCTCACAGCCGTAACGGATGTGAATTATCCGGCTGCCACCTATTACTGGAGTACCGGGGAATCGACAGGGTCGATCCGGGTTGCGCCGCAGTACAGCAGCAACTACTCCCTGTACTATAATTACGGCCTTTGCCTCAATAAAGTAGCTGATTCAAAGGTTATTGCAGTCGACCGCCTTCCGCGGCCCCTGGCCTATGCCGGTGAAGATGCCATCATCTGTATTCGCGACAGTATTCAGCTGGAGGCCAGCGGCGGGATGAACTATCTCTGGAATGACTCCCTGACACTTGATGAGGTGAATGTGTACAATCCGTATGCAATGCCTCAGCTAACCACCACCTATATCGTAACGGTGAGCAATGAATATTGTCAGTCGGTCGATTCGGTGACGATCACGGTCGACCGCTGTCTGGACGATCTTACCGACCCGGTTCCGCAAATCATCACACCTAACGGCGACGGGTTAAATGACTACTGGGTATTGTACAATATCGACTATTTCGAGAACAGCCGTGTTGAAATATATAACCGCTGGGGCAACATCGTTTTCACGGCCAGTCCGTACCTGAATGAATGGGACGGGACGAACACGGCCGGTGAGCCTCTCCCCGATGGGACCTATTATTTCATCCTGGATATCGGAAACGGATCGGATCCCAGGACAGGTTTCATAATTATTCACAGATAGATGCTTGAAGTATGCTGCGATATTTGCTCATCATATTAACTGTCCTGGTCATCTCCCGTTCATTACACGGGCAGCAGGATGTGCTTTACAGTCAGTACATGTTCGACAAGATGCTGATAAATCCCGCCTATGCAGGCAGTTCGAAGTGGGTTGTAGGTTCGTTGAAGAACAGGATGCAGTTTGTGAAGATGGAAGGTGCCCCGGTTACCAATATCCTTACCTTCCAGGCTCCCGTACAGATAAAAAATATCGGACTTGGGCTGAAGGTGATCCAGGATAATATTGCCGTGACCAACAGCTTAACGGCAACCGGATTCTTCTCCTACCATATCGGCTTTGGAAAGGGAAGGCTTTCTTTTGGATTGGAAGGAGGGATCAGGTACGACTCCTATAATTATGACGAGCTTATCAGAACCGATCCCGACGATCCGGCCATTTTGCCCGGCACAGGATCGACCCTTGTACCGGAGATCTCAACGGGGATTTTTTATCAGTCGTCGCTCTTTTACGTCGGGGCCGCAGCTTATCACCTGGTACGACCGGGTAGTCCGGAATCGCTGATTGGTACAACAGGGATACCTCTGATCAGAAGAAGCTTCTACGGAACAGGGGGTGTTTTTATACCGATTTCGGATAATTTCATCCTGGAACCCGGATTTCTTGTCAAATACATGGCCGGAGCGCCCTTTCAGGTTGATGCTAACCTGAGCGCGATCCTGTTCGAAAGGTTTGCACTGGGATTGTCGTACCGGAGCAAGGATGCGGCGGTTGCCTATCTGAAAGTCGATATTACGAAGAACATCAGGATTATGTACTCCTACGATTACAGGATCTCCGAACTGGCCAGTTATTCCGGGGGATCCCACGAAATTGCCCTTTCCTACGGCATTGAACTGCTGCCACCGCCCGAGAAGAAAGTGATCCACCCTCGTTACTATTTCTGATCATTGCTAAAAGTTGACAGATTGAAAAAGATCCTCCCATATATTATCCTGCTCCCGCTGCTGATTCTGCTCCGGCCGGCTTCCCTTTCGGCCCAGCGGTATTATAATGAAGGGAACAAGTACTACGACAGGAACCTGTTTGAAGAGGCCATTCCGTACTATCTTAAAGAGATTGAGAAAAAGGGAAGCTTCAAATACATGAATGAAGCCAGGGAGAAACTGGCCAACTGCTACCGTCTGACAGGTCAGTTCCTTGAGGCCAGCGAAATGTATAAGTACATCCTCGACAAAGGATCCAGGAAAAACAAAGCCGAGAATCTCCTTAATTACGGAAACTCCCTGAAAAACGCGGCCAAATACGAAGAAGCTGCCGAGGTCTTCAAAAAATACATGGAACTCGAGCCCGATGATCCGATGGGTAAGGTTTACCTGGGTTCCTGTGCCATGGCCCAGAAACTTCTGGATGAGGAAAGCCGGTACGTGGTAAAAAATATTGAAGGGATAAACACCGAAGGTTCAGAATACGCCACGGCCATGTATAACGACGGGATCGTATTTTCCTCGGCCCGTTCCGACAGCCGGAAGAAGTTCATCAATATTGCAGATAATATAGATGTTATGAGGTCGGACCTGTATTTTACCGATCTGAAGAACCGGGAAGGTGTTGGGAATGCAATCGAAAATTTGGTCGAATTAAATTCATATCAGCATGACGGGACAGCAACATTCAGCACCGATGGCAATAAAGTCTACTTCGCAAGGACTGTCACGGGGGATAAGGATAAAAAATCCAACACAGTTGTCAACTCACTCCAGATTTTTTATTCAGAGAAGGATGTTACAGGGCACTGGAGCAAACCGGTTAGTGCGTTCTCATTTAACAGTCCGGAGTATTCTACCGCACAACCCAGTCTCAGTCCTGACGGAAAACGGATCTATTTTGCGTCGGACATGCCAGGTGGTTTCGGCAATATGGATATCTACTATTCCGACCTTCTTTCGAACGGAGAATGGGGAGAACCGGTAAACCTGGGGCCGGAGATCAATACCTTTGGCTTTGAGCTTTTCCCTTTCATTCAGGGAAGTGATACCCTTTATTTTTCTTCGGATACGCATCCCGGCATGGGTAAACTGGATATCTTCAGAGCAGTAAGAACGGGGAAAAGCTGGAGGAATGTAAGCAATATGGGCGTTCCTATCAACTCGATCGGTGATGATTTCGGCATCGTTTTCGATAAAAGCCAGTCGCGTGGCTTCTTTTCCAGCGACCGCTTTAACGGGAAGGGGAAGGAGGATATCTATACCATCTGGAAACTTGGTTATCACGACATCTATCTTTCGGGCAACCGGATCAGTTTTCCCGATCTAACCCTGTTTAACGGGATCATATACCGGGTCCTGGAGGAAGGGACGACAGAATCGGTTTCACTGATTTCCGAAGACGGGTTCTATGGCTTTAACCTCAGGGAAGGTGTAAACTATACCATCAGCCTCCGGAAAGACGGGTTCTTTTATGATGCACTGAAGGTCAGGGTCGACCGGACCGGTGAAAAGAATTACCTGGTTGCAGATATCCAGGCACGCAATGCCTCCTATCTGATCAGGGGTACCTTATCCGAAGGGGAACAGAAAATCTCATCAAGGCAGCAGCTTGCAGAAGGGTCCAAAAAAGATTATGTCACGATCGATGATACTACCGTCGTGGAAATACCTCTTCCAGGGATTAATGTACTGCTTTCCGGCGATCAGAGCATGATCGACCTGACAGTGACCAATGACGAAGGAAAATACAGTTTTCCCGATACCCTGTATGCGGGCGTATTATACCGCTTGATGGCGGTCAGACCGGATAAACCCAAAACACCTCCTGTGGATCAGGAAGATAAGAAGGACCCAGGGAGTGAAAACGAAACAGCCGGCAATAAAACGACGCCGGATACAGAACAGAATACAGATCAGCAGAAGAATGATCTGCTGGCCGATAACAGGGTGGATCAGAAAAGTAATCCAACCAACGGAAACACAGCAGGAACAGAAAAAACCGGTACGGTCGGGAATGCAGTTGATGGAAACGTGGGACAGCAGGAAACAGGAAAGAGCGGGGAGGATCGTACCGGTCAGCAAACGGGATCAGGGAACCCGGTAACGGGAAATGTGGTTAATGGCAAGACGGGAACGGGTGATCTTCCGTCGGGTAACCCTGATCCTTCTTCTTCACAAAGCGGCACCACGACAGGAACTACTGGCAGCACGACCACCGGAACTGGCAGCAGCACCGGCACAAACGGCACTACAAACACCGGCACCGGCAGCACGACAGCCACAGGCGGAAACGGAACCACTGCAGGAACCACTACCGG
>JBMOLL010000098.1:0-50205 GCA_049325415.1 Bacteroidota bacterium | reverse complement strand
TAGCGACTTCATTGCCTACCAGGAACTGCGCCTGAAGGCCGGTCTGACGGCAGACACCGATTCCATCCTTCAACTGAAGAAAGAGACCCTTTACGGCAACTGGTACTGGGCCAACAGCAGCGACCGGGTGGAATGGAACAGTACCCTGACCACCCTGGCAGCACTGAGGATCCTTTCATCGGACAGCAGTCAGACAAAGGTTCTTCCCAGGATCAGGGGCTACTTTCTGGAGATGAAAAACCGGGATTTCAACTGGGGAAATACCTACCAGACCATGCAGATAGTGGCAGCCATCCTTCCGGGTCTGCTGGAGGAAAAAGCCAGGCCGGAGCCGGTTGAACTGATCCTGAACCATAACAGCGAAAAACCGTTAAGCTGCTTTCCACTTGATACTCTTATTACCGGCAGTAAAACACTTTCGCTTGAAAAAACAGGTAGCGGCGCCGCCTACCTTTCCTTCTACCAGGAGTTCTTTAATCCGGAACCACAAGCGGTGGAGCACCCCTTCAGGGTAAGCACCTGGTTTGAGGGAGGCAGCGATACCCTTAAGGCCGGAGTGAAGGTAAACCTGCACATCGAATTGAAAGTTGAACAGAAAGGAGAGTACATTATGCTGAGCGTGCCGATCCCTGCCGGATGCAGTTACGGGGAACAGGTCAGCGACCGCTGGTCGGGACCTCATTATGAATACTATAAGGACCATGCCGGCATTTTTTTCAGCTACCTGGAGCCCGGGACCTACCATTATACGATCGAACTGGTGCCGAGGTATACAGGATCATATACCCTGAATCCAGCCGTAGCGGAATGGATGTATTTTCCGGTGAAGTACGGAAGAAACAGTATCCGAAGGGTCAGGATTGATTAGGGGATCCGGCAGACCCGCAGCACCGGAAAGAAAGGGGGACCTCCCCGGTTGAAAAATATTTTTTTGACCCGGGATGGCCCCCTTGACATTCAGATAACAAGTTGTACATTTGGTTACAGATAGCCCTTGATTAAAGACTTTCCGAAATCTTAAACGTATGATCCTCAGCAAAAGAATTCCGGTCCTCCTGGTGATCTTTTTGTTCTGCTATGCATCATTGGTCAACGCTCAGGAAGTAAGCGGTATCCGCACCGAACAGACAGGCGATTTCATCCGCATCAGCTACCAGATCCTGAACTCCACACCCGACCAGGTATTTAAGGTCAGGGTGCTATGTTCCATCAATGGCGGACTGAATGCCGAACTGCGGAGCGTAAGCGGCGATATGGGCGACCATGTTCCCGGGGGCCGGGCTGAGTACTGGATTGTCTGGGATGTACTGAAGGATGTGGACGAGATCAGCTCAGCGGAGTTCACGGTGAGGGCCGAGCTGGTCAGCGGGAAGCCTTCCGTATCCGGCACGGTCAAGCCCTCCCGTGATCGTGGCCAGTTCATGGCAGGGGCAGTATTTGAGACACCCGGACCCAAATTCGGTGCACGGCTCGCCTACCTGGGCGCCGTCGGGCTCACCCTGCGCTATACAACAGGGACAGCCTCAATGGATCCTTCTCTTTCAATAATTCCCGATCTTTCCGATGACGCGATCCACGGGGAAACCATCTACTCGGCAGGGATCAGCGTACGATTGTTTCATACCCCGAATTTCAAGATGCACCTGTTTGGTTCCTTTGCACTGAGCAAATTCACCTTTTTCGAAGATGTGCTCGGATCCAGTTACTACGATGGCATTGACGCGAAAGGGTTTGAAGCCGGTATGATCCTCAATTACAAGATGTTCAGCCTCTTTGGCTCTTTTACTCATTTCGATCCCGGTCAGGTGGAAAAGTCGACCGACCTGAGGTGCTGGAATGCCCTGTCGTATTATGATATCGGGCTTGGGCTCTGTTTCTGAACGACTACCTAATCAACACGGACCATGAAAAAAGCAGTTTTACTTCTTACCCTCGCAGCATGCACTCTTCCGGTGCTGTCCCAGGTCTCTGAAAGCAAATCGGGTGTGCAACAGTTTTCCATCTCCAAAAAAAACAGCGATGCCCGAAAAACAGAGGATGAAAGCCGCGGACCGGCCGACCGGATCCCCCCGAAAATCAGTCTGGAATCCCCTGTTCTTTCGCAGGATTCCCTGGTCAGGTGTTCTACCAAGACCCTTATTGTGATTGGAAAGGTAGCCGACGATGGCGGTATATTTGATGTCAGTGTGAACGGCATTGAGGCCAAAGTTTCTGCCGACGGCATATTCATGGCCGAGATCCCACTTGCTTTCGGTAAGAACCAGGTCAATGTGACTGCCAGGGATGTTTCCCTCAACCGTTCCCGTATCAGCTTTTCCTCGGAACGGACTGCAGATGTGCTGCCCGAAGCCCAGGCCGTAGTGCCGGAGAAAACACAGCCTGTCTATTCCATCGATATGCTTTCAGCTACAGGAGATCATATCTCGGTGGCCTCGGGCAAGTATGAGCTGAAAGCCTGTGTAAAAGCCAGCGGGCCAATAAAAAAACTCATTATTTACAGAAATAACAGCTTTGTGAACGGCTACACTTCCGGCAAGATCATTCCCGATGGCGACTGCGCGTTCAGGATAGATGAAGAAGTGGAACTGAAACTGGGGGAAAACGACCTCCGGATCGAAGTGATTACCGACAACGGCGATACCATCAGCAAGAGCCTGTCGGTGGAATACAGTTTCTATGCTGCCCGCAACTATGCCATCATCATCGGCAATAACGAATACGACGACCCGGCCATCCCCGATCTGGCTGAACCGGCCAAGGATGCCAAAGAACTTTACAAAACACTGACACAACAATACAATTTCGATCCGGAGGACGTCACCCTGCTGACCGATGCTACGAAGGCCGACATCATCGGTGCCCTGCATCGAATGAGGTTCCAGGTTAAACCCGACGACAATCTCCTGATTTTCTATGCCGGTCATGGGTACTGGGATGAAGGTATGGGAGTGGGTTACTGGCTGCCCAGGGATGCCGGATCCAATAATCCGGTCGACTGGATCCCTAACACCGACCTGACCAATTACCTGAGTGCCATCAAGACGAAGCATACCCTGTTAATCGCCGATGCCTGTTTCAGCGGAGGGATCTTTAAATCCCGTTCAGCCTTCAATGAAAGCTATGCCATTGAGATGCTTTACCAGCTGAACAGCCGGAAAGCGATTACAAGCGGTACTCTCACCGAGGTACCTGATAAAAGCGCATTCTTTCAGTATCTGAATAAAAACCTCAGGGAAAACACGGCGGAATACCTGCCTGCTGAAGATCTGTTCTCGAAAATGCGCATTGCCGTGATCAACAATTCCGATAATGTCCCCCAGTACGGAACCATCCAGAATGTGGGGGATGAAGGCGGCGATTTTATTTTTATCCGCAGGAAATAAGTTCCTGTTCCGGAAAACCAGTACCTGCCGCCAGACAGCGACAGGGTAAGCAGCAGGAAAACCTTTCGGGGGGAGATTAATCTTCTTCCTCGAGTTTATTGTAATATTTGCTGGCCAGCGCGGCACCAACGATACCGGCATTATTCAGCAATTTCGCAGGCACAACCTTAGCGTTTGTTTGAAGGTGCTTCAGAAAGAGTTCGTCTTTTTTGGAAGCACCGCCGCCGATGATGATCAGGTCGGGCCACAGCAGTTCCTCCATCCGGTGAAGGTATTCGTTGAAATGGCCTGCCCAGTCCTCCCAGGTAAGGTTCAGGTTCTTGCGTGCAGCATCGGAGGCATATTTCTCGGCGTCATCGCCCTTGAGTATGATATGACCGAGCTCAAGATTGGGAACCAGTTTACCGTTTGTAAAAAGTACGGTCCCTAGCCCTGTTCCGACAGTCACCAGCAGCACCACTCCCTTAACACCGGCTCCGGCTCCGAATTTTGCCTCGGCCATTCCGGCTGCGTCTGCATCATTGACCACGTGCACTTTGCAACCGGTCTTTTTGGTAAAAAGTTTGTTGATATCGGTCTCCAGCCAGGTTTTATCCACATTGGCAGCTGTTTTGACGACTCCCTGCTGAATTACGCCCGGGAAACCAACTCCGATGGGCCCTTCCCATTTAAAATGTTCGGCTATCCCGGCAATCACCTCTGCCACCGCATCCGGTGTGGCAGGCTGAGGTGTCGGGATCCTGAATCTTTCGGTAAGCAGTTTCCCTTTCTTGGTATTGACAATCGCCCCTTTCACACCCGATCCCCCGATATCAATACCCAGGATTTCTTTAAGTTTCATGTTGGTCTTTTTGTTGGTCCTTGTTTTCCGTTATTGTCGTTTCGGTGAAAAAAGATTTCCACGTTATAAAAATAGGCAAATATGCGAAACAGCATAGGATTAGCCGGGAAGTATGTGACGAAGGAAGCAAAAATTGTATAAACAGGCTGTTCATAACGGGTTTTTCCCCGCACAGACCGGAGCAGCCCGGCAGATTTTCACGGGCCCGGTTGACCGATGCTTCTTCACTTTTTCCTACCTTCGCCAAAAATAACAAACATGAAAAAAGCTCTTCTTCCTTCTCTCCTTTTGCTGGTGATGTTGTATTCGTGCAGAAATGAAAAACCGGTGGTCAGCGACCCTGAAAACTATTACAGAGAACTGGAAGAATGGAGAAGTCTGCGCCTCGAACGGCTGAAGGGACACAATGGCTGGCTGAACCTTGCCGGATTGTACTGGCTTGATGAGGGCGCCAATACCTTCGGTTCCGACAGCAGCAACCATATCATTTTCCCGGAGAAGGCCGCACCTTTCTGCGGAACCATCACTCTTCAAAACGGAATTTGTACCCTTCAGGCGCTGCCTGCTTCCGGCGCCAAGGCCGACAGTGTTCCGGTAAGCGAGCTGATCCTGAAGGATGACCAGTCGGGCCGGCCGACCAAAATTGAAATGGGAAGCCTTGGCTGGTATATCATTAAAAGGGATTCGCTGTACGGGATCCGTTTACGGGATTATGAAAGTCAGGCCATCAGTGCCCTGCATGCGATCCCCTCCTATCCCCCCGATATCAACTGGGTGGTAAGGGCTGAATATGTACCCTACGATTCGGCTGTAGTTCTCAGGGTCCCTACAGCTATCGGTACCCTTGAAGAGTATAAATGCCAGGGTGAAATCCGCTTCCGCATAAACGGAACAAAGCAGCGGCTGGTAGCCTCCACGGAAGGGAACAGTCTTTTCATCATCATGGCTGATGCCACCTCCGGCAGGGAAACCTACGGCGCCGGGCGTTACCTCTCAGCGCCGCTGCCCGACAGCAGTGGCCGGGTGATCCTCGATTTCAACCGGGCCACCAACCCTCCCTGCGCCTTTACTCCGTACGCTACCTGTCCGATGCCACCGAAGGAAAACCTTCTGGATGTAGCGATCGAAGCAGGTGAAAAGCGTGTGGGACATTGAAAAGGATAAGTCTAAGAAGTGACAGGCAGGATGCAAAATGTCCATTCTGATCCCGGACCTGCGACAGTAATCAGCCCAAATAACTGAACCTTAATTTTTCTTTTTTACCTCCGGTTAATTATTGTATAAAATTTTTAAATAATGTCCTTATTTGAGCGTCATTGTTTCTCCTGCTCCCTATCCCTTATCTGTACACGTTCCCAGGAATTATCATCAAAATGTGTAATGATTATTGCGTCGTTTTTCCGGTCGTAGGTCGGGTAAACAATCGTGGTCCCTGTATAGAATAATTCAATTCTCTTAAATGAAGGATCGATCCGGTACATTCCGTCCAGATAATATCCTCCCGCATAATAGCTGCCCGACCTGTCCCTGATTATGCCATCCGGACTGTAAAAAGAGGTGCTGCAAAGCTCAGATACAGTGGAGTCGGCCAGGCTGACGGCATGGATCTTTGAATCCGGTGAATCGTCGATTACCACGATCCGCTTATTCTCTCTTTCCAGCAGGATCCCGTTGGGTTTGTTCAGCCCGTTGTCGTGGGCAAATACCCAGAACGAACGTTTTTTGATATCCATCCGGTAAATTTCGTTCAACAGCGGACAGGATATGAAAAGATGTCCCGCTGAATCGCTGGTAATACTTGACAAATAATTTTCCGCTTCGCCAGGCAGGGTGATACTAAAGACAGGTTCCGCGCTTACCAGGTTATACGCCCTGATCATGCGGTTCTCCCCCACTCCGTAGATCGTATCGCCCATGATCTCAATCCCATCTGTAAATCCTGCCTCCTTAATAAAATAACTCTGTTTCCCGGCGCTATCGATCTGAACGATATCACCGGTAAAATAATTGGAGGCCAGCAGCCTGTCCCTCTTCGCGTCTACCACAATTTTCTGAGGACCGTTCAGAAGACTCTGAGCACTGGTGTTTGTAAACTGTACCAGGATTAAGCACAGACCTGCTATCCATGGTTTTGTATTAATCCTTTTCATTTTTTCTGTTTATGTCTCTGATATTATTTCCTGTTACAATAAATATTTGCATTTCGGGGGATTATTATGCGGCATTGTCAAAGATATTGAACTTCCATCCGGATAATCTGTAAAACAAACTGTGAAAAACAGTCATACAGTCAGTCTCAAAGCAAACCCTTTAAATTGCAATTCAGGTCTTCCACCATTTAGAAACTACGAATACCAAGCTTTCTGAGTGCTGACTTTCCCGAGGTACTTTGGGGATTTAAATTTACAGATTTCGTGTAATATTCTATTGCTGATTCTTTGTTTCCGTCTTTCATATATGCCTCTCCAAGGCTGTCCAGCCACATCCAGTTATCCGGAAATTCAAGTACCAGGATTTTGAAGACCGCAATGGCTTCTTTGTACCGTCCCTGGTGAATAAGCTTATAGCCCAGATCATTCAGCGGATCAGGCAAGAAACAGTATAATTCCAGGGAATCAGCCTTTATCTCCTTATATTTCTTTTCAATAGCTTCAGCACTGTTATTATTCAAGGTCACAGAAAGAAGTGCATCAGCCAGATTGGTTTTAACGGATATTTCGAGGGAATCCAGCATCTCCTTTGAGAACCAGTTCCCACGCAACATAACACCATCCATATCTTTGATATTCGCCACGTCAAGCAATGGATTATTTTTCGTCAGAATAAGGTCTGCCTGCTTATTCACTTCAATAGTACCGATAACATTGACACCTGTCATTAACATGGATGCAATTCCCGCGTTCTGCGTTCCTGTTTGAATTGCCTCATAAGGGGTTAACCCGCACTCAGTAAGAATTTTCAACTCTTCATGTACCGAGTATCCCGGTACAACGGCCACAACAATGGCCGGTGCATCTGTTCCCAATAACAGAAGGATCCCGGCATCATGGAGCCTTTTTGTTAAGATCCTGTTTACGTTCAGATAAGTATCAAAAAATCTCCTTCCATCATCCCCGTTTACCAACTTTATATTTTTGGCCATCAAATAGCTCATTGTTTTCTGATAAGTGTTTTCCCCGGCAAGATAATCAGGCATAAAACCTTTTAGCATATAGGGAAGTTCTGGCCGCTTCAGAAACTCCTCTTTGTCATACAATTGTTCATTAATGATTTTTGTCACAACAAGAGTTGTATTAACGGCCATTCCTGAATTCTTAACTTTTGCGACAATTTCATCAAGTTTTTTATCTGTTTTACTCAGATATGCCTCTTTATCATCGCATGAATAAAAATCCTTAACCCAATTGTTATATACGATAGCGAACAGCGAATTTTTAAGGAGGTTAAGTTTCGGATAGTGTACAAGATCAAAATCCAGTTCAGTGATATGAGCGATTTCATCCATTCTTGCCCTGCATACACCGTCTAAGCCGACCAAAAAGGGAATATGCCCGATGGTATAGACCTGTTCCTTTTTTGCTACCCGCATGATCGTATTAAACTCGCTTTTCGTAAGCCCGCTGTATAGTTTTACAAAATCATAATTCCTTTTCGCGGTAATTATTTCATCGGCAGGTATAACCGGGTCATTAAAAAATAAACCGCAGGTAAACATGTTGGGGCCCAATAATTTGTTATTCTTTATTTTCTCATTCCAATCAAGGACAGAATCATTGGGAAAACTTTGAAAAGCCCGGATCGTAGTTACTCCATTTTTTAAGAACAGATTAAAAAATGTCTGCTCACTGTAATCCGAAAGGTAATGTACATGCATATCCGCAAGACCCGGCATCAGGTATCTGCCTTCACCATCAATAACTGATGCGCCGGATGGTATGGCCATGGTATCATTATTGCCAATAGCTGAAATATAGATCCCTTTAACCACAACAGTTTGATTTTTAATGAGAGTATCCTTTGTCATAGGGATTAAGCTCACATTCCTAAAGACGGTCGTCCGTTCTTCCTCCTGAGCAGAAATGTTACAAATACTAAACACTGACATTACTGACAGTAGCATCACATTCCAAAAAAACTTTCTCATAATTCACCAGTTATAAAGTGATTGCTGTATCCGGATATTGTTTGGCCCAAAGATGAATCAGTTTTCTTAACAGACTTTGAAAATCAGGAAAAAATCAGTTGAAGTATATATGTTCGGGGCTGAAGTATAGAATTCAGAATGTTCCCTTATACCATTTCCTGAACTTTGAAGAACTTTTCTGGCTTACAACAGGACCTTGTTTACCGGTTATTACCCGGACCTCCAGTTTACCGTTTTCAATGTATCTGTAGGACGAGATATTCTTGCGGTGACAAATCAGTTGCCTGTTAATTCTGAAAAATGCCGTTTCAGGTAACAAAGCGGAATAATAATTAAGATTCTCGCTTAACAAGTATTGCCGGTTATTGAAAAGCAAAAGGAAGACACTCCCTGATTCTATAAATATTTCAGCAACCTCATCAAAATAAATGGTAACAGCATTTGATCCGGAATGAACGATAAGGAAATTTCCGGCTGATTTATTTTCTTTATCTTTTTGGAATTCCTCGAGTTTACTGTTTGTGTTTTTCCAATTGTTTAAGAAAGTAGATCCTATATAATAAACATTGATTAAAAGTATGTCCAGAATGATAACCAGCAAATCACCATTTGGAGCAATCATATCTGACAAAGGAATACCAACAATGTAAGTGCTGTAGAAGAAATATAAAACATAGACTATGGATATTGAAACCGGCATGCTCAACAGTACCTGGTAGATCAGTCTTTTGAAAATATTCCTTTCGAGTGGTGATTTCTTATTCAGATAGAGATTGATAATCCTGTTAAGTTCCCAAAGTATGACAGCTGTTACCATTGCCATGAACAAATCCAGATAAAATCTGTGATTGAAAGAAACTATTTTATCAATGAGCTCTGTACGGTTTAAAATAGTTGGAATAAATGCTGTGACAAATATTAAAAACAGCTTTAAATAATTGATCTTTAACATAAATGAATAAATTTGTTTCAGAACTCAATTGAACGCGCCGGCAGATTAGTATCTTCACTCCCCTCCTGTGACTCACTGCTTCCTGTATTCTGTAATAGCACAATTTGCAATCATTTATCAGATTCGGGCATGAATATTTCAAAGATATTACTTCGGGTCATTCCATAACTACAGGAAGGATCAAATTAAGGTAATTCATTTGGGATAAAAAGGCAAGAGGACCAGTTACGGTTCAAAGTTACAATTCTGAGATTAGTCCATTTGACATTTCCCCCAATCCTTCGTAATTTCCGCCATGAAACTATATTTCTAAAGCACTAATTATGAAGATCATTAACCCCATATTACCGGGATTTAACCCCGATCCGTCCATTCTGCGGGTGGAAAATGACTATTACATTGCTACCTCGACCTTTGAATGGTTCCCCGGGGTGCAGATCCACCATTCCCGCGACCTGGTAAACTGGAAACTGATCACCCGGCCATTGAACCGGACCTCCCAGTTAAATATGGCGGGTAATCCCAATTCCTGCGGCGTATGGGCGCCCTGCCTCAGCTACGACAACGGGACCTATTACCTCATTTACACCGATGTGAAAACCTTCCGCGGCGAATTCAAGGATGCCCACAACTACCTGGTTACCGCCAGGGAGATTACAGGGGAATGGTCGGACCCGGTTTACCTGAACAGTTCAGGCTTTGACCCTTCCCTTTTCCATGACAACGACGGCCGGAAATGGCTCGTGAACATGCTCTGGGACCACCGGAAAGGAAAGCATCCCTTCGGCGGCATTGTCCTTCAGGAATATTCGGTGAAGGAAAAGAAACTGATTGGTCCTGTCACCAATATTTACCGGGGAACTGAGATCGGCCTGGTGGAAGGTCCGCACCTGTACAGGAGAGGAGACTATTATTACCTGCTGACAGCCGAAGGCGGGACGGTTTTGCGCCATTCCGTGACCATGGCGCGTTCGGAAAAGCTCACCGGACCGTATGAAACGGATCCGGAGAATCCCGTGCTCACCTCCTATTACAATCCGGAGCTTCTTCTACAGCGTGCCGGTCATGCCTCGCTGGTTGAAACACAGGACGGCCAGTGGTACATGGCTCACCTGTGTGGCCGGCATATCCCGTCAAGAGGTAGATGTACGATGGGCAGGGAAACCGCGATTCAGAAAATGAGATGGACCGACGACGGGTGGATCAGGCTGGAAGGCGGAGGCCATGAACCACAGGTCGAAGTGCCTGCCCCGGGGCTGCCCGAACACCGGTGGGCAGAGGAACCGGAGAAGGATGACTTCGATGGTCCTGAGCTCAACATACACTTCCAGTCCCTGAGGATAAAACCCGCTCCGGGAACCTTTTCCTTGACAGAAAGACCCGGGTTTCTGAGGATCAGGGGGGGAGAATCGCTCAACTCACATCACCGCCAGGCGCTTCTTGCCAGACGCCAGCAGTCGTTTTTCTATACTGCCGAGACCTGTATGGATTTCCGGCCTGAGAATTTTCAACAGATGGCCGGGCTGATCTGCCTCTATGACAACCAGAACTTTTATTATCTCTATATGACCTTCGAGGTAGGGAAAGGACGTTGTATCGATGTCGTTTCCTCGAAGGAAGGTAACACGGAATTTCTGCTGGATGAAAAAATCGCCATTGCCGACACAGGGAATTACTTCTTCAGGGCAGAGGTACATTATGATAAACTCCGATTCTTTCATTCTTCCGATGGAAAGAACTGGCAGCAGATAGGTCCCATATACGATTACAGCACCCTTTCCGACGAATACGGTGCCGGGGGAGGAGACGCCCATTTCACCGGTTCCTTTGTCGGTTTATGCTGCCAGGACCTGTCAGGAAACAGAAAAGCAGCCGATTTTGAATACTTCGTGTACAGGGAAGATCGTTCGTGAAATTTTCCCCGCGATGAAAAAAAACTGTTTCAGTTTCCCGCGATTTTAAAGGTCTAATGAGGTTTTTATCAGTACGTGAAAATCCGGCTGAAGAAATTCCGTGGATTTTCATTTGCTAATTCCAATGATCCTGTATAATTTGGCATTCAGATCACAGGCCAGGTGGGGGGCCAGGATAAAGCAGAGCTTACTGAACAGACAGTGTTTCTGTTATTCCGGAAATCTTTGTTTCAGGTTTGATTGGCTATGATTGCAGGCGACTATTTCGTTGCTTGCCGGAAAAAATGTTCGGAACGCATAGAATTCCGGGAGTTGCAAAAAACAGACCTATAACAAACCATGTCATCAGCAAAACTGAAGTCAGTTGAAGGAAAGAGTCCTGACAGGAAGTATCCTGTTGAACTGTTGCCTTATGTTTTCGAAAATCTCGGGGAAGGAATAATCATTGCAGATCATAAAAGTGGTTTCCTCCTCTATGCCAACAGCTACTTTTGCCGGCTCTTCAGTTATGAACAACAGGAAATCCCTGATCTTCATTACTCACAGCTTCATCCTGATGATTTTCTCGAAATGGCAGGAAAGGAATTTGAGAAGGTGTCATCGGTGCCAAAAATTATTAAAAATGTACCCTGTATCCGAAAGGACGGGTCTGTATTTTATTCCGATGTAAGGGATTCCCTGATTGAGTTCAGGTCAGAATTCTATAACATAGCGGTATTCTCCGATATCACCAGCCGGCTGGAAAATGAAAACCGGCTTAAGGAAAGTGAGGAACGCTGGAAATTTGCCCTGGAAGGAGCCGATGACGGGGTCTGGGACTGGAGTATAAAGACCGGTGAGGTATATTTCTCCCCCCGTTGGAAGGCGATGCTGGGGTATGAGGATCATGAGATTCAGCCTGCGTATGAGGAATGGAGCAGCAGGGTTCACCCGGAGGATCTGCCCCGCTGCCTGGATGAACTGGGTAAAACAAGCCGGAACGAGATCCCGCAATATTCGATTATTTACCGCATGTTCTGTAAGGACGGAAGCTATAAATGGATTCTCGACCGGGGTAAAGTGGTTGCCTGGAACAGCAAGGGAGAGTCGCTCAGGATGATCGGTACCCATACCGATCTGACCGAAAAGATGGAAAAGGAAAAACAACTCCTGCAACTCATTGAGGAAAAAAACCTGCTGGTAAGGATCCTGGCGCACGACCTGCGTAATCCCTTCAATTCCCTGATCGGTTTTACCGAGATTCTCAGGGACCAGATAATGGAAAAAAACTATACCGAACTGATCCCTAAGGTCGATATTATCAGCGGGGTGGTCCAGAATACCTATATCCTGCTGGAAGAACTTCTGTTCTGGTCGAAATCCCAGTCGGATAATTTTGTTTTCCAGCCGGAGAATACTGATCTCTACGACCTGATTTCCAGAACGATCGAAAGCGTCACTGAATCCGCCAGGGCAAAAAATGTTAAGATCCTTGTTCCTGAAAAAGGGGCCTTCGCTGTTCCTGCCGTTCCGAACATGATCAAAGCCGTGATGAGAAACCTGATCTCCAATGCCATCAAATTCTGCAGACCCGGGGATACGATTTCTATCCACCTCGAACCAGGGGAAGGATTCATTCGGGTAACGGTTTCAGACACAGGGATCGGTATGGATGATTACAGGCTGAATAATCTCTGGTCGGGAAAGCTAAAATCCGAACCGGGAACATCAAGAGAAGAAGGAACAAGTTTCGGGCTGACGCTCTGCAGGGATTTTATTCAAATGCATGGTGGGAAGCTCTGGGCGGAGAGCACTCCCGGAAAGGGTTCGGATTTCAGCTTCGATCTCCCTGTAATAAAGGAACAGGTGAAGGAATTATGAACCAACAGGGGCCGTCTTTCGGATGCCTGGCAATCAGACATTAACAGTGAAAGCTTTCAGATCCTACATGGAAAACTATACCCGGGTTTCTGACAAGGAATGGGAAATAATCCGGGAACATTTTTCAAGGCGGGAATACGCCAGAAATGAAATGATCCTCACTGAAGGCAGCATCTGCCGGTATTTCTGGTTCCTGGAACAGGGTCTTGTCCGTTTTTACATCCACAGGGACGGGGAAGAACTCACCCGTTTTTTCACCGCGGCCCCTTACTGCTTCACCTCGAAGGACAGTTTCCGGAACCGCCTCCCGGCAACGGAAAATATTCAGGCCCTGGAAAAGACAGTGGTCTGGCAGATCAGCCTTGACGATTCCAACAAACTCCTGGCTATAAAGGCCTGGGAAACTTTTACCCGGAATTTCCTTCACGAGGTTCAGTCGAAAATGGAAGAACTGCTCCTGGAGATGGTGACCGAATCCGTTGAAAGCAGGTACCTTCGCCTGAAGGAGAAATACCCGGAGCTGGTGGCAAAAATCCCCCTGAAACACCTTTCAGGCTTCCTGGGGATCGCCCCTCAGTCGCTGAGCCGGATCAGAAAAAAACAAAAAATATCCGGAATTAACCCGGGTTAATTTTTTTGCGGATCTTTTTTGCCAGCTTTGCACCTCAAATAAGCAAAAACCAAAGAAATGACCAGCATAAAAGCCCGCATGTTTTCCTTTATGATGCGAAACCGCCACCTGCTGACGGGCAAACTAAGGAAACCTGTTTTTGACAGTTCAACATCCATCACCGGCTTCAGGGACCAGTGTGAAAGAGGCGCGGAAAGATTTGGAAAGATCGGCGACGATATCCGGGTAAACAGGGAGTTGATAGACGGCATCCCTTCGGAATGGCTGATCCCCGAAGGCGCTGATCCTGAGAAACTGATCCTTTATGTTCACGGGGGAGGATATGTCTCCGGGTCGTGCAATGATCACCGGGGGATCGTTTCCAAATTTGCCCGGAACACCGGCCTGACCTGCCTTGTCTACGAGTACCGCCTGGCGCCCGAACACCCCTTCCCTGCTGCGGTAGAAGATTCTGTCGCTGTCTGGAAACACCTCCTGTCTGCCGGGTTAAAACCGGAAAATATAGTCATTGCCGGTGAATCGGCCGGAGGCGGACTTACCCTGGCCCTGCTCCTGGCCCTGAAAGAGGCCAAGATGCCTCAACCGGCTGCCGCGGTGGCTATTTCACCATGGAGCGATCTAAGCTGCAGCGGAGAGTCATACCGGACCAAAAACCACCGTTCACCCGCTCCCCTGAACTCCTGGTTTGTTTTTGCCGATCATTATGCCGGCGGACAGGATAAGAAGGATCCTCTCCTCTCCCCTCTTTATGGCGAGCTGAAGAACCTCCCTCCGTTGCTCATCAACTCGGCAGTCGATGATGAGCTCTTTGACGATGGCGAAGCCTTCAGCAAAAAAGCAAAGGAAGCAGGTGTGGAGGTCATCTTCAGGGCCGGACCCGGCATGGTGCATTGCTATCCGCTGCTGGCACCGATGTTCCCGGAAGCAACAGAAGCAATGAAGGAGATCACCGGGTTTATCCACGAAAAGCTGGGAATGCGAATAGCCTGATATCAAGGATTCACATTGAATAACAGAAACTTATTCGGCCGGAATACTCCGGCCATTTCCTTTTTCCATCCCTTCCGGGTTTCAGTGCCCGGTTCCGCTCCGGAGTCAAAACCAACTTTACCATTTCGTTTCTTTTTCATACCTTGACCTCAGCCTTTGACCGCCATCCAGGATGTACAGTCTTTTAAAAAAATACCTTGTTTTCCTGTTCTCCGCTTTGATTACCGGCGGCTGTGACTTTTATGATAATCCTGTGGGCGAGGCTATCTGCCAGAAGTCGGTAACAGACTACGACAGAAACGGTACCAAAATCGCCTGGAACTACGATTTCTATCAGAACGGACTGAAAATCAGGAATGAGAGGAATAACCATACCACGTATTATGAATATGATATTCAGGGCAACCTGACAATGGAAAGTAACGAAAACTCACGATTGCTGCTATATTATAACCCGGCAAACCAGCTGATCCGTACTTACCTGTATGAGGGATCTTCCCTGACCACGATCAACCTTTATGAATACAGCGACACGCTCCGGACTGCCCGGCTAACCCTCAGTCCGGGAAACGACACCCTCAGCTTTGAATACAGGTACTATAATTCCGACAACCTGCCGGATTCTGTGGTGCAAAACGACCAGTACATAAAATACTACTATTCACCCATAACAGATTCGGTAAAAACCGTTTCCAAAGACGGCCCGGTATACTGGCATATTATCCGCAAAGGACCCTGGGGGGTGGAAATGGAGGAGTACAGATCAGTTTTCCTTCCATCAGGCTCTGTATTTCATAATTATTTTTATTATGAATACGATGAAGCGGGCAGGCTTATCCGGAAGACTCAGGAATCCGTTTTCGATCCTCCGGAAGCAGTGGAGCAGTTACTTGCAGAGTGGAAAATGGAATACGATGAAAAGGGGAATAAAACCAGGGAATCGTTTTACCTGAACGAGGTACTGCAGTATTATTCTCTCTATTTTTATAACGACAGGGAGCTGATCATGTACCAGGGCTTTGACAGGGATGACCGGTTGATGAATTACAGTATAAACGAAAACACCTGCGGAACGGATTGAAAACAGCGTTCGGGGAAAAGGATAAGAAACACCTTCCAGCCGCAGGGTATTTCGTCCGGTGGCTGTATGAGTTCCCGTTTATGCACAGAAAATCCGGTTTGGATGTTTTTAATCATTGATTTTATGAATGTTACCAGGCCCGTTATAAACTCATGGACAGGCAGGACCGGATGAAATTCCTTTTCCACCGGCAAATTTCCTACCTTTATCCTACTTTTATCCTACCTGAAAAAAATGACAGACCGGAATACTTGAAATAATATTGCTTAGCAAATCATCACAAATGAAAACGTCATGAAAACAAAAGCAATTTTATTTTTGATCGGAAGCATGTTGTTTCCGTGCCTGGCAAACGCCCAGGACACAATTTACGCAGGATCCTTCCCTTCGGAAGAATATTTACGGCAGATTAACGAACAGATGAAGATCATGGAATACGCTCTTCAGGAGCAATTCAAGACCCTGGAAATCAACACCGACTCCCTGGAAAAAAATCTGGAACGTTTAAGAATCCAGTTTGAAAACATCCCTGAGCCCGTGATCCCGGAGGATTTCATGAAGGACTTCGAGCTAAACTTTCCCCAGGATCTTCACATTGACTTTCCCGAGGAATTCAATTTCGACTTTCTCCAGGATTTCAGGTTCGATGTCGACATGGACGTATTTTCCACCACTGTAAAACTTGATGGGACTTCAGGTAAAAAGGAAGTACTGATCATAGTGGAAAAAACGACTCCTTCCATGATGATCGACATCAACGGCGAAGTCAGTTCAGGAATTGTAAAAGTTGAGATCCTTGATCCGGCAGGCAAGAAACAGGGAGGCTTCTCCGTTGAAAACAGTGATGCCCCCGGTGGAGAAGTTGCCAACGGGATTATTAACAAGAACGTAAAATCGCCGGCTACTGGAAATTGGAAAGTCGTTATTAACTCAGACAAGGCGGTGGGAAAGGTTTTTGTTTCTTCGATCCAGCATCCCTGAAAACCTGAGAAAAAATGAATAAACCCAGGTTCCTGACTCTTTGCCTCCTCCTTTCACTTGCTTCCGGCCTGAAAGCAAACCGGGAAATCAGCGGGATAGTGGCCGGGACACTCAAAACAGACAGCACCTGGAGCCCGGTGGTTTACCTGTCGGTGATCACGGGCTTCGATGATATGTACAAGATGTCCGATAAAATGATCGTCGCCGAGAGCCCCCTGGACAGCCTGGGATCATTTTACTTCGATACCGGATTCCTCCCGTCCGAAGAGACTTTGCTTCGGATCCATATGGTTCGCCGCGGAAATCCACGGACCACGCTGATGATCGGGGGCAAAGAGCAAAACCATTTTTTCTTTATCGCCAATAAAAATTCCGTGATCTCTATTCGCAACCTGAGTACCGGTGGGATCTTTTCCGGGGTCAGTATTACGGGATCACCTGCAACGGCGGTTTTTAACCGGATCAACGAACTGGCTGGCTACCCCGAGCTGATTGATTACGAAAAGACCATACTGGAAAAGGAATTTGTGGAGGAGGTCGTCAATGAACGGCTCCGTTCGCTTGCCGACTCGAGCAGCAACCTTCTGATTGCCCTCTATGCCATTTATAAAAGCGATTACGTTGCCCATTATGATGAAAACAAAGCCTATTATAAAGCCTTTCTGAAGAAATGGGAAATGAGCAGTTCGCCGTATTTCTCCGCCTTTAAAAAGCAATTACCGGTGAAAATAAGAAAATGGGAATACATATTCCTGGCTTCTATCGTCCTTGTTTCGGTACCGGTAGCGGAAGTGCTGATAAGGCGTAATAAAAAGAGAAAACTGAACAGTCTGAGTGTCCAGGAAAGAAAGATCTACCAGCTCCTGCAGCAGGGAGCCACGAACCAGGAAATATGCGATGAATGTCATATCGAACTGAGCACGGTCAAGTCGCACGTGAGCAGCATCTTTAACAAGCTGAATATCAAATCCAGGAAGGAAGTGCTGCATATGAAATAATCCGGATACCTGATTTTCAGCATCTTCCTGCTTCTGTATGCAGATCGGCGGCGTCCGTAATTAAGAAAGACAGGGAAAGGCATACCGACCGGAAAACAGGCCCGGTTGAATTTGGATTTTATTTCCCGCTTAAGTAAATTGGATCATCTTTTTTACAACTGGTCGTAAAGTAGTTATTCCTGTACCGATGTCCTGTTCATCCTTCAGGTTACGCATCATGTTCAGCATCATGCTTTTGTATGGCGTGTTGACACCCGCATTTTCCCAGGACAGTGCTTCAGCGTATCACAAAGAAATCCTGAAAAACAGGATCTATGTTGCTCCCCTGCATTTCTTTGATGCAATTACACCTTCCATTCAAGTGGGTTATGAGAGATCGCTGAACCGGGATTACGGACTGCAGCTTGAAGCCGGTCTGGTCACAAAAAGGAGTTTCTGGGGATACCTGATGGTTGATATCCTGGGAAATCCACCGGACTACTATTCCACATTTTCGGGATATAAAATCAGGGGAGAACTCAAACGTTACCTGCATATCGACAGGGTACCGACCAATCAGGCCTACATCTCTGCCGAGCTGACCTTTCTTTCATCCAGTTCCAGCGTGTATGACTTTTTCGTTGTATCAGACCCTGATTCGATGGTCTTGAAGAACTTTCCGGTGATTATGTGTACACCTACGAAGATTTTTTTGAAATAGAGAAAATAAGGATCGGTCTGAACATTAAATACGGTGCCATCATCAACCTGACACCACATCTGAATATAGAGTTTTATACCGGTATTGGCCTGGCATTCAGGAATTCCGTACATTATGACCGCGATTATCCTGAAGATGAATTATATGATCCGGTTTTAAGCCATTCGCACCAGGAAGGACAAACCTGGATGCCAACCTTTCCGATCGGTATGAAATTCGGGTATAAATTCTGATTTCTTCCAATGTTCATGTAATTCAGAAAATCACTTCCTGAACGCAGATTTTGAAACAGATTTTTTGAATCTGAATTTCTCTGTCTCACATTTTACAATCAGGTACTTTTTTTTTATCTTGTAATAAACAATTTCTGTAGCCATGAAAAAACACCTCCTTCTTTCCTTCGCATTGATATGCATATCAGCTGTATCACTGACTCAGACCTACGACGAATATCAACAGAAGATCTCTGAATGTTTCAGCAAAAAAGATTACCGTTGTGCTGAAGAAAATCTGAAAGCCTGCATTGATTTGGTGGGGGAAGACTTCGGAAACCTGTACCTCCTATATTCAAATCTCGGAACAGCACAGAGAAGATTGGACAAGAAAGAAGAAGCGCTGGCATCCTATAATAAGGCTATTGAATTAAAAAACTCACCGGACGTATTATCCAACAGGGCGACACTGAGAAGGCAGATGAACGATCCGGAAGGGGCCCTGGAGGATTTCAACCTTGCCCACACACTGGCTCCGAAAGATAACAGCATCCTGATAAACCGGTCCGTTCTGAAAGAGGAAATGGGCGATACGCTGAGTGCGGAAAATGACCTGAAAGCAGTACTTGAATCCGACCCGAACGATTTCAGAGCCCTGACGAATCTGACAAATATCCGGGTAAGAAGAAGAGAATATGACCTGGCACTCTCCACCTATAATAAACTTATAAACGATACTCCGGGAGAACCAATATTGTATAACAAC
Source organism: Bacteroidota bacterium (assembly GCA_049325415.1). GTDB lineage: Bacteria > Bacteroidota > Bacteroidia > Bacteroidales > JBMOLL01. The sequence continues at coordinate 30,753 of JBMOLL010000098.1, read as the reverse complement.
AGGGCCGATGTTTACCTGAAAATGAAAGAATATAGCAAAGCTATGAGTGATGTTGATATGGCTATCAAACTGGGGCCGGCCTATGGAAATGCCCTGATTACAAAAGCTGAGATCCAGATTGCTACCGGCGATCGGAAGAAAGCATTGAAAAATCTCCAGAAAGCAGTAAAACTCGGTGAGAATTCAGATTACGTATTCCATCTTATTGATGAGTGCAATAAATACCTTGGCAACTGAAGCGAAAAACAGTAACGTTTTTTTTACTGTTTAGTTTTTTCCAGGATTATCAGGCATAATTTACCTGCCGGCATTATCTCAGTTGTATTTCCTTATATTTAGGGACCTTTTATTTAATGGCCGGGAATGGTAATTTAAAGACTATGAAACACCTGATCCTTATCCTGTTCGCTTTCCTGTTAATGGTTACCTGTTCCCGGGAAAAAGACGTCATAAAAACTGATTTTACAAAGTATGTCAATCCCCTGATCGGCACCAGCAAAATGGGTCATGTCTATCCGGGGGCGACGGCTCCTTTCGGCATGGTACAGGTGAGTCCGCAGACCAACTTCGTCCAGTTGTACGATTCAGGCGGCCGCTACAATCCTGAAGCCTATGAATACTGTGCCGGTTACCAGTACCGCGACAGCATGATCATCGGGTTTGCCCATACCAGCTTCAGCGGAACCGGACACTCTGATCTCGGCGACCTGCTTATGCTGCCGACTACCGGCAAGCTCAACCTGGAACCACTGCCCGATGGAAAAGGAAATAAAGGATCTGGCTCGTCATTTTCTCATGAAAGAGAAACAGCCAGCCCTGGCTATTACAAAGTAAGGCTTGACAGTTACAACATTACGGCAGAACTGACAGCCAGTGAGAGAACAGGTTTTCACCGTTACACCTTTGACGATGCCGGTGAGGCACACGTGCTTCTTGATATGATTTATAATGTCTACCAGTATGATCAGAAAAACGTATGGACCTTTATCCGTGTCGAGAACGATTCCCTTATTACCGGTTACCGGCAAACCAGCGGCTGGGCAAGAACCCGGAGGGTCTTCTTCGCCATAAAGTTCTCAAAACCATTTATAAGCTATGGCTATCAGCGCTATGATAAACCGGCATACGCCGGATTCTACCGGAGGTTCGACCAGTACCATGATTTCCCGGAGATGGCCGGCAGGGATATTCGTGCCTACTTCAATTTCGATATGGCTTCCAGGGAGGAACTGGAGGTTAAAGTAGCCCTTTCTCCGGTCAGTACGGAAGGGGCCCTTAAAAACATGTCAGCTGAGATCCCCCACTGGGATTTCGACCGCACCCGGGAGGAAATCAAAGACAGGTGGAACAGTGAACTGGCAAGAATAGAGGTGGAGACACTCACCGGGGGGGACATGGTCTCTTTTTATACGGCCATGTACCATGCCTGTCTTTCTCCGGTAATCTATGAAGATGTGGACGGGCAATACACGGGCCTTGACCAGAATGTTCATAATTCCGACGGCTTTACCAATTACACGGTCTTCTCACTCTGGGATACCTATCGTGCCCTGCATCCTCTTTTCAACCTCATCCGGCCTTCAAGGAACAACGACATGATCAGGTCCATGCTCGCCCATTACGACCAGAGCGTTCATCATATGCTGCCGGTCTGGAGCCACTATGCCAATGAGAACTGGTGCATGATCGGCTATCATGCCGTCTCGGTTCTTGCCGATGCTATGGTAAAGGGTACGGGGGATTTTGACCGGGCACATGCCCTGGAAGCAGCTGTCAGCACCTCGAATGTGAGGTATTTCGACGGGCTGGGGGATTACCTCGATTATCATTATGTTCCGGATGACCGCAGCCACTCATCCGTTTCCAAGACACTCGAATATGCCTATGACGATTGGTGCATCGCACAGATTGCCCGGATGACAGGTGACACATCCGTTGAAAACAGTTATCTGGAACGTTCCGGCTGGTACATGAATGTCTTTGATCCTGCCTCCGGATTCATGCGTCCGAGGCTGGCCGACGGTAGCTTCAGGCAGGAATTTGACCCGCTGGATACGGAAGGACAGGGCTTTATTGAGGGCAATGCATGGAATTACGGACTGTATGTTCCCCAGGATGTGGAGCGGCTGATCGGACTGATGGGTGGTCCTGAAAGGTTCACTGCCCACCTCGATTCCCTCTTCACGATGGAGATCGAAGACAGGTACTTTGAAAAAACCGAAGATATCACCCGTGACGGGATCATCGGGAATTATGTTCACGGCAATGAGCCCGGCCATCACATTGCTTACCTCTATAACCGGGCAGGCCATCCTGAAAAGACCCAGGAAAAGGTAAGAATGATCATGAACAGGATGTACCTTCCAGAGGTAAACGGCCTGTGTGGCAATGATGATGCCGGCCAGATGAGTGCCTGGTACATTTTCAGCAGCCTGGGATTCTATCCGGTACTGCCCGGCTCACCTGATTACGAACTTGGAAGCCCGCTGGTGAAGAAAGCCGTGATCCATCTTGAAAACGGACAAACACTTACAATCAGGGCAGAAAACCAGGATACCGGTCATGTCCATGTTAAGAGGGTAATTCTTAACGGAAAAATCCTGAACGGGACCCTGATCTCCCACCAGGAGCTTATGAAAGGAGGGGAACTGGTCTTTGAAATGGAATAAGTCCGGCAGAATAAAAAACAACAGGGGCGCTCCACCGGAGACGCCCCTGTTTGCTTTGGATATCAGCAACTTTCATGCTCGGTCCTGCGGATGATCTCATCCTGCAGTTCCGGGCCGAGGTCCTTGAAATAATCGCTGTACCCGGCAACACGGACAATCAGGTCCTGGTATTTTTCAGGATGCTTCTGTGCCTCACGGAGTGTGGCGGCAGTCACAACGTTAAACTGGATATGGTGGGTATCTTTGCTGAAATATCCACGGATCAGGTTACGGAGTGTCGGGATCCCATCCTCACCTTCGAAAAAGGCCGGTGTGAATTTCTGGTTCAGCAGGGTCCCGCCGGTCCTAACATGATCTATTCGTGCGGCAGAGTTCAGCACGGCGGTGGGCCCTTTCCGGTCGGCACCCTGGAAGGGACTGATCCCCTCCGATAACGGTTCCTTCGCCAGCCTTCCGTCGGGCATGGCTCCGGTCACCTTGCCGAAATAGATGTGCGAGGTGGTGGGCAGCATGTTGATGCGGTAGGTGGTACCCCTTGGCGATTTACGGTCGTCGACCATACTGAAAAACGATTCAAAGACCCTCACGGCCTGGTCGTCGGCGTAATCGTCATCGTTTCCGTACTTCGGAGTGTCGTATACAAGGGTGGCACGTAGCTCGTCGTCGCCTTCAAAATTACGGTCGATGGCGCCGATCATGTCGTCCATCCCGAGTGTTTTATGATCGTAAACATGATAGCGGATGGCAGTGAGCATATCGGTCACCGAACCCAGCCCGACCCCCTGAACATACTTGGTGTTATACCGGGCACCGCCGTTATGATAGTCCATGCCGCTGGCAATACAGTCATCGATAAACAGGGAAAGGAAGGGAACCGGAAGATGCTCTGCAAAGATCTGTTCGATGCGGTCGTTACCTTCGATCTTGATATCCAGGAAATACCTGAGCTGCTTGCGGTACGCTTCAAACAGCTCCTCAAAACTGGCGAAAGACCGGGGATCTCCGGTTTGCAGTCCGACCTGTTTCCCCTTCATCGGATCTATGCCATTGTGCAGGGTGATCTCCAGTACTTTAACCAGGTTAAAATAACCGGTCAGGATATAGGCTTCCGTACCGAAGGCCCCGCTTTCAACACAACCGGAGGCCCCTCCCCTGCGGGCATCTTCGGCGGCTTTGCCCTGACGGGTCAGTTCTTTTACAATGGTATCGGTATTGAAGATGGAGGGCTGGCCGAAACCGGTCTTCACGATCTTCAGGGTGCGGTCGATAAAGGCATCCGGGTTTTTACGGCTTACCTGCACCATGGAGGAGGGTTGCAGGAGCCGCATTTCCTCGATCACGTCGAGAAGAACATAGGTCAGTTCGTTCACGGCATCACTGCCATCGGGCTTCACCCCGCCCAGGTTGATCAGGCAGAAATCGGTATAGGTGGAACTTTCCTCTGCCGTAACGCCCATTTTGGGTGGTGAGGGATGGTTATTGAACTTCACCCAGAAAGCCTGCAGCAACTCAACCGCACTTTCCTTTGTGTGGGTACCGTTTTCAAGATCGCGCCGCCAGAAGGGAAGAAGGTGCTGATCGAGCCGCCCGGGATTGAAGGAATCCCATGGATTTACCTCCGTGATCACCCCCAGGTGTACAAACCAGTAATACTGGAGCGCTTCATGAAGATTGCGCGGGGCATGAGCCGGCACATGACGGCATACTTCCACCATGTTTTCCAGCTCGGCCTTTCTCACCGGATCTTTTTCCACCCCGGCCATGATCTCCAGTGTGTCGGCATAGCGGCCGGCAAAACGGATCAGTGCCCTGGCAGCAATTTCCATTCCTTTCAGCTCATTGATCCTTTCCGCGCTGTCGTCTGTCGGATTCTGTTCAAATTTCCGGATCGAGGCATAGATTTCTTCAATGAAGGAAAGCAGACCGGTCGAATAGATCTTCTCCCCCAGCACTGTATGCCCGGGGGAGCGCTGTTCCTGAAACTCGGTGAATACGCCCGATTCATAGGCACTCACCCACTCCGGCTCCATGCGTTCAAAAACCCTGTCGCGGTTGGTTTTGCCCTGCCAGTAAGGGATGATCTCCTGCCGGTAATCTTCCCTTGTAGCTTCATCGACTTTAAAGGAAACCTTTTTACGCTGGTCAAGTACCTCCAGGTCCTTCAGCGAATGCAGGGATACCTCCGGATAGGTGGGAGTGGCTTTGGGAGCAGGTCCGCGTTCGCCCACGATCAATTCGCCCTCGTTAATGGTAATGATCTTGTGACTCAGGATATGATCAAAGGCCATGGCCCTGAGAATGGGCAGGGGTATGTTCTCCCCGGTCACGGACTTATAAAAATTCGTCAGCAGAATCGCCCTTTCGGATGACAGGCGGTTCATGGCACGAAGGCTCTCATTGCGCAGTCGTTTGATTCTTTCGGTCATCATGTCTTTTCGTATTTATCCCCCGCGTTTCACGGTCCGTCCTTCGCGGAGGAGGATTTTTTCAAATTTTTGCAGTTCACTTTCTCCGGCGGCCGGGGTCGCGGCCAGTTGTTCCTTCAATCCCATCTGCCGGTATTTATGGGATGCGATCCGGTGGTAAGGCAGGAGGTGTACGGCCTCCACGGCAGTGCCTAGTTCCCCGATAAACCGGTCCATCGACTCTATTTCCCTATCGCTGTCGTTCACGCCCGGAATCACCGGAATACGGATATGCAGGATTGCTCCTTCCCCGGCCAGCATCCTGGCGTTATCCAGGATCAGTCGGTTGTCCTGACCGGTATAATCCAGATGAGCCCCGGGATCCATGATTTTCAGATCGTAGAGGAAAAGCGAGGTATAAGGGATAAGTGCCCTGATCTTCTCGGCCCGGGCATAACCGCAGGTATCCACCGCCAGGTGAAATCCTTCGTCATGCAACGCTTTTCCTGTTTCCAGCAGGGCCTCTGCCTGCATAAAGGGCTCTCCGCCCGAGATGGTCACCCCCCCACCCGAGCTTTCATAGAAGTGACGGTCCCTTTTTGCGGTTTCCACCAGTTCGGTAACGCTTGCCTCCCGGCCATAACCGGAAACGGAGGGAAGCACCTTCTCCCCTATCTTTCTCGTGGTGGCAAAATGCTCAATGGCAGGCGACTGGCTCTCGGGATTATGACACCACTGGCAGGCCAGCGGGCAACCCTTGAAAAAAATGGTAGTCCGGATGCCTGGTCCGTCGTGCACTGCGAAGCGCTTAATATCAAATATGACTGCTGATTTCATTTTTGCCGGTGAATGTTGAGATAAAGGTTAAGGCGGGACAGGATCCCGAATAACCTACTCAACACATCCAGCATTCGAAAAGCCCCCTGCCGGTAGTGTCGCCGTAGCGTTTGATATGGACTGATGGGGTGAACATGCCGCAAAGGTAAGTCGAAAAACTGAAAGTTGTTTACGAGGGAGGAAAAAAAGTGATGGTCATCCACCCCCATCACTCCTCACTTTTCACCCCTCCAGTCTCGCGTCTCGTGTCTCGCGTCTCGATTTTAACTGCACAGAGGCAAAGGGTTAAAGCATAGCCACTAAGCCACAAAAGCACTAAGGTTCACAAAAAATCTCTTAGTGTTCCTTTGTGATTTAGTGTTCTCTGGCCGCCGAAGGCTGGCCGTAGGCGATGCCTTGTGGCGAAATAGACGCAAAGTTTCGGTTTTTCCAGTCCTCACCCGCGTCCCGCGTTTCGCGTTTCGCGTCTCCCTCATCCCATCTCACTTCTGCATTGTGCATTTTGCATTTTGCATTCTGCATTTTTCATTTTTCATTTTGCATCCTGCATTTTTCATTTTTCATTTTGCATCCTGCATTTTGCATCCTGCATTCTTCCCTCCTCACCCCCCTACACCTTCACCTCTTTCCACTTCCCTCTCCGGAAGATCACGAGTGCGATCAGGGCCATCATGGATTCGGAGATCACGATGGCGTAGGAAACCCCGTCGATGGCCAGCCCGGCTACCCTTGTGAACAAAAAGGCGAGCGGGATCTCCATCATCCAGAAAGCCACCACGTTGATCCAGATGGGGGTCCGTGTATCCCCGGCGCCGTTGATGGCCTGTACCATCACCATTCCCAGGGCGTACATGGTAAAACCGATGCTGACCAGCTTCAGGCACTGTATGCCGTTCATAGTCACTCCCGGTTCGGCCAGCGGATCAATGAAAAAGCCTATAAAAACTTCGGGGAAGAAAATGAACACCTGGGAGATAACGCCCAGGAGGATCATATTGATCACCCCGATCTTCATAGCCGCCCTGGCTGCCACCTCGGGCTTTCCGGCACCCAGGTTCTGTCCGACAAGGGTGGAGGCAGCATTGGCCAGTCCCCAGGCAGGAAGGAGAATAAAGATGATCAGACGGATGGCAATGGTATAACCGGCTACCACCTCCTCTCCCAGACTTGTGATCACCGACACCAGGATGATCCAGGAGGAAGTGGCAATCAGGTTCTGCCCGATGGCACCCAGGGAAAGTTTCACCAGCTGGATAATGGTCTTCATCTCCACAACGATCATATCCCGTGCGATATGCACACGATGCCTTCCGCCGAAGAGCATCCAGAGTTGGTAGAGCACTGCCAGGCCGCGGCCCAGGTTGGTCGCTATAGCTGCCCCTTTCACCCCCAGACCGTCAATGGGGCCGAGCCCGAAGATCAGCAGGGGATCGAGAACCATGTTCAGCAGGTTGGCGATCAGCAATACCCTCATGGAGATTGCTGCATCGCCGGAAGAACGGAATACGGCATTGATGATGAAAAGCAGCATGACAACCACGTTGCCCCCGAGCATGATGGCCGTGTAGCCATGTCCCACCTCGATGGTCTCCGCCGAGGCTCCCATCATTTTCAGGAGGTCGCGGGAGAAGAAAATGCCGATCAGGGAAAAGAAGATGGATACCATCATGGCGGTCAGTATGGCCTGCATGGCAGTCCGAGAGGCTGCCTCATGGTCCTTCTCCCCGGTCCTCCGGGCAACAAGGGCCGTGGCTCCCACGCCGAGACCCATGCCGATGGAATAAATGATGGTCATCATCGACTCGGTGATTCCCACTGCCGCCACGGCACCGGCACCCAGTCGGGATACAAAGAAAATGTCAGCCAGGGCAAAGACCGATTCCATGATCATTTCAAGCACCATGGGGATGCTCAGAAGGATGATCGCCCTGCGCAGGGGGATCTCGGTAAAATCGAGCTCTGTACCTGCAATGGCATATTTGAGATCGCGCAGAAAATTACGAAACGCGGATATACGATTAGTTCTGGATTGTGATATGTATGACATGAAAAAACGGATTACTGGTTAAGAAAAAATTGGCTTGGGGATCTTTATAGGGAGAGATCCACAATAAACGATGGGGCCGTTGTAATACCAATAATCCTCATTCGGACTTTCACATTAAGCTGCAAAAGTAAACCGAATGTTTTAATGTTCAAAGAAAATCCGGAAAAAATCAACAGGATTTTGTAAGTGCCTCCTCCATTGCCGCCGATCTGGCTTTGTCGGGCTGCTCCAGCAGGGCCTTCTGGAAGATCCGGTAGGTCTTGTATACCTTGCCTCCCATATGTTCCATTTCGGCTCGTACCTTGGTGTTCTGTTCCATTTCCAGGTGACTGTCGATATACTCCAGACCGGCCTCATGTGCCGACTCCATCATGGCTTTGCCCATCACCGTGTCGAGTCCCTTGCCGCGATAGTCTTCCCGGATGGCACCCAGCAGCAGGTTCAGCTGTTTGGTGTGATTGCGGGCCCAGAGGATATGAAAGATCCCGAAGGGGAACAGGTAGCCGCGGGAGCGCTTGATCCCCTTGCTGATATCGGGCATCCCGATCACAAAGGAGATCACCTCCCCTGTTTCGTTCTGGATCAGTTTAATGAATTTGGGGTCCAGGATGATCAGGTAACGGTTGGCAAAATCATCCATCTCTTCCAGGGTAAACGGATCGAAACCGTAAATCTCCGTGAAAGTCTTGTTTACCAGTTCAAAAACCGGCCGGATAAGCGGCTTGAGGTCTTTCCTGCGGGTAAAAATTCTCAGCTGAAGCTCCCCTTTCTGGCGCATCGCCCTGTCGGCGATCTTCGCATAAAGTTCGGGCAGGGCATCAGGAATCGGAACATGGTAGACCACCAGGTCAATCTCCTTGTCGTAACCCATATCCTTCAGATGCTCAATAATATAAGGGAAGTTACAGTGCGATGCAATAACAACCGGCTGGTTGAAACCCTCAACCAGGTAACCCTGGGGATCCTTGTCGGAAAAGGCCAGCGGTCCGACAATCTTGTCCATGCCTTTCAAACGCGCCCACTCCTCCACATGACTTACCAGGGCTTCGATCACCTCGCGGTCATCCCAGGCTTCCAGGTAATTGAAACGGGCATGATTTTCCTTATGCGCTTCGTTGTAAGTGTAACTGATAATCCCCATGATCCGTCCCACGACCTCATTTCCGCGGTAGGCAAGAAGCAGGATCGTATCACAATGCTGAAAAGCCTTGTTCTTCTTTGAATCAAAATAGACCCATTCATCGGAATAAAGCGGGGGAATCCAGTTGGAATGATCTTTATGAATCCTTGCAGGCAGATGAATGAACTTTTTCAAATCTGCCCGGCTGCATACCGGACGAATTGTTACACTCATAGATTTAAAATTAGTTTATGCTTCAGGGCATATAGTTTTCGCGGTGAAAATAAGCGTTTTTTCAATACAGGATATTTTCTGAAGGGGATAAAATAGCAGGGGGCAAGCAGGGAAAATCATTCATGCTATTGAATACCAGATATTTGAGTGTAAAATATTTTTACACTGGAGGGTTGAATGATCAGACCGCAAAGTTCATATGGTCGAAATATCCCGGTCTGCCAGTGCAGTCAGTGCTTCGCCGCTCACCCTGTTGACGAGCCACTCTTCCATGATCCTGGAGCCAAGGGACTTATAAAAATCAATGGCCGGCTTGTTCCAGTCAAGTACGGCCCATTCAAGTCGACCATAACCCCTGTCGCGTGTAATACGGGCCAGGTGAACAAGCAAAGCCTTGCCAAAGCCCCTTCCCCTGAATTCCTCTTTTACAAAAAGATCTTCAAGGTAGATCCCCGGACGAGCCAGAAAAGTGGAGAAACTCCGGTAGAACAGGGCAAAACCAACAGCTTCATCATCCAGCCAGCCAATGACCACCTCCGCCACTTTTTCCGGACCGAAGAGAAAGCGGTCCAGCAGTTCCTCTGTGGCCACTACTTCATGGGAAAGCTTTTCATAAGCTGCAAGTTTCCGTATAAATTCCAGGATCAACGGTACCTGTTCCCGGGTAGCCGGTAGTATTCTGAATGCTGTCTCAGAGCTGTTCATAAAGGATGGATTAAAAAAAAGCTAATTAACCGTATTGACAGGAGAATTGCAAATCCCGGGAACCTCAATCCTGCTCATCCGGTCCGGACTGATCGTCGAGCAGCCATTTCCTGGCCCTGTCGACTGAGTAAAAACTCCTGATCTTCATGCCGGCCATATTCGCCACTTCGGCCACCAGGTCGCCCAGTGGTTTCAGAAGTCCTGTAAATACGAGCGCCATTTTATCCTGGTACACATCCCGGAGCCGGATAATGTTGTCGCGTATCCCGTTTATCTCATTGAAGGTGGGATGAAAATCCATATCCGACAGATCAACAAGGACCCTGTGAGTACTTTTAAAGGCCGGATCAACTGAGACCTGATCCATGATCTTTAAGGTCTGACTGAATGAGATCATCCCATGTGCTTTGACAAACACGATCCTGCGGTCCTCATCAATATAATACGAGTAACTACCCTCCTCTTTCCTGCCGGCCATAATCCCCCCTGCTTCAAAGTTATTATGCCTCAAAAATAATCACTGGATTGGCTGTTTAGCGTTAAACAGGATAAAAATTTCTACTTCCGGAACCATTACCTGCCATTTCAAACCGTTTCGGCTCAGGTCATATCAAATCCCGAAATATACACGGGGCACTGGAAATACCTTTCCCTGACCTCTGCAGGAATGCTTACAAATTTCACCCGGATATCGGCGGTAAATTCACCTTTCAGCCGGTCAATCCTGCCTAGTTTGCCCGATTCCTCCAGCACTTTCAGCACCGGCGAACGGAGATCGAGCCAGGTCATGCCCAGCTGAAGTTTATTATGCGCCAGTGCACTTTCCAGCAGCTCGGGCAGGGCAGATTCATATCCCTCTTCAAAATAAAAGCCCTCGAATTCAAGGAAGCGGAAATGGCGTGGATTGATGATCCGGCGCAGCAAGGGTATCCAGGGCAGGACCTTTACCAGGAAGTCGCCGGCCGGGTTACCGAAAGCCTTGATTTCCCAGGCGTCGGGATTTGCCTGCACTCCGGCAACAATACGTCCATCGGAGCGAAGCACAAAATAATTGTCCCGGTAAAACAGGTTGTTCTCGGAATACAGGCAGTGACCGGCATAGAAGCGGCGCAATCGGGCCCTCATTTCAGGCTCCTCCTTCTTTGCGAGCCTTCCGAACCCTGCCGTCATCCGGGGTCTCAGTCGGCTGAATACCCTGGTGGTAAAACTGCCGATCCGCTCCAGCCCCATGCTTTCTGAAAAATCGACCGAACGCTGGTTATTTTTTTCGATGTATCCCTGGATAATGGTTGGCCCCGATACCGTTGCCGAAGGGTCCTCCATCATGTCCGGGTTATTCATATAAGGAAGAGCAAGCCGCTTGAGTACAGAAAGGCCTCTATCGGGAGAACGCTTTTTTCTTTTCTCCGAAGGTTTGGATCTCATGGGCGCCTTGATGGAAAAATACCGGAGGTACCATACTTTTTCCTTCCTGTCACCGATCCACGCTTCGCGGTGGCAGAAGCCAACCGAACCGAGGATCGAATCGGCCTTTGACAGGATAAAGAAGTAACTGTTGGTGAGGGTCTTCATCTTCTCCGCGCTCTGCGTAAAACGGTAACGCAGATGTCCCGGGGTACCCAGTACGGTCGATTCGATATGATGAAGCAGGGTATCATCCGCCTCACGCCTTACATCCACTTTCAGGGCATGATGGGTCAGTAATTCTTTAGGTGCATCCATGAGGTAAAATTACAAATAGCCTTCAAAGGTGGTATTAAACAGCAAAACAATTTGCAGCTTCCTTCTTGAAATCATCCCTGTTTTTGTAAATTCAGCCTTTGTAAATTCTCACTTTCCCGGAAGGCAAAGTAACTAAAACCATTCCTGATGAAACAAAAGTATATTCTGGCCCTCGATCAGGGCACAACCAGTTCACGAGCAATTATCTTCAGTCAATCCGGACAGATCGCCGGTGTTGCCCAGAAAGAGTTCAGACAGTATTTCCCAAAACCCGGCTGGGTGGAGCATGATCCGCAGGAAATCTGGAGCAGTCAGGCCTCGGTGGCCACCGAAGTGATCACCGGTGCAGGGATCACTCCCGACATGATCGCTGCGATCGGGATCACCAACCAGCGGGAAACCACTATTGTCTGGAACCGTCATACCGGGGAACCGGTCTACAGGGCCATTGTCTGGCAGGACCGCCGTACCGCCGATATCTGCGACGAGCTGACGCGCAAAGGCTATGGAGAGATGGTCCGGAACAAAACCGGCCTGGTGATCGACGCCTATTTCTCAGGAACCAAGATCCGCTGGATCCTCGATAACGTCGAAGAAGCGCGTGAGCTGGCCGAAAAAGGTGATCTCTGTTTCGGAACGGTCGACAGCTGGCTGGTCTGGAAGTTTACCCGCGGAAAGAAACACATCACCGATGTAACCAATGCCAGCCGGACCATGCTCTTCAATATTCATACCCTTCAATGGGACAATGAACTGCTTGAGCTGCTGAATATCCCCGGATCCCTGCTTCCGGAAGTGAAAAGTTCGAGTGAACTGTACGGGGAAACCTCGGGCGACAGTTTCGGCTACCATATCCCCATTGCCGGTATCGCCGGCGACCAGCAGGCAGCGCTGTTCGGCCAGCTTTGCCTGAGCGAAGGTATGGCCAAGAACACCTACGGTACCGGTTGCTTCCTGGTGATGAACACGGGCGATAAGCCGGTTATCTCCCAAAACAACCTGCTCTCCACCATTGCCTGGCAGGTGAACGGTAAAACCGCCTACGCCCTTGAAGGCAGTATTTTTGTTGCCGGTGCCGTGATCCAGTGGTTACGCGACGGACTTCAGATCATCACTTCAGCCTCCGAAACCGCTGAGCTGGCGCGCAGCGTGGCGGATAACGGGGGAGTATATTTTGTCCCGGCCCTCACGGGCCTCGGAGCTCCCCACTGGGACCAGTATGCCCGCGGTGCCCTGTTCGGGCTTACACGGGGTGCCGGCCGGGCCCATATCGTGAGAGCTGCCCTTGAAAGTATTGCCTACCAGGTTCATGACGTGGTGGCAGCCATGGCCGACGACACCGGACTGTGGCTTTCCGAACTCCGTGTCGACGGTGGTGCCGTGGCCAATAACTTCCTGATGCAGTTCCAGTCGGATATGCTGGGTGCCAGAGTGGTCAGGCCTGCAGTAAAAGAAACCACGGCCCTGGGCGCCGCTTACCTTGCCGGGCTTGCCGTCGGATTCTGGAAAAGCACCGATGAACTGGCCCAGCAATGGCAGGCAGAAAGGATTTTTGCACCGGCCATGAAAGAAAAAGAACGTATCGTTTTACTCAACCAGTGGAACAAGGCCGTAGCACGCTCGCGAAGCTGGATCGATCCCGAATAAGCCATGAACAGACAACATAACCTCGACAAACTGAAGCTAAATCCCCGTTTTGATGTGGTAGTGATCGGGGGAGGTGCAAGCGGCATCGGTGCAGCACTGGAGTCGACGCTCAGGGGCTACCGCACCCTGCTCGTTGAGAAACACGACTTCACGAAAGGAACCTCCAGCCGGAGCACCAAACTCGTGCACGGGGGAGTACGTTACCTGGCCCAGGGCGATGTGTTTCTTGTCCTTGAAGCGCTCCGTGAAAGGGGATATCTTCGAAGAAACGCACCGCATCTTGTACACGACCAGCGTTTCATCATACCCTCCTATCGCTGGTGGGAAAAATCGTTTTATACCATCGGTCTCACCCTGTACGATCTGATGGCAGGCCGGCTGAGTCTCGGAAGATCGCTCCCCCGTTCACGCCAGAAGGTGAGTTCCTGTATGCCCTCCCTCCGGAAAACCGGTCTGAGGGGCGGCGTGCTTTACCACGACGGGCAGTTCGACGACTCCAGGCTGGCGATGGACCTGCTACATTCCCTGAACGATGAGGGAGGCCTGGCCCTTAATTATTTCGAGGCAACCGGGATCCTGAAAAATAAAAAAGGGATGGTCAGCGGGATCACTGCCCTCGACCATGTTACGGGGACAACCTGGAAGATCGATGCCCTAACCGTGATCAACGCCACCGGGGTCTGGGTGGATGAGATCCTCCGCCTCGACCACCCTGCTGCAGAAAAGCTCGTGCGTCCCAGCCAGGGGGTTCACCTGGTGCTCAACGAATCGTTCCTGCCGGGAGGCTATGCCCTGATGATACCCAAGACCGACGACGGTAGGGTACTTTTTGCCGTTCCCTGGCACGGCCATATCGTCGTTGGAACCACCGACACCCCGCTCGACCATGCGTCGGCCGAACCACGGGCAATGGAGCAGGAAATAGACTTCATTCTGAACACCGCAGGACGTTACCTTGAACGGAAGCCGCAGCGCAGTGATGTATTGTCGGTCTTTGCCGGACTCCGCCCGCTGGCCGCACCCCGGAAAGAAGGTGCACGTACCCGGGAGATCTCCCGCAGCCACAAGCTGATCGTGTCGGAAAGCGGCCTTGTAACCATTACCGGAGGAAAATGGACCACCTACCGGAAAATGGCCGAGGATGTTGTCGACCGTGCCGCCGCCCTGTCAGGTCTGCCCATGAAGCCGACTCCCACAAAACATTTCCCGATCCAGGAAAAAGTTCCGGGAACAGGTCCCGACCCCGATTTCAGCCTTTACGGCCGCCATGCTGCCGATATACGGGCGCTGGTCACGGCCGATCCTGCTCTCGGCGAAAAGATCCACCCTGCCCTGCCCTATCGCAAAGCTGAGGTCAGATGGATACTGCAGAACGAAATGACAGAGCAGCTGGAAGATATCCTGGCCAGAAGGCTGCGGGCACTGTTCCTGAATGCCAGGGCCGCCGCTGAAGCAGCTCCCCTGGTGGCCGGAATGGCCGCTGAAACTCTTGGCTGGGACAGGGCAAAAATGGAAGACGAAGTGCTCGCCTTCCGGGAACTTGCAAAAGGTTATATCCTTTCTTAGCCCGGTCCGGAGGTTTTATTATTTTAGCTGCGCAAACTTAACTGAACAACATGATGGGTAAACAAAAGAAAAACGGGATCAGCAGAAGGTCCTTTATCGGGACTTCACTGATCGGAGTAGCCGGGATAAGCCTGCTCCCGGGCTGCGGACTCAATGCCGGGAAGAAAAGCATTAACCTGGGCTTTATTGGCGTCGGTCAGCAGGCCATGTTCCTGGCCGGAAGCTTTATGCAGATCGAAGGGGTAAAGCTGGTTGCCTGTGCCGATGTGTACGGCCGTAAAAGGGAACGCTTTGTCAACCGGGTAAGCTCCTGGTACAGGGAAAAAGGAGTGGCAGCCGATGTCATAGCCTATGAAGATTACAGGGAACTGCTCGCCCGGCCCGATATTGATGCCGTTGTGATTGCGACACCCGACCACTGGCATGCCATGATGGCCATTGACGCCTGCCTTGCCGGAAAAGACATTTACCTGGAAAAACCCCTGACCTTTACGATCGAAGAGGGACAGAAACTGGTTCAGACCGTCAGGGACAGGCAACGTATCCTGGCCGTGGGCAGTCAGCAGCGTTCCGACCCGGGTTTCCGGCATGCCGTTAAAATGGTACGCGACGGCAGGATCGGTGACCTGGAAAAGATCCAGGTCTATGTAGGAACTGAGCCCCACCCTCAAGCCAATAACCTCCCCGAAGAAGCGATCCCCGACGATCTCAACTGGGAACTGTGGCTGGGTCCGAATCCCTGGGTTCACTTCAACAATGAGATGAATCCGCCCATCTCCCTCGATCCTCCGGTTGATGAGCAACTCTGGGGCGCATGGCGCTGGTACCGGGAGACCGGCGGCGGACTGATGACCGACTGGGGAGCGCATATGTTTGACATAGCCCAGTGGGCACTGGATATGGATCATTCAGGACCTGTGAAGATTATTCCCGAGGGCTTTGAAGGATCGAAATACCTGACCTACATTTACGCCAATGGGGTGGAAATGACGCTCGAACCTTTCGACGGCGAAACCAGAGGGGTAAAATTTATCGGAAGCACCGGCTGGATCGAGATTTCGCGCGACAGTTTCAAGGCCTCCGATGATGCCCTCAAACCCGCCATGGAAGAAACGGAAGTCCCCTACGAGGCCCGTTCGGCCCATCATATCAATTTCATCGAAGCCCTCAGGAACAGGAAGGATCCGGTTGTTCCGGTGGAAACAGGTCATCGCACCTGCACCGTCTGCAATCTGGGCAATATTGCCTTTGACCTGGGCCGGCCGGTGGAATGGGATCCTGCCGCCGAATCATTTGTCAATGATCCGGAAGCAGAGGCCATGAAAAGCAGGACCTACAGGGAAGGTTACCATTTGTAAACCAGGCATTTCAGCTTCTGAAACGGACGGCAATCTGCTCCAGGCTTGCAGTGGATCCGACCATGGTGATCACATCACCCAGCCGCAGGCGGGTGTAGCCGTGTGAAATGATGATCTGATCCCTTCGCGAAACAGACAGTACAATCACATCCATTGGCAGCTGCAGGTCGCGCAGTGTAACCCCGTGCAGCGCCGGATTGGCCAGCTGAATGTCCATGGTATCCTGGCCCTTGTCCATTCCCAGCAAAAGGGAGGTGGCCATGGGAGCGCGGGCATAATGTTCAAGAAGGGAGAGCATCGCTGTCGCCGGATCCATCACCATCACCTTCAGGCGGCTAAACTGTTCGTAGTTTTTGCGTTCATTCAGCCGTACGATGATATGCCGCACATTGAAGTTGCCTCTGATCAGGGAGGCCACCTTCAGGTTCTCCTCATCCGACAACAGGCAGATCACGGTATCGGCATGATGTACATCCGCTGCCTTCAACTGCCCGATATCGATACCGGGGATCTGCAGCAGGCGAAAGGCTTTTTCCTTCGTATCGGCATCCTGGTCAGAGCAGTAAACGATCGACACATTCCAGTCGTACTCCGACAGTCTTTTTGCCAGTGCGACCGACTGACTCTCGAGACCGAAGATCACCGCGCGCTGCTCCCTGCCCAGGAAACTGCTGTCGCTCCGCAGTTTTCCCTCCCCCGAGAGCTGCAGCGCCTGTTTGAACAAGGGAGGCCCCGTTACCAGGTTCAGGATGATGATGGCGATCATCAGGGTGGAAAATTCCCGGCCCCAGCCAGGAAATTCGGCTGCCACAGCAGAAACCAGTGCAATGCTTACACCGGCCTGGGTCACGTAGGCCATCCAGGATATCCTCCCGGTTTTCGGGCTGTCGCCGCCGAGCAGGGCTCCTGAATAACCGGCTATCATCAGGGCGATGATCCTTATAAAATAAAGGATAACAGCAATATACCAGATACTTCCCAGAACGGATATATTGATCCCGGCCCCGATAAGGGTAAAAAAGATGATATAGATCACCGGGCTTGTATCCTGGATCACCTTGATGAAATCGTTGCGGAACCGGCTGTAGTTTGTAACGATATAGCCCCCGAAAATGGAAATGGCCAGGGGTTCGATATGGAGCGGTGTACCCAGCAGGCCGGGAGTGATTTTACCCAGCCAGCGCGTAAAGGCAAAAACCAGGAAGCCGGTGGTGAGGATCAGGATGGTGCGGACATACTGATTGCCCGATGCTTTAAAAAACAGCACGATGAGCCGTGCAAAGAGGTAACCGATCCCAAGGGCTGCCAGGATCTCAATGATGGCAATCAGGAAAGTCATGAAGGTGAATACTTCCGATTCCAGGATCGACCTCGAAAGGGTAAGAATGAGGGAAAACAACAGTACCACGAGAAAATCCTTGACCACAATCACTCCGATTGAGGTACGTGTAAACGGACCCCGGGCCCTCATTTCGTTGATGATGGCAATGGCGGATGCGGGTGAGCGTGCGGCAAAAATTATTCCACCCAGCAGGGCAACGGCCAGTCTCGAGACCTCATTCATGTCTTTGAGGAAGGGAACCAGGTCGGAAAGCAGGTAAAAGGCAATCGTTCCGATAAGGAAGGTTACCAGCAACTGGGTGATGGTCATCCAGGTAATGCTTTTTACCCTTTCGCGGATATCCTTGATATACAACTCTGAGCCAACGGCCAGGGCGATAAAGGCCAGGGCCAGATCATTGAGAAAAGACAGTGCAGAAACGGCTTCACCGGTAAGAAGGCCCAGCCCCCAGGGGCCGCTGATGATCCCGATGAGGATCAGTCCGGTGATCATCGGCAAACGGATCTTCCGGAATAACCTGGAAATCTGTCCCGAAGCCACCGCCACCAGGGAAAAACCTGCCAGAAAAATCACTAACTCTGTAAACCACTTCATTGGACCTCCCGGTTTGTGTTTTTACAACCTTTCGCTGAAATATAACAAATTTCCCATAAAAAGCGTTCATCCGGAACATATGCAAAGTACAGGTCTTATCTTTGCATGAAGTGCAAGAACAAAGCAAAGCATTAAAAAATATGGCCACGGAGATCAGGACCCTGTATGAAAAACTGCTGGAATACTGGACGGAAGAAAACCTGCACGCCCTCACCACCCGGATCATAGAACTGCAGAAAGAAAAGCGCTTCGACGGGATCCGGCAGTTGTCCAGGCTTGCCGGACTGAACGGCCCGCTGCAGGATGAAAAGGAAAACAGGCTCTTCACCTCCCTTGTCATGCTTTATCATCCCGATAAACTCAGCCAGCAAAGAAAATCCATTGAGATCCTGTATGTGAAGAACGACCTTAACGGTCTGAACGAATACACCCACATCTTCAGGGTGATGCAGGAATACCGGAACGATTTCCCGGTAAATGTCATCGAAACCGTGAGGCAGTTTGAGGAAGAGTATGATGTTGATCTCGGGGGAGGCGAATATGGCATTTTTGACGATACTCCGCCGGAGGAGCCGGAGGAATATGATCCCTGGGCATCGGGTTATGATGCGGAAGACAACAGTTTCTTTGCTGCGTTTAAGAGAAAAATATACGGCGACCGGATCATCGACCTGCCGGGGGTCATGCTGGAGGATCTGGAGGAGATCGAAATGGCCGAGTATGAAATTGACGATCTTGACGGGATAGAATGGTGCCGGTATGCCGTCAGCATAGATCTTTCCCGGAACAGGATCAGTGATCTTTCACCCCTGTCGGAACTTAAACATGTAGAAGAACTTTATCTGTCGGAAAATGAAATCGGTTTTCTGGATCATCTCTCACAGATGAAAAGGCTCAGGGTACTCGATGTCTCCTATAATGAGATCGACGACCTGTCGCCCCTCTTTGATCTCCCCGAACTCAGTTATCTCAACATCATGGGGAACCGGATCCCGGAAGATCAGCTGGAAATTTTACGGGAATTAGGTGTATTAATCATCAGGTAGTACAAAAAACGGACATATGATCTACACACTGACACTCAATCCGGCACTCGACCGGACACTTTTCATCAACAGTATCAAAGCCGATGATTCCAACCGCATTGAAAAAGAAGAGCGATTTGCAGGAGGCAAGGGGATTGATGTATCCCGCGTTCTGAATGAACTGGAAGTGCCCAATATCGCCCTGGGCTTTGCCGGTGGCTTTGCCGGGGATGAGCTCGAGGGCCGTCTGATCAATGAAGGCATTGGCTGCCGGTTTATCCGGATCAGGGAGGAGACCCGTACGAATATCATCCTCAATGATCTCACCACGCACCATCAGACAGTCTTCAGCGCCAAAGGTCCGGGTATTGAACCTTTTGAGCTGATACGGCTCGTCAGGCTGATAGAAAGTCTGGAAAATCCGGAAATTTTTATTATTTCGGGCAGTATTCCGGAAGGGGTTCACAGCGAGATCTACCGGAAGATCATCGACCAGGTGAGATCGCAGGGAGCTTACGTGGCGCTGGACACGGATGGAGCAGCCCTCAAAGCCGGGATCCAGGCCGGTCCGCAGCTGATCAAACCCAATATCCATGAACTGAGCAGGCTTATCGGCAGGGAACTGGGCACCATCCCGGAGATTGTCAGTGCAGCGCAGGATCTTGTCGCGAAAGGGATTGAAACGGTCCTGGTGTCAATGGGACCCAGAGGCATCCTGATGGTTACAGCAGCAACCGTGCTGCAAGCCGTTCCTCCTGCCGTAAAAGTAGTAAATACCATCGGTGCCGGAGACTCGTCAGTTGCCGGTTTTATAGCAGCCCGGACCAGTGGTCTGGAAGCTGCGGAATGCCTGCGCTATGCCGTAGCGGCCGGTACGGCCACGACCCTGCAGACCGGGACGGCATTGGGCAAAAAGGAAGATATTGCTGAATTATTGAACAGGATCAGCGTTAAGCCGGTCTGAGCTCGGTTTTAACATTTTACCAGGTAAAACTCCCGCTGTTTTCGGAATAATGTAGCAGGAGATGTCTTATTTTTGCCCCTTTATTCAAAATAACCGCAATGAATCCTGTTCCATCCTCTTCCCAGAGCAGTCACGCCGAGAAAAATACCGCCCTGCTGGTGGCTACCTTTGCTTCCTTTCTTACCCCGTTCATGGGAGCAGCACTTAATGTGGCCCTGCCCACCATCGGAACGGAATTCGGTGCCGATGCCATCCTCCTTAACCTTACAGCCACCATCTATCTGCTGGCCACGGCCATCTTCCTCCTTCCTTTCGGCCGACTGGGCGACATTCTGGGCAGGAAAAAGATCTTCACCTCGGGGATTGTGATCTTCACCCTTGCCACGGTGGCGGCAGCACTCTCAGCCTCTATCACCTGGCTCATCATCACCCGCGTTTTCCAGGGACTGGGCAGTGCGATGATCTTTGGAACCGGGGTTGCCATCCTCACCTCGGTTTTTCCCGCCAATGAAAGAGGTAAAGCTCTGGGGATCAATGTATCTGCTGTTTACATCGGCCTTGCCAGCGGTCCGTTTGCAGGTGGCTTGCTGACCCAGTATTTCGGGTGGAGAAGTATTTTCTGGGTGCTTGTGCCTCTTGGAATTCTCGTTTTTGTGATGGTGAAGCTGAAGCTGAAGGGAGAGTGGGCTGAATCGCGTGGCGAAAAGTTCGACTGGAAAGGCGGGCTTATTTACAGTTTCAGCCTGATGTTCCTTATGTTTGGGTTTTCAAGGGTTCCGGAACTCTCCGGATTTATTTTCATGGCCCTGGGTGTATTCACCCTCTTTGTCTTCATCCGTTTTGAGCTCGGACTGCAAATGCCATTATTCGAGATGCGGCTGTTCCAGGCCAACCGGGTATTTGTTTTTTCAAACCTGGCCGCGCTGATCAATTACAGTGCAACCTTTGCCGTCGGATTTCTGCTCAGTCTGTATCTTCAATATGTCAAAGGCTATACCCCCCGGGACGCAGGTATCATCATGATCGTGCAACCCCTCATTATGGCCGCCTTCTCCCCGGTGACAGGCCGGCTCTCGGACCGTATCCAGCCCCAGTTCCTGGCAACAACGGGAATGGTGCTTTCAACAATTGGCCTGGTCCTCCTGATTTTCCTCGGCAAAAACACCTCCCTGGCTTTTATCGTTACCATACTTGCCTTCCTGGGAGCCGGCTTCGCCCTGTTCTCCTCCCCGAATACCAATGCCATCATGGGTGCGGTTGATAGGCGCTATTACGGCGTGGCTTCCGGGGCCGTGGGAACCATGCGCATGGTCGGACAAATGTTCAGCATGGGCATCGTGCTGCTGCTTTTCACCCTGCTCATTGGCAAAGTGAAGATCTCCCCCGAAACGGCTGAGCTCTTCCTGAAATCGATGCATTTTGCCTTCATCCTCTTTGCCGGTCTCTGTTTTGTGGGGATTTTTGCTTCGCTGGCAAGGGGAAAGGTGGGGAAGATGAGGGAGTGAGGAGGGAAGAATGCAGGATGCAGGATGCAAAATGTAAAATGCAAAATGTAAAATGCAAAATGCAAAATGAAGAATGTAGAATGTTGAAGTGAGGAGTGACGAGTGACGGGTTGTCCCCTGAGCCTGTCGAAGGGCCTGTCGAAGGGCCAGCTATCGGTAAACTGTAAAGCGAGACGCGAGACGCGAGACGCGAGACGCGGGTGAGGACTTCTAAACCCGATACTTTGCGTCTTCTTCGCCACCAGGGCACAAAATCACCAGGGAACACCAAGCGATTTTTTTGTGAAACTTTGTGCTTTTGTGGCTTAGTGGCTATGCTTTAACTCTTTGCGGTTAAATTCGAGACGCGAGACAGGATAAGTGAGCAGTGCAGGTCTATAGAATTAAATAAAAAATCCCGGCAGTACGTACCGGGATTCTTTATTAGTCGAATTGATTTAAGGCTTATTGCAGGATCAGTTTCCGGGTCTGTTCGGAACCCGAAATACTGGTTTTCAGGATGTAAATACCACTTTTCTGTCCTGAAAGATCGAGCCGCAACGGGGCAGAACCCTTCGTAACTACAGTCTCCCTGCGCAGGATTTCCTTCCCAAGCAGATCAAATACCTGCACGGTAAGAGCACCCGACCGGTCCTGACCCACTGTCACGAAAACCTCTCCCCGGGAGGGATTCGGATAAACCAGCGGCAGGTCACCTGTAAGCGCAGGTTGCTGCGATACCGGGCTCTCCACCTTGATGATAAAGGTATCGAGGGCGCTTGTAAGGCTGAGATCGGAAGCACGTACCACCACGTATACTTCACCCTTATCGGCAACGGCAGGCGTTCCGGTAAATGTTGCGCTGGTCGTGTTAAAACTGAGCCAGCCGGGGAGATCCGATTCGCCCAGGCCAAAAGCCTCGAAACTCAGTTCATCACCGGGATCGGGATCCGAGAAGCTTGCCTCAGGCAGGGCAAAGGTGAATGCTGACAGTGCCCTGGCCAGCTGATCGGCAATGGGGTTCGCCAGTTGCGGAAGATCATTTACCTGGGTGATGGAAAAGGAGAAATGGAATTCGGTGTATTCCCCATCCCGTATTATACCTCCCTCGTTATCGGCGACGGAGAACACGAAGAAATCGGAAGATTCCTCGCTGCCGTCGTGTACATAACTGAGCAGGTTATTGTTGACATCGCTCATGGTAAAGGTTGACCCGTCCTGCAGCTGTGTTTCTCCCAGTTTCAGGATGCCATGCACCGGGTTTTCCACATCGTGCTTCGGATCCACAGTGAAAATGATCTCCGAATCGGTACCGTCGGGATCCGATACTGCCAGGAAGGCACTGGTGATATAGCCGGTGGATCCTTCATCAAGTGTCAGGGTTTCCAGGGTATTGAAATAAGGCGGATCATTGACCGGATTAACCGTGATGGAGAAGAAGTAGGTGTTGGTCACCCGGATCTTCGCGGAATGACCGTATTCATCGCTTACGGAAAATTCAAAACCGTCGCTCAGGGTTTCCGATCCGTCATGAACATAGACAATATGACCGAGATCAACATCTTCCTGAGTGAAGGTAGAACCGTCCTGCATCGGAATATCGTTCTTTTTCAGCTGTCCGTGCAACGGATAGGCAGATGAGCCGATGGGATCAAGTGTATAGATCACTTTATCCGCAGTACTTTCGGCATCGGTGGTAAGCAACATCGTGTTCGTCAGAACCACCTGTCCACCTTCATCGGCAGTGGTTCCGGTATTGTTCACCAGTACGGGCGGATCGTCGACCGGGGTGATCCTGGCCACCAGGTAAAAGACCGTATCGTCGCCGAAATAGGCTTTGTAGCCATCACTGTCGGTCAGCATCAGGGCAAAGGAATCCTTCTCGGTTTCCGACCCGTCGTGGATATAGCTGAGGAGGTTCTGATCGACCATGGTCTGGGTAAAGGTATCGCCCGGTTTCAGGGTATCCCCGTTAAGCTTGCACACTCCGTTCGCCGGTAACAGCCCGGTCTGACGGGGATCAAAGGTGAACACCAGCTGGTCACTGGTCGATTCCACATCAATGGCTTTAAGTATCGAATTCGTGATAATTGCCGAATACCCTTCATCGACATTTACGATCAGGTTATTGGCCAGTTCGGGCGGATCATTTTTCCAGTAAAAACCATAATCGTAGCTGCTGTAGGCACTTTCTGCCGCTGCCGGAGTCTGGGCGGCATCGTAATAGGTCAGGTGAGGGATCCAGGTGACACCATTATCATCGGAGACCAGCATTTCCATTCTCACATAGTAAAGCATGTCGGCGCCCGTGACCAGAACCACGGCTCCGGCTTCAGAAGGGATGCCCGGAACGGAAGGATCTTCCAGGGCCACCGGACCGGAGGGGGCCGTTACGGTAACCCTGAACCTCGAAAGGAGGGGCCGCATTTCCTTGATGCCGATCCCGTTATCGTTGGCAATGGGGATGAAGGTGGAACCCGACCAGATAATAAGCCCGGCGGCCGGATTGCTGAGTGAAGCATTGTAATCAAGGATCTCACTGTCGGTATAGGTATTGCCATCCATGGAGAGCATGGCTGTACCGGGAAGAATGCTCCAGTACACCGTGGTGGTTGATGACAGCATCACGGCTGAGTAAGTATAGAGTTTCCCGCCAGGTCTGCCGATCTCGCCATCATTCAGACTGCCGGTAAAGACAATACTGGCACCCTTTGGTGGCGGTGACTCAGGGCCATACAGGACCTGGGCCCGGGAGGGCATGATAAAGCCAAACATCAGCAGGATCAAAGTCATTCCCACAGGCAGGTATTTGCTGCCTCGTATTCTTTCGGTGTACATGTTTGTTTTCATACTGCCGGCTTTAAAGGTTCGTACTATATTCTGCGGGCATGTGCTGAAGTAAATACCCAAAAAGGCAAGTTAGCCCTGCCAAAGAAGTAAAACAAATTTGTGTGACGATTATCACACCTTAAGTACCGTTCTTGGCTTCCCCGACTGAAGGCGGACAGCTCTGCGGTTATTTTTTCCTGTTCAGCAGACGCAGGGATTTCGTGAGCAGTTCTTCCTTGAGGATCGGTTTGGTGATGTAGTCATCAAAGCCCATCGTCATGTATTTTTTTATCTCGCTCTCAATAGCATAAGCCGACTGGGCTATAACGGGCAGGTCGGGACGAAGTTCCTTGATGAGTTTCGTTGCCTTTTCCCCGTTCAGTTCGGGCATTTTTATATCCATCAGAACCAGTGCGACCTGATCATTTGTCCTGCACACTTCAACGGCATCCAGGCCATTGGTGACATGGATAAGGCTGACCGGTGTGTCTTTAAAAAATTCCTTGATCAGCAGAAAGTTAAAGTCCTCGTCCTCCGCCACCAGGATAACGGCAGCATCCTTCAAACCGGAGTTTTCTGTTTTGGTATTCATCACAACCTTTTTAGTTTCTGAATCTTCCTGAAATGGAATGGTAAATGTAAAAACCGAACCTTCGCCCGGTGTTGATCTCAGGGTCATCTGCCCACCGAGCAACTCCACGAAAGCCCTGGCAATAGATAAGCCCAGACCGGTTCCTCCATAGGTAACCCTGATTGCATCGCTGGCCTGGGTGAATCGCTTGAATATATCTTCCTGAACCTGCGGATCGATTCCGATCCCGGTGTCGGAAACATAAAACTCAATCACATCCTCCTTCACCATATATCCCGCTTCAACTTTCCCGTTATGTGTGAATTTTAAAGCATTGGTCAGCAGGTTGGACAGGATCTGGTTCAGCTTGGTGGCATCGGTCCGGATTACGAGGTCGGGGAAACGGCTATCGGCGAGAAACTCCAGGGAAATTCCCTTTCGTTCCGCTTCCTTTGTGAAAATAGTTCTGAGCTGCTGCATCAGCTTTGCGAGCTCCACTTTGCGGATATCAACCCTTTCCTGTTTGGTATCGATGAAGGAAATGGTAAGGATATTATTTACAATGTTCAGTAGCTGACGGCCACTGTCCTGGATGATCCCTGTGTAGCTCTTCCGCTCTTCATCGCTCAGTTCAGCCTTTTCCAGTATCTCTGAGAACCCGAGTATGGCGTTCATCGGGGTTCGGATCTCATGGGACATATTCTGAAGAAAGGAAGACTTCAGACGGTCGCTCTCCTCGGCTTTTTCCTTGGCAAGGACCAGTTCTTTCATCAGTTGCTTCTTCTCGGTAACATCCTCCTTTACAGCAATATAATGAACTATTTCTCCTTCCTGATTATGTACGGGAGAGATCAGGGCATTCTCCCAGTAGAGTTCCCCGTTCTTCTTCCGGTTCTGGAATTCACCGGTCCAGGTTCTCCCTTTTGTAATGGTCGACCACAGTTCCTCATAGACCTCATCGGGTACCAGTCCGGACTTCAGTATGCCGGGATTCTTATCCCTGACTTCCTGAAAGGTATAGCCCGACAGACGCACGAATTTCTGATTGACGTATTCGATTTTCCCGTCCAGGTCGGTGATCACAATGGATGCCGGGCTCTGGTCGACGGCCCTCATGAGGGTTCGCAGCTGTTCTTCATTCTGTTTGCGCTGACTGATATCGGAATGTGTACCGACGATCCTGAGCGGTTTCCCGTTTTCATCCCTCGACATTACCTTTCCCCGGTCGAGGATCCATTTGTAAGACCCGTCGCGGCAGCGCATCCTGTATTCCGCCTCGTAATATTCCCGGATGCCATCCAGGTGTTGCCCGATCATTTTTTGGACCCGTTCAAGGTCTTCGGGATGCACCCTTGATTCCCATTCATGGTAATCCGGACTGATCTCGTTGATTTCATAACCCAGCATTTTCTTCCATTGCGGCGAGTAAAAAACCTCGCCCGTAAGGTTGTTCCGGTCCCAGACCCCGTCGCCGCTTCCTTCCAGGGCAAAGTTCCATCTTTCCTCACTTTCCTTTAGAGCCTCCTCAGCCTCTCTTCTTTTTTTCTCCTCCTTGATAATGGCTCTTGCCTTGATATAATAATAGAAATAGACCAGCAAAATAGCCGCAACCAGGAAGGATAGCAGCATAAACCGGTTCCGGAAGCCCTTCAGAGTGGCAATTATCTCTTTTTCCGGAGTGGAAATTACTATGGTCCAGTAAGTATTCCCCAGGGGCACCCGGTAAAAAATGGCTCTTACCTTTTTATCCTTATGCAGACCTGTTCCCAGGTACCCGTAAAAATGGCTGTAGTTCTGCCCTTCCTGCATACTTACAGAATTCAGGGTTTTTAATGCCTCGGCGTCGAAATCTGTTTTAAAATCGATTTTTCGGCCGGTATGGCCGTTCAGGGGGCAATACAGCTCCACAAGGTTTTTGCTGAGCATAAAGGCATAACCGGTTTCCGCCAACCTGATATTTTCAAGAAAACGCTTCCCCAGCTTGTCGATCGGGATCAGGATCGCCAGGCTCCCTTTGAATTCCCCGTTCCTGAATACCGGTACATGGTAGGCAATGGCAATATACCCCTGTACAGCAGTGAATACATCGCTGATCACCGGTTTCTGTTCCTCCATTACCTGTCGCACATGGGCCTGGCCTGTCAGATCCCTGCCAATCGAATTTTCATTGTTGTTCGGACTGGTATAGACCAGGATACCCTGCTCATTCACCCGGGTAATGGCTTCAATCTGATCGCTGTGATGGGAATAGAATTCATCAAGCAGGTTTCTGCCCTCCCCGTCCATGTTGATCACATCGGGGATGCCGGCAAGAAACTGCAGTTCACGACGGTAATAAATGAAAAAACTCTCCATTCCCCTCGAGGCCTGGCGGGCAAGGATGAATTCCTGGTTATTGAATTCATCGATCGCTTTATTCTCCACTTCCCTGTACATCAGGTAAAAAAGTGCGAAAAAAACGACAAGGATCAAGGGTATGAGATTAAACCTTTTCAATATGGTTCTCTGCTTTTTTGCCTTTGGTTAACTTATACTCGTCGTAAATACTATCATTTAAAAAGGAAAATTACTAAACTTTCAGGAACACTCCCTTTTTATAAAATGCATAGAGAATGATCCAACAGGTTAAGGTATAAAGCAAACCGTCGGCAAACATCCTGCCTGCCTCCGGAACAAGGCTGATGACACCGGTAAAAAAGAAGTCCTTGATGCACCATGTGCAAAGAACGGGCTGCATCATGTAGCTCAGGATGGAGTTCATCCCGATGACCACAAAAAAGAAGGCCCAGCCCTTCCTGCCCAAGACATCAATGATCAGGTAAAACAGGGATAGAAGGACCAGTGACCAGCCGCCTGCAAAAACGATAAAAGAACTGGTCCAGAGTTTCTTGTTAATAGGGAACACCAGGTCCCAGGCATACCCGATGAAGATCAGCACTACTCCTGCAAGCAGCATCAGCAGGCCTTTTCTGAGGGGTGTCAGCTTTTTATTGCCCGACCGCAGGAAATGTCCGGTGATCACCCCGAGCAGCGCTGTGGCGATGGCCGGGAAGGTACTCAGGATTCCTTCAGGATCCATGTAACCGTTTTCATATACAAGGTCACCGGGCAGTAACAGCCGGTCGATATAACCGGCCAGGTTGCCCTCCCGCGAAAAATCGCCGGCTTCAAAGCCGGGAGCCGGGATCAGTGCCATCACGGCCCAGTAAAGCAGCAGGATGACGGCGAACCAGATATAGTGCCATTTCTGTTTGCTGTTGAGCACGATCAGGGCAGCGAAAAAAGATCCCAGGGCTATTCTGGCCAGAACACTGGCATAACGTATTTCACCCGAACGGAACCAGTGCACGTGATTGTAAAGCATCCCGAAAACTACCAGGAGAAGCATCCGCTGTATCAGGTGCAGATAGATCTTTCCCATGCTGTCGCCCCGCTCCTTCCTTTTCAGGATCGAAAAAGGCATGGATACGCCGGCAATGAAGAGGAAGAGAGGAAAGATCAGGTCCTCGAAATGAAAACCATGCCAGTCGGTATGTTCCTGCTGGTCGGCCCACCATTCCAGTACCGGCCAGCCGGTGAGCTGGGCCAGCCCGACAAAAATGGTGCCTCCGCCCATAATCCAGAGCATATCAAAGCCGCGCAGGGCATCAAGGGATAATATCCGGGAGGCGGATGTACGGGGATTCCCAGCCTTATTCATAGACTTTTGTTTTAGTTGGAGGATTCAAAGTGCAAAATAGTAAAAACTTTGACTGCTTATTGTAAAAATCCCCGAACTAATTTGTGCCCTATAGCAACTCAAAGAAGAAGTCTACTGCTTTTGTTTGAAGCAGAGTGCGTCGTTCAGTGCGATCACCGCATCGCGGTAGCTTTCCCTTGGGATCACGAACTGAATATTCACCTGCATCAGCGACTGGGAAAGGGCGGAGATGTTGATCCCCTTTTCGGCCAGGGCCGTGGTGGCCCGGGCGACAATTCCCGGCCGTGAGACGTTTGTTCCCAGGGCGCAAACCAGGGCGCAATGTAATTCGGTAACCCGCTGATAGCGTGAACGGAGCTCCCCGATAAGCTGCTCACTGCGATCGTGCTCCCAGATCACCTGGGTGATGCTGTTGGCATTGGTCGATTTCAGGATGTAACTGACCTTATAGCGCTCAAAAATATCCATGATCCCCTTGTCAAAACCCACGCTTCCCACCATTACCGGATCATGGACCTCAATGGCCACCACCTTGTCGGAGCCTGTGATAATCTCCACCCGCGCATCTTTTTCAATATAGTCCCGGGAAATGAGCGTACCCGGATGATCGGGCTCAAAGGTATTCTTCACCCGGATGTTGATCCCGGCCATCTCCAGTGGCTTAGAAGCTTTGGGATGGATGGCCTCCATGCCCACATCGGCCAGCTGGTCGGCCACGTTGAAATTTGTGAACCCTACGGGCAGCGACTTCTCCAGCCCCACAATGTTGGGATCGGCACTCGAAAGGTGGAATTCCTTATGGATTATGGCTTCATCGGCTTTTACCTCCACCGCAATCTTGCTGAAGGTGACCTCGGAATAGCCCCGGTCAAACTCCCGCATAATCCCCTCTGTTCCCTTGGTGTAGCCTGTGGCTACCGGCATGATTGTATCAAAATCCAAACCGCTGAATGCATTGTGGATGCGCTCATCGATGGTGAGGAAACCCGGATCGTTAAAGCCGCAAAGATCAATAAACAGGGCATTCACCCCGCTATTCTGCAGGATATTCACCGAGTTGAAAGCAGAGTGCGCTTCCCCGATCGATGCCAGGATTTCCCGGGCAGCCAGAAGGATATTGCTCCGGTTCACATATCCGGAACCAAGGACATCGGCCATGCTGTTCAGGTAATTCAGCGCCTGTCCCATACGGGCTCTTATAAACTCGTCGGCTTTCTCCTGCTCCAGACCGACATGCTCAAATTCACGGTTCAGCCGGATCAGTTTTTCCAGCAATACTTCCATCGCACCCTTGAAATCTCCCATCTGCTCAAAAAGCGTGTACACTCCCGGCTCACCGCTTTTTTTATGCTCAAGCAACCAGTTGGTTACATTATTGTAGGCCGACACAACAAAGATCCTCCCGTACAGTTCTGCACCCTTCCTCCTACCGATAATAATGTTCTTCAGTACTTTATCAAATTTCGACATGGAGCTTCCACCTATCTTCTCAACTGTAAGCATATAGCTTTTTATTTTAATTATAAGAAAGCAAAAATAGGAAATAAATAATAAGTTAATATTTCAGGCCGCATATTTCAGGAGGAAAAACACCAGTCAAAAAACACCGGTAGCTGGCTCTGCTCCGAACCATGGCCAGGTCTTCCACCGGGATCGCACTACCTGCTGACCTCACAGGGAAATGGTGGTCCTTCGACTTGTGGTTCGGCAAGCTCACCACTGCTCGTCATTATGAGAAGCTATACTCAAAAGAAGAAGAGGTCCTTCGACTTGTGGTTCGGCAGGCTCACCACTGCTCGTCATTATGAGAAGCTATACTCAAAAGAAGAAGAGGCCCTTCGACTTGTGGTTCGGCAAGCTCACCACTGCTCGTCATTATGAGAAGCTATGCTCAAAAGAAGATGAGGTCCTTCGACTTGTGGTTCGGCAAGCTC
>JBMOLL010000097.1:0-6336 GCA_049325415.1 Bacteroidota bacterium | reverse complement strand
CACCAAGGCACCAGAGCACAAAGCAGCACAAATTAATTTTAAATAATTTTTTTGTGAACCCTGGTGTCTTTGGGGCTTTGTGGCTACGCATTTCCCTTTGTGTCTTTTATATCCGAATGAAATCTCTTCGCGTTCCCCTGTGCGCCTTAACACCTGTATTTCTTGCCACCAAGGCACCAGAGCACAAAGCAGCACAAATTAATTTTAAATAATTTTTTTGTGAACCCTGGTGTCTTTGGGGCTTTGTGGCTACGCATTTCCCTTTGTGTCTTTTATATCCGAATGAAATCTCTATATGTTCAGCAGTCCGGAATCAGAAAACAGAGGAAAACTTATTAAAAAACAAATAAAAAGCAGACATTTGAATTGTCCAACTAAAAAACGGCTTTTTATCCGGTTTCCGATGGGAGTGATCGACAGCAAAACAATCCTGCTGCTTATGGCCATGGGGCAGATCATGTCTGTGGCCATCTTTTCCTATTATCTGCTTACCAACCGGAACGACAAGTCGGAAATCAGGTTATACACCTTAGGAAAAATCCTGCAACTGATCAGCCCGGTGATTTACCTGGTTTACGGAGGAAACCCGGGACCCGGACTGATGGCAATATCCGTCCTTTTCTTTTACCCGGGCATGGCCATTGAGGCCTTCTGCCTGGTTTACCTTGACAGGGAACCGAATAAGAAAAACCTGATCCGGCTGCTGGTCCTCAGCACGTTATTCTTCACCTTATATGCCATAACTTCAAAAAATATTGAAGCCAGGGCGGTGGTGACCTCCACCTATTATTCCATTATCTTCATCGTGATCATCCTGAGATCAATATTTTCGAAAAACAGCACCCGCATTCAGAAGCTGGTCGGCTGGTTTTCATTTACTGGGCTCGCCATCAACCTTTACCGGATCATCTTTGTTTTGCTCTCGCATGCCAGGCTGGAGATTTACGACACGCATTTCATACAGATCCTGTTTATCCTGCAATTCGTCGCAGTCGCCTATTTTTACCCGCTGCTGTTTCTGCTCATCCTGCATGAAAGGAACCTTAAACAGGTCATGGAACTAAATACCACGAAGGATAAATTCCTGAAAATCATCGGGCATGACCTGAGATCGCCTTTCGCCCAGATTGTGCAGGCCTCCAGGGTCATTGAGAATAACCTGGATGAGCTGGAAAAGGATCGCCTGGTTGATATGGTAAAGGTACTGAGCGATACCTCCGAAAAAGGTTACCGGCTGCTGGATACGCTGCTGGACTGGGCCGCTTCGCAAACCGGTCATCTTTCCTGCAAAAAGGAGCCTGTTTTCATAGGCAGCCTCGTGCGTGAGAATATAGAACTGGCGAGCAAACCCGCCGAAGAGAAGCAAATCGAACTGGTGGTTATGGAACAAACAGAGGATGCTGTCGCACTGGATAAAAACATGATCAGCACGGTTCTCCGAAACCTGCTCGCCAACGCTGTGAAATTCACCCACCCCGGGGGACGCATCGAAATACGCAGTATCCTTGAGAAGGACTTTCTCCTGGTTTCCGTTAAGGACAACGGCAAGGGTATGTCACCGGAAGTCAGCAGGAAGATCTTTGATCTGGATAATATCCATGTCTCTGTCGGAACCCGGGATGAGAAGGGCACCGGGCTCGGCCTCATACTTTGCCGGGAATTTATTGAAAAGCATCAGGGGAAGATCTGGGTGGAAAGCGAAGAAGGTAAGGGAGCGGATTTCAGGTTCAGGATACCGGTGAGGGGTGGGGGGTGACGGGTGACGCCTGCCTTCGCCAGAGGCTTCGGCGGGTGGAACGAGACGAGTGAGGAGTGGGGAGTGACGGGTGACGGGTGACGGGTTACGGGTTACGGGTTACGGGTTGTGGGAGACGCATGAGGAGTGATGAGTGACGGGGTAGTTTACCGTTTATGCAATACTTTGAGCCTTTGAGTCTTAGCGCCTTTGTGTTAAACTTTTGTGTCTTTTTTTGGTTACGGGTTACGGGTTACGGGTTGTGGGAGACGCATGAGGAGTGATGAGTGACGGGGTAGTTTACCGTTTATGCAATACTTTGAGCCTTTGAGTCTTAGCGCCTTTGTGTTAAACTTTTGTGTCTTTTCTCACGAGACAGGGTTCCCCTCCCCTTTCATAAAAACTCCTTGCATATTCGGCAAAGAAACCTTAACTTGTTTTTCCGATTCAACCCGCAGCACAGAACAACATTGAATACAGCAGGTAGCACGGCAAAAAATCCATCCTTATGGAAATACCGGACGGTTGCCGGGAAAAACCCGGAGGTGACTGAAAGGATGGAAAAAATTCCCGGGGAGATCGGACCAACTTCTGAACCTCAACATGCTTTCAAATGAAATACAGGCCTTTTCTGACCATAATTTTTCTGACCACCCTCCTGTGCAGCTGTGAGTATCCGCTGAATAAGGAATATTTCAGGGAGGTCGAAGAACCCGCCCCCTCGCATCCCATAACACTGGAATTCAGTGAAGAAGCCGATACAATATTTTTGTTTCAGAAGACCGAGATCAGCTACGATTTTGACACAAAAGGACTCGACATTATTGCCGTCCGTTTCACCATGGAAGAAAAATCCTGGGAATTCTATACCGCAAAAGGAAGCTTTTTCCTTGATCCGAAATATTACTCCGACGGGTTTCATGAATTGCATGCAGAATTATATACCAATTCCGGATCAGGGAGTATTGCCGATATTGCCGGAGGGGAAGGCTATTATGCCAGCCGGACCTGGACAGTCTGGATCGGCGAGATCGGCGGCGGCTATGATGCCCCCGTACTACAAATGAGGAACAGTATGACCGAAGAGGGCTACCTGAAGATTGAGTGGGACAAATGCAGTCAGTTCAACCTCAGCTATTATTACCTGGTCCTCCCGGATTATTCCGCTCATAAGATCACCAAACAGGACAGCACCGTCTATATTGACAAAAAATTTGTGGGGGGTACGAAAAAATACAGCCTGACCTGTGTGGTTGAAGGAGCCACGGTAAATGAATCGCTGAGCGAAATGACCGTCAGTGCACCAATCCCGCAGCTTTTCTTCGAAGACCGCGCACCCGACTCCCTGCTCATTTACTGGCACCATCCGGATAATCCGGATTGCGTCTTCTTTATTCAGGAAGGAGTCAATACGCTGGCATTAAACTATGCCGACACCTCCGTCATGGTGAGTTACCCCGGATTTAAGAGCATAAGCTACAAGCTGATATGCTATCAAATGAATGACGACCTGACCAGTTCATATGCCTGCTCCTCGAACAGGACCTATTCGCTTGATCGGCTTGTAGCAGGCGGTAGCCAGCAGGAACTGCGCTATGCCTTCAACACCACTGAAAAAGTACTGTACGCTTTCACTGAGGATTCGTTGTTCACCTTCGATCAGCAGCTTAATCGGATCAATGGTATCCGGATTGAAACCAGTGTGCCGGGTGTATGGCCGGCATTTTCCAGCGCACCCAAATCGCCCGGAATCTGCGTGCTGAATAACGATCAATTGCTTTATTTCCCCTACCGTGACCTTTACGAACAAACCAGCATCCCTCTCGGGTCCACTTTCAATAATGTCACCCTCACCGGAGAGCGGATCCTGGTCAGTGCCTCAAACCTGGGCAGCGGTATTCCCGACAGCCTGGTAATCATTGATTCCGCCACACAAAAACCCATATTGCGTCAGGAGTTCGGTACGAAAGGAAAGATTGTCGCCTCACCGGACGGCAGGTATATTGCCTATTTAAGTGATGATGATCAGTTCAGTATGTACGAGGTGCAGGATGGATCACTCCTGTTGAAATATTCAAAATACTGTTTCGCAGCCAGTAGCATCCCATTTGCTTTCGATGCAGCCGATACATCCAGGTTTTATATCAAACCCTACACCCAGAGAGTAATCGAAATGCGCAGCTGCGAGGACTATTCCCTGTATTCATCCATGGATATGGCTGCCATTACCGATTTAAACGGCACCATCGTTTTCTACAATACAGACCCGGTATCAGGTTATCTGTTTATTGCCTATGGCGGGGATTATTACTATGTGCTGGATATGGAAAACGAAGAAGTGAAATTTAAAGTTCCCAGTGAATATTTTTACCAGGCCAGGCTTTTTGATAACCGGATCTATTCTAAAGATAAAAAATACCTTGATGTAGCAAATTTTCTTGATCAATGAGAAAGGCATATCTTATATTTTTCCTGCTGGTCACAGGCCGGCTGTTAAGCGGACAGGTGCTGGAACTGGATTACAGTTTCGGATACGGCAACAACACCCTGGATGACCTGCGGGTTTTTCAGACTGAAATGAGGGTCTATGCAGCCGAATACCCGATGCAAAGCGTGAAAACCTTTCCTCCGTATTTTAACCACAGCCTGTCAGCCGATTTCATGATCGCGTCGAAGCACGGTCTCGGAGTGATCTGGACCTACATGACCACGGGTGCCAGGAACAGCCTTGCCGATTATTCAGGGGCCATGGCCCAGGACTACATTCTTAACGGCCATAAGTTCGGCGTGGCCTACAAAAGACTGATACCCGCCGGTCAACATCTGAATTTCTATGTTCAGCTCCGGTTCGGACTTATCAGTTCGAAACTGAAAATCCACGAGTGGATGAGGCTCTACGAAACGGATTACACCTTCGACGACTATAACGATTTTAAAAGCACAGGCTTGTTCATGGAACCTCGTGCAGGAGTCAGGTATTTTATTACAAAGAACCTGGCCCTCCATGCCGGATTCGGATATGAGTCAGACACTGAATCGGATTTATGGTATAAGATCGGAGATGAGAAATATTCTCCGGTCCACGGCAATGGCGACCGGGTAAAGCTCGACTGGTCGGGCTATCGCGCCTCGGTCGGACTTACCCTGGCTTTATAAGCCATTTCCGCAGCAACGAAGCCGGTCCATGCCGGTCAGCTCCCATTTCTGCGCTGACCTAAACCTTTTTTTTATAAAGGAAGATGGTTTTTTCCCCTGTCTCACGGGTAGTTCTCCATTTCGGACAGATAAATCACAAATAACAACCGGCAGTTGTCAAATACAACTGTAAAGAAGGGATAAACAACCAGGAAGAAGCTTATTTTTACGGTTCCGGGAGAGAGCCGGACTAACTTTGTCCCATCGTAAAACACAAAAAATTAAAATGATGGAAAACATAACTATTGGCAGAAAAATCTCTGAAGCAAGAAAGAGAATGAAGCTCTCCCAGTCGCAACTCGCCGCACAACTGTTTATCAGTCCCCAGGCCGTCGGGAAATGGGAACGTGGCGAATCCCTGCCCGACCTCATCATGCTGAACCGGCTGGCACAGATCCTGGGCGTGGACCTGAATTACTTTTCGACAAACGCGGATACGAGACTTCCGGAAAAGGCCCCGGAAGACGAAAAAAATGCAAGAGCGGAAAGCAAGCCGGAATGGGACATGTCATTCGGGAACTGGGAAGATGCCGATTTCTCCGGGCTTAAAAACCTGCATGAGCGCTTTGCCGCCTCCAATATGCGTCGCTGCCGCTTTAACGGTTCTGATCTGTCGGGGCTGCACCTGAAGGCCAATCATGTAGCCGATTGTGATTTCTCCTCCTCCCGGCTGGAAAACAGTCATATTCAGAATTCCCAACTTTCCGGCAACCGTTTCACGAACAGCTCGCTGAAAGAAACCATGATCACGGGCAGCCATATCGAAGGCTGCGATTTTACCGCTGCCGACCTGAGCGGGCTAACGATGAAATCGTGTGATTTCGGAAAGAATACCCTTGAAAATGCAGTTTGGAAACGGACCTCCTTTCACGGTACCCAGCTGAACGATATCGTTTTCGAAGGCAGCATCGAGGATTGTTCATTCGAAAACTGCGCCTTCTCCGGGGTTACATTCCGCAATGCCAGGTTCATCAATACCTTTTTCAAGAACAAAAGTCTGAAACGGATCCGGCTCATCGACTGTGAAGCCGACCGCCTCAGCTATGCCTTTCTGAAGAACGGCAAAGCCGATATGTCGGGCGTGAAACTTCTGGAAGCTGAAAATGGATAGGAAACTTAGATAAAAAACCATCCAACGCAACCAACAAACATCCCTCCCACCCCCTGCTCCGCTGAAGCTACGCGAAGGCGAGGCGGGGGAGGGAGACGAGGGTGGGGCGGCAACGGATAGAAACCAAACTCTTCAATAGCATAGTTTTCACTTCATTCCTCACCCCTTACCCCTTCTATGTTGTAATCCAATTTTTTTTTGTCTTTTAACATATATCGGGTAATGGAACCTGAAGTTTTCTTTCTGGCAAACTCCATCCGGGTTCGATACCCGGGTGGAGTTTTGATACATCGGT
>JBMOLL010000096.1:0-6425 GCA_049325415.1 Bacteroidota bacterium | reverse complement strand
CTGCTGGAGGTTCCCGGCGGATTTCTCTGTGCCTGTACTTACGATGACGGGCTCTTAAACGGTTTGGATATGGTGGTGCTGTTGCTGAATTCAAGCTGTATCACCCTTGATACCAAAGCATTTGGCACAGCGGCTGACGATGTGGCCCGCTACCTGGTAAAAACTGACGACGGTTATTACCTGCTGGGGTATACGGAAAATACTTCGACCGAAACACAGATCTATTCCTTTGATCTGATTAACGGAACTATTTCAGACGGAGTGAAGTTTGCAACCATTTCGACCACGGGGATAGACCTTACAGGTGAAAAGATGGTGATAACCGCCGGAGGAAGTCTTGCTGTAACCGGCACTATTACCAATGCAGAAAATAAAGACATCTTCCTGCAGCTGTATCCGGAAGGTTCCGATGCAATACGTTTGTATTTCGGAGAAACCGGAAACCAGACAGGTAACGGAATTGCTGCAACACCCGATGGAGGAGTGATCATTACGGGAGGAAACAGCTATGAAGGAAACAGCATGATCACCCTGGTCAAAACCAAAGAGAACGGTCAGCTTTGAAAAAGAAAAACGGATTAAAACCCTGCAAATAATGAAATCCTGGCAATCACTGATCTTCACAATATTCCTTACTTCCCTTCTTGTGCCACTATCAGGTCAGGTCAGCGGCGAGTTGTCTGAGACGGTTGGCAATGAAGGCAATATGCGTACAGGCGGACAAACGATAGAATTAATCATACACGGAACTACCTTTGATGCTGCACTCGGAAGCGATGCAACCCTGACGACGGAATTCTATAATGGAATGACCGGAAGTGCAGCCTGGGAGCTGGTAAAAGCCGCACTGCTGACCACCAGTGTAAGCGTAACCGACGACACTATCGCCACTATCACCCTGCCCGCCGTCGCTGCTTACTTCATTACGGAGAATGATACAGTCACCTTTGTCATTCCCGACAACTGCATAGCCTACTCTGGTGATCTGTCCATCCCGGAAAAGATAATTGTTCTGAATTCTGCTACCTCAGTCAGCTTCGGTGGTACGATCCGTAGTTCGGTCAGTGAGGCTGATATCCGGACTTCCTCCCACACCTACACCCTGACCCTCGCGAATAATGAATGGAGAAGCGATATTAAAGAAGACTCCGTACTCGGATATATCCAGGGGATGTTCAGCCCGGCAGCTTCCGCCCTGATCACAGCCATGACTACGGCAGACATCAATGTTACCGGAGGCAATGTCCTGACGATCACCTTTCCGGCGAATTCTTCCTATTACCTGTCTTCTTCAGAAGCCTTTACGGTAACACCTGCCGATAACCTGGCGAAGTATCCGGAAACCATTACCGGAGGAAGCGATAACTTCACTATTGCCAATACCGACCCGCAGCTTAGTTTCACCAATGTAAGCTACACGGAGGCTTCCATCAGAACAAGCCCCCATACCTTTACCATCAGCCTGACAGGAGATGAATGGGCCGACCCGGTGGCGAGCAATCTGAAGGATGCCTTTGTCGGGGATACTGCCTGGGATAACCAGATCCGCGACCTGCTGACCTTTACCTATACGACGAGCACAGTCTCCGTGACCATTCCCGCCATACCGGGTTTTGATATGGCCGTTACAGACAATATCACCCTGTCGGTAAACAGTACCCACCTCCTGCATTCATCGGGAACCTATGCTGCCACCGGTACACTGACACTTACCCCCACGGCACCATCGGTCTCGGTTTCCGGTACCAGTACCCTTATCGGAAGTGTGACAGAGGAAAGTATGAGAACATCCACGCATTCCATCGTCCTGACCCTTTCCGAAGAGGTATGGCCTGCCGATCTGGAGACCAATGCAACACTCAGGGCAACACTGATCAACGGGCTCACAGCTTCAGGCACCGGGTGGACGACCATCAGGGATGCCATCCTCGGAACGGATTCGGGCAATGGCAGGGTACACCTGAACGGATTACAGGTAACCATCGACGTGCCTGCCGAGCCGGATTTTGATATCTCAAGCAGCATCAGTCTTTCGGCCAGTATTGCTTCCAGCCTTCTCAGTCATACCCCGGCCGGACTGAGCGTATCGGGATTCTGCACCATCACTCCGAAGGCAGCTTCAATGAGGATCTATACCAACCGTTCGCCCCTTACGGAGTCGAATCTCGATAATTCACTGCTTTATGTGAAACTTTTTGAAGACACCTTCGCCGACGGGACTTTTTCCATTTCCAATTTTACGCTTACGCCAAACTTCAGCGGCAGGCTCAGGATACAGAATACCGGCGATATCACCTATGTGGCAGCAGATTCCATCATTATTCAGCTGTCGTATAACGACGATTTTGATAGCAACCAGAACCTGTCCCT
The DNA here is from genome assembly GCA_049325415.1 of Bacteroidota bacterium. Lineage (GTDB taxonomy): Bacteria > Bacteroidota > Bacteroidia > Bacteroidales > JBMOLL01. The sequence continues at coordinate 4,055 of JBMOLL010000096.1, read as the reverse complement.
GTACATTGCAGGAAGTGAACTTAGCAATACTTCAGCCGGCCTGACAAGTGAGAACACCCTGTTGATCATTGCTTCGATTGAGCCAGTGATCGATACCGTATATTACCCCAATGCCCCCATGGGGATCGGCGATGTGGTGAATGTCACGATCAAACTGGCCGAATCGGATGGAGGTAAGAATTTCACACTTCTTGGTGGCAAGGTGGCAGGCCGTGACCTGGTACTCCTGCCAAAGACCGACGCGTATACCTATAACGCCACATTTACCATACTGGAGAACTCCACGGATTACACGGCTGCTGCAAACATTCCGATTGAGAATGTTCAGCTCAGCAATGAAGGAACACCGGGTAATGTTTTCAGCACGAATTCCACCAACAACAACGACCCTATCGATTCTCGCAAGCCGGTGATCGACCTTCTCAGTGTGAGCGGAGGCAGCTACCGTATCGGGCAAACGATCCCGCTTGTGCTTCATGCCGATGGAAACGGGTATCAGCTGGTGGAAGCATCCACCTTTGTAAACACAATTCCGGCAACCAGCCCGGATATAACCTGGAGTGAAGCCGGTTCAGGGATTTATCAGCTGTATTACACCATCAGCGACGGCGACCCGGATGTGAGCGGTTCATTTCCGGTAAGTGCTGTGATGGCAGATGCTGTGGGAAACAGCAGTAACGCCTACAGTACCGTTTCAGGAACACTGCCGCTTATCGATGCTACGGCCCCTGCCATCGATTCCATGGTAGTACTGACCACCGGTGTGGTGAAGGTCGGTGAAATTGTGGAAGTTCTCATCTATACACATGAAGGTAGCCTGACTCCGCAGCCAGGAACCGTGATCAATAATGTACCGGTTTCTGCCACGAGGGTAAGCTTTGCACCCTTCGACGGGGATACGATTTATATACTTAGCTATACCGTAGCTGCCGGTGACGCATCCGTTTTATCAGGGAACCTCGAATGCACGGTCATTTTGAAGGATGCAGCCGGAAATGAAGCTTCACAGGACAACAACCTGCTTCATAATAATGTGGCGATCAATACTCAGCTGCCAACAGCCACCATTATCGGGGGCGGGGAGATCTGTATGGGCGATTCCATCCGGCTCTATGTAAACATTACCGGTGCAGCTCCTTTCGATCTGCAGATTTATATGGATGGTAATCCATACATTTCGGTAACCGACGTCAGTTCCCCGTATGGTTTTTATGTGAAACCTGCTTCCGATGCGACATATACCGTGTTCAGTGTTACTGATAATATAAACAATTCATCGGCAGGTTCCGGTTCAGCCGAGGTGCTTGTGCACCTGGCAACAGCGGTCCAGATCACCAATTCCAGGGATACCTATGATAATTCGGAAGGAAAGGTACTGCTGACCGCCAATGTAGGTCCGGGTGTTTTTTCCGGTGATGGCGTGGAAACTTCAACCGGATATTTCTACCCGGCCTGGATTGAACCCGACGGTTCCTGGCACACGATAAGGTACGTATATACAAACAGTTTTGGCTGTGTAAGCGAGGACACCAGGCCCTTCTCCGTGATCAAGGGATCTGCCATTATTACCGTGGATTCCATCATATGTTTTAACCAGGGCCCAACTGAAATCATTGGAGATAATGTGGAGAACAATATAGGGACTTTCGTTCTTTACAATTCCGGCGAACAGTTGTTGTCTGAAGGACTGGTCGACAATGATCTTAATGATAACAGGGCACAGCTAATACCTTCAGAGCTGAAAGGAGGTTATTACCTAGTTGGTTACCGGTATAAATATGGTGGGATTGACAGGGAGATCACCAGGCGGATCTATATCGATAAGGTACCCGTAATGGAGATTATCAGTGGTCCGGATGCCAAAGTCTGTGAGCAGGACCCCAAATACGATCTTCGCGGGAATCTGGATAATTTTAATGAGGATGCACAGTTTATGTTTTTTGGCAACGGGGTTTCGGGAACTATGATTGCAGGATTCACTTTTGATCCCTCTGCAGCACCGCTTGGAACCAACCGGATAACCTATAAATATATTTCGGAGAATGGTTGCGCTGATTCCGTGTACAGTGAAGTGATCAACCGGTTTGTTCCGAACCTTTCCTTCGGGATGAGTTCGACCTGCATACCCTCTGACGGCGGAGAGATCAGTTTTAGCAACCTCACCGATGAACCCGATTCAGTGCTTGCCTGGTCATGGACTTTTGGTGATATCAACAGCGGGGAATTTAATCTTTCCTCAGAATTTGCTCCTGTACACGATTATACCGCACCCGGTAACAGAAAGATCATCCTGGACGCCGAAACAAACCGGGGCTGTTCTGTGAGCATCGACAGTACCGTAGATTTCGGTGATAAACCGGTAGCCGCATTTAACTGGGTAAGCGATTGTTTCCTTAATGATGTCCCTGTTGAATTTGAAAACACTTCCTTCTCCGAACTGGCCTGGCAGAGTCATATCTGGAAGTTTTATGACAGGGATGATCAGGAGATCGGATCCATTACCGTCTCGGATGCCGGTTCGATTGGCTATACTTTCCCGTCAATGGACGATTACAGTGTGAAACTGATCGCGACAAACCTCATTCCCCAAACCGGTCAGACCTGTTCTGATTCGATCAGTAAATCAATTGTACTGAAGCCAACAATCAGTCTGGCCGACAGCAGTTATTTTGAGACCTTTAACGAGCTTAATCCCCGTTGGGGAAGTTCCTCTACTACAGTAGGAGTGAACAGCTGGTCGCATGGAATACCCGATTTCCCCGGGCTTGTTACTGAGCTTGGGAATATGGCCTGGTATACCAATCTGGATAACAAGGCAGAAGAGGAATCCTGGGTATCCAGTCCCTGTTTCGATTTCAGGGATATGGACAGGCCGATGATCAGGATGGATATTCTCCGGAGTTTCGACAGGAACAGGGATGGAGCGGTGCTCGAATACAGTCTGAATGATGGCCGGACCTGGGTCAGGGAAGGAGACTATAACGAGGGTATTGAATGGTACAATGCTTTCGACATTATAAATAAGCCCAACAACAACAGCATTGGCTGGTCGGGTACCAGCATGGATGAGGCTGATACGACCTGGATCGAATCCGCTCATAGTCTGGACGACCTTAAGGGAGAGACCAGTGTGGTATTCAGGGTGATCTATGCTACCGACGGTGGCAGTGTGGAAGAAAATTACGGTTTCGCCTTCGATAATGTGTATATCGGGGAAAGAAGTAAGAAGGTAATGCTCGAACATTTTACCAGTTCGGCTGATTCCGATTCAAAAAGCGCCGACGATTTCGTGGATAATATTCAGAACACCGGAGATTCCCTTGACCTGATCAATATCCAGTACCACATGGCTTATCCCGGAGAGGATCCCATGAACCTGAATAACCCGGCCCCGGCAGCTTCCCGGTCGTTCTACTATGGAATTAATACGGTACCGTATGCCGTTATGGACGGAGGCTATGCCGCTAATACAAGGTATGACTTTATAAGTCTCAACCCGCAGACGGCAGTATTGCATAACCTTGCCCTCGAAAGGCCGAAATTCGATCTTAAACTTAATGTAAGTAAAGAAAGTGATCATCTTCGCGTCACAGCAAAGATTACAGCAAATGAATCCATGAATGTGGATAAACTACAGCTTAACCTGGCCGTGGTGGAATCGGAGGTGACGACTTATACCGGGGGAAACGGTGATGCCCTTTTCAGGAATGTGGTACTGGCCATGCTTCCCGGACCGGCAGGCACTCTTTTTGAACAGGACTGGGAATTGAACGCCGTGGCTGAAAAAAGCTACAGCTGGACCTATTCCAACGTGGAGGATCCCGATGATATTAAAGTGATTGGCTTCATTCAGAATTATGAAACCGGAAGGATTTATCAATCGGTTTCAGAAGATGGTTCGGGTTCGACTTCGGTATCAGAAAATTTTGTTTCTTTGCATGAACTTTTACTTTATCCGAATCCGGCTACTTCGGAAGTAATCGTGGTGCCGGGATTTACCCCGGAAAATGACATACTGATCAGAATTTGCGACATCACCGGGAAACCGGTTATGA
>JBMOLL010000095.1:0-50796 GCA_049325415.1 Bacteroidota bacterium | reverse complement strand
AACATGGTCTGAAAACGGAACTGGCGTGATCCCGGGCTGTTTGTGTCGGTCGAGACAACCACCTGCGTCCCGTCATATCTTTCTAGCTGGATTTCATCCGAAGAAATAATAATATACTGTCCGCTGGCCGACAGATTCAGTGCCAAGCTCAGCTCGCCGGTAAAAAAATATTCAACCCCGGCCTGTAATCCTGCCTGGATCCTGTATTCGGTCCCGAAGTCCATAAACAGCGCACGGCCATCCTCACTTTCATACCCAAAAACCGTGGAAGGCCTAGTATTGTTTTCCGTGATTGGATTCCCGTAGCTCAGTTTATTGGTCATACTTTCATACCCGCATGAGGCGATTATACCATAAAAGCCTTTGAGTCGCCGGCTTCCGACATAGCGCTGATATCCTACGCCCAGATCATAAGCCGATGTATGTATTGTACGTTCGTCCACTACCCTGGCCTCGCTGAGCGGGTCTGAAAAAAAAGCCTCGTCGTCCCTGACAAAATAGCTGTTCCTGCTCACATTATCACTGACCGCTACATACATGGTAAGAGCACTGTTCGTCTTCAGATAGTACTTTCCATTCAACGTTAAGGTATTCAATTTTAAACTGTTATTACCGTTGCTATTGAAAATGTTACCGGCGAAATTGATCACAGGCAAAGCATCCATACCAATGGCAAACTCGCCGGCCGGTTTTTCGATCACATCGCTGATATTTTCAACAGGCGTATCCTGTCCGTTAATTGTTGCAGCAGAAAACAGCAGCAGAAGAATAGATGCCGGAATAATTCTGTTACTTTTCATTTCACAATGGTTTAATGTGTGTTAATTATCTGATATATAGTAGTTTTAACTTCCTTCCGAAGATCTATTCGTCCTTCAGCACAGATATTCCGACTTATTATTTTAATACAGGTCTGTCTTACAGAAAGAACACATGCCCGAACCCGATCCTTCTCTCACAAACCGGGATTAGTCATCAGTAAATATTCTCCCGTCCAGACTGTATTACAGCTGGAGGTTAAAAACACTCTTTCTTTAGACTCCTTAATTCAAGCATCTGAATATTAAAGCAGTAGTTTGAGACCGGGACAAAGCAGAAAATTCACATAAATAAATTTAATATATTTCGCTTTACAATTGATCCTGTAAAAAGAAAAAAAAGATGCTTCAGAAGAACATAAAACCAAATAAAATTCCATGAGCACATTATTCATCCACTCGGTTTACTTCCGGATGCACGGCGCTCTTAGCGCTGAACAGAAAGCCGCTTTTGAAGTAGGTCTGGAAAAGCTGGGCACCATCCCGGTAATCCGGAACTTCTATTACGGAACACCGGCCGGTACCGGGCGCGAGGTCGTTGATAACGACTACGACTATGCCTGGATAGTCCATTTCGGTTCCGCAGCCGACCACGATATTTACCAGGACCACCCTATCCACCTTGAATTTATTGATAAATACGGCGACCTGTGGAAAGAAGTGAAGGTGTTTGATGTGGTGGCGGGAGAGAAAGACTGAGCCAGCCGTCGCTAAAGCTTTGGCTGACGGAGGTTGAGCCAGCCGTCGCTAAAGCTATGGCTGACGGAGGTTGAGCCAGCCGTCGCTAAAGCTATGGCTGACGGAGGTTGAGCTTTTGTGGTCAACGAGCCTGTCGAGGGATGCACTAATAATTTTACCATAAATCTGAGGTGCCTTACTACAGGCTACCGGAACGCATACCCCCCCGGTTCCTCCGCTTCCCCCGATAACCCCGTTTCCCCCGAAATTCTCCTTTCACTTTCAACATACTCATCCTATATTTGTTATTCTTTGATAAAGCAAGCGAAAATGCCCATCATCGTACCCAATAAGCTGCCCGCCATCAGTGAACTGAGAAATGAAAATATCTTCATCATGGAAGAATCGCGGGCCACACACCAGGATATCCGCCCGCTAAAGGTTATACTTCTCAACCTGATGCCACTGAAACAGGTCACTGAGGCCGATCTCCTGAGAAACCTGTCCAATACCTCGCTCCAGGTGGAACTGGACCTGCTTTACATGGATGAACACGAATCGAAGAACACGCCGAGGGAGCACCTGGAGGGCTTTTACAAAACCTTCGAAGAGCTGAGGCACCGGCGTTACGACGGACTGATCATTACCGGTGCCCCGGTGGAGATGCTTGAATTCGAAGAGGTCGATTACTGGAAAAAACTCTGCGAGGTGATGGAATGGAGCCGCAGTAATGTCACCAGTACGATGCACATCTGCTGGGGCTCACAGGCCGGGTTGTATTATCATTACGGGATCCCGAAATATCCCCTGAAAAGAAAAGCCTCCGGGGTATTCGATCACTTTATCACCGATCCGAAGGTTCCGCTGATGAGAGGCTTTGATGACCTCTTCCCGGCCCCGCATTCCCGATATACCGAGAACCTCATGGAGGATATCACGGCTCACCCCGATCTGCAGTTACTGGCCTGGTCGGAAGAGGTGGGTTCAAATATCGTGATCTCGAGGGATAACCGGCAGATTTTCATTTCAGGGCATCTCGAATACAATCCGCTGACCCTAAAAAATGAGTACGAAAGGGATGTCGCCAAAGGACTGGATATCGATATTCCCAGGAACTACTTCCCCGATAACGATCCCCGCAAAACACCGGTCATCCGCTGGCGCGCCCACGCCAACCTCCTTTTTTCCAACTGGCTGAATTACTACGTCTACCAGGTGACACCTTACACCTGGTAAGACCCCGGTAGATTCCGGGAATCTTTAAAAACCGGGAGGAAGCTGTTCAGTGCTGAAGGTTTTCAACCGGGGAGTGGTGCCATGGCTGTGGGTAGTCCTGGCATTAACCGGTATTCTCTTGAATTTAAGCGCTTTACTTTTTTCTTTTGCAGATTTCGGTTTTGCCAATAAAGCTGAAAAAATACTGGAAGTTTTCTGACCCGGTTTTTTTTCTCACACAGGAAGGAAAGCTGCATTCCACTGCATAATTTTTAATAGCTTTAATCTTTACTTAAAACCCAACTACATGCAACGATTTTTTTATTTTCTCAGCTCTGTTTGTCTCTCCCTCATTCTTTCAACAGACCTGTCGGCACAGGTACCCGGTGCCGAAGCCGCTCCTTTGAAGGATAAGACCATGCCTGTAAATACATCCAAAGCCATATGGGAGCTGAACTCACAGTTCAGCCCGACCGATCAGGCAGCCGGTGACGTCGGCATGGCCGGCATAGCCTACCTGAATAACGAATTCTGGATCTCCCGCTGGGCAAGCGATACACTGTACCGTTTTTCAAAGGATTTCTCCCTTTTGCAGGAATTTGTTATCCCGGGACTTAACGGAACAAGAGCCATAACCACCGACGGGACCTGGCTTTACATGTCGAATAATACCGCGATCATTTACCAGGTGGATCCGGTAAACCACCAGCTGACAGGGACCCAGATTACTTCCCAGGCTGCATACACGGCGAGATATATCACCTACGACCCGACACTCGACAACGGGAACGGTGGTTTCTGGACCGGTACCTTCAATTCCGACATTACGTCAATTTCCATGAGCGGACAGGTCCTGTCAGTCATACCGGCAGCGACACACACCCTCCCGGGTATCTACGGAATAGCATTTGACAATGTTTCCCGTGAGGTGCCCACCCTCTGGGCTTTTTACCAGGGAGGCTTAAATACCTGCCAGATTGATGCCATTAACCTGCCCGATGGAACTCCGGCAGGCATCTCCCACGATGTGTTCCCGGATGTCATGGAATCCTTTGGCCTCTCCAGCGGCCTGGCCGGCGGGGCTTTTTTCAGCGCGGATTACATGCAGGGAAAGGGCTCGCTGATGGGCCTGATCCAGGGCACACCGAAGAACGTCGTCTTTTCCTACACCGTCTTTGAAAAGATCAACGATGCAGAAGCCAGCCGGATTGTCCCGCAAAACGGATACACACAGATCCCGGTTTCTCAGCTGGAAGACCTCACTTTCGAAGTGTATTATAAAAACAACGGGAATTATACGGCTCCCGAAATTAACGGGCTGGTTAGCGTCCTTTTCAATGATGTCGAACAAAGCAGTAATGATTTCAGTATTTACGACATGCCGGCAGGTGAAGAGGGGATGTACAGCAAAACCATCAGCCCTTCGGGGGAAACCGGAAGCTATAAGGTAACGGAAACGGTTTCTGTTGCAGGATATCTGAGCGACCAGTTCCCCGAAAACAATGAAACTGAACTGACCGTTATGGTTACCGATTCAGTCATGGCGCGGGATAACGGTGTAGCCGACGGAACTGAAGGCTTCACCATACAGTCGGATGAAGGAGGCCTGATAACCTCAAACTTTACGCTCGGCAGCCAGGATACCCTTTCCGGGATATGGATCCGCCTGGTATCCCCCGTGGCCGACGATACCACCTATGCCGTTGTTTACAGCACCGTGGATGGCCTGCCTTCAGAAGAGATGGCAACAGGTAAGCTCTGCATCCTTGAAGAAAACGTATTCGATTATTACCTGACATTCGAAGAACCGGTAACCCTGGCTCCGGGAACCTATGCCTTTGGCTGCCATCAGGGTTTCTATACCAACCTGTTTCTCGTAAGTTCTGAGGCATGCTATACCCCGGCAAGCAATTATGTTTATACTGCAGGGAACTGGAGCGAAGCAGATACCGACAAGGCTTTGTTTATCAGGCCGGTATTCGGAAAAATCGCCCATCCTTCACGCACTGGTGAAGTGCAGGATAAGGGACTGACCATCTATCCTGTTCCGGCCGATGAGCAGATTCATATCACCCTTGACCAGACCATGGGAAGGGCCCGTTTCGAGCTCCGCGATCTGTCGGGCAAACTGGTTGACAGCGGGATCATTGAGCGGGGTATTACAAACACAGTAGTGCCTGTCGGACACCTGTCAGCGGGAATGTATCTGATGAACATCACCGACGGAGGACGAACACTTTACGGAAAAATTGTTATCCGTTAACAGTTCAGTAGAATCTGATGGAGGCAGTCCGTAAAAGACTGCCTCTTTTTTTATTTTTTTCCCGCGGTTTCAGATTTACTTAACCTTTTCTAAAGGTTTTTTTAACATTGCTTGTATCTTTAGACGTTTTTTGAGTTTTTTTGCAAATCCATGCAGGCATATTTCATTTTTATCATTGCTTTTCTTTTCATTCTGGCCATTTCACTTCTGGTGGTGGGTGTCAGCAATGACGCGGTCAATTTTCTGAACTCGGCCATTGGTTCCAAAGCGGCTCCTTTCAGGATCATCATAGCCATCGCTGCTCTCGGGGTACTTGCCGGGGCAGTATTCTCCAACGGGATGATGGAGGTTGCCCGGCAGGGCATTTTCAACCCTGATAATTTTTCCTTCAGTGAAATTCTGATCATCTTCCTGGCGGTGATGCTGACCGATGTGCTGCTGCTGGATTTTTTCAATACTCTGGGTCTCCCGACCTCTACAACGATCTCAATTGTATTCGGACTGCTGGGCGCAGCGGTGGCTGTGGCTGTTTTCAAGATCAGCGGCAATCCGGATGTGTCTCATCATATGGGAGCCTATATCAATATTGAGAATTCGGGGATCATCATTGTCGGGATCTTCCTGTCGGTGATCATCGCCTTTACCTTCGGAACGGTTATCCAGTGGATCGTAAGGCTCTTCTTTTCATTTAACCTGGGGAAGACGTATAAGATCTGGGCAGGGATCTGGGGCGGATTCGCCATCACGGTCATCCTGTATTTCCTCCTCATCAAAGGTGCACGGGGTACCACCCTGATCTCTGATAATCTACTCGGCTACATTCAGAATAATACAGGCAGGATCCTGCTCATCAGTTTCATCGGCTGGTCGGTCATCTTCCAGATACTTGCTTTTTTTACACGGATCAACATACTGAAGATCACGGTGCTGGCCGGAACCTTTGCCCTGGCCATGGCTTTTGCCGGAAACGACCTGGTGAACTTCATCGGTGTGCCGCTGGCAGGTTTTGAATCGTTCAGGATCTTCTCCGCTTCCGGTTCCGGCGATCCGGGCTCTTTCCTGATGGTAGCGCTGAAAGAGCCGGTGAACACCCCGATCTACTTCCTGGTGATTGCCGGACTGATTATGGTGGCAACGCTGCGTTTCTCCAGGAAAGCCAAATCGGTTACCGCTACCACAATCGATCTGAGTCGGCAGAACGAAGGCTCGGAGCGCTTCACATCTACGATCATGGCCCGGTTCATCGTCAGGAAATCGGTCCAGCTGAGCACGGCTGTTAAACGGATCACCCCGACTGCCATCGAACGCTTCATCGACCGGCGTTTCGACCCGGAGAAAACCGGGGATAACGGGCAGGAAAAACTCGCCTTTGACCTGGTCCGCGCATCGGTGAACCTTGTGGTGGCCAGCATCCTCATAGCCTTTGGAACCTCATTAAAACTGCCGCTCTCCACCACCTATGTCACTTTTATGGTTGCCATGGGTTCCTCCCTTGCCGACGGGGCCTGGGGCCGCGACAGTGCCGTTTACAGGATAACCGGTGTGCTGACGGTTATCGGGGGATGGTTTTTTACCGCCTTCAGTGCTTTCCTTGTGGCTTTCATCCTGGCCACGGTCATTTACTTCGGGAAACTGCCGGCCATCCTAGCTCTGATTGCTCTCTCGGTCTATGTCCTTATCCGAAGCCAGGCTTTCCACCGAAAGAAAAGTACAGAAAAGGAAAAGGCCGAAGCGGCCATTCCGCTGGCAGCTGCGGAGGTACTTGGTGCCTGTGATCAGGATGTCAGGAACGCCGTGACAAAAACGGCAAGGATCCTCTATCAGACCTACAGCAATTTCTCAAAGGAAAAGCACAAGGAACTGAAGAACCTCCGGAAGGAAAGCAGGGAGCTGAACCGGGAAATCCGGCAACTCAGGGAAGATATCCCCTCCACGCTAAAAAAATTCGAGGACAAAGACCTGGTCAGCGGCCACCATTATGTCCAGGTGGTGACCTATATGAAGGAAATGAGCAATTCGCTGGCCCACGTTGTGCAGCCGGCTTTTGATCACCTCGACAACAATCACGCCTTTGACCGCGAACAAACCGAAAAGTTAAAAGAATTCAACGAACAGGTGAAAGACTTTTTCACCTTTGCCAGTAACCTTCTTAAAAATAAAAGTTACGAGAAAACCGATGCCCTGGCGCACCGGAGGGATGAGGTGATTAGCCTGGCCAATGAGATCCTCCGAAACCGCATCAGGATCCTGAAAAAAACGCGGAAGGGCGTCAAGATCAGTGTCACGTACATGGAAATGCTGACGGAAACCAAGAACCTGCTGCTGAACGTGGTCCAGCTTGTCAAGGCAGAAGTCCGCCTGCAATCGGCCCACCAGGTTAGGGAGGAAATGATCACGGAGGAAATCCCCGATTAAGTGCAGGCCCCGGCGAGATAAGGCTATTTGCTGAATAAACCGCGATCAGGGTTCCAGTCGCATCTCATAGACCCGGTAACGTCGTGACGGCCTGGCTTCCAGTTTATTGATCGCGTTAATCATGGGCCAGTTATCTTCCAGAACATAATTGATCTCCATCCACAGGTCATCCGACAGGAGTTGTTCATTGAGTTTGCGATAGAGCAGACTGTCAACCGCTTTGCCCTGATATTCCGGAATCACCCCAAGTGCAAACATCCGGTACCGCCTCAGGCGCGGGATCCCGAAAAGCAAGCGGAGAAAGCCAAAAGGCAGCATCCTGCCGTTCAATCCCTTAAGAAGATGGTTCAGATCGGGGAGAACAATGGCAAAGCCAATGGCTCTCCCCTGCCGGTCCTCGGCAAACAGTACCCCTTTCGGCTGAATGATCCTCTTCATATCCCTCGCCATGGTATTCACCTCCTCGTCGGTCACCGGGGAATAGCCCCAGTTCTCAATGAGTGTACTGTTCGACAGTTCGATAATCACCTGTATCTCCTCATCATAGCGCTTCATGTCGAGGCTCCTGATCCTTATCCCGTAACGTTCAGCCACTGCATCCGTCAGCTCAATAATCCGCCCGGGGATACGGTACCCATCGGCAATGGAGATCTCCCAGCAAAGCAGGTCCTTGATCCTGCCAAGTCCGTATGCGGCCAGTTGTTCGTTGTAATACGGGGGATTATAGGGTGCCATGATCACCGGTGCGGGGGTGAAACCTTCAAGCACCATACCCCATTCCTGGGAGATAAAGCTCCAGGGTCCCCGCATGGAGGTGCATTCCTTTTTTCTCAGCCAGCCTGCGGCGGCGTCCAGAAGGAGCCGCGAAGCCACATGATCAGCACTGCATTCATAGTACCCGAAAAATCCTATCCTTTCCTTCCAGAAATCAATGGCCAGGGTGTCGATAAAGGCCGCGATCCGGCCGATGATCCTGCCTTCTTCCTTTAAAAGAAAAAGCTGCCACTCGCAGTGTTTTAAAAAAGGATTCGTCCGTGGATCAAATTCTTTCCGCAGCTCGCCCCTGAGGGGTGCCACCCAGTTGGGATCATTACGGTAAAGCTTGTAGGGAAGATGGATAAAATCGCTCCGGTCCCGGGGTGACTCAACAGGAAATATTTTCATCCGCTCAGGTATTTATTGGATCACCTGAAATTATAGAATCTTTCCGGATAAATACTGAAAACCGGTGGGAAAAACAAAGCCACATTAAGGCAGATCCATCCTTCAGCAGACAGAGAACCTGTAAAGCTATTTTGCCCTCATCCTGAAGGATTACTACCTTTTGCTCTTTTTGGCATAGGATTTTTTCCGCGCCACGCTCTTCTTAAAGGCCTTCGATTTTTTGTATTTCTTGTTCCGGGAAAGCTCTGCCCTGTCCTGGATCATGTAACTCTGCGCACTCCGGGATGTTGCACAGGAACGGACCGCGCTTCCCAGAACGGGGATCATCAGCAGCGCAAGGATGATCGTACCGGTTCTTATTCCTTTCATAATTCCACTTTTAACAGTTCATTCCAACTTTGCTTTTTTTCCTCAGCTCTTTTATACGCAAAAATGGCTTAAAGGTTCTGATGATACTTTGAATTATCGTCAGCCACCTTTGCGGATACACCACGATTCTCTTTTGCCACGGTAGCTGCAACTCATGTCTGACAACAGTTCTGCAGTTGTATAAGATCAAGGCCTTTTTACTACATTTGATTTGGCAACATCCTGATAAACCAACTTCAAAACCTGTACACCATGAAAAAGAACCTCTGGATCCCGGCACTTATCCTCTTCCTGCTGGCAGGCTGCAGCACGAGCATCCCCATCCTGGAAAGCAGCGCTAATAAGTCCGGTCTGACCACCACCGCCCAGCTTCTTGACCGGGATTATGCCAGTGCGATCGAAACCTTCTATGCCGGCGGGGAGGAAGGGACCTTTCCGGGGGCAGCTGATGTAAAGATTTATTACAGGATCTTCCGGCAACCCGGGGCAGAGAAAGGCGCCGTTCTGATCTCATCGGGCCGGACCGAAGCCGCTATTAAATACCGGGAGCTGATCTATGATCTTTATAACAACGGTTATTCGGTTTATATCCACGACCACCGGGGCCAGGGTCTGTCGGGCCGGATGACTGAGGACCGGGAAATGGGCTATGTCGACGACTTCCAGAATTATGTCAGCGACATGAAATATTTCTACGACCACTACCTGGTACCGGGCAAACATGAACATCGTTACCTGCTGGCCCATTCCCTGGGAGGAGCGATCGGTATGACTTACCTTGAACAATTCCCGGACGATTTCAACGCCGCAGCCTTCTCTTCCCCGATGCTCGGACTGAGCCCTTATATCTGTCCGCTGGCCCATCTTCTCGCAGGCAAGACTCCGAAATATGCCCCCGGTCAGAGCGGGTACCACAACGACTCCACCGCATTTGCAGGCAATGATGTCACCGGGTCCGATATCCGCTACTACAGGAACATCGAGGCCAATATCCGTTTTCCTGAAGCCCGCCTGGGCGGGGCATCCCTGCAGTGGCTGACAGAATCGTGCGAAGCCATGAAAGCCATACGCAGGAATGCTGAGGATCTGAAAACACCGTTCATCCTTTTTGCCGCCGATAACGAAACTGTGGTCTATCCCAAAGCCTATGTGAAGTTTACCTCAAAAGCAGCAAGGGCGGGTAAGGAATACCAGATCTTCCTTGTCCCCGACGCTCAACATGAACTGTTGATGGAGAAGGACGCACAACGAACGGATGTACTGGAAAAAGTACTTGAGTTTTACAGCGAACATCCCTAGCAAAGGACGATCCGGACACGAAATACCACCGTATGCTCCTCTACAGATCTGACGACTGCCGGGAGGTAGCGAAAAACATATCTATTTATCCAGATATAAAAATATTTTTTAGCATTTTTGCAGTGCTAAGTTCTTCGAGCCCCGGTTCCTGAAATGGAACCCCGGCCGATGGGACAGACCGGAAACAGTCTGTCCTCCCGATTCCCGGCTATCCGGGATGACTTGGAAAGAAGGACAGAATGAACTTCGGTCGTTGACCGGGGTTTTTACTATCTGTTTTCTTTCCGCTGAACAAGAAAGTTACGAAAGATGACAGATTTTTTATTTCTGGCGGGTGTCCTTCTGATTGCTGTACTTTATTCTTCTGTCGGCCATGGCGGAGCCAGCGGTTACCTCGCCTTCATGGCTGTTCTGGGCTTTGCTCCTGAAGTCATGCGGCCCGCAGCGCTAATACTAAACATCTTCGTTTCCACGATTGCCTTTATTTCCTTTGCGAGAAACGGCCATTATCGTCTTAAGCTCCTCTGGCCCTTTATTGTCACTTCGGTACCCTTTGCCTTTCTCGGCGGGACCTTCCGGGTCGATGCCCACATTTACAAACTTATTCTGGGGATCTTTCTGCTTTTTGCCGTTGCCCGGATGCTGATCCGACCCGGAAAGACTGATGCGGGAAAGGAAATTACGATCCCCCTGGCCCTTGTGATCGGAGCGCTCCTGGGCTTCTTCAGCGGGCTGATTGGTATCGGGGGAGGGATCATCCTCAGTCCGGTCATTATCCTTCTCGGCTGGGCCACAGTGAAACAAACAGCGGCTGTTTCGGCGGCATTCATACTGGTGAACTCTCTGGCCGGACTGACGGGTTTCCTGACAGGAAATCATCTGCCGGATCTTCAGATCGTACCGATGATCGCTGCAGGTGCCGCCGGCGGACTGCTGGGCTCCTATTTCGGGAGTTTCCGTATTGGCGAGCTCTACCTTCGGTATACCCTGGCCGCTGTTCTTTTATTTGCCAGTGCAAAACTAATTTTCTTCTAATCCGGAAATTATGGCTGATTACGAACAACTTCAAGCGATCATCGCCGGACTTGATCCCCGGATCACCGTTACCACCATGCCAGCTGAAGAGGCATTGGGAACGGCGCTGCAACAGGAGATCCGCGCCGACCGGCCCATGCCTCCCTTCGATAAAGCTGCCGTTGATGGCTTTGCCTGTCGGATGGAAGATCTCGACCGGGAGCTGGAACTGCTGGAAACGATTCCTGCCGGCAGTATGCCGACGAAGAAGATCCTTCAGGGACAGTGTTCCCGGATCATGACCGGAGCTGCCATTCCGGCCGGTGCCGATGGCGTATTTATGATCGAGGATGCGGAATTTCCCGCCCCCGGTAGGGTGCGCTGCACCAATGCCGGATCAAAGAAAAATATCTGTTACCTCGGGGAAGATTACCTGGCCAACGACCTCCTCCTGCAGCCCGGCTGCCTTTTAGGCCCGGCGCAGCTGGCCGTTATTGCGGGTGCAGGATACCGGGAACTGAAGGTTTCGGCTCCTCCCCGTATTGCACTGATCGTTACCGGCTCGGAACTGGTAGAGTACCACGAAGAACCTGCCGGCGGCAAGATCAGGAACACCAACGCCCTTCAGCTGCTTTCCCTGTTAAAAAAGATCGGACTGAAGACTGCGTACCGGGGTATTGTCGCCGATGAACGCGAAACCCTGCTGCAAAGTTTCCGGGAAGCCGAGCAGGAAAACGAAGTAGTGCTTTTTACCGGTGGAGCCGCCGTCGGTGATTTCGACCTAGTCCCGGGGCTTATATCAGACGAAGGCTATGAACTCCTATGGACACGCACTGGAATGAAACCCGGCAATCCCATGTGTTTCGGCATTAAGGGAGAAAAGTACGTATTCGGCATGTCGGGGAACCCGGTCTCTTCCTTCGTGCAGTTTGAGTTTCTCGTGAAGCCCGTGCTGTTCAGGCTGATGGGGGCCGCTTACCGTCCTTTCAGGATCAAAGCGGTGATGGGACAGGACTGGTACAGGAAAAATGCCTCACGGTTTGGCGTGGTACCCGTGGGCCTGAATTCTGAAGGGGAGATTATGGAAGTGCCTTTTAACGGCTCGGCGCACCTCCATGCCCTGGCTGCTGCCTCGGCGTTGATGGAGATCCCGGCCGGACTTAAAGAAATAAGGAAAGGGGACCCGGTGTATGTACGACCGCTTTAACCGAAAAATAAACTACCTGCGGATCTCGGTGACCGACCGCTGCAACCTCCGCTGCACCTACTGCATGCCGGAGGAGGGAGTCACCTTGAAGAACCACAGGGATATCCTGAGCTTTGAAGAGATCATGGCGGTGGTCGGGGCCGGGGTGAAACTGGGGATCAATAAGATCAGGCTTACAGGTGGCGAGCCGCTGGTAAGGAAAGATATTGCAGGCCTGGTTGAACAGATCATCCGGACTGAAGGGATCACCGATGTGGGCCTCACCACCAACGGCACCCTGCTCCGCGGACTGGCAAATGAGCTGAGAGAAGCTGGGCTGAAGCGCCTAAACATCAGTCTCGACACCCTGAACAGCGATAAGTATACCTGCATCACCCGGAAGGGCCGCCTGGACGAGGTCCTGGAAGGGATCGAAACGGCGATCCGGCTGGGTTTTGATCCGATCAAGATCAATTTTGTCAGGATCAGGGGGGTGAATGAAGACGATGAGGCACTGGTCAGGGAGTTTTGCAGGGAGAAGGGGCTCAGCCTGCGCCTTATCCGCCAGATGAACCTTGCCGAAGGGGAGTTTTACCCTGTGGAAGGAGGCAGCGGAGGTGTTTGCAAGGTTTGTAACCGGTTTCGCCTGACAGCCGACGGTTACATTGTGCCCTGTCTCTTTTCCGATTACGGCTATAGCATCAGGGAGATGGGTATTGAACAGGCTTTTAATAAAGCATTGAATATCAAGCCAGAATCGGGCGAAACATCTGTGAAGAACCATTTTTATTCCATAGGAGGTTAAGTATGAAAGAATTATCGCATACCGACAAAGCGGGAAGGGCCAGCATGGTGGATGTAAGTGCCAAACCCGGCCAGCTGCGCACGGCAAGAGCCAGCGGTTTCATCCGTCTTGAAGAGGAAACGCTGAAACTAGTAAGGGAAAATTCCATTAAAAAGGGGGCTGTGCTCACTGTGGCGGAGATTGCCGGGATCCAGGCAGCCAAGCAGACCTCGGCCCTAATTCCTCTCTGTCATCCGCTTGCACTGTCGAAGGTGGAGGTGGAATGCATACCCGAGGAGAAAGGGATCAGGGTGCATACCCTGGTAAAATGTACCGGGCCCACCGGCGTGGAGATGGAGGCCCTGACGGCAGCCGGGGTCGCCCTGCTGACTATCTATGATATGTGCAAGGCGGTAGATAAAAATATGGTATTGAGCGATATACACCTGGTTTCGAAGGAAAAAACAAATCCGGATGAACATGAAGAAATTTGAAGTAATTGCGGTAAATATTTCTGAAGAAAAAGGTACAGTCAAACATCCTGTAGAGCATATTATCTTGAATGAGAACGGGATAGAAGGAGATGCACATGCCGGGAAATGGCACCGGCAGGTTAGTCTGCTTGCGCGCGAAAGCATTGAAAAGGCAGAGGAAACGGCAGGGGTCACTTTTCCCGACGGTACATTTGCTGAGAACATCACTACCAAAGGGATAGAGCTACACCTGACCAATATTCTCGATCGCTTCGTCAACGACGATATTGAACTGGAAGTAACCCAGATTGGAAAAAAATGCCATGCGAAGTGCGCCATTGGTAAGCAGGTTGGCAACTGTATTATGCCCCTTGAAGGGATCTTTGCCAGGGTAATAAATGGAGGTGTCATGAAGGCAGGCGATACGCTTGTGTACATCCCGAAGGTCTTCAAAATAAAAATTGTCACTTTGAGTGATCGCGCTTCATCCGGAGAATACGAGGATAAAAGCGGACCCCTGATCAGGAAACTTAGCGAAGAGTGGGCTGTGGCCAAAAGACTGTCCATTGAATTTGAGGAAAAGATCATCCCCGACGAAGCTGCACTTTTATCCCCCGAAATACAAAAAGCCTGTTCTGACGGCACCGACATTGTTTTCACCACTGGAAGTACGGGTCTGGGAGAAAGGGATATCGCACCGGAAACCATCAGACCCTTGCTTGATCGGGAAATCCCCGGGATCATGGAGCTGATCCGTGTAAAACACGGCATGGAAAAGCCCAACGCCCTGCTGAGCCGTTCGCTGGCCGGTGTGACGGGCCGAACGCTGGTATTCGCCCTGCCCGGGAGCCCGAAGGCTGTTGCAGAGTACATGGAGGAGATCACAAAAATCCTGTTCCATGCCATATTGATGGTGCACGGGATCGGGGATCATTGAGATCCTGCCTTTTAACTATTGGAGAACAAAATTTATTGGGAAAGTAAATATTACGCTAACCTTTTCCCCGTCTTTGATCCCGGGTTCCCATTCGGGACTGGAGCTTACAACCCGAACTGCTTCCCTGTCGAGCGCCGGATCCACACTCTGCACTACCACCACATCAACCACATGACCTCCGGTATCGACAGCGAACTGAACAACGACTCGACCGCTTATCCCTTTATCTGATGCGTTTATAGGATACTCCAGGTTTTCAGCGATGTACTTCCTGAATTCCACAGCAGGATCGCCCCCATTAAATGCAGGCATTTCATCGATTTCCTGACTGTGGCTTTCCGGACGACAGGAAAAAACACAACTTAGTACTATGATCATTATCCCAGCCTGGGAAAGGACCGATTTTACTTTTTTCATCATTCCTGAACAGTAATCCGTGATATTCATTGTGGGAATTATCGTATGGAATGCTTCCTTACTTTGCTGAAGCAGGACCTTTTCTTTCCTGCAGAGTCAACAA
Organism: Bacteroidota bacterium; assembly: GCA_049325415.1. GTDB lineage: Bacteria > Bacteroidota > Bacteroidia > Bacteroidales > JBMOLL01. The sequence continues at coordinate 35,661 of JBMOLL010000095.1, read as the reverse complement.
CTCAATAAAAAAAGATCTTGTTCAATTCCACTTTTGTTTCACTTTCAAGCACAATATAAAGATTGTGCACTCCGGGTTGAAAACCTGAAAGCTCTGATGACACTGTTGCCCAGTTCTTTCCGCAAGGAATTTTCACCCTTCCCAATAGCAATCCATCGGTATTGTCCTGGTATATTGCCAGCTGACCACCCTCTTCCGAGTAAATTTCCAGTTCAATCCCCTTCAATTTTTTTCTACCGAAATCAACCCTGTCATACCTGATCCAGGCTCCCTTTCCTTCCAGATTTACTTTCCACCCCAAAAATTTATTATCCGGATCCATGAATTCAATTCCTGCCCCTGTTTCGCTCAATGCACTATACCGATCGATCTCAATTGATGAGCTTGCCGGAGTAATCCCCACTCCCCTTTCGGTCGGTAAAACTTTCCGGATGGTCCCGTCGGCGTTGAAGAACAGGCTATCGATCCGAACCGACCGGGCTTTATCGAAAGAAGGAGAATAATCGTTCTGGTGATAAAACAGGTACCACTGATCCCCGTATTCGATCACCGACTGGTGGTTGGTCCAGCAGCCCTTTGGTGATTCGTCCATAAGCACCCCGGCAACGGTAAAGGGTCCCAGGGGATGATCAGCCATGGCATATTCAAGTCTTTCGATCTTATCCTGGACATGAGGATAGGTCAGATAATACTTTCCACCACGCTCAAACATAAACGGCCCCTCGATCAGTCCTTCAGTGGGAAGGTTTTGGATGACCACAGGCTCTGAAGCAAGTTCAAGCATATTTTCAGCAAGTTTTGCCACGAATATTTTCCCAAGCGAATAATACAGATAGGCCTGATTGTCGTGATCAATAAATACACCGGGGTCGATCCCAAAAACACCGGTTATAGGCTTAATCTCCGGTATATAGGGCCCTTCAGGCTTTTCTGCCACGGCCACGCCAATGCCAAACCCCCGGTCAACGTCCTTTGGCTTTGCCGGAAAGTAGAAGTAGTATTTTCCGTTTCGCTCAATGCAATCGGGCGCCCATAAGCTGTAAGACAAGGAATCAACCCAGGGCACATCGTACTGGCTGAGGATCACCCCGTGATCGGTCCACTTGACGAGGTCTGACGATGAAAAAACATGATAATCTTCCATATAGAACCAGCCGATCCTTCCCCTGCCCGAATCCGCCAGAATATCATGGGAAGGAAACAACCATACCCTGCCGTCAAAAACGCGGGCGGTAGGATCGGCACTGAACTGGTCGCGAATGACCGGATTCTGTGCCTTCAGTGAGACGGTGGTGATGGCCTGAAAAATGATCAGTGTGATAATTCCGGTAAAAAATGCCTTCATTCAGTGTAATTGACTTTTGTTCTGGAAAAAAATTTACCCAGTTCAACTATCCGCAAAAAGGCAAAAGCCTCGTTCGCTGGAGGGATTATATAAAATAAGACAATTTAGAGTTCAAAAGCAAGAAATGAAAGCTGACTACTCACCTGGCCCAGGCAGGCAGCGACGGATCTAGATGAAGCCAGGGCATAACGATGAAATACAGGATAAGGGTCAGAAGAACCAGGCTGATGAGTTTTAGCCAGAGTCCGCAAAGGGCCATCTGGGATACGGTAATCCGTTCACTGGCAAAAATAACGGTGTTGGGGCCCGTACCTGCCGGCATCATGAAGGAGAAGGATGCGGCGATGGTGGCCGGGATCATCAGCAAAAGCGGATTTGAACCGGTAACCACGGCCAGACTGGCCAGAACCGGCAGGAAGATATTCACGGTGGCGGTGTTGGAGCTGACCTCGGTGAAAAAAAGTATGAAGGCGAGGATGATCAGCAGGACCAGGAAAGGCGGCAGGGAGCTGATAAAGATAAGCTGACTGCCCAGCCACCCGGCAAGCCCGCTGGAGCTGAAGCCGTCGGCAATGGCATATCCTCCGCCGACAATCATAACCACTCCCCAGGGGATCTGACTGGCTTCTTTCCAGTCGATCAGCCGGCGGTTCCTGTCGGCCGGGATCATGAACATCAGTGCGGCGCAGAACATGGCCACGGTACTGTCGTGCACATAACCCTGCAGGCCGGTGAGCGAAGCCCAGCCCGGAATAACGGTGTTTCCGAAAACAAAATCCTCCCTGAAAACCCAGCCAAAAACGGCAAGCAGGAATACTGCCATTACCCTTTTCTCACCGGCTGTCATTTTTCCCAGGGCCCTGAGTTCATCGCTGATCACGGTGAGGTCCTTGCTGATGCTGCCTGATATACGATAATAGCGGATCAGGTAAAACCAGACCACAGGCAGGAAAAGCAGCATGACCGGCAGACCGATTTTCAGCCAGCTGAAGAAGGTCAGTGCAGGTGCTGCGGGAAACAGTTTTTCCATCACGCCGACCAGGATGAGGTTTGTCGGTGATCCGATCAGGGTACCCACCCCTCCGATCGTGGCACCATAGGCCACGCTGAGCATGAGCGCCAGGGAAAAACGTTCATTTTTCCCGGATGACTCCTCTTCCTTTAAAATGACCGACAGGGCAATGGGCAGCATCAGCAGGGCGGAAGTTACATTGGATATCCACATGGAAATAAAGGCGGTGGCCAGCATGATACTGAGGATAATTTTCCGCCGGTCGGTACCGATTGCCGAGATGATCACCAGGGCAATTCTTTTATGTAAGTGTTGGACTTCAATGGCTTTTGCAATGATAAAACCAGCCAGGAACATCAGCACATAATTATGCCCGTAATTCAGAACCGTGGCCGATGCAGGCAGGATCTTCAGCAAGGGGAAGAGTGCGATGGGTAAAAGGGCGGTTGCAAAAATGGGTATGGCCCCGGAGATCCACCAGGCACTCATCAAGAGGACCACGGCAGCGGTATTGCGGGCTGCATTGCTCATCCCTTCCGGTAACGGCAGGAGCAGCATGACCAGGAAAAGCAGCAAACCGGTAAATAAACCTACATATTTCTTTGAAATTCTCATCCGGGAACAGTGTCTGAAAAGCCTGCTGAAAGAACAGGCAAAATGAAAAATACATACACGCAGACAGGGGAGTCAACCGGCATGCTGCCGGTCGGCCCCTCCGTCTGAATGCATGATTCTAACTAAAACCTGAAACTTAATCTGTTATTCTGCAGGGATCTCATAATAGGTGTACTCCCATACCTCGGTTGACATATCGGTAAGCGTTTTGGTAACTACCGTCGGCCTGTTCAACGTGTCGAAAGTGTAGGCAAAGGAAGAAGTGCTTTTCGAGATCGGATTTTCACGGGGATCCCAGTAGTCGAAATGATCAACCAGTTTCTTGCTGGCATTGCCATAGAAGAAACCAACTGTTTTCCAGTCCGAATCCACGGCATTGGCCTGGTGCAGGTTGTTCAGGTTGTCACCGATCGTATAGGCGAATTCCTTGATCTTCTTGGCAGTTACACCGTCATCATCATAGGTAGTGATTTTGGTGATGTTGCCATCGGTAATGGTCATCTCATATTTCAGGTGATCTTCACCTCCCCAGTGCTCATAGACTTTGGAAAGGAAGCCATTGGCATCATACTCATAGGCAGCCCATTCGTCGTTACCCCAGTCTTCCTTGGTCACAAAACCGTTGCTGTTAAGGTCGTATTCCCCGTAAACTTCATTGTCTTTTGTGACAGTCAGTTTACCGGATACCGTATAGTCGTAAAGAAAATCACCGTCGGCGGCACCTTCCCAGGTCCTGTCGAAGCCGGTCACAGCGCTGTCGGCGTCATAGAAGAATTCGTAACCTGATACGCCACCCTGCCAGTCGGCATTGAATTCGATGGTCTTGATCAGATACGCTTTGTTTTCATTTTCCTCCTCCTCCTTGTTTTTGTCACAGGAAGTGAAAGTGCCTGCCATTAACAGGGCAATCAAAAGCAGTTTCGAGTAATTTTTCATGATGTATTTATTTTGTTAGTAAAAAAGATCCGTAATTAATTTCCTCCCGAGAGGATGATCAGGAACAGACCTGCCGTAAAAAGCAGGAACATCAGGAACAGCAACACGTTGACTGGTCGCGTGGCTCCCCTGAACTCCTTCCAGATAAAGACCCCCCATAATGCAGCCACCATGGTGGCGCCCTGACCGAGTCCGTAGGAGATGGCAGCACCGGCCTTCCCTGCAGCGATATAGCTGAAGGCCGTACCGATACCCCAGATCACTCCCCCGAGAACCCCGACGAGATGGGTCGACATTTTTCCCTTGAAATAGTCCCTGAAAGCAACCGGTTCCCCGACAAAGGGTTTCTTCATCAGCAGGGTGTTGAAGAGAAAGTTGCTGGCAAGGATCCCGAGGGAGAAAATGAAGAAGGCTGTGTAGGGAGTAGCCTTACCGGCTTCCGGCGCCTCGAAGTTGTTCAGGTCCATTGCCGCTGCAACAAAGCGGTAGAACATCGACATCAGGATCCCGGCAGTCAGTGCAATCCAGAGTCCTTTCCGGCTGGCTCCCTGTTCTTTTCCCTTTGACATTTTACCTGAGGCGATCCCGTTGAAAATAATGGCGATCACCACACCTAAAACCCCAACAAAGAGCAGAACCGGGTCGCCTTTGGGTGTCGAGATATAGTTTATAATCACACCGAGAACAAGCGCCATGCCCACTCCCAGCGGAAAAGCCACCGACATTCCGGAAATCGAAATGGCTGCAGCCAGCAGGATATTGGAAGCGTTAAAAACCACACCTCCTGCAAATGCACTCCAGAAGTTCTTCCCTTCAACCTGGAACAGGTCTTCCATAAAGCTGCGGCCCTGCTCCCCGATGCTCCCCAGTGTAAAACCCAGGAGAATACTGAAAAGAACTATACCCAGGACATAGTCCCAGTAAAACAATTCATAGCGCCAGCTCCTGGCCGCCAGTTTCTGTGTATTCCCCCACGATCCCCAGCAGAGCATCGTCACTATGCAGAGGACAACCGCAAGAGAATAGTTTTGAACGATAAACATTTGTTTTCAGGTTTTTAGTTAATAATCAGTCAATTATGAAATTTTTTCGCGATAAACAACAGGGCCTGCGGCAGCCGGGCCAGCATCCAGTCCTCCCCCCCTTCACCTTCGCTCACCCGGTACTCATGGTAGATCTGCCTGTCGCGGAAAGCCATATGCAGCATGCCGTTCTCCCTGTAAGCCGGGGAGTTTTCGGGCATGGCCACGTAATACCAGGTACGCTCCAGTGAGTGTGTATCCAGTCCGGAAAGAGCCTTTTCCGTCACGCCTTCAGGCAGCCGGGCATTTAAAAGGATGCAGGAGGATACCGTACCGGGCAGAAGACCAAGCTTCAGCGCGGAACTTCCACCTTCCTCTGATCCGATTACCGAGCGGAAGCGGAATCCTTCCCGTATCCTGAGTTCCTTTTCCATGGACTCAAAAAGCGATGAACGATTCAGTGCGTCAGGATCGGGCAGGAAGACCATGATCAGCGGAGGCAGATCCCCGTCCGCCGTCATCTGCCGGGTCAGGGCCCCGATCCGTTCCATCCCTTCCTTTCCATAGCTGCCGGCCAGATAGATCACAGGGTACTTCCTGTCGGTCTGCGAATATTCCTCCGGGAGAACAACAGTACAATCCAGCCCCTCCACCTGCATCTTCTTCGTTACTGCCGGGCCCCGCTTATGAATTCCGGTTGATTCCTGCAGGTCGCCCCTGTAGGGCAGTCCGGAAAAAGCATCACTGATGTACCGGAGTCCGTTTACCATGGCATCGCGCCAGTAGGAAAATTCATGCCCCCCGTTTCTCACCCTGAATTCATGAGGTATCCCGCGGTCCCTCATGAGGATGTGCAACTCTTCATTGCTTCTGCAAAGGGTCTGCTCGTCGTCGCCGTTATCGATAAAGATATTCAGGTCCTTGTAGGGTGTCAGGTCCTCCTTCAGAAAGAGGTGAAAAGGACAGTTTTCCTTATAATATTCAGTTATTCTGTCGATTCCGGTTTTTTCTGCACCGCCGAATATACTTCCCCACTGTTTGTCCCATTCCGGTGCATACTCTTCCATATACTGTGCGTCGGTGCGGATGGAAATACTCAGGGCCACACAGGTGGCAATCAGGTCGGGATGCCGGAGGGGAAGGATGAGCGCTCCGAAACCTCCCATTGAATAACCGGCGGTAGCCCGGTGCCGGCGGTCGGGAATGGTACGGTAATGCCGGTCGATATAAGGGATCAGCTCCTCTGTAAACATATCCTGGTAGCGGAATTTTCCTTCTTCGTCATTCGAGTAATAGCAGCGAAAGCCCTGGGGCATCACAAAGATCATCGGTACGGTCTCCCCTTCCTCCGTGAGCCTGTCGGCCATCTGGCTGATGCGGCCGTACTCGAGCCAGGAGCTTTCGTCATCGCCCAGACCGTGCAGGAGGTAGACTACCGGGTAGGAAGTTTTTGAGGTATAGTAATCCTCCGGCAGGCAAACGGAGAACCTGAGCTCCTGCCCGAGGATTTCGCTGTGGAACGACAGGCTTTCAAAAATTCTTATTTTCCCGTCGGCCGGATATAGATCCAGCCGGAGAAGAAGAATAAGCACTATGAATATCAGTCGTTTCATCCTATTAACTTTTAAGTCTTCTGGAGAGATAGCTTATGGACCCATCCAGACCGTTGATGAATGCCTGAAACGGTTCGGAGCCCTGCCTGACACGGTATTCGTGTGCCGTACCGCTTTCCCGAAGTTTCAGGTAAAAGGCATAGTTCCCGGAAAAGACGGGGCTTTTATCCGTATAATCCACATAATAAAAGATATCCTCAGCCGGTTCTTCCCCTCCCGTGAGCGCTGCTCCAAAAAGAAAACAGGCATTGACCCGATCGGTAAATCCGCCTGCCAGAGCGGCTATACTGGCTGCTCCCTCACCATGGCCAAGTAATACTTTTCCTTCGTTTCCGGGCAGGACACGGTAGCGGGCCTCAAGCTCCACCATGAGAGTGGCCAGTTCCAGGGAATCCGGCGCACTGCTGCCTTCCGGGATCTCCACAAGCAGGGCATGCGGGATCGTGTTTTCCTGCATGGCTTTATGAAGGTATGAAAGTGTTTTAAGTGCATTCTCACTGCCGGGTTCAACTGATCCCGAACTGAAATACCAGATCACCGGGTACTCGCCTGTTCCCTCGTCGTAGGTCTCCGGGCGCAACACTGCCACCGTCCGACCGTTCTCTCCGGCTGTAAACAAGTCCAGGCTCCCTTCCGGGATCCCCTCACCCGTGCCGGTGACTTCAGGTTCTTCGGGATACGCTGTCCCCTCAAAACCGCAGCTGATGAAATGCAGTGCTTCGGGCAGTGCCCGTTTCCAGTAATCCCAGGAGTGTCCGCCATTTCTGACCCTGAACTCGTGCGGGATCCTGCGCTCCATCATCAGGTTATGAAGGGCGCCGGCCGTGACAGAAAGCTGTTCCTCATCGTCACCGCAGTCCATGAACATCCGGATACCGGTATAGGCGGAAACATCCTCTGTATCGAAGAAGTGGAAGGGACTATATTCCAGAAAATAACCGGTAAGCCTTTCGGCCCCGGTGGCATGAAGCCCTCCGAAAATCAAAGCCCACTGAATATCAAATACTTCCTGTGGTTCGGTCATGTACTGCTCATCCGTACGGAACGACATGCTGAGCGGTACACTGATCCCGAACAGGCCGGGATTTTTTGCCGTTAGGATGAGGGCCCCGTAACCGCCCATCGAATAACCCATTACAGCCCGCTGGGAGGCTTCTTTCCGGGTACGGAAAAGTGAATCGATCTCAGGTACCAGTTCCTGCGTAAAGAAGTCCATGTAGCGGAGGTTCCCGCTTGACCGGTTCACGTAATAGGAGTTGAAGCCCTGGGGCATGACGAAGATCATCGGTACATTATCCGCTGCATAGAGATCGGAATAATACCGGATAAGTCCGTATTTGTACCAGGCTGTCTGGTCGTCGCCATAGCCGTGCAGCAGATAAACCACCGGGTAGGATTCTTCCGTGCTGTCGTAATCCTCCGGAAGGAGCACTGCATATTTGATCTCCGAAGAGAATATTCCGCTATGGATCACCTGGTCCTCGAGCAACCGTTCAAACGGTTCCTCCTGCGTTTTCTCACAGGAGAAAAAACAAAAGGAGCTGAGGACCATGACCAAGGTCACGATCAACTCTCTTTTTCCGATTGAAAGGTACCTGCTCATCCGACCTTAAAAATTCATTGGTTCGAGGGGTTTATCCGCATAAACCACATACGATTTAAAATATATCCGGTAATCGGGATCCTGGTTGACCCAGCGGATCTCCAGATCGTGCTCTCCGTTGTCCAGCATATACTTGTGATAGATGTCGTATTTCCTTACAATATAATCGTAGGGCATCTCCACCTGTTCAGTAAATTCTCCGTCGATATAGACATCGAGCAGGGCCACAAAATCGCTCGTGGGGATTTCGCAGCGGCTCTTTACATTACCCAGCACCACGATGCCGTTGCCCGTGAAGGGAATCCTGATACTTTCACTCAGCATGTCTTTTCTGACCAGGAGTTCCTTAACGGGGTACATCTCTTCGAAGGACTGTTCCAGCCTCAGCGTTTCGGGTTCCTGCACGGCAATAAAAATACTGTCGCCCCGCTGTTCTCCGCCATTGGCGAGTATTTCACCCAGGGCATGTTTATAGCTCAGCGCATACACCTGGTTCAGTGTGATCCCCGTGTAAGGGAAAGGCAGGTCCTCCACTTTCTCCAGTGCCGGTTTCCAGAAGGCGGGAATCTTCTCATAGCCCAGGATTACCCCGAGGATCCCTGCTGCCGTGGCCGGGTTACAATCGGAATCCTGTCCGCAGCGGGTGGCAATATCCATCGTTTTAAAAAAGTCTTTGTTACCATAGAGCAACCCGATCACTACGTAGGCCGCATTGACAGAGGCATCGATATTGAAGGCGTTGAAGACCCCTTCGGGGCAGCCTTTTTCCGAGGTATGCTTTTTCTCGAACTCAAACCAGCATTTTTTCCAGTCGTCGGGATACTCCATGTGCCATTTGATGACATCACTGATGGCGGCATAGAAGCGGCTTTCCTCCGGGATGGGTCGCAGTCCCTCGGCAATAATGTGATCCATATCGTCGGAAACAAAGGCCGTGGCGTACATCCCTGCCATAAACACCCCGCCGTACCAGCCGTCGCCATAGTTCATGATATGCCCGGTGCGGTCGCAAATCTCCGCAGCGGTGTTGATCATCCCGGGGCACATCATCCCGGCAAAGTCGGCTTCGATCTGGAAATCAATGTCATCGGCATGAGGATTGTTCATCCAGTAACCCGAAGCCGGGGGCATAATCCCGTGGAGAATATTATAGCGGGCTGCCTGGTTGGCATGCCAGAGCTTGTAGTCGTCGTGTGCGAACGATAAAGCAAAGGAGTCGGCCGGGGCAGCGGGCCCAAGCCTTTCGATCACCTCAACAAAGGTAAGGTCCATGTATACGTCATCGTACAGTCCGGGGTCCTGTTCAAAGATCTCCCTGATGTAATCATCGTACCAGGTCATCGACTGGTAATCCTGTATCATTGTTCCCTTGAACTTAAATTCGGTCGGACCGCCGAAGGTACAGCCGATAGTCTGACCGGCCCATCCCCCGCGGATCTTATCCTTCAGCACATTTTCCGTGAGTACGGCCTTTCCTCCGGTTGCACGACCGGCGTTGTTCTGTCCGTCACAGGCGGTCAGGAACGGGATCAGCAGAAGCAGCAGGTAGCGGGTAATGGCTTTCATTTCCGTTGGTTTTAGGGCAGGTTAATTTCCGGTTTCTTTTCCGAATAGATCATGATATCATTGATCCTGATCTCGTAGGCAGGATCGGGATTCAACCAGAGCAGTCTGACCGTATGGACGCCCTCCTCAAGCTTGTATTTCCAGGCCGGCTCAAGCCGCCGGGAAGTGTTTTTCATGGGGAGAAGGATCTTCTCATCCAGCTTTCCGTCGATATACATCTCGAGCTCTGCGACATAAGGATCGTCGGGCTCGGCAAGTGCAAAGGACTCTGAACCGTATTTTTTGGCCACGCGGTCGATGTAGGACTTATCCACTTTCGCGCATTTCACCAGGTTTCCGTAAAAGATAAATCCGTTCCCATCAAATTCATAGTTCAGTTCATCCGTGAAGGATCGATCGAAACGGTCACGGTAAACCGGGTAACAATTCTCAAAATTCTGTTCAAACTTCACTGCGACGGGGGCCTCCACCGGGATCACCACCTGGAGACTGTCGACGCTCCCTCCGGCTTTCCGGATCATCTGCGTTGCATGCCGGTAACTCAGCTCACCGGCCCTGGAAAGCGACATTCCTGTCCCTTCAAACGGCAGATCCTCGATTTCCTGCAGCGGCTTAAGCCAAACTGCGGGGATGCCCGAATAACCGTTCATGACGCCCAGCACCCCGCCTACCGTGGCGGCATTGCAGTCGGCATCCTGACCGCAGCGCGTGGCTATCTCCACCGATCGTGTAAAATCGCCCTGCCCGTAAAGCAGTCCGAGGGTTACATAGGCGGAGTTGATCTTCGCATCGATATTGAAGGAAAGGTATACCCCTTTCGGACAACCCACATCCCTGTTCCACTTTTTCTCCAGTTCAAACCAGGCTGTTTTCCAGTCGCCGGGGTACTGCCGGTGCAAGCGGATGACCTCGTCGATGCAGGCCCTGAACTGAGTGCCTTCAGGAATGGTTCTCACGGCTTCTTCCACCAGGGTGTTCACCTCGGTGCAGGCAAAAGCCAGTGAATAGAGGGCTGAAATATATACTCCCCCGTACCAGCCGTCGCCGCTGTTCATGATGTGTCCCACGCGGTCGGCGATATCGGTGGCATGGTTCACCATAGCAGGGGCCATGAGCCCGATAAAGTCGGCTTCGATCTGGAAATCCAGATCGTCTGCATGCGGGTTGTTCTTCCAGTAGCCCGTTGCAGGCGGCCGGAGACCGTTCAGGATGTTATAGCGGGATGCCTGATTGGCGTGCGCGAGGTGATAGGAGGTTTCGGCCCAGTAGCGGGCTATGGTATCGATCGACACGTCCAGACCGTTGGCTTCAAAGATGCCGACAAAATTCAGGTCGGTATAAACATCATCGAAAAGGCCCGGTTTCTTATCCCACCAGTATTTTACATAGCCGTCGTTCCAGGGGATCTTCTGGTAATCGGGGATCAGTGATCCCTGGTACTTGAATTCCACGGGGGCCCCGTAGACCACTCCAATGGTCTGACCGGCCCATCCTCCCCTGATACGATCCATCAGTTCTTCAGGCGAAAATGTAACGGCCCCGGGCAGACGGGAGGATTCGCCGGGCCTGTCGGTACAGGAACTTAATCCGGCTGATAAGGCCAGCAGCAACAACGGTATGATAAGAAGGTTTACCCTGTTCATGATCAATGTCCTTTCATTTATCTGCTTCGTAAACACTTAATTCCGTGATCGACGTGAAAGCCGACACGTTCTTTGTATACCTGTTCCAGTGCGACTGTACCATGGCATCGCCGATGATGCGGATAGCGCGGGTTTTTACAGGGGCAAAGGTGATGACATACTCGGCAAAATGAGGCTGGATAAAAACCAGTCCGCTTTCGGGCATGGCCGGAGTAATAGCGATATCCGGAACGGGCTGCCATTTGCCCCGCTCATCGAGGTACTGGACGTTGAGGGAAGTGAACCATCCCCCGAACTCCTCCATTCCGCCGGTATGAAACGCGATCATTCCTATATTTTCCGGATCTTTCCAGGCATAGCCATAATAATCCACTTTGGGGATGTTGGCCTTTGCCGCGATGCTGTAGAAGACCGAACCGGGCCCATCGGTCCTGCCGTCGTTGATCACGTCTACCGTTTTGGAATACAGCGATTTGCCGAAGGTGTACCAGCAGGAATCGAGCACTGCCTCATTCAGCACCCTGACATTGGTGATGATGGAATCGGCAAGCGGTGCGATATTGGTATTTCTCACAAGCAGGCTGAACTCCTGCGAAATATTCTTTTTTCCGTCGGAGATGGTCAGGGTCACGGGATAGCTTCCGGGAACCAGTGGAGTGCCGGTGAGATGTCCGTTCTCCAGGCTCAGGCCGGAGGGCAGGCTGCCCCCGGTGAGGGTCCAGCGGTAATTCCGGTTATTGGGCGAGGAGAACCAGAAATCGACGGGCAGGTTCACCTCCATGCGGGGTGCAGGTCCTGTACCGAACTCGAGCGGGGGCAGAAAAACAGCCGAGGTATTGATCGTCAGCTGTTCCCTGTCGCCTTTGCCACTCAGTTTTCCGCCTTTGGAAAGCACCAGGTCGATGCTTTGCTTCAGGGTCCTGTCGATCATGTCCTGTATCCCTGCATCGGGCAGGTCGTAGCGTGTAATATTGACGTAACGGTCGTTAAAGGGAACGGTCCACCCTTCAATGGGCAGGTACAGCTCGGAGGGAATGTTGCTGAAGCCGTTGATCACCCCCAGCAGTCCGGCCAGCGTGGCAGCCTGGTTATCGGCATCAAAACCCATGGCGCAGGCCAGATCTAGGGTGTGCTGGAACTCCCCGTTGCCATAAAGCAGGGCGAGAATGGCGCAGGCACCGTTGAGGTTGGCATTCCAGATGGTTTTGGTCATGTCGGGCTCGTTGACATAGTACTTATCTGCCATCACGGCCCAGGCCTTCTGCCATTCAGACGGGTAGCGGTCGTGCAGGGCTATCATCTCCCTGACCGTCTGTGCATACCGTCCGTCGGCAGGCAGTTCCTTCAGTCCGGTCTCGATCAGTTTGCGTATATCCGTTTCGAAAAAGGCTGCCGCATACATGGCTCCGTAGTGGATGGTGGGTTCCACTCCCCAGTCGTCGGAGGTGATGCGGGCAGCCCATTCCGATTTACCGGCAGCGTAATCCACCATGCCGGGAGCCGTGAAGGCCCAGATCTCATTGATGAGCTGGGGATCGATCTGGTACCAGTGGGGGTTCAGATCCTTTCTCCCGGTGAACGGCGGTGTATAGCCGAAATGCATCAGTCCGAGCGCGCCCCTGTTGGCCAGCCACACGCGATCGCGTATATGGTACATCCAGGCCTGTTTCAGCTGCTCGTAAGAGGGCTCAGCACCATATTTCTCCATGGAAAGAAGGTACATGTATTCCACGTCGGTGTCGTCGTCGGAAAATGCACCCTGGTAGGTCTTCAGTTTATCCAGACTTTTGCTGTAGCCGTAGGGCCAGTTCTCCGGGCCCGGAGCGGTGACATACTTGTTTTCATGCGGAAGACCGTACATGTTCCCCACCATCTGCCCGATCCACGCACCGGCGATCTTATCGCGCAGAACGCTGACCGGAATGGTCCGGTTTTTTCCACCCGGAGGGCCGGGCATGGGATAAACCTGGAGGCTAAAGCCCAGGAGCAGCATCAGTATGAAAGTTTTTCTCATCATCGATTCTTTTAGTAACCCGGGTTCTGAACCAGGTTGGGATTGGCATTCATTACGGTAACCGGTATGGGGAAGAGCTTATCTGTTTCTTCAGAAAAAGGCTTGTTCCACCAGGGCCGGGCCCAGACTCCAAAACGGATCTGATCCTGCCTCCGGTGTCCTTCCCAGGCGAATTCACGGCCAAGCTCATCGAGAAATTCTTCATCGCTCAGCTCTCCGCCGGAATACGGTTCAAGGCCGGCCCGGGTCCTGATCTTCATCAGGTCGGGGTCGGAAAGCATCTCCCCCTCCCTGCCCAGACGGTACAGGGCTTCCAGCTTCGTGTAAAGGACATCGGCATAACGGAAGATCACAAAATCGTTTTCCATATCATTCACATAATACTCCAGATCTGGCTGGTACTCGTATTTGCAGCAACGGGCACCCTCCCATTTCTTCCTGGCCATATAATCCTCAATTTCAGGCGTATATATGAAAGGCTCACCGTCAATTACAATATCTTTCCCATTCATGTCTTTCTGCTGTCCAAAGAGAAAGGAATTTTTCCTTACATCATTATCGGCATATTTATCCAGGAAGCCCGGTTCAAGAACAAACTCATCCCACATGGCGCCTTTGAAATTGAAGGTCGCCCGGCTGGCATCGTTCAGGGTAAGGGTGTACCAGTAAAGATTGTCTTTGGTATAGATGGAATGCATGGGGATCACGAAGATATTCTCCCTGGATACCTCATTGTTCACCGAGAAGTTCACAAAAAAATCGTCTTCAATCTGGTAGGCTCCAATGGCGATCACGCTGTCGCAGGCTGCTGCGGCCTCCTCCCAGCGGGGCACTCCCACCCATTCCTGGGAATTGAGGTAGAGCTTGGCCAGCAGGGTGTAAGCCATACCCTGTGTAACCCGGCCATAATACGCCTCTTCGGGATCTTTCTGCAGGGCGGCGACGTTCCCGGTGATCTCGTCGACCAGGAAATCGTAGACATAGGCCCGGTCTTTCTGAACAGGCAGGGATTTGTCGCTGAAATCGACCGAGAAGGGCACGTTGCCCCAGTTGTCGATGGCCCAGTAATAAAACAGGGCCCGGAGAACCTTGATCTCGGCGATGATCTTATCCTTTCCCTCGAATTCAATGGTCGAGGTCTCGGTTTCATAGAGCACCTCGTTGCAGGCGCTGATCCCCTCGTACACATAGCCGTAAGCCAGGGTGAGGATCTTATTCGTTGAACTCAGGTTATGTTTGTGGATCTGATCCCAGCGTCCGTTATCCCAGACCCAGCCGTCGTCCCTTCCCGGGGCCACCATTTCATCGGAAGCCATTTCGGTCAGGGTCCAGAGGCTGAATTCCTCAGGAAAGCCCTGGAGCTTGGTATAGGCGCGGCCGGCGTTCATCAGGACATCCTTTTCGGTCCGAAAGAACTCGTCGAGCGGGATGCCGGAGTAGACTTCTTCGTTCAGATCGGTGCAGGAGAATGCTGTCAATACGAGCAGTCCATAAACCAGTGTTACTATTTTCTTTTTCATAACTGTCGTTTTAAGCATCAGAATTTAGCATAAATACCAAGGGTCAGGGCGGTGGTACGCGGGTAGTACGACAGGTGTTCTATCCCCGGTTCCAGGCCGCCGAGATCGACTTCCGGATCAAGCCCCTTGTAGCGGGTGAGGCAGAAGACATCCTGGGCTGAAAAAGAGAGCTGCAGACTGTTGATGTACTTCGAATTCACCCGGAGGTCGTAACTCAGAGAGGCATTGTCGAGCTTGAGGAAGGTAGCATCCTCCACGTACTTGGAAGAATAAGTGGCATTGCCGATGAATTCGGGATTCTCCAGCTGGGTGTGAACGATATTCCTGGAGCCGATGGTCTGCCAGTTCTCATAATAGGCCCTGTAGAGGTTCAGCACCTTGCCCCCGATCTGCAGCCGGAAGGATACATTCAGGTTCCACCTGCCGTAGTTGAGGTTGTTCCCCCAACCGATGCTGGCGAAGGGATAGGCATTCCCGATATCTTCATATTTATCGGCACTGACCCCTCCTACCGGGTTCTGATTCTTGAACTTATCATAGCCATATTCGTCGAGTCCGAGCCAGACCGGACCGTAAAAGGTTCCCAGGCTCTTTCCTTCCTGGATCCGCTGGGAATACTGGGGGATGGCTCCTCCGATCCAACCGATGTCCACATAGGTATTGGTGAATTCCTCGTTGGAGAATTTCACCAGCTTATTGATGTTTTTACTAAAGGTAAAGATGCTGTTCCATTCCAGGTCGGCCGACTTGACCATCTGGGCGTTGAGTGTCAGTTCGATCCCGGTGTTGCTGATGGTTCCGACATTGGTGAACAGCTCGTCGAAGATGTAGGGCGGTACCGATACCGAATAGGTGTAAAGCAGGTCGGTGCTCTGCCGGTAATAATAATCGAGGGATCCGCTCAGGCGGCTGTTGAGAACGGTAAAGTCGATCCCCGCATTGAACTCCTGTTTTTTCTCCCAGCGCAGATCGGGATTGGGGTTGGATACGGGCTGGTAGGAATTGATCCATTCGCCGTTGTAAAAGAACTTCCCTGCCCTTCCCATTAGAATGAGGGACTTGTAGTTATCGAAATCCTGGTTCCCTGTCACCCCGAAGCCCACACGCAGTTTAAGGTCATCGATCCATCCGGCATTCTGCATAAAATCCTCCCTGTCGATCCTCCAGCCCAGGCTGACTGCCGGGAAGGAGCCCCACTTATGGTTGATCCCGAAGCGGGATGAACCTTCTCTCCGTAAGGAAACGGTAGCGAGGTACTTTTCATTGTAGTTATAGATCACACGACCGAAAAAGGCGATGAGCCTGCTCGATTCCCTGGAGGAACCCATCTCGGCGGTGCCCTCCTGCAACGACGACCCTGCTCCGATATTATTCACGCCGTAAAGATCGGTATCAAAGCCGGCATTGATCATGTAGCTGCTGTTGAAGCCCATTTCCTGATAAGAATAGCCGCCCAATGCCTGGATGTGATGATCACCGAAAGTCCGGGTATAATTTACCATGCTCTCGTACTGCAGGCTGTAGGAGCGGCCGTTACTGATCTCCGCCTCCCCGTCGCTTCCGATAATAGCCGGATAAAACCTTGTTTTATAGGAACTTGCTTCCCATGCCGAGCCTTCAAAAGACAGGAAATTAACGAAGTCGAGTCCTTCCATGAGGTGCAGCGTGGCCCTCATATTCGGGGAAAAGTCGTAGGTGTTGCCCTTTCTTTGCCTTTCGTTCAGCATGGCCACCGGGTTATAGTATTCGATACCCGTTAAGCGGGAATAGCCGCCGTATTCGGTGTTCTCCGGGTCGTAGACCGGCTGGGTGGGATTCTGGATAAAGGCCTGATAGAAAAGGTCGTAGTTGGCCGGACTGTATTCCCGCATGCCCATGACCAGGTTATAATCGAGGTCGAGATGGCCATCAAGGGTACTCTGCCGGATATTGGTCCGGAAAAGGTACTTGTCGGATTTATTATCCCGGAGCAAACCGTTATTCTTTTCAATATTAAAGGTGGTCCGGTGGGAGAAGGTCTCCGTTCCACCCGACAGCGCCAGGCTGTGTTTCTGGCTGAAGGGAACCGTACGGGTGATTTCCCCGAACCAGTCGGTATTTGCCTCATAGATGCTGCCTGCTTTCTCCGGGGCATAATTTTCAATGGCAAAACGGAATTCATCGGCACTGAGGGTTTCCACGCTGCGGGGAGCCACCTGGATACTTAGCCTGGAGGTGTACTCCACGCTTTTTGTTCCGGCTTTGGCACCTTTGGTGGTAATGAGGATCACCCCGTTGGTACCCCGGGTTCCGTAGATGGCTGCCGCCGAACCGTCTTTAAGAATATCAACCGACTGAATCTCTTCGTAGTTGATGTTCTTCAGGTCGGCTCCTGCCACCCCGTCGATCACGATCAGCGGCCCCTGACCCGAAGTCAGAGTGTTGGTACCACGGAGCATAATGCTGTAGCCCGACATCGGGTCGGCACCATCGGGCCGGACAATGGTGAGACCGGCCACCTTACCCTGGATCACACCCATGGCGTCGCTGTATGAGCCTTTGTTAAAATCTTTGGGACGGATGGTGGCAATCGATCCGGTAATCTCCTTTTTCGTGGCCGAACCGTAGCCGATAACCACCACTTCCTCCAGTGATTCTGCAGCTTCCTCCATCTGCAGGTTAAGGGTTTTGTCGGCTGCACCTACAGCGATCTCGTAGGTTTTGTAACCAATAAAGGAAAAAACAAGCACCGAATCGTCAGGTACCACGATGGTATAGCTCCCATCGAATCCGGTGATGGTCCCGGTCTGGGTTCCCCGCACGCGGATATTGACACCCGGCAGGGAAACGCCTGTTTTCATATCACTCACCACCCCGCTTACGCTGTGTCCGCCGGCCTGCTGGGCGTAAACACCGGCACCGGTAAACAGTGCGCCGGTCAGGAAGACAAGGATCAGGAGCAGACTGAGGTTTCGGTGAAAGAATATTTTTCTCATTGCTTTTCTGTTTAATGATCAGAGTAGAACGGAGAGTTCCGAACGGTAAGGGATCGACGACTGGGCTCCCATACGGGTAACGGCCAGGGCGGAGGCCCGGGAAGCAAACTTCACGGCTTCGACCATTGACAATCCTTCCGAAATAGCGACGCACAGGGCCCCGGAGAAGGTGTCGCCCGCAGCGGTGGTATCGACAGCCGTCACCTTCAGGGCTTCCACTTTATGATAGGTATCCTCCTCACAGATCAATGCTCCCTGGCTGCCGAGGGTGATGACCACGATCTTCGGACCGCGGGCTTTGATCACAGCGGCAGCCTTCATGGCGCTCTCCCAGTCGGAGACCTTGATGCCCGACAGGATCTCGGCTTCGGTCCGGTTGGGAGTGATCACGTAAAGGCTGCGCAGGAGCTTTTCCGATAATGCTTTTGCCGGTGCGGGATTCAGGATCACCCGGATCCCTTTGGCTGAAGCCAGCCGGGTCGCATACTCGACAGTTTCGATGGGAATCTCCAGCTGCATCAGTACCAGGTCGCCCCGTTCAATCTCGTTTCGTGCCGATTCAATGTCTTCAGGGCTTAGCGAGGCATTGGCTCCGGAGGCCACTACAATACAGTTCTCACCATTCGAATCAACCGTGATCAGGGCCACGCCCGATGGGTTTTTCGGATCGGAAAAGACATAATTGGCATTGATCCGTTCCGAATTGAACAATTCAACCGACTGCTTCCCAAAAATATCATTGCCGGTTTTGCAGATCAGCGTGACATTCCCGCCAAGCCGGGCTGCTGCAACAGCCTGGTTCGCCCCCTTTCCACCCGGGTTCATGAAGAACTTGCCCCCGATCACCGTCTCGCCGGGAACAGGAAGCCGGTCAGCTTTAATGACCATATCGGTATTGCTGCTACCTATTACAATGATTTTTTTGTCTGCCATTCAGATTAATTTTAGGTTATCAGAAGCAAATGTATGGGATAATCCAGTGCTTTTTTATCAATAATTAGGTTAAATTGATAATTTATATTTTGAAGTCAATGTGATAAAAAATATATTATATTATTTATTTTCATATATTTACATAATTTATAGTCTTTAATAAAATGCTAATAATTGATAATTATAAAATAATTCGAACCTATTATATAACATATTTCCATGAAAAAAGCTGAAGCACTGATCCTGCTGGTGAATTCCATGACCCAGTCTGAGCGCAAGGCATTTAAAATCTCCTCACAGCGTCCCGGAGCACAGGCGGAATACCTGACGTTGTTCGGCGTTATTGCCCGCGACCGGTCGATCACGGCAGGGACCCTGAGAGAGCTTTTTCAGCGGGAGAGTCCCGACTCGTCCTATGAGAACACCGTAAAATACCTGTACAAGGTGATACTGGATACCCTTCTCAGCCTCCGGGAGAACCAGGACAGTAATTATTTTCTGTTCAACCGGATCATGAAGGCCAGGATCCTGTTTGAGAAATCGTTGTTTGAAGAGTGCTTTTCGCTCCTGCGCAGGATCATCGAGGATGCCCGGAAATACGAGAACTATTTTGCCCAGTTGCTGGCTTCAAGGCTGGAACTGGAATATCTGCTGGCGCTCAATTTCCCGCTGGTCGACGAAAAAGCCGTACTGAACAAGCATTACCGGATCAACGAGACCCTGAATTTCATCCGCAAGGTCAATGAACAGTCGTCGCTGTACGAACTTCTGAAATACCGGATCGTCAACTACGGGAACGTACGTTCCCAGGAACAGAAACAAAACCTCAACGACCTTGTTGTAAGCGAAATGAGCATTGTTGCCTCCTCCAGCCTGGAAAGTTTTGAAATTAAAAAGCTGCACCAGTTGTTCCAGGCTAATTACCTCATCGGGGTAGGTGATTACAAATCGGCACTTCGTTCGTACATGGAACTGAACACCCTGTTTGAGACCAACAAGAACCTCTGGGATAATCCTCCGATCTACTACCTGCTCACTCAGGAGGGTGTGCTCGACAGTCTTCGCAGTATCCGGAATTACGAGGGGATGAATTACTTTGTGAACCAGCTCAGGAAACTGAAATCCCCGTCGGCCAGCTTTAATGCCAACGTGGCCTGCCTGATCTTTCTTTACGAGTTGTTTCCGCGGCTCGACCGGGGTGACTTTGCCTCGGCGTTGTCGCACCTGAACCGCTACCACGATGACCTGTTCGACCGAATGAACCTGCTCGGGCTTACACGCCAGGCGGAGCTCAGCCTGTACTCCGCCCTGATCTGCTTCGGAAACAGGGAATACAGCCGTGCCCACCGGTTTCTGAACATGATCATCCTGAAGGGAAAAAACTATTACTACCTGCCGCTTTACCGCACCATCCGGCTGGTGAACCTCATGGTCCTTAACGCCCTGAAGGATTTTAAACTGATCAGCTATGAAACCCGGTCGTTGAAAAGAGAGATCAGGGAGTTCGGGATGGGATACCGGATCGAGAAGATCATGCTTCAGTTCCTGAACAAGCAGAACCTGCCGGTAACAGTCAGGAAAAGGGAAGAATTATGGGATAAGGTTGCCCCGGAGCTGGAGGCGATCCGGGAGGACATCTTCGAACAGCAGGTATTGCGGATCTTCGACTTTACAGCCTGGATCGAAAGCCGGATCAGACGGATCCCCATCGATGAAGTCCTGCAATCCTCGTCTGAATATACCCTGATGCACTGAGCACCAGGTTTTTTGTGGCCGATAAAAAAAGGCTGCCTTTTAACGACAGCCTTTCCTTTATTGTGTTCAGACAATCAGGGCAAGACGAAATTGATAGGGAAGGTGAACAGAACACCGACCTCTTTCCCCCGCTGTTTGCCCGGGGTCCAGGCCGGACTGGCTTCGATCACCCTTACGGCCTCAGCGTCAAGTGAGGGATCAACGCTTCTGACCACCACAGCATCCACAGCCTGACCTTTGCTGTTAACCGTAAACTGGACAATTACCCGCCCCTGGATCCCGTTCTGTTTGGCAATCTCGGGATAGATGAGGTTTTGTGCAATATACTTCCTGAATTCGACGGAGGGGTCTCCACCGTTGAAAGTGGGCATTTCCTCGACAATATAGAACAGTTCTTCTGCCGCAGTGCTGGTGTCAGCTTCAGTAAGTACATCCGGAGCAGTGCTTTTCAGGATTTCCACCGCTTCGTCTTTTGGTTCGTTTTCAGTGCAGGCAAAAACAAAGGTGAGAGCCATGAGAACGGGCAGAATGAATAGGGGTTTCATTCTTGCCAGGACGCTTGAATTTCTTTTGTACATCATTTGTATCCGTTTTTTAATGAGAGAATTAAAATTATTGCTTATGGGTAAAGGAACGGCTGTCTGCAGGAAACTCAGCAAAACAGACTGGTAATCGCCAAGGTTGCTGTGTTCCTTTTTTATTCCCTGATCGGCCAGGAACTCATGGGTACCCCTGAGCGAACGGCGGAGCAGCCACAGAACCGGGTTAAACCAGAACAGGGCCAGCATCAGTTCCATGAACAGATTGTCGAGGGTGTGACGCTGGCGGATATGGACCAGTTCATGTTCCATAATATAGGGTCGCCGGGAGGGCCCGGCCTGTTGTTCATTCAGGAAGACGGTCCTGAAAAAGGAGAAGGGCGCCAGGTTTTCTTCCATATAAATAATGGTATGGTCGCTGTTTATCTCTTTCCTTCCCCTGGCTCTGATCCGGCTGATATGAACCATTCCCGATATAAACCGGAAAAGGATGAGCCCGGCGCCGGCCAGGTAAACCAGCAGAAGAACGAGCTGCCAGACCGGTATTGAAGACCCGGCTGCATTACCTGTCGCGGCACTGCTCCCGTCAGGATATTTGACAAATTCAGCCAGATTGACCATTCCCTGGTTCATACTGCTCCCGCCGGAGAACAGTGCCGGCAGGGAAAGCAGGGGAAGCAAAGCGGAAAAAAGCAGGATCGAAAGCAGGTATACACGGTTAAAGCGGAAATAGGTCTCCCGCCTAAAGAAGATATGATACAGGGCATAGAGCAGGACCAGGCTGAGGCCCGACTCGTAGAAATACCGGAAAATGCTATTCGCTGTCATCCTTTTTCTCTTTTTCCTGGTTGATCAGTTTACTTAACTCTTCGATCTCTCCCGGCGAAAACTTTTCTTCCGTCACCAGGTAGGAGACCACACTCTCGAGGGAGTTGTCGAAATAATCGGCCATGATCTGCCTGAACTTATTCCGCCGGTACTGGACCTTCGTGACCAGTGGATAGTACTCGTGGGTCTTGCCGTAGGGCTTGTGACTCACAAAACCCTTCTTCTCCAGGATCCTTACAATGGAGGATACCGTGGTATAGGGCAGGTCGGGCGACGGAAGGCGGTCCATGATATCCCTTACCAGCGCCTTTTTCAGTTCCCAGAGGATCTGCATGATCTCCTCTTCCTTTGCTGTTAGTTTTTCCATAAAACAAGATTACAACTTATACTTCAGTAATACAACTGTTGTATACGTTTTATTACGTATTAATACGTTATTTATATTTATTCTATTTAATATGATTTTGTCCAAACCGTTCTCCGAATGACCAAAATCAGTCTATTTGATTGTTTATTAACAACTTAAAAGGAATGCATCCCGGTGAAAGGCAATTTTTTGACTGTTAAGAAGATACAGGAAATCACTCAATAGAGAATGACCTTCTCCCTGAGCACCCTGTCGGAACAAAGCACCAGGACTTCATAGCAACCTTTCGGGAGAGCCGACAGGTCAAGCTCCTGCAGATTTTCACCCGGGCCGGTCTCACGGATCACCGCTCCCCTTAGATCCAGAACCAGGAGCTTCTGCATTCCTCCACCCGGTACCTCCACCCGGAACAGGCCCGTTCCCGGGTTGGGATAGATGCGGAGCCCTCCCCGGTTCAGATCTCCGGAAACTCCTGCACTGCACAGGTCGGGATCGAGTACCGGTGTGATCCCAGTCAGTCCGCCGGCACAGTTTCCGCAGGAATCCCTTATGGCTTCCCCAAGGAAATCGCCGTTGCAGTCGTAACAGGCACTCCGCTCCAGCACCGGTTCCCGGCCGGTATTCCCCCCGGCACACAATCCGCAAGAGTCGGGTTCGGCCTCACCGAGGAAATCGCCGTTGCAGTCGTAACAGGCGCTGCGCTCCAGTATGGGTTCCCGGCCGCTGTTCCCCCCTGCGCACAGGCCGCAGGAATCGGGATAAGCCTCACCGAGGAAATCGCCGTTGCAATCATAGCAAGCTGCCTTATCAAGGACCGGTTCAAGACCGGTATTCCCGCCGGCACAGATCCCGCAGGAATCCTCAATAGCCGCACCGTTGAAGTCGCCGTTGCAGTCGTAACAATCGTTGATGTCGGTTACCGTCTCCCGGCCCGTCCAGCCGCCCGAGCAAAGACCGCAGACATCAAAGACCGCCACCCCGTTGAAATCGTTGTTGCAATCGTAGCAAAGGGCTTTATCGAGCACCGGTTCGCGGCCGGTGTTGCCTCCGGAACAGATCCGGCAGGAGTCGGGGAAGGCCGTTCCGCCAATATCCCCGTTGCAGTCGATATCGGCGGTGACGAACTTCGAGAGCAGCCGGATATACCGCACCTGATAGCCGCAGCTGTTCTCCGTAACCGACCAGGAATTGAGCGGCCAGCTGGTATTGAAATCCTTGTACGACTTCATCTTCGGCTGGCCTTTCGGGGGAGTGATCGATTCGGAGGTGCATATCGCGTTATTGGTCGATGAGCCGCAGCCGGAAGGACAACAGCCGTCCCAGTCGTAAGAGGGATTGGGCCCGCCTGTCAGATAGCCCGGTGCCGGGCCGTAGGTGGAGGTTCCGACCCGGTCCCAGAGGGCACTGCCATTGGTGAACCAGGAGTGGTAGAATTCGTTCACGCAGCGTTCTCCCCCGTAAGCATACATATTGGAGAGGTAGACCATCGACAACGGGTTCACCCCGTGGAGGTAGTTCAGGAAGGTCAGGGCAGCGTTCCTGCATTTGGTCTCAGAAGCCGGATCGAGCCCGTACACCAGCATGTTCATATAGATGTTCCCCTGTCCGGCCTTGATCCCGTTGCTCCCCCAGGTATAATCCTTGATATGTGCAAAATAGGGATCCTTCAGGGAGGTCATGGCCGGGAGGTTCTCGGTCCCGTTCAGCACCTGGGTTTTATACACCGAGCGGATCTGAGTGGCCACAGCAGGTGTGGCATCGTCGAGCCCGGCGTAGAACAGCAGGGTTTCCTGGTTTTCGGTCTCGAAGGGAAAAACAAAGTTCCAGGTGAGCATATGACACTGGTCGTAGAAAGCATCGAAGAAATCGCGGTATCCCGGATCGCCGGTGGCAGCAAAGAGGTAGGCGGCGGCTCTGAGCCGGGCCATTAGCCGGCCGTAATCGTCGGTTTCCTGCTGCCCGGCCCCAAGTCCCTGGGAGTTGTAATCGGCCGTGTTGTTCCCGAAGAGCGAATCGGGGTACTGCACGGTCCAGTCCCAGGCCCATGCAGCGCGTTTTAACAGCGTGTCGGCGTAGTCGCCCATACCGATACTCCGGTAGACCATAGCGCCGGAAGCAAAGGCAGCGGCAGTGCTGATGGTGGCGATGGTGTTGGGCGGACCGTAATAGGAAGGCCCGGTGGCCGAGGAGGGCGGACTGGCATGTGAAAGTCCGACGATGCTCAGGACGCTGCCATCCCACTTTTGCATGCGCAGGAGAAAATCGAGTCCCCATTTTACCTCATCGAGGATGTCGGGGATGCCGTTGCCCGACTCCGGGATTCGGTAGTCATCGCCAAAGGCGGATGGGTTCTCCCGGTAGGAAAGAAGCAGATCAACGACGTAGCCCGCTGTCCAGCAGGTATACTTGTTGTAGTCGCCGGCATCGTACCAGCCTCCGTGGAGGTCTTTTTCGGTAGCCGGGTTGTTTTTATCGAAGAAGGAACGGCAGTTTGCATCCTGCAGGGGTCCCAGGTGACTGGCTCCGTCGGCCCAGGCCGCTCCGGCATACTGCGCCTCCTTTGCAAAGCCGGAACGCTGGTAGAAGAAGCTCCGCAGGGCGTGTTTCAGGACCTCGTTATATGCGCGGTAAGAGATCTCGAAAGTATAGGAACGCTCTCCCTTTTGTTCGTCCTGAATGAAATAGCTTCCGGGAGTGGTAAGGGAGGAAAAATCGAAATGCCATACCCGATCGCCCGAAGCCGCATCGGTGGACCAGCTTTTCCAGGTCGCCGGGCTCCCTGTGAAAACCACCTCCCCCGAGTAGGCATTACGTACGGTATAGGAAGTACCGGGGCTGAAGGATTCCGAAGCATCGTAGCCAGTCTGCGGATCGCGGATCACCGCCTTCTTCACCGCGTCGGGCGGGTAGCCGAACTGGTCGGTGACAATATATTTCGAGCCCGACTGGCTGTATAGAGGGATTATGCAACTGAAAAAAACAACTAACTGGAATAATTTGGTTTTCATGGGCCAGGCATTTCAGAATGTTGAAAAGCCAATTTGAAAAATAAATACGGATAAAACAAATTGATTGTGACACCAGGTAGAGATGCTTTCCCTTGTTGTCAGACCCTTGAACTCTTTCTCCTGATCCTGCCGCTCTGAGTTAAATCCAGGAGTCCGTTTATTATGGTTAAGGGATGAGGAGGGTTACCGGGAATGTACAAGTCCACTTTCACGTATTCAAAAAATCCTCGTTGAAGGGCTTTGCTGCCGGAAAATATGCCCCCACTGATTGCGTCAGTGCCGCAAAGAATGAAAACCTTTGGTTCGGGTACTGCTTTGTATACGATTTCAAGCGCTTCGGCCATATTCTCTGTAATCGGACCCGTCAGTAATATTCCATCGGCATGTCTTGGGGAAGCGACAAATTCAATACCATAACGTCCCATATCAAAATTCGCATTGGCACATGCATTTAGCTCATATTCGGCTGAATTATCCCCTCCAGCTGAGACCTGCCTTAATTTAAGTGATCTGTTAAATATGCCCTTAATCTCTTTTCTAATCTTTTGCTCATCAATATTAACCGGACTATTTTGTCCTTCGAAAATAATCAAGCGCTCCGTTGAATTGGTCGCCAGTTTATAGTCGTTCGTAAAGGAAATTTTTTCAGGAAACCGGAAGGCACATTCACCACAAAAGGTACATCTCCCTAAATCAATTTTAACCGGATTGGCTGATATGGCTGAAGTCGGACACAGTTCAACAAGTTGTTTTTCATCTACTTTCGCGGTACTAATCTCCGGCCGACCTCTGAATGGTTTTGAAATCTCCGCTGTTCTTAAATCGGGGATGAATTGTCTGCCATTATGAATAAGAATTTTCAGTTCGTCAAACATTCTCATTGTTTTTAAAGGTCAAAGCCACAATAACTTAAATTATAACTTTTATTATTTATCGGAAAATCGGATATTTCAAGATTCCTAAGTGAAAGCTCCAGGGCTTTCCAGTTGTGCATTGAGGGATCCTTAATTTTGTAGGTGATTAATTCACCTGTTTCATCACTTACGGTGCAATGACAAATCTCTCCCCTCCAGCCCTCCGTGAGTGAGATTGCCAGCTGGTTTGGCTTTCTTTTAATGTCAGCAAGGGGTTGTTCTGAAATATGGTCAAATGATTGTTGCGAGAGAACATTTCTTATCCATGAAACAGAACTTTCTATTTCCTCCCGTCTGAGTAAAAAACGGGAATAAACATCACCTCCTGGCAATACAACAGGTTCAACCGGATACATAAGGAAGCCGGCAAAGGGATGTGAAGCACGGATTTCCCGGTTAACATTTGCCATTCGTGCCGTCATGCCAACAGCACCAATGTTCCGGGCTACTTCCTCGCTCAGGGTTCCAATGTTATCGAAACGATTTTCAATGCTTGGCAATTTGTATGTGCGATCCGCCAATTCGATAAATTGAAATTCAAAATCAGAGAGCACATCCAAAAGTCGTTTTTTATGATCCGGTGTGAACGGTAAATTTATTCCTCCTGCGCGGATCATTCCTTTTCCCAAACGATTCCCACACCATGATTGTGTAAAATTGATAATCCCGGTGCGCAGAATTCCAAAGATATTAGCACCCAGGCTATAAGCCACATCCGTACACAGGGCGGCAATATCGCCAACATGGATGGCGATACGCTCGAGCTCAAGGGCGATGGAGCGCTCAACCATGAGCTGTTCACTTATCTGAATTTCACCAAGAGCCTCCATCAGTCCGACAAAGGCAAGACTATGACCTACGGCAGTATCTCCTGTAAGCGACTCTGACAGAATGGTTCGTTGTAACAGCTTCTTATTTTGCAGCAGGAGAGTTTCAAGCCCTCTGTGTTGCCACCCTAACTGGATTTCGAGGTGCAGCACCATTTCACCGTTACAAATGAAACGGAAATGACCCGGTTCGATTATCCCTGCATGGATAGGCCCAACCCCTACTTCATGCAGTTCATGACTTTTAATCTGATAAAAAGGATAATCGTTGATCTGTAGATTTCTATTGAAGCGATTATACGGGTAACGAACTGGTTTTAACCATGGATGGTTCTTAAAATATATGCCATGATTCTCAAAGATCTCCCGTTCGAAAATATGAAGTGCAGTGATCCGGGGTGTTAATGATTCCAGTTCCTTTGGTTCACCGGCATATAATATATGTGATAATAAGGCTATTTCACCAGTAGAATCATCGGCAATGGCAGCAATAAATTGCAGATTGTCTTTTACGGGAAATGCAAAATAAATGACATAGTGATTATCCTTATTTGCCATTAATCCAACTACCTCCTCACTGAATCCGGCATAGGTATAAACAGGGATGGATGAAAAATCAACGGCTGAATTGTTCCTGATTTTACAACTATGCTGATTATGGACAGGCATCGCTTTCAATTTAAGATTTGTACTACCGATTGCATCAGCTCCACTATAAAAGCAGGAGGAAAATATGCCAGGTAAATAACCAGCCCGAACAGAACAAATTGCGAAACAGGCTCATATTTATTCACAATCGCCTTATCCTTCTGAAAGTTTTCCGGGAGCTTTCCATATAATAACTGCATGGAATATTTAAATAAAACATAAATTATTATGGTAAGTAAACAAATTACCGCTATGGCAATAAAATACTGACCCTCAGCAAATAGTGACTTAAAAATGAGCAACTCACTTACAAACAGGCCCGATGGGGGAATGGCTGTTATAGTCACTAAACCCAGGATATATGCCAGGGCGCTTGTACCGTTTTGCTTAAAATAATTACCGGTATCCTGAATCCAGCCGCTTTGAAAATAGGCTCTGATTTGTCCGAAATGCAAAAACATACCGGTTTTTGCCAGAGTGTGCAACATCAAATGTAAAAGTGCAGCATACAGTCCGGGCTTACCCAGCGACAAAGCAATCGTTACGAGGGCCATATGTTCCATGCTTGAAAAAGCATACATCCGCTTAAAACGCTTGACTTTAAATAATTGAATGGCGACGATCAGCAGGCTGATCACACCGATAATCATCAAAACGTGCTTTGCCCAGCCAGCCGAGCTGGTTTTTGAAATGATGGCATAAATCCGAAAGACGGCTATAAACCCACCATTGATCAATGCAGTTGAGGTGATGGCATTTACCGGGAAGGGTGCGGTGGTCTTTGCATCAATTGTTGCAGAATAAAGAGGAAACAGATTCATCTTAATACTGTAACCGGTAACCAGTAATAAAAAGGCAATTTTTAGAAACAGAGGGTCAATCTCCCCGGCAACTGACTGTAAATAAATAAATGACAGGGATACTTCATGGCCGTTGTTTATCTGAACAAGCAGAAAAAGGATACCAATAAATGCCAGTGTAATACCAAAGGAGGAGATAAAGAGATATTTCCAGGCAGCCTCCAGGGCGGAGGTATACCGATCGTGAAAAATAAGAAAAGTAACCGTGATCGTGGTAATTTCCAGGCAAACCCAGATTAAAACAATATTGTCTGTAAAATAAATCCCACTTAAGGCGGTGGCTAAAACGATTAATAAACTATATAAGCGGCCTTTATATTTTCTGTCGGGGACATGTCTTTTAAGGTAGTATCTGCTATGAAAAAAGATCGGGATCAGGATCAGGCTTAACAGTCCGTTAAGCAGTACCGATAGGCTGTCAAACCTAAAATATCTGGAATCAAAACTGTTGAGATGCCGATAAGCATAATAGGTGATTCCTGCCTGCATCAGAATGTACAGCACGGACAAAACAGCATGCAAAATCCTGTTTTTAGTAAAAAAAACAATTAAAGCAAAAATCACCGATAGAACCAGGAAATAGAGAATCACCATGGTTAATCTTTTAATTCATTTAGATTTGATATCGACATATTTCCAAAGGTATTGCCGACTTTATTGATAAAGATTCCAATAATTAAAACAGCAATAAGGATATCTATTAAAACAGCCATGCTTACCAAAAAAGGGAAATGGCCACCAACAGCAAGTGATAAAATAAAAGCGCCATTCTCCAAAATCAAAAAGCCCACAATATGGCTAAATATATTCCGGTGAATAATAATAAAGTAGATCCCTCCCAAAACGGTTGAAGTTGCTATGGTGAAAAACTTAAGATCAACATAGAGGTTGTTTATTGAATAGGCGAAAAAGAAACTTATAATAACAATGGCCGTAATTATTAAAACAGAATAAAAAACGGGAACATCATTCTCAACTACTCTTTTTAAATTGTTGGTGAGCCTGAGCTTATTCAGGAAGCCGGGTATAATTATTGCCTTGATCAACAGGGTTTCCAGAAGAATGAGAATTAAGTTAAGCGTATTAATATCAATCAGGTTAACGAATGCAATAATAAACAATAAGACACCCTGTAATCGCAACAGGTTGATATGTTTGGATACTCTTTCCGAAAGAAAAAAGTAAATAAGAGAAACTGCAAAAATGATCAGACAGGATATTATCATGGCTAAAAAATGATTTTTTCTTTAATGATCAGAATAGATAAAAAGACGATAATTGCCAGGGCAGATAAGGTTATGATCCATTGTGCGTTTTTCATCATTTTATTTCTTGCCCGGAATGATTCTGCAATACCCACAACGCAGGCGTAAACAAGTTGTATCGCCGGGAATAACAGGAACTGAACCACCCCTATATTCTGTGTGGGCAGAACAAAATTATAAATCAGGCTGCCAAAAACGGCAAATTTAAATCCTCCTGCAAGTTGTATAAGTGCGAGTTCAAAACCACTGTAGTCAAGGACCATAACCTCGTGAACCATGGTAAGTTCCAGGTGTGTTTTGGGATCGTCTACGGGCAGCCGGCTGTTTTCTATCATCGTAACCCAGAAAAGTATATAAATTGACAAGCCGGCGACAAAGTACGAGAGTACGGTATCAACATGCAGATTACTAAAAACTTCGTAAAATGAAGTATGCCCGGTAAGCAGGGCTGTTGAACCAAAAATGATAAATAAAACAGGTTCTGCCAGAAGTGAATAGAATGCTTCACGATTCGCACCCATGCCTTCAAAGCTGCTACCCGTATCCATTGCTGCCAGTATCATGACAAACCTGCCCACAGCTAACAGATAGGCAAATAATACGAAATCGCCACTAAAAGAAAAAAAGGCTCGGTAATTACCCAGGGGGATAAAGAAAACGGCCATTAATACAGAAGCAAAATAAACAATCGGGGCTATTTTAAAGAGGAATCCGGCAGTATGGCTATATACACTCCCTTTTTTCATGAGCTTGACCACGTCGAACAAATGCTGTAAAACCGAAGGCCCTTTTCTTCCGGCAATTTTGGCTTTAACCACCGATACGATTCCGGGGAACAGCAAACCGGTTAACAGAATTAGCAGAATACTTATGCCCATGTTTAAATTAGCTTAAATATGGTTAATACCGCTATTACAATAATGAAAACAATGCCATACAGAAGGTAATGCTGTATGTTCCCGGTTTGAAATACCGCCATCCTTTCAAGGAATGCAAGGGCTTTCTTTGCGGGTTTCACTACCAGGTTATCTTCAAAAACATCTGAGTTATGCGTTTCAAAATGAGTTGATGCCGGAAAAACATCCTCTTTCTCCAGGGAGCTAAAATTCTTTTTAACGCCAGCGATCAATTTGGCTTTCTTTGTAATATAAGCGGCGTAAGATGTTGCTGTATACTGATGAACAGCGGGATCTCCCCCTGTGTATGCACAGCCCCAGGTAGCTTCATTTGTACTGGTTTTATTTTTGGAGATTTTTACTCTGAAGAACCACAATATCCCTATAATACCAATAAAAACATACAGTGCAAGAGAAATACCCGACATAGTTCCTGCCATGCTTTGCAAAACGGAGGTGTCTTCGACAAAAATACCTGTTATTACAGACAGAGGCTTTAATGCTAAAAAGGAAAACATTCCAATAGTGATGATAAAAATACTGATAAGATATTGAGGAAGCAACATTCCCTTTCCGACTTCGTGAGCATGAAGTGCTTTTTCACTTCTCGGATTTCCGAGAAAAAGGATACTGAATACTTTTGTAAAGCAAAACACGGCCAATCCTCCGATTACAACGAGTGCAACAATTCCACCCAACAGTAAAAAAATGATCAGCAGGTTATCACCCGATAAGGATTTAAAAAGGCCGGAATAGATCAGGAATTCGGAGATGAAGCCATTTAAGGGAGGCAAGCCTGAGATAGCCATTGCACCGATTAAAAAGGATACGGCCGTAGCTGGCATTTTCTTAATTAAACCACCCAGCTCATCTATATTCCTTGTATGCGTTTGCTGATAAACACTTCCTGCTGAATAAAACAACAAAGATTTGAAAAGTGAATGGTTCAGAACGTGGAGCAATCCCCCTGCAAAACCAAGACATGCTAAAACCTGATTGTTAATGGCCAGTCCAATAACCCCGATTCCGATACCGATCCCGATAATCCCGATATTTTCTATGCTGTGGTAAGCTAAAAGTTTTTTAAAGTCGTGTTGAACAATGGCTATTACCACGCCCAGGATCCCTGAAATAACAGAAATAATTAAAATAAAGATTCCGACTGTCAGCAACTCCGTATGTATATAAGTCAGAACCCTCACAATTCCGTAAATGCCCATTTTTATCAGTACCCCGCTCATTATTCCTGAAATATGTGAAGGTGCCGCCGGATGAGCATGAGGTAACCATGTATGCAAAGGGATAAACCCGGCCTTTATACCAAAACCGGCAAAGAATAGCAGAAATAATGGGAGAACAGGATAATCGCTGAAATAATAAGCCAGACTATCGAACCCAATTTTTTGTCCCGTAGACAGGCTGGCAATAATAAATGCGATTACCAACAGGAAAAAAGCGATATGCATCTGGATAAGGAATTTAATGCCAGCTGATTTACTTTCCTGTTTTTCAGAATCAAACACAATGAGAAAAAAAGTGGAAACAGACATCAATTCCCAAAAAACCAGAAAACCAATCCCGTCCCGAAGCATTACCACCATTAAAAGAGAAACATATAAAACGAGAAAATTAAAAAAATGCCAGGCCAGTTCTGTTTTTGTTTTATTGTTCCGGTACTTAGCCAGGTAACCGTTTGCATACAGAGCTCCCGTAAAAATGGTAATGTTAATAACAAGAATAAAAAAGGCCGACAAGCCGTCAACAACTAAATTGATCTGATTCCCCAATAATTCAAAAAGACTTATTTGCAATGGTTCGGGGGTGATGAAAGCCTGAATTGCAATATAACCTGTCAGTATCATTATGGAAACCTGAGCGACAAGCATGAGATGATATTGCAATCTTTTTGGTATAACGAAAAGCCCGGATAATACTATAAGCAAGCCAGCAAAAATCAGTTCTTTCATATCGTATATAAACTAGCACTGTAGCAAAAGTAACAATTAATAGCTGCAGCTTTACATGAAAGCGAATTAGAATTACATACCTTACCAGTAATGGCAAAGACCTTATTCGGACCGCCACAACTGCTCAGGCGGAGCCGATCACCATCTTAAACAGAACCAGGATAACCCTGTCTCGTCGGTTTAAAAGAATCCCATTTAAATACAAGGTATAGTCCGGATGCAGTAACGATCAGGTAAAATATACCTTTTGAGCAGCCTGAGACCAGTCATTCAAAAGGTTATTTACAATCCCGATAATTATCGCGAGGGATTAGCCCGACTACTTCAAGATGTTCGCCTTCCTGAGTGGTCGGGACAGACCATATATTCAGCTCCTATTGAATAGTTTGGGTTGAATAATCCGGGATAATAAGATAAGGTCCTTCGACTGGTGCTTCGGCAGGCTCACCACTTTTCGTCGTATCGAGAGGCTTTGCTCAAAGCTAGAAGAGGTCCTTCGACTTGTGGTTCGGCAAGCTCACCACTGCGCTCTCCGCGTGCCGCCGAAGCTTCAGCGGAGGGGCAGGAACCGGCAGTAACCTAAACAGGGGAAGGATCTCGACCAGCTCGATCCGGCGGCGATAAACCGAGCCTGTCGAGGTTTATTAACTCCCGTCTCTAATCGTCGGTTCCTGAGCGAAGTAACGAGTTTACCGAGTTACGAGTCGAAGGATCATTTGTCGGGTTTCTGACGCTGGGTTTTGTGTATTTTGTGCCTCGGTTCCTGAGCGAAGTAACGAGTTTACCGAGTTACGAGTCGAAGGATCGTTTGTCGGGTTTCTGACGCTGGGTTTTGTGTATTTTGTGCCTCGGTTCCTGAGCGAAGTAACGAGTTTACCGGGTTACGAGTCGAAGGAGCACCTGTGAGGTTTCCGGCTTTGGATTTCACGACCTGCTTAATGTTTACCGGTAAACCGCTACCTCCTGCCGGAAGGCCCTGCCGGTGCCTCCCTGCCATACCGGAGCCGATCCGGCCCGTTCACCGATAAATACACAGCAGTCGCCGATTTCCTGTTTCCCCGGCTGCCAGGCCAGGGTACCTTTGGATCATGATCGGATATATTTTCATAGCACTACTGGTCCTCCTGCTGACCTGGACCCTGTTCGGGCCGGTCATGCTGCAGGTTAATACTGAAAGGGGCCTTTACCGTTTCTCGCTGCCGGGGGTGTTCAGTGCCCGGATCATCAGCAGGGGAGAAAAATATTACCTCAGGGTCTGGATCTTTTT
Organism: Bacteroidota bacterium; assembly: GCA_049325415.1. Lineage (GTDB taxonomy): Bacteria > Bacteroidota > Bacteroidia > Bacteroidales > JBMOLL01. Next base: position 1,723 of record JBMOLL010000095.1, on the reverse strand, counting down.
TATCCCGCTAAGAATAGATCCATTTAAGGCCGGAGGCAGGATCTCCTCCCCCGATAAAAAAGAAAAAAAGGAAAAAAAGCGCAAAGGCAGAATAAGCCTGTCCCGGATGTGGCAGAAGGTGAAACGGGCGATCCGCATCCGCCGGCTGGAGCTCGACCTCGATACGGACGATTTCCCGCTGAACGCACAGCTCGTTCCGGTATTCTCGGCCCTCAGCGGCAGGAACACCGACCTGCGGGTGAATTTTGAAGGTAGGCTCTTTCTGCGCCTGGACCTGAGGACACGGATTGCGGCAATATTATGGATGTACCTGAGCAAATAAAACAATATAAAAACCCATTATTCACTTAAAAATCAAAACAATGGAAATAAACGTAGAAGCATTACTGGACAAGGTTTCAGAACATGTAAAAGCAATGGCCAAAACCGAGACCATCCTCGGAGAGGAATTCACCCTCGGCGCCTATACCGTACGCCCCGTCATTAAACTGGGTACCGGCTTCGGCAGCGGAACGGGATCGGAAAGCAGTCACAAAATGGGCAAATCGCAGTCGAGCGGTGGTGCCGGAGCCGGTATCGGGATCTGCCCGGTAGGGTTCCTGGTTGCCAAAGGTGAGGAGATCTCCTTTATCCCTTCCGACCGTAAAACCGGGCTCTCTGCCCTCGTGGAAAAGATCCCCGACCTGGTAGAGAAGATTGCTGAAATGAAGAACAGGGAAGAGAAAAAAGAGGCTGATAAAAAGGAGGAAAAAGCCCAGAAACCCATTTAATGCATTTGGAATAAATAATTTTCTTCTTCCAATTAAATGAAAGAGGCTGTCCTATTGAGACAGCCTCTTTTATTTTATACTTACCTGTTTATTATCTGCGGGAGGAGGAGCTGGTGCTGCGCTGTCCGCTGCCGGCAGAACGAGATGAGGAGCTCTTGCCGGAGGAGGAATGACTGCTGCCCCTTGAGGGACTGCTGCTCTTCACGGATGAAGATGAACTCCTGCCCGACGAACTGCTCTTCACAGCCGGAGACGAACTCCTGCCCGACGAACTGCTGCTTTTTACGGCCGGAGATGAGCTCCTGGACGGGCTGCTGCTCCGCACGGCAGGACTGCTGCTTTTACCGGAGCTTTGCGATACCGAGGAGCGGCTTCCCGACTGAGGGCTGCGGGCCGGAGCGGAGGAACTGCTGCTCCGGCTGCTGCTGCTCTGTACGGCGGGCCTGTTGTCTCCCTGGCTGCTGCGCTGTACTGCTGAACGCTCGCCTGAACCGCTGCTCCGCTGTACGCCTGAGCTGCTGCGGCTTCCCGATGAGGGTGAAGAGGAACGTACGGCCGATCCGTTGTTCGGCTGGCTTGAGCGTACCGTGCCGGTTGTTCCCGAGCTGCTGCGCTGGGCCGGGGCGGTCCGGGCTGCACCCTCTGAGCGGGCAGAGGAAGATACCGTTGAACGTGTGGCTCCGGGCTGTGAAGCGGCTCTCTGCACTTCCTGGCGTGTGCCGACGGTTGTGGTACGTTCGGCGTTGGCCGGTTTGGTTGTGCTGTAGGTCTTATTGGCAGCGGTGCGGGTGTAGAGCTCTTCACCGGCCTGGCGCTGGTCGGGGCGCGAGTAGGTGGTGCGGTACGCTCCTTTGTTCACATTGACCGATACTACGGGACTGTAGACCCTTACATGGCTGCGGTAATAGTCGTTGTAGGCGTTGCAGCGGTAGTGATTCCAGTGATGGTAGTGC
>JBMOLL010000094.1:0-6542 GCA_049325415.1 Bacteroidota bacterium | reverse complement strand
ACGGTATTTTCTGCACCGAAAGAAAAGATAAAAACGCCCCGAAGGGCGATACTTCCGCTGCTGTGGCACAGGCAGGCATTGTGCGAACCAAAGATCTGCGGAACTGGGAGCGGCTTCCTGACCTGAAGCATAAGGGCGGACAGCAGCGTAACGTGGTGCTGCACCCCGAATTTGTAGATGGAAAATACGCGATCTATACCCGACCGCAGGATGGTTTTATCGATACGGGTTCAGGAGGAGGAATTGCCTGGGCAACGCTCGATTCGATGGAACATGCCGAAATTGATGAAGAGATCCTCATTGACGAAAAGATCTACCACACCATCAAAGAAGTCAAGAACGGACAGGGCCCCTCGCCCATCAAAACCCCGCAGGGCTGGCTTCACCTGGCTCACGGTGTGAGAAACTGTGCGGCCGGACTGCGTTATACCTTATATATGTTTATGACCGATCTGGAGCAACCCTGGAAGGTGATCGCCGCCCCGGGCGGACATTTTATGGCGCCGGAAGGGATCGAACGTGTCGGCGATGTATCCAACGTGCTTTTTACCAACGGCTGGGTGGAAAGGAAAAACGGAGAGGTCCTGATCTATTATGCCTCATCCGACACCCGGATGCATGTTGCCCGAAGCAGTGTTGAAAGGCTGGTCGACTATTGCCTCCACACTCCGGCCGATCCGTTCTATTCCCATGAATGTGTCAACCAGCGGATCGAACTGATCAACAGTAACCTTAAAATAATGTAATACCAGAAGGATATGGGCTTTTTCAGCCGTTTAAAAAAGGAAGTCTGGAAGGTCATTCGTTTTTTCCTGATACTTGCCGTGCTGATCGGCGGTACCATGATTGCCCTGAGGGTCATCAAACGTGAAAAAAGGCCCGATCATGTCAGGATCTTCCTGGATTCCGATTCGGCCAACGAGATTGACGATCTCTTTGCCATCTCGGCCGTGCTGACCGAGCCCAGGATGGAGCTCATTGCCCTTTCCAGTGCCCAGTGGCACGCGCATCCCGATGCACCCGACAGCAGTGTGCTTGCCAGTCAGAAGATAAATTCGGATCTGCTCCGGCTTTTCGGAAGGAATTTCATACCCCATCCCCTTGGAGGTAACGGCCCTGTCAGTTACTGGGGAGACCCAAATCCGGTTGTTTCTCCTGCTGCGATGAAGATCATTTCAGAAGCCCACAAGGTGAAGGAGGGAGAAAAGCTCATCGTGGTGACCATTGGCGGGGTGACCAACCTGGCCTCGGCCATTATCATGGATTCCACCCTTACGGAAAAGATCAGCTGGTATGCCATGGGGCTCTGGTATGATCCGGCACAGGGGATCTGGAACAAGAACGAGTTCAATGTCAGGAACGATCTTGACGCCATGGATTACCTGCTCAACCTCAAGGGCCTGGAAGCTCATTTCATGACTGCCACCACCAGCCAGGTTTACCGTTTCAGCCGGCAGGAGATCTGGGACAACATGATCAATAAAGGTCCGGAATGGGATTATCTCACAGACCGCTGGATGCAGGTTTGTCCGGAAGACAACGAGCGCACCATGTGGGACCTTGCCCTGATCCAGGCCATCCTCTATCCCGATCTTGTAAAAACAAAGGAAGCGATCACCCCTCCCGAGAATACCCGCAGGCGCGTGACTGTTTATACCTGGCTGGATAAGGAACGTCTGAAAAAAGAATACTTCAACTCCGTAAAGAAGTACATAAAAAAGCATGCCGACTGAGCGAAGCCTGATGTGAATGGAAAACCAGATTATCATTGATCAGATCCTTATTCTGGCCATCCTCGTAGGTGTGGGTGTTCTTGCCGTTAACGCACGGATCATCACCGATAGTGTACGTAACGGAATTGCCGACCTGGTGTTCGATATCACCCTGCCCCTGCTGATCATCACCACCTTTGCCCGGATCGACCTAACCCCTGCCATTCTCCGGAACAGCGGACTGGTCTTCCTCTTTGCCTACCTGGCCCTCACGGTTATGTTTGCCGCAGGATTGCTGACTGCCCGGGTGACCGGGCAAAAAGGCAACCAGCGTGCTGTACTTGTCAACCACCACATGTTCGGGAACATCGTCTTCCTGGGTTTCCCGCTGATGAATGCCCTGTTCCCCGGTGGCGAGGGCCTGCTCTATGCCGCGGTTTATCAGCTGGCATCCAACTCGGTGATGTGGACACTGGGTGTCTGGATCTTCCTGAAAGGAAACGGGAGCACCGGTAAAGACGTCCTTAAAAACCTTGTGAACAGTAATACCATTGCTTTTTTCGTTGGCATCGTGCTGATGGTGGTCAGGATAAAGATCCCCGATCTGCTCTTTGATACCCTGCACGGGCTGGGGAATACCACCAATTATCTCTCCATGATCTACATCGGTGCCATACTGGCCACCACGCGTCTAAAGGGTACGGTGCGAAAACTGCATGTCTTTGTGACCTCCTTCAATAAACTCCTGCTTGTCCCGGCAGTGATCGGAATTCTTGTTTATGTCCTTTCCACCTGGCTTGCACCATCTTTCGGAGACATAGCACGCAAAGTGGTGATCCTTGAAGCTTCCATGCCCTGCATGGCCACCATTGTCGTCATGGCCAGAAAGTTCGCTTCGGATGAAACCCTGGCGACCGAAAACGTCTTTGTTTCCACCATCGCTGCCCTGTTTACCCTGCCATTGATGTACGGCGGACTCTTCCTGCTCGACCGCTGGTTCCTGTAAAAAGGCACTTGTATTTGACGCCGAATTGCTGGTCTCTGATCATTCTGTTACTACTGAAGCGGACTTTTTTTCCTATCTTGGAATTTTATTCAGGACTCCTCCGTCAAAGCCATTAAGCGGAAAGTATACGGATGTAACAATTAATTATCATTGAATTATGAAAAGGATAGCGGCTGGATTGGCTCTGCTTGCCACCCTGGTGGGCGGATGCAGGAATAACAGTGACCAGCTGATGATTGAAGCAGAAATGTTCAGTCATACCGGGGGATGGGTGAGCGATTACCAGTTCATCGGCGAGATGGGTTCTACCTATCTCATGGCACACGGACTAGGTGTTCCTGTTGAAGATGCCTATACAACTGCCGGTTTTCCGGAGCCGGGAACCTGGCATCTGTATGTCAGGACCTGCAACTGGGTTTCACCGTGGACGGACAGTTATGCGCCCGGTACCTTCAGGGTAAGTGTAGGGGGTGTTCCGTCGGATACGCTTTTCGGAACGCTTCCCGGGGGATGGGGCTGGCAATACGGGGGAATGTTTACGATCGGGGAAAAAGACGTTGAGATACGCCTGTCGGACCAGACCGGTTTCAACGGCCGGGTCGACGCTCTTCTGTTCAGCCGGAAGGTGGAAACAGATCTGCCGGCCGGAGGAGACCGGCTGAGAATACTCCGGGAAAAAGCTGAAGCCGTGCCGAGCTATCCCCGGAACGAAGGTACTTACGATGTAATTGTCGTTGGAGGGGGTATAGCCGGGATCAGCAGTGCCATTGCCGCAGCCCGTTCAGGACTGACTGTTGCTCTGATCGAAGCCGGGCCCTATCCCGATGTGAATTTACTGCAGAACCTGAATAAGCAGGCAGAAACTGAGGAAGAAACCGATGAAAAGGAACCGGCTCCCGGGAGAGTGTTTGATGAGCTCAGGAAACTGGAGCAGGAAGATGAAGAAGAGCTGGTTTTCCAACCCGAATTGGTGAAAGGTTACCTGGAGGCACAGGATGGCCTCGACCTGTACCTGAATTGTTATGTCTACGCCGCCGAAATGAAGGAAAAAAGGATCACGGGGATCCAGGCTTTTGATACCCGCACGGGTGCACGGATGAACTTTGAAGGCCTTGTTTTCATTGATGCATCGGGCGGAGGAAGGCTTGCTGGTCTCGCAGGAGCAGACTATTCCTTCGGGAGGGAGAGCAAGGAGGATACGGATGAAAAAGGAGCCCCTGCCCATTCCGACTCCCTGATAATTAACAGTTCGCTGGAATGGAGTGCCGAACGTATAGAAGACAGTATATCGTTTCCCGACTGTCCCTGGGCGCTTCACCCGGATAAAAGCTGCCTCATCCATGACAGTCATTCAGGAGGGCACTGGGAAACAACCTTTCGCAAAGAGTACGAAAAGAATAAAGAATATTCCAGGGATTATCTTCTTCGGGCGATTTTTGGAAACTGGTACGGTCTGAAAACCCTGGACGCTGCCGATTATGGTTGTTTTAAGCTCGACAGGGTCGATTATATCCTTCAGCCCTATGAAGGGAAAAGATATCTCGGCGCATACACGCTCAGCCTGAAGGACATCCGGAAAGAGAAAAAATTCGATGATCGTTTTGCCATGATCAGCGAACCGCTCCTCCTCCATGTTCCCGACAGCCTGAACAGTCAGTGCTTCCCCGGTGAAGAGTTTATCACTTTGGTTGTTAAGCAGCACGGGGGTACCTTTTATCTGCCCTACCGAATCCTGTATTCACGAAATACCGACAACCTTCTCCTGGCCGGCAAAAACTGCAGTGTAACGCATCTGGCCTTCAGCGCACTGCAATCCGACAGGACCGCAGGTATCACGGGAGAGACCGCTGGTCTTGCTGCGGCACTTTGCCTGGAACTGAACTGCACCCCGGCTAAACTCGGAACAAAGTTCGCAGAAGAACTGAAAAGCAGACTTGCAGAAGGCGTGGCCGAACCTCCGCTTCAGTAACAAATGAAGATTATGAAAATCAGAATCTTATTTCCACTTTTCCTTCTCCTTCCGGGTCTGTTCACCATTGCCCGGTTCAACGCCCCGGTGCTCCCGGAGGAGGAATACCTGGTCGTGAAACCCCATACCCTGCTTCTGCCGTATCAGGATGAGCAAAGGGCCATCGGCCGGGACCGGACAACATCGGACCGTGTTTTCGAGCCCGGAAAAAGGTGGAGTTTTCTGGCCATGCCCGGGCATGAGAAATCCTTCCTGAACGCTTTTCTCCCCGGGGTGGACCCCGGAACCGGTTGGCAGATGGTGGAGATATCGGGGCAGGGCCGACAAACTGGCGACACGGTTTTCAATCTTATCAACGAATTTATCTTTCCGGAAAAAAAGGCCGGTATGGAATATTTCCTCAGGATCGGTTACCTGTCGGCCGGAGCCGTGATCTGGCTTAACGGAAACCGCTGTGGCTCAGCCGGGCCATTGTATGCGCCTGCCGATTTTTATATCACCCCGTTTCTTCAGAGCGGAAAAAACAAACTGGTGCTTCAGTGCCAGGATTTCATCCCCGGAGAAGTGCTGTTGATCTCCAAACCGGCTCTGCACGTTTCCGATGTCCGTTTGCAGACACATTTCAGCGAAGCAAACATTACCCTGCGAACCACGGTTGTAATCGGGAGCCTGCGCCAGGGTATTTCCTGGAAACCGGAAATAATGGTGAAGCTGATTGACCGGAGCGGAATGGAACGAGGAATGTTTAAGAAGACAATTGACATGCCCCTTGCCTACGGGCAGGAGAACAGCATTACAGCCGATATCGTGCTCAGCGATCCCTCACTTTGGAGTGCCGGATCCCCTGAACTATACACCGTAATCGTTTCTCTCAGCGAACAGCCGAACCGGATCAGGGAAGTTTTCGCCCTCGACTGCGGGTTCAGGGAAATCAATTATGACGGACAGGGGATCACTGTTAACGGAAGCAGGGAGATCCTCCGGCCGGATCCTAATCCACCTTCCAGGATTAGTAAAGGATATGCCGCCGAGATGAAAGACAAAGGATACAACGCACTTCGCTATAGCTCCGGAATGGATCCTGCAATACCGGAGGTCTGTGACCGCGAGGGGATCTACCTTCTGTATGAACCGGGCCGGGCCGGGAGCATCTCAGAAGCGCGTATTGCGTGGCTGCAAAACCATCCCTCCGTGCTTATGATGACCCCTGAAGAGGGCACTGAAACAGCTTTCCCTGAAAAAGAGGCACTGAAGCTGCTTAATCAAACGGAAACAGATCTTCCCCTGCTCATCCCCCTGATAAAAGAAAAGAACGGAAACCATGCTGCAGCAGACTCCGTTTTCCTGGTTTTTCCCGGCGGCAGAACAGAGAAAGTGCCCGCTGCAGGAGTGATCGAGATTAAGTAAAACAGGCAGTTTATTTTTTTCCGGCCGTCTTTTCCTCCCTGAGAACCTTTTTCAGGCGGATCAAAGCTTCAAGGTAGTAGTAATCGGCGTAAGTCAGGGGAACATCCACCTCCGAATTCTGTGGTTTTGAACCCACCGAATGCAACAGCAGGAAAGGTCCGTTCTGACTTCCCCTGTTCCGGTAAGCCGGCGAAGAGAGCGTGTTGAGCATCCGAATGGCGGGCTGCAGGTAGGTTCCGCGCTGTTCACGCGGCACAAAGCCCGACAGTTCGATCAGTGCCGAAGCCATGATCGCTGCTGAAGATGCGTCTCGGGGTTCACCGGGGATGCCGGGTGCATCATAGTCCCAGTAAGGAACAAGGTCATCGGGGAGGCGGGGATGCCGGAGGAGAAAGTCAGCTATGCTTTTTGCCTGCTCAAGATAGACCGTATCGCCGGTTTCCCTGTA
>JBMOLL010000093.1:0-6553 GCA_049325415.1 Bacteroidota bacterium | reverse complement strand
TTTTGCGTTGACAAGTATGGGAATGGCTTTGGCAAGATCGGCTGATTCGTCGAAGTAAATATGACAGTTTCCTACACCGGTTTCAATGACAGGGACCGTACTGTTCTCCACCACCGTTCTTATCAGACCAGCACCTCCCCTGGGAATAAGGATGTCCAGGTATTCGTTGAGTTTCATCATGGCAACGGCACTCTCCCGGGATGTGTCTTCCACAAGCTGAACAGCATCCGGATTCAGACCGGCTTCCTCCAGTGCTTTCCTGAAAAGACCGGCTATGGCTATATTGGAATAAATAGCCTCCTTTCCTCCCCGGAGAATACAGGCGTTTCCTGTTTTTACGCAGAGGGCTGCCACATCGGCGGTCACATTGGGTCTCGATTCGTAGATCACCCCGACCACACCCATAGGAACACGCTTCTTCCCGATCATCAGTCCGTTCGGTCTTTTCTTCATCTCCACCACCTCACCCACGGGATCTTCCAGTTGAACCACTTCAAGGATACCCTTTGCCATGGCTTCGATCCTGTCCCCGCCAAGCGTCAGACGGTCGACGATGGCCCCTTTCAGACCCGACTTTTCAGCGGCCTGAAGATCTTTCAGGTTTTCCACAATGATCTTCTCCTTCTCCTCCGAAAGAAGTCGGGCAAAGTGCGTCAGGGCCAGGTCCTTTTTTTTGCTTTCAAGCACCGACAAGTCGGCAGCCGCGACCTTTGCGCGGCGTCCTTTTTCAGTCAATTCCTGCATATTCTTCTGCTTTAGCTGTTAAACGGCCTGTTTTGAGGTCGCCTCACTGACAAAGAAAGTCCCGTATTCCTCTCCCTCCAGAATGGAAAAGATGATCCCGGGCTGATTCCCGTTAGTTATAACCACATCAATCCCATGTTCGCGGCACAGTTCAGCCGCAGCGATTTTCGATGCCATCCCACCGGTGCCCAGGCTGGTCTTCCCCTCCAGGTTGATATCCTTGAGATCATTGCTGGCATCCATTACCTTGGGCACAAACTTTGCGGATTGATGGACCAGCGGATCGGCTGTAAAAACTCCGTCAATATTCGTAAGGATCAGGAGCAGATCCGCCTGGACAAGAATGGAGACCAGGGCCGACAGGGTATCGTTGTCACCGAATTCAATTTCGGCTGTTGATACGGTATCGTTCTCATTAATAATCGGGATAAGCCCCATATCCAACAGGGCATTAAGGGTATTGCGGGCATTCCTTCTCCGGACGGGATTTTCAATGCCATCGCGTGTCAGCAGTACCTGGGCCACTTTCTGATCGTACTCATCAAAAAAACGCTGGTATAAACGGATCAGTTCAGCCTGTCCGATTGCCGCCAGGGCCTGTTTAAGAACCAGGTTATCCGGCTTGGATTCGAGCCCCATTCGCCCTACACCTACGCCAACAGCTCCCGAAGAAACAAGGATCACCTCCTTGCCCGAGTTGCGAAGGTCGGCTAAAACCCTGACCAATTGTTCCATTCGCTTCAGGTTTAACCGGCCATTGCTGTATGTCAGAAGGTTGGTACCAACCTTAACGACAATTTTATTCTTTTCTTTTAAAATTTCACGATGTTTCATCACTTTTCAAAATAGGTCGACAACTCTTCAAATAACTTCTCTCCCGGGATAAAGGAAAACCGGCTCATGGCCTCTTCCATTTTCATCCGTATCATTTCATTGCCGGGGTTACCGATACTGCCAGTATGCGTATACCGGTGTTCCCGGCCGGGCCTGTAACGACCCGAAAAAATCTCCTGTGCAACCTCTTTGTAGGCGTCGCGGAAGGGCACACCCTTTATTACTTTTTCATTGACTTCTTCAACGGAATAGATGTAGCGGTAACGTTCATCTTCCAGGATATCCTTTTTCACTTCAATATTTTTCATCATCAGATCCATCATCATCAGGCAGTCTTCTATATCTGTCATCGCAGGGAAGATGATTTCCTTGAGCAACTGCAGATCGCGGTGATACCCCGAAGGAAGATTCCCGGTCACGGCTGATACCTGTGCCGGAAGATGGACAATCCGGTTGGCTTTCCCGCGGATCAGTTCCAGTACATCGGGATTTTTCTTATGCGGCATGATACTCGATCCTGTGGTCAGCTTTTCCGGAAAAGAGATGAAGGCAAAATTCTGGTTCAGGTACAGAACCGAATCCATAGCAAGTCTGGCCAGGGTTTCGGCGACGGCAGCAAGTCCAAACGCAGTAAAAAGTTCTGTACGGCCTCTGGCCATCTGCGCATTGACGGAATTGATATGCATAGCTCGGAAACCCAGCAGACGGGTGGTCATTTCCCGGTCAATCGGAAAGGAAGACCCGTAACCGGCTGCAGAACCCAGTGGATTCTGATCGGCAAAATCATAGACGCCTTTCAGCAGGAGCAGATCCTCTGCAAGAGCTTCAGCATGGGAGGCGAACCAGAGACCAAAGGAAGAGGGCATGGCTACCTGGAAATGCGTATAACCGGGGAGCAGAATTTCCCGATAGCGGTCGCTTTGTTCCATCAGGGTCCCGAAAAGAAGTGAGATCTGCGAACTCAGCCTGTAAATGCTGTCTCGGAGAAATAATTTCATATCCAGAAGCACCTGGTCGTTTCTGCTTCTGCCTGTGTGCACCATTTTCCCGGCTTCTCCAAGAATGGCCGTAAGATCTGCCTCAACCTGGGAATGAATATCTTCCATCCCTTCTTCAAGCCGGTATTCACCTTTCACGGCCCGGGGATAGAGGCCTGCAAGGGCAGATACCAGTTCTTTAGCCTCTTTTTTCCCGATCAGCCCGGTCTCAGCCAGCATGATGGAGTGCGCCATTGAACCCAGGATGTCCCAGGGGGCTATAAGCGGGTCAAATTCCGGGTCGCGACCGGTGGTGAAAGAAAGGACCGCTTTTTCGGTTTCAATATTTTTATCCCAGAGTTTCATAGCAAATCATCAAGGTGTTTTATTTCCAATCAAGCGAAAGGATTTTCCGGCCGATGGCGACGTATCCGTCCATTCCTTCCTGTATCTCATTAATTGTGATCCATTCACCGGCGGTATGCGAGCGGGCGGAATCCCCGGGGCCGATTTTAACCGACGGAAAAGGAAGCAGGGCCATATCAGAGAGCGTCAGTGATCCGAATGCCTTATAACCCATCTTATGAAAGACCTCATGGAGCGGGTGCCCATCGGAGAGGCGGGTCGCTTTCAGCCGGGTGGAACGGGGCTGCAGTTCTGCTGTGGTAAGGTCCTGAAGCATGGTAAGGATTTCTGCATTGTTGTACCGGTCATTGCTTCGCACATCGATCACAAAGCGGCATTCGTCCGGAACTACGTTATGGGCAGTACCCGCCTGTATCATGGTCACCTGAAGTGAGGGTTCGGGAAGCCATGCCGATTTCTCTGCAAAGCGCAGATCCGCTATTTTCCGTATTTCCTCCATTGCCAGCATAATGGCATTTTTTCCTTCGTTTCTTGCCGCATGGCCCGATTCTCCCCTGACGATGGCATCGACGACCATCAATCCGCGCTGAGCCACCGCCGGCTGCATCCCCGTGGGTTCTCCGACAAGAGCCAGACGAACATCCTTCAGTTCGGGAAGCATCATTTCCAGTCCGCCCTTCCCGGAGATCTCTTCTTCTGCACAAAGGAGAAGAAAGGGTTCCAGTGTTCCTCCGGTATCCAGCAGCATCATAAATGCTGCCAGCATGGCAATAACCGAGGCTCCCGCATCATTGGCTCCCAGTGCCGTGATCTGATTACCATGGATGATGGGGGTGAAAGGATCTTTTTGCCAGCCTTTGACCGGGGGAACCGTATCGATATGGGAGCAAAGGAGTAAGCCCGGTTTCCCGGAAGCCCTTTTCCCTGATACCAGAAGGTTATTCCCCGATCTCTTAACTGCCAGACCCTCGGCTTTCATCCACTTCTCCAGCAAGGATGCGCGGTCGGCTTCATCTCTGCTCAAGGCGGGGATGGCAAGCATTTCCAGAAACAGGGTAATATATTTATCGATATAGCTCATTTCAGTTCCTCAAAACCTGCATACGATTTTATGATTCCCTTGATCATGGCCGAACTCAGGCCAAAATGTTCCATTTCATTCAATCCTGAGATCGTACAACCCATTGGAGTTGTTACCTTATCAATCTCCTCCTCCGGATGATTACCGGTGCGCAGAAGGATTTCCGCGGCTCCCTTTGCGGTCTGCGCAGCAATACGCCCGGCCTCCTCCGCATGGAACCCGATCTGGATCCCCCCCTGTGAAGCGGCACGAATAACCCTCAGGAAATATGCGATCCCACAGGCTGCCAGGATAGTTGCGGCAGGTATGAGCTGCTCGCTGATCACCATGGTACTCCCCAGGGGCCGGAGTAACTTCTCGGCTTTGCCGACCGCATCGGGATTCTCGCCGGCAAGGCAGATCATTGAAGCACCGTATTCGGCAGCAGTATTGGGCATGGCTCTGACGATCTGAACTTCCGTCCCAAGCCATCGTTTAAGTTCATTCAGCGAAGCAGCGGAAATAACAGATATCAGGAGGTGGCGTTGCGGATCGAGCTGATCTGCCAGTTCACGGCAAACGGCCTCTGCCTGTCCGGGCAGCACTGCCAGGATAATCACAGAGCTCTGACGGACAAGTTCCCGGTTATCCCCGGTTACCTGGAAACCTTCTCCTTTAAGAGGCAGGAGCAGGTTACTCTTTCTCCTGGAAAGGAGAATTTCTGAGGGCTTCCACCCTCCCACCTTTACCAGTCCCCTGGCCATGGAGAGTCCGATATTGCCTGCTCCGATTATCCCGAGTTTATTCATTTTTTACCGCTGTTATCCTGATTAAATTCTTTGTTGTTAACCCGGTACCAGATATGTTGCTGATTCCCGAGTATTTTGGTAAACCCTTTCACATCCTCGGCAGTCCAGGCAAGATTCTTTTCCCCGTAGGCAGCAAATTCAGGATTCATAAGGTCGTGGGGGGATTTTACCCCGGTTACGTTATGTGAGTAGGGGCGTAGCCGGATAAAAACTTCCCCGCTCACCTGTTGCTGTGTTGAAGACAGGAACTTTTCCAGATCGCGCATGACCGGCTCAAGGAACTGGGCCTCATGGACGAACATTCCGTACCAGTTCCCGATCTGCTCTTTCCAGTGCATCTGCCAGCGGGTAAGAACATGCTTTTCGAGGGCCAGGTGCGCATCAATCAGCAAATGAGCCGCGGGGGCTTCGAAGCCGACCCGGCCTTTTATCCCGATAATGGTATCCCCGACATGTACGTCTCTTCCGATTCCCCAGGGGCTGCCCAGTTCATTCAGCGCCCTGATCAGCTCAACGGGCTGAAGAGTCTTTCCATTCAGAGAAACCGGTTCACCTTTTTCGAAACCGATAGAAATCATTTCAGACCCTGTTCTTGTAACCTCAGACGGATAGGCTTCTTGCGGCAGTTCCTGATCAGACGTCAGGGTTTCCTTCCCTCCGACACTTGTTCCCCACAAACCCTGGTTAATGGAATAGGTTCCTTTACGGGCATCCATCTGAATCCCTTCTTTGGCCAGGTAATCAATTTCCTGCTGACGGGTTAGGCCGAGGTCACGGATCGGCGTAAGGACCTCCACACCCGGCGTCAGTACCTGGAATACCAGGTCGAAACGAACCTGGTCATTCCCTGCTCCGGTTGATCCATGTGCTATTTTATTTATACCCATACCTGCTGCATACTGCGCCAGCGCAATGGCCTGAAAGGTCCTTTCGGAGCTTACCGAAAGCGGATAGTTCCTGTTGCGCAGGACATTTCCGTAGATCAGATACCGTAAACAGGAGGTATAATACTCGTCGGAGACATCGATCATGCTGTGCGAAACGACTCCCAGCCGTTTAGCCTGTTTCTCAATCTGATCTGCCTCTTCGGCGGAAAACCCCCCGGTATTGACAACGGCTGAATGCACTTCCATATTCTTCTCCTTTGCGAGATACACCGCACAAAAGGAAGTATCAAGGCCTCCACTGAGGGCCAGTAAGACTTTTTCTTTAGACATTTATTGTTGATTCAAAGATTTATCAAGCGGATAACGCAGCAGCTTCATGGCCCTTTCCCACTTCATTCTTTCGGGCCTGGGCCGGATCCATCAGCATCCCCGTGCAAAGACAGTGCTTGCGCTGGGTCCTGACCAGAATATCATAATAAGGGCAGGATTGGCAACCCTTCCAGAACTCTTCATCCGTGGTGAGTTCGGAGAAGGTTACCGGCCTGTATCCGAGGTCGCTGTTGATTTTCATAACGGCAAGACTGGTAGTAAGGCCAAATAACTTGGCCCCCGGAAACAATTTCTCAGATAATTTCAAGGCTTCCAGCTTAATACGGCCCGCAAGTCCCATACCCCGGTATTCGGGAGAGACAATCAGACCGCTGTTGGCAACGAATTTATGATGACCCCAGGACTCGATATAACAGAATCCTGCCCATTTTCCTTCCTGATCGGTTGCAATTATTGCTTTTCCTTCTTCAATTTTTGATGAAAGATAGGCGGCGGTACGGACCGCAATCCCGTTTCCTTTACCGTTTGCCGCATCCTGCAGGGCCA
>JBMOLL010000092.1:0-51948 GCA_049325415.1 Bacteroidota bacterium | reverse complement strand
GATCTCCTGTTCACCCATGCCCGCGTTGAAATAAACCGTTGCGAACATACCGGGCATCAGCTCCTCAGAATCTTTCCCTTCAGGGATTACCTCTACGGGATAGCTGAGCGACCGATCGGATGTCAGGGAAATGAAATTTACACGGCCGCTGAAACTGCGGTTCCCCAGGGCCCGGGATTCTATCCTTACCTGATCGCCCTTCTTCAGCATCAGCATTTCACGTTCGGTCACATTGCACCAGATGTGCAGCCTGGTGGGATCGACGATGTCGAACAAACGGGAACCCGGATTCAGCAGGGTACCGTTATCCACATATTTCCGGTTAATAATCCCGCTGATGGGCGCCTTTACCCTGCTATCGTCCAGACGGCGCTTGCTGATGAGATAGCGGCTCTCGGCAGCAACGTACTGGGTTTGAATGGTCTGCAACTGCTGACTGGTAACCCCTCCCTCACTGAAGGCATTTTTAAACCGTTCCAGGTCGGCTTTGAGCCCGAGGTAAGCAGCTTCTGCCGAGCGAAAATCAGCCTGCAACAATTCATCATCCGTCTCCAGGAGTACCTGTCCTTTGCTGACATGCATTCCTTCCTCCGCTAATACCCTGACCACACGGCCCGATACATCGGAGATAAAACTCAATTCACTGACAGGCTGCACAACTCCGTTGGATACAAAGCCGGTGCTCAGTTCAGAACCGGTTACAACGGCGGCCTGGACACGTACAGAGGAAGAGATCTCTGAAACCAGCTGGATCTTTTCCCGGGATGACCTCCGGTTTGCCAGCAGGATGAACACCACTACGGCCAGCACTGCAGCAATGGAGAGAAAAGTGAGAATTTTTTTCATGATTATATTGTATTTATTTGATTTCTGTTCTTTATGTGATATTTACTGAGATTTTCCCATGCCGGAGCATTATTCCGACAGGGTGTTGATGGTTCCTGCCGCCTTCTTCAGATCGATAAGGGCCTTGAGATAGGAGCTGAGCGCATCGGCATAGCTCATCTGTGCCTGGATCATGGAGCTGTTGGCATTCAGCATGTCGGTGAGCGAGGCCAGCCCTTCGGCATAGGAGGCCGAAGTGATCCGGTACACTTCCTCCGCCAGCTTCATATTATCGCGCTGGGCATAGATGGAATTGCGGCTTTCCTCTAGTTTCATCACGGCATTGCGGTAAGCCATATTCAGCGACTGTTCAAGCATCCTGCGGTCTTCACGCACCTTCAGCAGCTCTATATCGGCTTCCTTCAGTTTCTTACTGTTTGTAAGTCCCGAGAATATGGGAACTTTCAGGTTCAGGCCCACGAATGAGTAAGGGTACCAGTAATTGGTCTCTCCCCGGAAAAACTCCTCGCTTACCCCGTTATAGTTGTAACTGGCCACGGCAACCAGGACCGGAAGCGACGCGGAAAGCACCGACCTGCGCTGCAGTTGCAGCATTTCTTCCTGGGTCTCCAGCACCTTGAAGGCAGTCTGCGTGCTGGGTGCAAAAGGAAAATCGACCGGTTCGGCCAGTATTTTTTCAAAATCGGCCAGGCCCTCATTTTCAAGGTTCAGCGGCAGACTTACATCGACGCCCATCTGCAGCTTCAACAGGTTCTTCTGAACCTCCACGGCATTGCGGAGAGATTTCTCCTGGGTTTCCATGTTGGTGCGCGTTACCCAGAGCCGGTCGACATCTACCTTCCTGACTATTCCGCTGACATAGTTGGTTTCCATGGTCTGCAGCAGCGAATCGAGTATGCCCAGGCTCTTGCTGAACAGATGATCGACATAGGAAGTCACCTGAATTCCGTAATACAGGGTAGCGGTCTGGCTAACAACCTCCTCCTGTTTCGATTCAACACCCAGAGCTGACAGGTTTTCAGCCAGCCGGGATATGTCGAGCGCCGAAAAGAGGGAGAAGTTCAGCAGTTGCTGGTTCAGGGTCACACCCAGTGACGACGACCAGTTCATTCCCATCTCAATGGTGAGATAGTCCTGAACCTGTCCGCCAAGCATTTGCTCGGGAAGAAATTCCTTCAGAAAGTTGGGCATGATAAAAGAGTTCTTCTGAATCGTGTAATTCAGGTTTCCGCTTAAACTGACCTGCGGTAATAAAGCTCCCAGGACCTCCTGTCCTGCCAGCCTGCTTTTCTGCTGGTCGTATTCAGCTTTTTTTATGGCCTGGTTGTTCTCCAGGGCCATACCGATGCATCCCTTCAGATCATAGGCCTGAGGAAAGGCAAGGGTTCCCCTTAAAAGTAAAAGGGTAAGAATCAGTAGTATCTGATAATTTCTCATTTCTATTATTTTGATTTGGTTAACGGATTAAATTCATATGGTTCTGCGCTGCTCACCTGAGGGTTTCCGGAATTAATAAAGGATCCCTCCCTTCGGATGGGCAGCTTCTCTCTGCATCAGGCCGGCAAGGACCTCCCTGCCTTTTGAGGAACTTATGCCGCGAAGATGGTAAACGACAATGTCGCGGAAGTACTCCCTGATATTGTATTCATTGCTGTTCACGACCTTCACATGAAGAAATTCGATCATCGAGAATATAAAGTACTGTCCGATGAGCCGGCTGTTCAGATCGTCCTGGTAAAGTCCTTCCCCGATCCCTTTTTCATAATTGGCGGCCATAGATTCGGAAAGCAGCCCGAAACCGGAGCTGTCGCCCAGATCCCAGGCTTCCGGATAAAACTTCTGCATTTCCTTGAGAAAGGTGGCACATAAGGACTGGAAATAAACGACAAATTCCTGAACCCCCCTTACAAATCCCTCAACGGCATTGACCTCCGAAGATTTCATGATGGAGAGCCGGGAAGTCAGATCATCAATGAAAAACCGGAGCACAGCGCTGACCAGTTCATCCTTGGATCCGAAATGGTTGTAAAGGGTCTTCTTGGTAACGCCCATCCTGTCGGCTACTTCATCAATAGTGAGCCTCAGGCCTTCTTCACGAAATACCCTGAATGCTTTTTCAAGGTAGATCTGATCTTTATTACTCATATGCTTTACTTTAAATGCTCTGCGGGAAGTATCCCTATAAATCACGCTACAAAATTACACTTTTTATATTTATTAAGTGTAATTATTATATTTATTTGTAATTATTTCTAGTTTTTTTCGTAAAGCATTGATAATATGCAAATAAGAAATCCCGGACACCAGGGGCATCCGGGATATTTAAAGGTTTACAGGTGCGGTTCACTTAATGCGCGACGCCTGATCGTACGTCATACGGAAAGCGTTTCGGTAAATCAACAGTGAGGCGGAGCTGCTATGAAGCTACCATACCCGGCCCTACACAAAAGCTGCGGCAGTTGCCTCCGTGTGCGGAAAAGGCAGAGCTTCGCCCGCATCTGCAGTCCATTTTGCGGCCAGCTGTTCAGCCAGGCGGGCAGCAACCCTTTCGTTGAGCCTGTAGGCATCCAGTTCCTTACGGGTCGGGATGGGATCGGCAGGTAAAAATTCGGTGATCAGCGGATTGAGAACAAGTACGGGCCGCCGGCCCATTCTGCGCACAAGATCCTTCTCAAGGCCCGTATTCGGTCCGTCGGCCCCGGCGCTGAATGACACCAGGGAATAGACCTTCACTTTTTCACGAAGCCGGTCAAACACCGCCCTCATCGGGGCGGCAACGGCACCAAGCCATACCGGAGCTACAAAAATGACATGATCAGCGCTTCCTGCCTCCGATAAATCGACTTCAACCCCGGGACGGCGATTGAAAAGCACATCAAGGATAATGGTAAAAAGGGTCCTGTTTTTTGTTTCTCTCACTTCCACATGGCGCGCACCCAGCCGGGCAGCCAGCTCAGCCGCAAGAACGGCATTATTACCTGTATATGAATAGGATATCACTACTGTTTTCATCTCTTTATTAAGAATAATTTCAATGTTTAATTATAATTTTTATGGTCATTCCGGGCAGTTTGATCCGGAGTTTTCCGGTTCATCCTGCCGGTATGTTCACCTGTTTTCCAGGTAATCGTAGATTTTTTTCTCCTTGAGCAGGGCCGCATAACTTCCGAGGTCGGACAAAGGTTCTCCAAGGATAGCATAGGTTCCGTATTCGCCGGCAATAAACTCTTCCCGGCTTTCACGGAAGTATTCCGCCATGTATCTGAGGAATTTCATCGAGGGATTAAACAGGGCCATCAGGCGGATGATCCCCAGTGGAAGCGGGCTCACCTTACTCTGCCCGTCCCAGGCCGACAGGAAGGTGCGTGCAGCTTCGGGATGGGGTATGCCTTTATTTCCCTGGACAGGGAATTCGCGGTTCATTGCTGCGGTGTTGCCGTGGGAATTGACAATCAGCCTTGTTAAATCGTAGCAATTTGTGAACCAGACGGGATTCTTCGTATCCCCGATCACGCTGTAAACCCCGTTGCGCCGGAACAGTACAAAACTGTCGGCAAACCAGGTACAATGCAGTATGGTGTAAGGGATCCCGGCTTCTTTCAACATCCGCTGTCCCTGTTTGCGGATAATATTGGGAGCAAAGCCTTTTTCGCCCTGTTCCTGTACATTGTCGAGTGCTCCCAATCCCGAGATGGTGATGATCTGACGGATGCTTGCCCGGTCGGCTGCTTTCAGGATATTGGCCAGCCCTTCCCGGTCGGGTGCAAAAGGGATGGAGGTTTCCAGTGCTTCGGTGGCCAGGTTAAGGTAGAGGTACTCCGTTCCTTTCAGGGCTGCCGTAAGCGCAGGTACATCCTGCAGGTCGGCCACTTCCGTAACCAGACCGGGATGAGAGCCAAAAATCCTCATGGCCTTTTCCCTGTTCCGCACGATGATCTTAACGGTGAAACCAAAATCAAGGAGGAATTTTACAACCGGCGCCCCGAGGTTCCCGGTGGCACCTATAACGGTGATGTTCTTCTGTGTATTCATTGTTCCGTTTTTAAATATTTACGGAACAAAAGTATCCTTCCCCAGCGGAACGGTCTGTTGATAAAAGTCAAAAAGCGTTACCACTTCTTTCGGATGCGGCTCAGGGTAGCTATATCGACCCCGAGGTAAGAGGCGATATGCCCGAGGGTGGCCCGCTGAAGCAACTGCGGATGCTCTTCACAGAATAAACGGTAACGCTCGGCAGCAGAGAGGGTCTGGAAACGGTAGGATCGGGTGATCAGGGCGTTTCCTGCCTGGTCGGCCAGCTCCTTGCAGATCCTGTTCCACACAGGTACAAGTTCGTAAAGTTCTTTCTGCTTTTCAAAGCTGATCACCATGAGTTCGGAGTCTTCGATGGCCCGGATGTTTTCTTTTGAAGGGACCTGGTTATTAAAACTGTCCATGGAGATGATCAGGGAGTTATCGGGGTAGAACTCCCGGGTGATCTCATTGGCCCTATCATCATAGGTATAGGAGCGCAGCAGTCCTTTTGTCACAAAACCAATGTAGGGGCAAACCTCCCCCTCTTTCAGGAAAAAACCGTTTGCAGGAACCGATAGCGGGGTATACCCGCTCATGGTGATCTTTAGCTCCTCTTCACTGAGCTTGTATTTGCTGATGCTTTCGGGACCAAGTTGCATGGTTGGAGGCTTATATATTGGATAAGGGTAAAGATAGGGAAAATCGGGGAAAAGGCGAGAGGCGAGAGGCGAGAGGCGAAACGCGAGACGCGTGAGGCGAGAGGCGAGATGCAGACGACCCTTCTGGCCTTTTTTTTCGCCACAAAGTCACCAAAACACAAAGATCCACCAAGTATTTTTTATTATTTCTTAGTGAAATTTAGTGTCTTAGTGCCTTAGTGGCTATGTCTTCACTTAGTGGCTTTATTTGCCACAAAGTCACCAAAACACAAAGAGCCACAAAGTATTTTATATTATTTCTTAGTGAAATTTAGTGTCTTAGTGCCTTAGTGGCTATGTCTTCACTTAGTGGCTTTATTTGCCACAAAGTCACCAAAGCACAAAGAGCCACAAAGTATTTTATATTATTTCTTAGTGAAATTTAGTGTCTTAGTGCCTTAGTGGCTATGTCTTCACTTAGTGGCTTTATTTGCCACAAAGTCACCAAAGCACAAAGAGCCACAAAGTATTTTATATTATTTCTTAGTGAAACTTAGCGCCCTCGTGTCTTAGTGGCTTCGCGTTCCCCTTTGCGGTTTTATTCGAGACGAGGGGCGGGAGTGGGACAAGAGGGTGAGGGCGGTACAGGATGGAAAAATATGCTTATTCAGCCGCAGCTGACAATTCTGCTTTAAACTCAGTTATTAGAATAATCCTGACTTACATCGAATTCCACCTGATAATGGCGCGGCAAACGGGGGATCAGTGCCCAGTTCATGGAAAAGATCAGCATTTCACAGGATCCTGAATAGCTGACTCTGATCCGGTAAACGACCTTTTTCTCCGCGCTGTTCCTGAACACCTGACGGTCGTATTCCACATCGCATCCTCCGCCGGAGGTATAGGTCCCGATCAGTGAATAGTTCGAAAAGTCGATCTCCGGCACAGCAACCGTATCGCAATCCACATTATAAAGATTGAGCCGGATAATTTCCACGAAAGCAGCGTATTCTTCTTCTGAAGTTATAATCACCTCGCCCGAATCGGCTTCGGCGAAACCGTAAAAACAGGGATGACTGAACGGATTCTCAATGATGCACTCTTCGGAAATATCAGTTAACTCACCGGAGGTACAGGCGGCAAGGAAAGCCAGCAGGATAAAAGCGGATATTTTTTTCATGGTAAACTAAAGACGGAAATTTCGCTGCCGGAGTTGCGTACATCAATGAATTGTTCCATTTACCTGATCCGGAAAGCTAACAGGTCGCAGGGATTACTTCATTTTCTGATCTCCATTCCCCGGATCAGGGCAGGAAGCGCACTGCTGCTGTGATCCCTGCCTTCAAATACCGAAAAACGGTAAACAAGATTTATAAAGGGCAAAGCGCTCAGACGCTCATTCAGACGCCCGGTCCATTTGCGCACCTGCTTCATATCCCGTGATCCGCAGCTCATGCAGAATAAAACCGGTTTGTCCAACTCATGGTCGAGCCGGGAGTAAATTGTTTCGTCCATAAACGGCTGCAGGGGTACAGGGCTGGATGCAATGTACCTGTTGAAAAGACCCGGCCGGCTGATCAGGGCATAAACGACAAAGGAACCACCGAACGAATGTCCGAAAAGGATCCTCTCCCTGACATCGTATCCGTTTTCAACAACAGGAATCAATTCACCGGAAATGAAAGCCAGGAAATTTTCTGCTCCGAATGCCTGAAGAAGATCACGCCGCCTGTCGGTATTGATGATACCCACACCCACCATGTTTTTATTCTCCTGTCCCGATTCCTGCATCAGTGAGCGGTACTTTGATAATGACGATTCCCCATCGGTCAGGTAAAGAAAGCTGGCCGGTACATCCTCCGTGAAATCCGCTGACCGGATCAGGATAACAGTCCGTTCCTCCTGAAGTCGCTCGGAAAACAGGGAAAGCGTATCTACCCGTATCCCTGCTTCCATGGCTGAAAGATACGGTGTACCTGAAACGAAGAACAGAACCAATATCAGATGTAAGTAACGCATAACCAGTTTATTACCAGCTACTTCAGTTCATATTTCTTAATAACAAGGTACTTCAGTTCGGTATCTCCCACGTTCCTGATCCCGTGCTCGACATTCGACGGACAATAAAAACTGGTATAGGCTCCGGCAGTTTTGGTTTCACCGTCCAGGTAGAACTCGGCTGTTCCTTCCAGGACAAAAAAGATCTCATCTTCCGCATGTTTATGTGGAGCATGCGTGGCTGAATGGGGCCCAACCACACTCATCTTCAGGGTACGTCCATCCAGGAACTCCTTGTCGACAAACCAGAACTGGTAACCCGCCCCGGTTTTTACTGTTTCGTCCATTGAAAAACCGGTCACACAATTATCCATCGTATACTGTTTTCCTGTTTCAACTGCCCCGCCGTCCTGAGCCAGGACCATTACCGGCACCAGTAAAAGCATATACAATAATAAACCTGACTTTTTCATAAGCATTGAATTTACAGGGCAAGATAGGAAATAAATCCGGCTTTGACTACCTGAGATAAATGCCTATCTTGCCGACGATAGACCAATGCGATGAAGAAGAAATGACGAAAAAGAGATTTAATTACCTGTTGCTCTTATTGCTGCTTTTGCTAACCCGGGGAGGATATGCCCAGGATCCGAATTTCCATATCTACCTGTGCTTTGGTCAGTCGAACATGGAAGGACAGGGAGTTATCGAGACACAGGACATGACCGTCAGCAACCGTTTCCGGGTTATGCAGGCTGTAAACTGCTCGGGGAGGGTAAAAGGAAACTGGTACACGGCTGTTCCGCCGCTTTGCCGCTGCTGGTCAGGACTTTCCCCTGCCGATTATTTCGGGCGCACCATGCTGGAATATCTTCCCGACAGTATCCGGGTGGGAGTGATCAATGTATCGGTAGCCGGATGCCGGATTGAATTGTTCGACAGGGATAATTACCAGACCTATGTTTCATCCGTTACCGAAGAATGGTTGCTCAACATCATCAACGAATACAACGGTAATCCCTATGCCTACCTTCTCGACCTGGCCCTTCAGGCCAAAGAGGACGGGGTTATTAAGGGGATCCTGTTGCACCAGGGGGAGTCGAATACCGGTGACAGCGACTGGCCCGATAAAGTAAAAACCGTCTATGACAATCTCATTGCCGATCTGGCTCTTGATCCCGGTAAAGTACCCCTGCTCGCCGGTGAGGTCGTAGGCTATGACCAGGGCGGGATCTGTGCTGCCATGAATTCCATCATTGCCACCCTGCCCTCCACCCTGCCCAACTCCTATGTGATTTCCTCGCAAGGATGCACCGATGCCGCTGACAACATTCATTTTAACTCTGCCGGCTACCGTGAACTGGGCAGGCGATACGGATTAAAAATGCTTAACCTTCAAGGCATCAATACCGATCCCGTGATCCCTGTTCCCCAGATCACCTTCCTGGAGGCTGAATGTGGCATAGTCGGCGAAAACTGGGCAGTAAAAGCTGACAGCTCGGCCTCCAACGGGAGCTACGTGACCGCAGGGCCCGGTTTTGAAAGTCTTACCCAGCCGGCCGACACTGCCGCAGCGCTTGTATCGATCCCTTTTACTGCTGATACCAGCGCAAAATTCCATGTCTTTGCCCGCCTGAATTGTCCCAGCTCCGAAGGCGACTCATACTGGATGAAAATGGACCAGCTCTCCTTTGTCTGGTGCAACAGCCTGCTTACCACCGGCTGGAAATGGAAAAAGATGAACAGCTATACCCTGGAAAAAGGAGAACACACCCTTACCTTTTGCTACCGGGAAAACGGAGCCATGCTGGATAAGCTATGCATTTCGACCGAGGACCTGGTACCTGACGGCAAGGGGGAAGCAGCCGTTAACCTGTGCGTCCCGGATACTTCCACCGTGAGCATTCCCGAAACGGAAGCCGGAGGACAGATGATCCGTTTCCGGACCTACCCCAATCCGTTTACAAATGAAGCCTTCCTCGAATTTGAGCTGCCAGGGGAAAGTTATATCTCCTTAAAGATCTATAACACCCTGGGCTGTGAAATGACCGAACTGGCGGCTAAATCGTATGTACCTGGTCTTCACCGCGTCGGATTAAGTGCGGATGAGCTCCCCGACGGGGTGTATTATTGCATTCTGCAAACGGAAACAGTTTCTATTGGCAGGAAACTGATCCTCAAGAGGGATTAATTCCACAGGTCCCCGGTAATTAATACGGGTTTGCCCCTTATCGATCCCGAAGGTCCTGTTTTCCGACCATGGAACTGACTGTTCCCGGGAAATCATTCCGCAGACGGGCCATATCCGTGAAGCCGGCTTCCAGCGCCCGGTTAAGTTCGGCAACGGCAGCCTCCTGCCTTCCTTTCCAGAGCAGCGGGAATGCCGAGTAATATATTACATCAGGATTATCCGGCTCCAGTATACGGTAAACATGAAGAATCCTGTTCAGAGTAGCCTGATCCTTTTCTCCGGCTGCCTGTCTGCAAAGCGAGAAACAGGCGATCCCCAGAAAGGAGCGGATTCTCTGGTAGGTGGCCCGGGTCATGGGATCCTGTTCCCTTGCAATCCGGTCATCCAGGGAGGTGATCTCCTTATTCCACCAGAGGCTATCCCGGGTACGGATGGCTTCCAGGTAAGGCTGACGGACACCGAGCTCATAGTTCAGCGATTTTTCCAGTTGCTTCAGCAGGCGTGCATAAGCCGGATCGGCGATAAGATCCCTGTAGGTCCTTTCAAAGACCTTTTCACTTTTAAAAGGTTCCGTCGAGGCACAATTCCTGGCCAGCATGGCAGCTCCCAGAAGATCTCCCTTCTGCTTAAGTTCGTCGATCCTTTGCTGTTGTTCCTGCATCAACTCCTTCAGTATCGCTTTCTCAGACCCTTTATGTCCCCCGGGGGCGGAAGCAAAATACAGGAAGCCGGTTGCCTGCTCAAGCAGGGAACTGTCGGGCCAGCTATGTGAACCGCTCACCAGTTCAATTTTCAGCTGTTCGGGGATGGTTTGCCCCCCGGCCAGATACTGCGCCGTTTCCATGAAATTAAAGTCATCGGTCCCGGAAAGGGAATATACCGGACAACCCAGGGCCGTGATCTGGTCGGGACCTGCCAGGGCACCGCTGAGCAGCAATCCGTTCACCGGATGCACAAGGGCATAGCCAAGGGCCATCCGCGCACCTCCGGAGAAACCGGCCAGAAAAATCTGTTCTCCTGCTGGATATCTAGCTTTTACATCATTGATCAGGGTCCGGATGGCTCCTGCATAGTTCTCCATATTGTTTCGAACCATGTTGGAAGCCACCAGGACAAGCCCGTAGCTGTCGGCTGCCGCCCTGAATTTCTCCAGCGTAAAACGGCCGTTCCCGTGCGGGTCGAGGATCACCAGCAAGGGCAGGTCACCCTGCTGTTCTCCTCTTTGAGGGATATAGATCTCATAGCTGTTAGCCGGATCGGAGCTGCAGGTTACCATCGTGTCTACGGCAGCGGCCAGATTATACTTACTTCCGGCTCTGCCGCACGACAGCAATCCGGCAATAAATACAAGTCCTGCCAGGAAATAGGTTCGTTTCATGCCGATTTTCTTCATGTAATGTGAAATCTGAGAAAAATGAGAAATCAAAACCTGATCTCCACATCCAGTTGCCGGCCCTCATCGGCTGCCTTCTTATCCATACCGGTGCCAATGGCCAGACCGATGGGTAAACCGATGGGCAGACCGATACCCAGAAAAGCCATATTCCCCATTGCTGTGCCAAATACCACACCCAGGGGAACACCGAATACGGCAATACCCAGGGCCAGCCAGGTGTTCCTGTAATGATTTTTCGTTACCAGCTTAAGATCTTTCTCCAGGCGTGCAAGGATCTCTCCCTGCTTTTTCCGGATAAGTTTCTTCAAAACCTGCTCGTTGTCAATAATGCTATTAATCTCCTCAAGCTCGCTGCTGATATAGCCTTGCATCTCCTCCGGCAAATCTCTTTTATTAAGTTCCCGCACGATACTGTCCAGCTGGAGATACAGGGCCTGGAGTTTTGCATTGGCATGCAGTTCGGGTCTGGGTTTGAGTTCTGTGATCATTCCGGGAATTTTTTAACAAGATACAAAAATCCTCAGATCACTTTCAAAAATACAGGACGTCCTTCAGGAATACATCATTCAACCACCTGTATCAGGAACACTGGAGTCCCTTTCAATCATTAAGTCCTTTTCCGCTGAGAATAAGGGGGATGCATTTCTCCACCCTGGCTGATCGCGTAGCGGATTGTCTGGCTCCGGAGAAATGCAGGAGGTAGGCCCTTTGCCGGCCCGGGGTAAGGGCATAAAAGGCCTTTTTAAGCTGGGGAATGCTGTCTAGTCTCGACTGAAATTCATCCGGGACCTCATAATCCGCAGTCTTTTTCAGTTCCACTTTTGCTCCCGATTTTTCCACTTCCGCTGCCCTGAAAATATACTCCCGCAGCAGTTCTTCCTGCTCGCGGATCTTTTGGATCCCGGTAAACCTGACCTGGCGTCCCGACTGAGTGTTCTCCCCGGTTTTCAAAAGGATGCCGGCAGGGTCCTGCAACAGGGCCCCTTTAAAGAACATGAGTGCGCAGTATTCCTTAAATCCCTGGATAATGACCACATTGCCCTTATTCACCGAATAACAGGGCTTGCCCCATTTCAACTCCTCTTCCAGTTCACAGGAAAGCACAACATTTCTCAAAGCCTCCATTTCCTTTTGCCATTTTCCGGCCTTCTCAAGAAAAAGATCAACGCGTGGATCCATAGGCATCATATGTTTTTTTCTGATAAAATTCTTCTGTACTGGTCTTGTGCACAGCTATTTGTTTGTTTCACCCCCCAGAGCTGTCAATGCGGTGTCGGCCGGTTCCCAGAGCTCGATCTTGTTCCCTTCCGCATCCATGATATGTACGAACTTCCCGTAATCGTATGTCGCCACACTGTCGAGTACTGTCACCCCGTTTTTACGGAATTTCCTCAGGAGTCCTTCCAGGTTCTGCACCCGGTAGTTGATCATAAATTCCCTTTTCGACGGGACAAAATACTCGCTGCCTTTTTTGAAGGGACTCCACTGCAGGTAATTTATCTCCTCCGGCCTGTTCGCATTCCTGACCTCAAAGGTGGCACCCCATTCATTGACCTCCAGTCCGAGGTTATCGGCATACCACCTGCGGGTTTCTTCGGGATCGTCGGAGAAAAAGAATATCCCCCCTATCCCGGTGACCTTCGGGGTTGTATCTGCAGGCTGGCCCTGAGGGCCTGCATTTTCCTCATTCTTTGTCATACCGCTATTTTTTGTGCCCGACAAGGTACAGCCTGAGAGGAAAACCAGGAGCGAAAAAATTGTTAAAAGAGTTTTCATTTCTTTTGATTGATCTGGTGATAGTTAGCTTTTGTTGTGCGGTCAGGTAATAAAATCATTGGCTGATCAGCCGCCAATAAGCCGGTGAAATATAAAAAGCTTAAAGGGGAAAAGCAAATATCCGAAAAGAAGTCAGCCATCCGGCTTTCATTCCAGACTTTTCAGCGGGATACGGGTAAGCTGGATCTCTTCCTTGTTGGTAGCATAGACGATGTAAAGCCATGATCCCCACACCACGCTCTTGGGGTAGCTGTAACCGGGACGCTTGTATTTACCGGGATAGCTCATCGGCTCCAGTTCTTCGCTGCTGCGGAGCAGGAAACACCGGTCGAAGAGGAAACCGTCGCGACTGAGCGCGAGAGCCATGGGAAAACGATCGGTGGTGCCCGAGGGATAGTAAACCATATATGCCGATCCGTCGGGCAGGTTGCCGGCACACTGCTTGGAACGCGAATCGGGTACCATGGTCAGCACCGGACGCGTCCATGTGGCACCGCTGTCAACACTAAGCGAGGCCAGTTTTTTACAGGTGCCGGCCTGGTCGCGGAAGAGCATCACAGGGGCACCATCGCTGCGGAGGAACCATGAAGGCTCGAGCTCACGGCTGGTGCCCTTCCCTTCATAAGGCAGGTGTTCCATGTTACCACGGACCCATCCTGAGAGACCGTAAGGATCATCGGTATAGCAGGGTGTCACAGTAAGACCGGGCTGCAGATGAAAAGCCGTCAGGATCCGTCCCCCGGGCAGTGCATGAAGGTCCTGTTCGATGATCCCGGGCACCGTATCCCCCTTTATATCCCTTACCACATTGCGGGGCGACCAGCTCAGTCCGTCGCAGGACCGGATGAATGCCGTATATCCTTCCCTTATCCCGTAATGATTATCAGGCCAGACATTGATAAAAGCGATCAGGCCAGAACTGTCGGACCACCACCCGCCCGAAGTCGAAATTTCCCCTTTTACACAGGCCGTAAGTTCGTGTGCTTTCTCCCAGACCAATCCGTCGGTGCTCCTGCTGTACAGAACGTGGGTATCGGGTGCATCCTCGTCGCTTGCCGAGCACTGCCACATGGCATACAGTATCCCTTGGAAGGGGTATAGCACAGCTCCGTGGTTATAGTGCGGATCATCCTCTCCCGGTGAAAAGATCGTGATTGTTTCCAAACCGGGAAGACGTTCCGGTCTTGCAGGGCAAAGGAAGTCAAAGGGAACCGGGATTTCTGCCGCGTCCGCTCCCTCCTGAGCAAATACAGGCCCGGATAGGATCAACAGGAGAGACAGGAAGAAGTGTACAGGAGGTATTTGTCTTCCTGCATGAAGCAATTTCCGGATCCGTTTTCCTCTGATGCTTATCATATTACTCCCTGAATTCCTGATATTTTCAATACCACATGACGAATGCCATCCCTCTTCCATGTATGGGTAATATGTACCAGGCCATCGCCGGTACAAATCACAGCCGGATAGATGAACTTACCCCCAGGTTTGGCCTAAGTTTGGAATACTTCCTTTCATGCTGATAATAATGGAACATGTTTGCCGGTATCCTCACTCCCCGCTCAACCGTACGATCCCTTCGGCCACTGCCGGGAAGCGGACAAAGAGCGAATCGTCATGGCCGGGGATGATCAGGGCTTGATCATCGACCATGGTCTTCATACGTTTCATAGCCGAAACATAGGCTTCGGGATCAAAGACGACGGAAGCGGGCAGTTCTTTATCGAGGTTCAGGTAAAACCAGACCGCATCGGAGGCCAGCAGGATCTTTCCTTCTTTCGTATCCGACGACACCAGGAGCCAGATATTCTCCCAGGTATGCTTTGAACCGGTGAAGGCCGTTATCCCGGGCATAAACTCCACGCTGTCGCCGGAAATCAGGGTAACCCGGCCCTCGTCATATGCCCTGCGCAGGTATTCCGCATCCTGCTCTGCAAGCCCGAATGAATTTCCCCCTTCTTCCCAGGCGGTAACCGTGAAATACTGGTAATCCTCATCGTTCATCCAGAGCCTGGCCTGCGGGAAGAGGGAAAGCCCTCCCACATGGTCGATATGAGGATGGGTAATAATTATGTCCGTAATATCTCCAGCTTCAAGACCCAGCGGTGCAAGGGCGAGATCGGGGCGGATAAAGTTGGGAATCCGGCCCGAACTGTCGATAAACCCGGCATCCACAAGAATATTCCTGCCCTTATTGTCCTGCAGCAACCAGAACATATCGCAAACATCCACGCTGTCGGTGGAATCGGCGCCGGTGACGGATCCTGCAGCGGGGATCACATAGCCGTCGGCATAGCGTATGGCATAGGCCTGATAAACGGTGCGTGATTTGCAACCGGCAAGCATGACCAGCAGAATAAGGGAACAAAAAAATACAACAGGTTTCATATGCGGATTTTTAGAGGGTTCAGGTAAAGTTAGAAAAAACCTGGACGAACCGGAAATGCGGCAGCAAAACAGAGGAAAGTGCGAAAAGTTGTTTTGGCAGAAAAACAGGGATTATTTATTTTTCGGTGATCCCTGAAACTACTGCATGCAAAAAGCGAGATGGTTCAGCTTTTGCTCAATGCCAGCTGAAAAGCTTCTTTAAGCTCAACGAGGTTAAAGGGTTTACGGAAACAGTTACTGATCAGCCCGGTATCCAGTGCGTCCCTTAAAGCTGCCGTAATCTCGAATCCTGTGAGTATGAAATAAGTCTTTCCCGGATTGTTTTCCCTGGCATTCCGGATAAACTCCAGCCCGTCCATGCCCGGCATCTTCATATCGCTGATTACCAGTGATATATCAGGATTAGAGTTCAGAATCCGAAGTCCTTCCTGACCGTTCTGTGCCGTATAAACTTCAAAGGCTTTTTCAAAATTGATCCCGAAGAGCATCAGGTTGAGTTCTTCATCGTCGACATAAAGGATTTTTGGCTTACTCATGCGTTACTTTTTTCGATGGGAGTTTAATCTGTACCCTGGTTCCCCTGCCCGGCTCCGAATCAAAGGTAATACTGCCTTTGTGTTCCCGGATAATGGAGTAGGCAATGGAAAGCCCGAGTCCGGTTCCCATTCCTGCCGGTTTGGTGGTAAAAAAGGGTTCGGTAATGCGGCCCAGGTTCTCCCTGCTGATGCCGCAACCGTTATCATTGATTTCAATGATGACATTTTTTTTATCCGTGCGCGTCAGGATGCCGATTTCTCCTTCATCGCCAATAGCCTGACTGGCATTATGCAGTACGTTGTAAAATACATGATGCAGTTTCCCGATGTTGCCTTTCACCTGCAGAGTTTCTTCACTGTATTGCTTGTTAATAGTCACACGGAACCTCAGCTGATTACTCAGCATGACCAGGCAATTGTCGATTAAGGGATGAAGTTCACAGTCCTCATCCAGATTGCTTTCATCCCTGCTGAACTGGTCCAGACCTTTTACAATGTTGGAGATCCTTTCAATACCTGTACGGATACTTTCCAGCAGGATCGCTGTTTTCCGCTCATCGTCGGCTCCGTTTTCCCTGAAATAGGTATCCAGCCCGAAGTAGGCCCCCATCAGGAAATTGAGCGGATTATTGATCTCGTGGGCCACACCGGAAGTCAGCGTGCCCAGAGAAGCCATTTTTTCCGCCTGGATCAGTTGCGCCTGGGTTTCCCGGAGGTTCTCCATGGCCGCCACCAGTTCCTCATTTTTTCTGTAGATCACGTCATTCTTATCAAACAGGTCCTCATTGGCAGCTTTTAATTCTTCATTGACGGCCTCCAGATTCTCTGTTTTTTCCTTAACGAGCCGTTCCAGGTTGTCTTTATGAAACTGCAGTTCCTCTGCAATTCTCCCCCTCTCTTCAATTTCTTCCCTGGCTTTCTGGAGGGAGATCCGGTTGATGGAAAAAACGTTGTAATGAATGACAACGGAAAAGATTAGAGCAGCAGAAATATCAACCAGTGAATCGAGGTAACCGTAAACGGAGAATTCATAGGCATCCCTGTTCAGGTACATTGTTCCGAGCAGGAAAAGGAAAAGCAGGAGGTTGACAAGGCCAAAATACAGAATTTGCCTTTTCGAGTTGACCACAAGCGGAAGCATGGCTATGGCAGCAAAAACAAATACAATGGTATTGATCTTGCTTAAGCCGTCACCGCCCTCTCTGAACAGGACTACCCAGACAACCGCCAGAGCAACTGTAATCAGCATGTTTGATGCCAGAACAATTCTTCCCCTGATCAATAACATAAGACACGATCCAAAAGCTGCTATTGCCAGAAGGATCGGCCCGACAGTACCTGGCTGAGGTTTCCCATACAGGGGATTAATGGTCTGAATGTAACAGGTGGTGAAAAACAGGACCGTGCTGACAATGATGGCGGCCAGAATAAAATTATAAAGAAAGTTTGCACGTTTTCTCAGCGCAAAATCCTGTGTGCTGTAATACTTCAGCGCCCGGGGCAGATTCTTCTCATCAACAGTCATACACCACAACCATTTAGTTTCAGGAAAGAATGACCAGCCATTACCTTTCCGGTACTTTCAAAGTAAAGATAAATCACCGGCAGAAAGCGACTGATTTTCCCTTTTAACCGGAAATGTCCTGTACTGTCAGGCAGACACCGGAATAACAAAGTTCAACTATGGGGTAAGTTAAGCAGAATCCTGAACATCCGCAATATCTGGTCGAATTATCCGAAAAACAACGTATTCACCTCCTATTAACTGCCCCCTATCGTTTCTTCACTTGTCGTATACGGTTTTGCGGTGCCCTGCATCAACCGCCTCACCCTTCCCGTTGATGACACTCCCGATCCGGCTCTGCTCGTTTCCGTTAAGCCAGAAGGTCATGATATGCCGGACCCCTGCTTCCACCACCGGCGGAACCACCATGGCGTTGTCTTCGGTAATTGCCGCATCCCTGAAATAACTGTAAATCCCCAGTCCCACCGCCTCATGGGAGGTAACATGATCAGCGACCTTATACGAAGCATAGCCCAGAACTGTGTCGTGTTTCCAGTCGTCCTGAACCGGGGGATCATACGGCAGTTCGCTCTGATAAAAGAAGGTACGGCCCGAGTCGCCGTTCCAGAGCGTCTGGTATTCCTGGAAATGCTCATTGAACAGTCCGTAGATGGTCACCCTGTCGCCATTCACGATCAGGCCATTCGCCCCCCTGTTCTGTTCCCAGCCCACGCCCTTGCCATGATCGGCCCGCCAGAGCCAGGTATGATCGACATATACATCATTGCTGTTGATGGTGAGGCAACAGCCGGCTTTGCCTTCCAGGGCTCCCCCGACCCTGAAAAAGAGATCGGACAGGAAGATGGGATCCGATGAATGATCCACTTCGTTTTTTGTCTCTCCCACCTTCAGCAGCGTTTCCGCATTTTCCTCTCCGGCATCAAACAGCAGCCCCGCAATCATCATTCCGTCGGCATCGGCGAGCTCCATAACAGGGTTACCATGGGTGGAAAAAAGCGATGGCATCCCGATCCCCAGCACCACGGTTCCGGGCTTCAGAATCCTGATCGTCTGCTCAAAACGGTACACGCCGGGCGTGAAGAAAACGTTCCTGCCTTTTTCAAGCGCCCTGTTTAATTCTTCGGCAGTGCATTCCGGCCTGACGATAAAAAAGGAGCTCAGAGGAAGCGACCTGACGCAGGCTCGTCCCTCCTCCCGGCCGGTTCCGGAAAGGTTTTCCTGCCGGTCGGGTACATTCACATAATAGCTTCCGTTCCTGAACACCAGGTAGGGTTTCTCCCTGATCACCGGGGTGCTGTCGAGCACGGTAACCGGCCCCTCGGGCCAGTTTTCAGCCGGAGCCCCATCCACCCCCATGAAAAAGATGTTCCACTGTCCACCATCCCATTTTCCGATTCGCGAATTACGGGTAAACCATTGCTGCTGCTGGCCGGCATACACGGTTCCCTCAACACTACAACCCGCCATGAAACCGCCGCTCGCATAACCATTATCATGCAGCTGAAGATCGCCCTTTATGACCACCCTGCGCAGTGGCGCAGCCTGGGACACCCCCCACACATTGGCTGGCTCGACCGCAGGAACTATGCTCAGGTTTTCAACGGCTCGCCAGAAATTCGTCAGTACATGCCCGCGCTCAGATCTCGCCTTTGACCTTACTGCACCCGTGATTTCGACGGCAGAGGGATCGTCGCCCAGTCCGATTACCTGCGTGTAGTAGCCGGTTTTCACGTCGAGCCGGTACTTTCCGGGCATAAAAAGGAAGGCGATGCGATTCTCATTAAACTCACTTCCCCTTCCCGATTGCCGGTTATAGATGGTGTCGATGAGTGCCTGTACCCGGCTGCTGTCCATCCCCTCTTCAAAAATAAAGACACCGGGACCAAAAAGGCGGTTATGGTATTCCGGCGAATCCCCCGGGAAAACGGATAGTTCCTCCGGTGCACATGCAGTGAGCAGGAACAAACCGGCGATGGCCCAAAAGAGCCTGTATCTTTTGTTGAATGCAGATTTCATAGCCCTCTGTTATCTTGTTTTGTAAAAGATTGTCCCGTGGGATCCCGGTGGTCCCGGACTACTCGATCCTGACCTTTCCGGTCAGTTTTACATCGCGTACCGAAGCTCCGAGCAAAAGCTCTATTTCACAGGGATCATCGCTCCATTGCTGAAGCTCTTCATTCCAGTACCGGAGGCTTTCAACAGGGATCTCAAGTTTCACCTGCCGGGTTTCACCGGGAGCAAGGTTTACACGGGTAAAGGCTTTAAGTTCCTTTGCCGGCCATTCAACAGCCGGGTTCACCCGGTGCACGTACAACTGGGGCACCTCATCGGCAGCGACCGAGCCGGTATTGGTTAGATTAAAGGAAACCGCGATCGTTTCTCCGCTGCGGTACATATCCTTTTCAGCCACCAGGTCGGAATAGCTGAAGGTCGTATAGCTAAGTCCGTAACCAAAAGGATACATCACGGGGATGTTCTTTGTCTCGTACCAGCGGTAACCTACCAGCGACTCTTCCGAATAAAAAGCAATATTCGGATCCCCCACCTCATCCTTATCCTTATCCTCAGCCTTATCCTCATCCTTATCCTCATCCTCAACTTTATCCTCAACCTTTCCCTTCCCCGGTTCATCATCCGAGATCAACCCTGCAAAAATATCCTTTGTTTTGGCTCCCTGCGGATAATTCCCCAGGGCATAGGCCGGAACATCCTCCAGTTTAAGGGGAAGGGTAAAAGGCAGGCGTCCGGAGGGAGAGACGGCTCCTGTGAGCACATCGGCAAGGGCATTTCCACCTTCCGAACCGTTGAACCAGGAGATAAGCAGGGCCTTTGAAAGCGGATTAACCACATTCAGGTCGTTCGGGGCGCCGCTGGTCAGAACAGTCACAATATTGGGATTAATGTCGGCCAGTTTGCGGATCAGCTGATCCTGTCCCGATGGCAGGAAAATATCGGTACGGTCGTTCCCCTCCGATTCCACGGCGCGGTTATCTCCCCCGATAAAAAGAATGATATCTGCTTTCCCGGCCAGCGCGAGTGCTTCCTTTTCCAGTTCGGCCGAACGCAGGGCGCGGGCTTTGTCGATCCTGGCATTCTCCTCCGGCGAACGTTTGCCCTGAAACCTCACCCAATCGTACACAACCGGAACATAGCCCTCGGCATAGATCAGCTCGGCTTTATCGCCGATCCGGTTGAGCAGTCCCTCGAGCGGGGTGAATTCGTACAGTGCCTTCACCCCTGCACCCAGTCCGCCGTTGGCCATCGTTTGTCTGGCATTGGCGCCGATGACGGCGATCACGGGTTTTGCCGAAAGGTCGAGCGGGAGTATCCCGTCGTTCTTCAGCAGCACAATGGATTTGCAGGCCACATCATAGGCGGTTTTCTGGCTTTCGGGCTGTGAAGTGAGCACTTTGTTGGCCTGATCGGCAGGAACCGGCGCAACGGCCAGCCTCACCCTCAGGATCTCCCTTACCCGCTGGTCGATCACCTCCATGGGCACGGCCCCGGCATTGACTGAATCCAGGAGGGCCTGGCCCAGGTAGAATTTGCCCGGCATTTCCACGTTCAGTCCGCTCATGATCGCCGGTACCGTCGAATGGGTCCCGCTCCAGTCGGAGACCACCATGCCGGCAAAGCCCCAGTCGTCGCGGAGTATCTTATTCAGAAGGATATCGTTTTCGGAGCACCAGTAGCCGTTCACCTTGTTGTAGGCCGACATCACCCCCCAGGCATCCGCTTCTTCCACCGCGGCCTGAAAGGGAGGCAGGTAGACCTCGCGCATGGCCCTTTCCCCGATCACCACATTGACCATCCCCCGGTTATCTTCCTGGTTATTAAGAGCATAGTGCTTAAGGCAAACGGCCACGCCGTTGTCCTGCACCCCTTTTGTATAGCCCACGGAAAGGCGGGAGGAGAGGAAGGGATCCTCGCTGAGGTATTCGTAGGTACGACCCCCGGTGGGGATCCGCTGGATATTGATCGCCGGACCGAGGAGCATGTCTTTTCCCCTGAGACGGGCCTCTTTTGCCATCGCCGTACCGTAGGCATAGGCAAGTTCGGGGCTCCAGGTGGCCGCCAGTGCTGAGCCGGTCGGGAAAAACGTGGAACGGTCGGTCTCCCAGCCAAGCGGACTCCAGCCGTCGGGCTCCAGCTCCTCGCGGATACCGAAAGGACCGTCGACGTAGTTCATATCGGCAATCCCGAGCCGTTCGACACCGGCCGAGACAAACATATGTTTGGCATGAAGCATTTCGATTTTCTCCTCCAGCGTCATTACCGAGATGAGGCTGTCGATACGGGCCTCATTTTTTAAAAGGGCCGACTGCTTCACCTGCACGCGGTTGCAAGAGACAGCGGACAGGATAACAAGCAAAACAAACAGATTCCTGAAATTCATGATAAAATGGTTATTTGGGTGTGAGTTTGAAATTAAAGCGGAATAAAATTAATGGAATGACGCGAAAATGCAAGCGCTGAACAAGAGAAGGGCAAGGAAGTGAAAGAGATGATGTATTGGTCCTCACCCTCCTGTCCCTCTCCATTTGGAGAGGGATGGTTGTCTCAGAATATAACGATCTATCTGCAAAAAGATTGAAGCAGGCCTTTTTCATGCCCCTCTCCATGTGGAGAAGGATTAGGGGTGAGGAATAACGTGAAAGCTGTGCTATTGCAGTGTTTATTTTTCCTTCCGGCGCCGGGCTTTAAAACTTCGTCAGCATTTTCTGGATGGCGGCGCGGTATTCGCTCGGGGTCTGGCCCTTGCTTTTCTTGAAGATGCGGTTGAAATTGGATATGTTATGGAAACCCGTGAGATAGGCAATCTCGGATATGCTGTGGGTGGTTTCGAAGAGCATTTTGGTGGCATGCCCGATCCTCACATCGTTCAGGTAAGAAATGAAGGACCGGTTGGTGCGTTTCTTAAAGAAATGACTGAAGGCCGATTCCGACATCCCGATCTGACCGGCAACGGTGGTAAGATTGATCTCTTCGCGGTAGTTCTCCTCGATGTAATTACAGACCCTGGCTATTCGCCGGCTCTTGGTCTCGCGGATCACACTGGCCGTGTCGTAATTCGGACTGGCCAGGTTGCGCTGGCCCTGGGAGGTGGACAGATCGTAAAGGATGGAAAAGAAATCCAGCGCCGTGTTGAAGCCATGGGAACGGCTCAGGGCAAAGATCCTGTCTTTCATCCGCTGCTTGGTGTCTTCCGAGAAATCCAGCCCCCGTGTTGAGCGGGCCAGCATGTCCCTGATCGGACCAAAAAGACGCTTCCCCATCAGAAAAGAATTGAGGATCTGATCATGAAACTGAATGGTGATCACATGCGTTTCCTCATGGGTCGGCGCCTTCCATACATGAGGCAGATTGGATCCGATCAGGATCAGGTCAAAATCGCTAAATTGCTCCATCGAATCACCCACTATTCGCTTGCCACTGGTATTGCATACCATGTTCAGCTCATAATCGGAATGAAAATGGATCTGGTAATCAAACTTGGCCTGTTTGTTATTCAGGAGGATAAACAGGTCTTCCGACTTAAGGGGGGTGATCTCGCGGATAATGGTGCTCATGCCTGATTTTCTACAAGGTGATCGGACAAAAATATAGATATTTTTTCATAATAACATAATTAGGAAACAAATTTTAATAATTACATATTATTTATTATCAGACGTATAAATAAACACTATTCGAGACAATGTTCAAATAAATACTATAAATCAGTCAATAACTATTAAAATATGTGTAAAATATTAAAAACCTTTGTTCTGAAAAATTATTAAACCTTTATACTACCAGCTATGAGAAAATATCTGCTAAGGCAATGGCCTCTTCTGATTGCCATCTTAGTGATCACAGCACTCTCATCGAATGCGCTTTACGGACAGGCGCAAAAGATCCGCGGTGTTGTCAGGGTCGACCGGGACATGCCCCTGCCCGGAGCAACGATCATCGTTAAAAGTAGCTCTGCAGGCACCACCACAAACGGTGCAGGTGAGTTTGAGATCAGCGCCCGCATGGGCGATACTCTGATCGTATCCTTTATTGGTTATGTAACCGAATATGTACCAGTCACTTCTGCAAACCTCTCCGTCACCCTCAGCGAAGAGGCGATTGAGCTCGAAGATGTGGTGGTGGTAGGTTATGGTACGGTGAAAAAGAGTGACCTCACCGGATCGGTCAGCACCGTCAAGGTAGACCAGCTCAACAACACCCCGGCAAACTCCATCGACGGACTGCTCCAGGGACGTTCGGCGGGTCTGACGATCATCAACTCTTCGCAGGACCCCGGTTCCGGCTCCACGGTAAGGATCCGCGGTGAAAGTTCTCTTTACGGCTCCAACGCGCCCCTGATGGTGGTTGACGGCTTCCCGATGGGCGACGCCGGAAACCTGAAGTTCATCAACCCTTCCGACATTGTGTCGGTCGAGATCCTCAAGGATGCTTCCGCCTCCGCCATTTATGGTTCGAGGGGAGCTAACGGGGTGATTATTGTCACCACCAAAAAAGCCCGCACGGGGACAACCCGTGTCAGCATCAGGCAGCAGACCACCCTCTCGCAGTTCACCTCGAAACTGAATGTTTGGGACAACCTCTCCCTGATGGCCCAGCTGAGCAACGAAGGAAGGATCAATGCCGGCTATGTGCCGCTTTATAACGGTACCACCTTTTCCAACGGCGTTTACTATCCCTCGGTATACGAGATCGAAAGCGGTATCTGGCCCTACCATACCAACTGGGCCGATGTGGTTTTCCGCCCCTATCCCCTTACCAATAATACGGTGGTCAGCATTAACAGTGCCAACTCAACCACATCCTTCAACCTCAGTGTCAATAATTTCGCTGAACAGGGTGTTTACATCCAGGACGACTACAACAAACAGATCGTCAACCTGAGTGTGAACCAGAAAGTCACCGATTTCCTGACGATCGCCACCTCCAACATCCTCACCAAGGGATTCCGGAACTACAACGGTGGACTGGCCTATTACCGCAACCCGCTGTGGCCGGTGTACAACGACGACGGGACCTATTTCCTTGCCGGTGCGAACGACTATTCCAACCCGATGGCCCTTACCGACCTGCGTCTTAACGAGACCAGTTCCATCGACATCCTCTCGTCGTGGCAGGCCGATGTGAAGTTCACCCCTGCCCTCACGCTGAAATCGCAGCTGAACTACAAATACGGCAGTTATGTCAGCGACACCTACAACCCCGATGTCTATACCGAATCGGGCGACTTTAACGACGGTGCGGCAGGCCTGGGTAACTGGCTGAGCAACTACCTGGTTTCCGAGACCTACCTCACCTGGGACAAATACCTCGGCGACATCCACCGTATTACCTTCATGGCTGGACATTCCTATGAATATTACATGCAGAGGAGTTCCAACCTGAACGCCTACGGTTTTATCAACGAGAGTCTGGGCAATGAGAACATGGGTTCGGGTGATCCTGAGATGAACAAGGTTTCGAACGGTTTTGGAGAATCGAAACTGGTGTCGTTCATGGGCCGTCTGAATTATGCACTGGCCGACAAATACCTGGTAACACTGACTATGCGTACCGATGGTTCGTCGAAGTTTGGCGTAAACAACAAATGGGCCTACTTCCCCTCGGGAGCTGTCAAATGGAAAGCTCACCAGGAAGACTTCATCCGCGATCTGAACATCTTTGATGAACTGATGTTCCGCTTCTCCTACGGGATCTCTGGTAACCAGGGGATCTCCGCTTACCAGACCCTCAGCCAGTATGGTATCGAGCAATACTACTACAACGAAGCCTGGCGTACTTCAATCGGACCCGGTTTTGTTTCCGGCTATACCGGTGATGATTACCGTTTCAAGGTATGGAGCGGGATACCGAACGAGGACCTGAAATGGGAAACCACGGCCCAGTACGATTTCGGAACCGATATGGCCTTCCTGAACAAGAAGCTCAGTCTGGTATTCGATTACTATGTAAAAAATACTTCCGACCTGCTCCGTCAGAAAAACCTTACCCTGAGCTCGGGCTATGACCTGATGTGGGTGAACGACGGCGAGATCGAGAACCGCGGGTTTGAAATCACCCTCACCGGGAACATCCTCAGCCAGGGCGATTACGGCTTATCCGCCTCCTTCATTTATTCAAGGAACAGGAACATGGTGATGGACCTTGGCGACGCTGTTTCGTCGGGTCTCCGTACCGATGAGATTACCGGAATGCAATACGAATTCTGGGGATCCTCCCTCGGTACTTTCAGCCAGATCCCGAATATCCTGGCCATCGGTCAGCCCGTGAACGTGTTCTACGGTTATATGGTCGACGGGATCGTGCAGAGTGAAGAGGAAGGACTGGCCGCAGGACTTTCAGGGGATTTTGCACAGCCCGGCGAGTTTAAGTATATGGATATAAGCGGTGATGGCACCATCGATCAGAACGACCGTACCATCATCGGCAATCCGAACCCGGACTTCACCATGAGCTTCTCCCTGAACGGCAGGTGGAAGAATTTCGATGCGGAAGTCTTCCTGAACGGGGTCTTCGGCAACGATGTGATCAACTACACCAAATGGGGTGGTCAGCCCAATACCACACCGCTGCGCTGGACCCAGGATAATCCCAACAACGATTTCCCGAGCCTCCGCGACAGCAGGAGTTATTACTTCTCCGACTGGTGGATCGAAGACGGTTCTTTCGTCAGGATCCAGAACGTGAACCTCGGCTACAATTTCACAGCCGAAAAAGTTAAGTGGCTGCAGAACTTCAGGGTCTACCTGAATGCTTCGAACCTCTATACATTTTCGAAATTCAAAGGCTACGACTCCGAAGTGGGAACGAAAGGGATCTATTACGGAGGATATCCGCGCTTCAGAAAGCTGACCCTTGGCCTTGAAATCACCTTTTAATTAAAGATCCACATGAAAGCAAGATTAGCACTTATCATACTTATCACAGGACTGATCGTTCAATCGTGTGACCTGAATGAGCAACCCTATGGTTTCTATTCAGACGACAACTTCTACAAAACGGCCGCCGATGCCGAATCGGCCGTCCTCTATGCCTATAACACCCTCAATTTCATCGAGTATTCAAGGGGGATTTTCTACATCGGCGAACTGGCTTCCGATATCTGCGATGTGAAATCGGGGGAAGCCTACGGTTCACAGGACCTGAACAACTGGAAAACCGAGCCGACCAATGAAACCCTCACCTATTTCTTCAAATACTGTTACATCGGGATCAACCGGGCCAATGCCGTGATAGAGAACGTGGAGAACAGCGATTTTGATGAGGCAGCGAAAAACAAACTGCTGGGTGAGGCTTATTTCCTCAGGGCCTATCACTATTTTAACCTGGTAAGGGTATACGGACTCGTTCCCATCCAGCGCGAGATGGTGAAGACCGTGGCTCAGACCACTCCCGAAATGGCACAGAACCTGGATGAGATCTACGACATGATCAATGCCGATTTCCGCAAAGCAGCCGAACTGCTCCAGATCGACCGTTGCGTCGGCCGTGCCGACAGGGTTGCAGCCCAGGCCTTCCTGGCCAAGTCCTACCTGACCATCGCCTCTGCAAAAGAGAGCGGAGCCACACTTTACACGGCTATGAACAAGGATGTGGCCACTATGTACGACAGTGCCGTCTATTTTGCTGGCCAGGTGCTGAACGATCAGACCGAGTACTCCCTCGATCCCGACCTGCTCGATATCTATGATGTGGAGAATCCCACCGGACCCGAGCATATCTTCATCATGTCGATGGATGTTTCCGGTACCGATGAAGGTGAATACTCCAAGATCGGGATGATGTTCCACCCCTGGGTTGCCGGTGTTCCCTACTATATTAAGAATCCCGACGGATCGCTGAAACTCTGCACCAACGGCTGGGAGGTATTCAAGACCACGGAAAGCTTCTATACCAGCTATGCCGCCAACGATAAGCGCAGGACCGATCTGCTTGTCACCCAGGTGTTCGACGCCAGTGGGAACCTTGCCGGACAGAAAGGCATCGACTTTACCTATGCCTTCCCGAGGAAGTATGTGGATTCGAATTTCAGCGGACAGAAATCGAGCGTAAGGCCCTACCTGATGCGCTTCTCGGAAGTGGCGCTCATCTATGCCGAAGCAGCCGGACCGACAACGGAAGGTTACTACTGGATCAACCAGATCAGGGGAAGAGCCGGGATCAGCGATCTGACCGAAGGACTGGAAACCGCTGCCTTCCGCGATTCAGTGGTCCAGGAACGTGCCTGGGAACTGGCATTTGAAGGACAAAGGCTGTACGACCTTCGCAGGAAAGCCATGGTCCTTGACAAGGATCCGCGTGCCGTGAGTGCCGGGATCACCGAGGAACAGGCCGCCTTTTACGCGATCCCGCAACTGGAAACCGACCTCAACCCCAATGTTTCGGGAAATTAATGTAAAACTGAAAAATATAAAGGGATGAAAGCAATCAGATATATCATAATCAGCTGTGCAGTCCTGGTTTCTCTGACCGGCTGCCAGAAAGATCCGCTGGCGGAGGTCAATGCCGGGGAATGGAACAAGGAAAGAAATATCCTCGGGATCACCTTCGACGGACAGGTAGGTTCTTCAGTGATCACCCGCGACGGAGATATCGCAAACATAAATTTCACCTATAACACCTCGGCCAGTGCCGATTTCAGTGCCATCCGGATCGCCACACTTGAGCTTTCCTACGGTGCCACGGCCTCAGTTACCACCGGGGATGAACTGAGTTTTGAAAACGATGACAATTCGGCCACGATTACGGTGACCCCGGTACACGGCGATCCGCTGATCTGGACGATCACCCTGACCCCTTTCACCGAAGAACTGTCGGGCACCTGGGACATTTCAGCCCTGGTGGTGTTCGGCGGAACCGGTCCGGAATGGGGCGGTGCAGCCGTTCTCAAGATGGTCGACAAGCCCTGGTGCTGGGATGCCGCCACCGGTCCGGCCGCTGAAGAGGATAACACCCTCACCTTTACCTTCGAAGGGATCAACAGCGAAGGCAATACCTACGGCACCCTCGTGAACGATGCCGGAAGTGACGGAAAATATGCCGATTTCATCTTTATCAATGCCGATCCGCATATCGATGTCAATGGTTTCTATCGCAAGATCCCTACCGGTGAAAGCACCTGGGTGCATAACCAGACCGACGGTACCGTGACCTTCACCTTCGGCGACGGAACCAGCGTTACCGGGAAACTGGTTGAAGCCGGAACGGAGACCGTGTACAACGACGGATCGACGGTGATCACCAAAACGGTGAGCAATTATTCCATCTCCTT
Organism: Bacteroidota bacterium; assembly: GCA_049325415.1. Lineage (GTDB taxonomy): Bacteria > Bacteroidota > Bacteroidia > Bacteroidales > JBMOLL01. Next base: position 23,359 of record JBMOLL010000092.1, on the reverse strand, counting down.
CGAACTGAGCGGAACAGACGACTGGACGAATATCTACCAGGATTTGGATAAATTTGTATCAAGACCCAGAAAGTACTGGATTGATATCAGCAAAAGCAGGTAGTCTGCAATGGATACCGGGACCGGAACAGCGGTCCCGGCATTCCTTTAACCCTTAATTGAAGAAGAATGAGAAGTTGGATCGGGATTCTGTTACTGCTCTTTTTAGTTTCATGCAAGCCAACGGTCGACCCTCCTGTCAAAGGAAGTGATCTGACCTTAAAAAGCACCGTTCTTACCCCTTCGTACACCGGAAACGGCGTGCAATGGGGAGGATACGACATCGTGGACCTGTGGACCGGCTCACCCAGCCTTTCCGAAAACGACTGGAATACCCTGTTTAAACGTGTCGGTTTCATGCGGCCCCCGATTGTCAGGATCATGACTGCCGACGGATGGAACTATGTCAGCGACGGTGTCTTCGATCCGGAGAAAAGCGAAGCAGTGCTCACCCGCATCCTTGATTTCTGCGAAGAGACAGGGATCACCGTAATGTTCGGAGAGTGGGGTCACCGGGGAGGCGATACCATCGATACCGAGTGGCTCGAAATGTCGGCTTCCTTTCTCGACTGGCTGGTGCACACCAAAGGTTACACCTGCATCCGGTATTACAACATGGTCAATGAACCTAACGGCGACTGGTCGTCGACGAACGGAAACTACAACCTCTGGCTCAGCCTGATCGATCAGTTTTATGCTAAAATGGCGGAAAAAGGGCTGACGGAGCAGGTCGCCATCATCGGTCCCGATGTGGCCGTGTGGAATACGGGCCTGACCTCCTGGGTAACCAACACTCATTACGATCTGGGGGATAAGGTCGGAGCCTACGATATTCATACCTACCCCGACCAGAATGAGGTCAGGGACGGATCGTACGGAGACATGACCGCGGCCTATCTTGAGGCAGCCCCGGCGTCGAAGATCATGCTCATGACCGAACTCGGATTCAAATATTCCGCTGCCTCCGATCTCGGGATCGAGAACGAGGCCAGGGAAGATGCCGATCCCTATGCCTCCGACGACTGCAATATGTTCGTTTATGATGCCTTCTACGGGATCGACATGGCCGACGCCATCCTGCAGAACATGCGGGCCGGCTACGAGGGGGTTATTGCCTGGGACCTCGACGATGCCATGTACAATATCGACGGAGGCGGATCCACCAGACTCAAGCGCTGGGGCTTCTGGAACATCCTGGGAGCCGAAAAGTTCGGATCTGCGGCCGATGAGGCGATCAGGCCCTGGTTCTACACGGTATCCCTGCTTTGCCGGTATTTCCCTGCAGGAACGGCTATTCTGAACATGGATCTTCCCGACAAAAAAGGCCTGAGAGCCATAGCCGGTGAACTCGACGGAAAATACACCATTGCCATCGTCAATTCCAATTACGTGAGCTACGACCTGAATCTCAAGACCGAAGAGAACATGAACCTGGCAGGCATGGACCGCTATCGCTATACTGCAGGCAAAGGCAGCAGCTTCACGGCAGGCACCGATGCCGACGGCTTTGCTGTTCCCGACAGCACAGGCTTCAGCCTGGAGCTTGGGCCTGAAACAGGTTTTAGCCTCACGCTTCCCGGACAATCATTCATTCTGTTAACCAACATGGAATAAGCGTCTTAAATTATGAAGACAGACCTGAAATCACCCATCGCACTCTTAGCAGGCATCTTACTTATGCTTACAGCCTGCAGCCAGGAAAAAACCGATATGGAACTCACGGTAAGCAATGAGATAGTGAATCCCGCATATATCGGGAACGGGATTGAATGGGACCCCTATGATGAAGCTGCCCGCTGGGGATCGGAAATATCGGATGCCGACTGGGAAAAGCTTCTCACCCGGCTCGATTTCATGCGCCCCCGCTTTGTGCGCTGCATGATCAACAGCCCTTACCGCTATTTCGATAAGGAAACGGGCCGTTACGACAAGACCCGCAATAATGCCTCCATTATCAGGCTCCTTTCCTACTGCCAGGAAAACAACATTACCGTGCTGTTCGGTGAATATAATCCGCCCGACTGGTCGATGAAGGAAGATACGGCCTGGATCAATATGTCGGTGGACTACCTGAATTACCTGGTAGGTGAACAGGGATTTACCTGCATCAAATATTTCAACCTCTTCAACGAGCCCGACGGGTACTGGTCGTCGACCAACGGTGATTACGAACTCTGGAAAAAGATGGTCCTGGCTTTCACAAAGAGAATGCAGACCTACCCCGCCCTTGCAGGAAAGGTGAGCATGGGTGGTCCCGATGTGGTGATGGCATACAGGAATCCGGCCTCGGCTTTTGAGCCCTGGGAGTGGATCGGGCAAACGGCAGCCGATATGGACAGTCTGATCGGCCTTTACGACTTCCACGCCTATCCGGGTCAGCACGAGGTGCGGAGCGGTGAATTTGCCGCTCAGCTGAAGGAATACACGAGCCGGGTCCCGGAAGGAAAAAAGATCGTGCTGGGCGAAGCCGGTTACAAGTACTATAAACCGGAAGACTCGAGGCTGATGGAGGAGCAGAACCGGCGACTGAAGGATCATCCCTTTACCAAAGGCAGCGACTGCAACATGCTGGTTTACGATTTCTTTTACGGTCTTGATATGCCGCTTCTCTGCATGGAGATCATGAACAACGGCCTGTCGGGAATGGCTGTCTGGATGCTCGACGATGCGATGCACTCCAATGGCGACGCCGGAAATATCACGGATATCAAGCTCTGGGGGATGTGGAATATACTCGGGGAAGAGGTCTTCGGGAAGGCGGAGGAGGAGAACGTCAGGCCGTGGTATTACACCTGGTCGCTGATGTGCCGCTATTTCCCGGATGGTACCGACATTCTCAGGATTGAAGGAAACAGCGACAACGCGGTCAGGGTGGCTGCAGGAAAAAAAGACGGTAAGACAGTCATTGCACTGGTAAACACCGGTGCCGATGACCGGCTGATCGGCCTTTCCCTGCCGTCAGTCATGAGACAAGCCAAAATGTATGTTTACCGGGAAAACGATTTTTCATCCGACGAAAACGGCATCCCGGTACCGGTAAAAACCGATCTGAATTTCGACAGAAAAAACACCGTGCAGCTCCATGCCAACAGCTTTGTTCTGATCACGGACCGGATCGACTGAAAGAAAAAGCAGACATAAAATCCGGGCTGCTGCCCGGGACAGCAATCAACCCTAAACAAGAACTTTTGAACAATAACACTCTATGACCCTGAAGAAATACGATAAAAACCCGGTACTCTCACCAAACAGTCAGAATAACTGGGAAAACCTGGTAGTATGCAACCCCGGCGTCTGGTACGACGACGGAACATTTTACATGTTATACCGGGCTGCGGGCGACGATACGGACCACGTGATCCGCTTTGGTCTCGCCACCAGTAAGGATGGCTTTAACTTTACCCGCAGCTCCGCCCGGCCGGCCTTCGGCCCGAGCGTGGAAGGACCCGATTCGGGCTGCGTGGAAGACCCGCGGATCGTGCGTTTCGACGATTATTACTATGTGACCTATGCCTTCCGGCCCTATCCTCCGGGACAATACTGGAAATTCGGTCACGATGAAGTCCTCACCCCCGATACGGGAAGCGAGGCCCCATCCTTCCTGAAAAACAACACGGCAAACTCCGCCCTGGCCATTACAAAGGATTTCAAGAACTGGCAGAGGCTGGGAAGGATCACCCAGGCCAACCTGGACGACCGCGATGTGATCCTCTTCCCGGAAAAGATCAATAACAAATTCGTGATGCTCCACCGCCCGAAGGAATGGATCGGGGAAGCCTATGGTCCGAAACATCCCGCCATCTGGATCCGCTCGTCGGACGATCTGCTGGTATGGGAAGAACCCAGCCGGATCCTGATCGAGGGCATCGAAGGCACCTGGGAGGAGAAGGTCGGAGGAAGCACCCCGCCGCTCCGAACCGACAGGGGCTGGCTCATGCTTTACCACGGCGTGGAAAACGGCGGCAGAGGCTATTACCGGGTCGGAGCTGCCCTGCTCGACCTCGAAGACCCCGGGAAGGTGATCGGCCGCACCCGGAACTTCATCATGGAGCCTGAATTCGATTATGAACTGGAAGGCTTTTACAAGGGCTGTGTTTTTCCCACGGGGAATGTCATTTTAAATGGTATTTTGTACGTTTATTACGGGGCAGCCGACAAATACGTTGGTGTGGCCACCTGCCCGGTGGATGAGCTCCTCGAAGAAATCCTGAAAAACAGCTAATGATGAGTGCCTTTTACAACATCAGTGTGACCGATATGGTGATCATCGGTCTGTATTTCGTCATCATCATCCTGGTGGGTATCCGCTACCGGAAGAGCGCCGATGCCGAATCCTACTTCCTGGCCGGCAGGGGAATGACCTGGCCCATCATCGGCTTCTCCATGTTTGCCACAAGTATTTCGAGCTCCACCCTCATCGGGCAGTCGGGCGATGCTTACAGCACCGGGATCGCAGTGTTCAACTACAACCTGATGTCGATCCTTGTCATGGTGATCTTCGCCTGGTTCTTCCTGCCGTTTTACATCAAATCGCGGATCTTTACCCTGCCCGAATTCCTGGAACGGCGTTTCGATGCCAAATCGAGGTATTACTTCTCTGCCGTGACCATCCTGATCAATATTTTCCTGGATGCCGCCGGTGGTCTGTATGCTGCGGCCCTTGTGATCAAGCTCATCTTCCCCGAAATGGAGATTGCCACCCTGGCCATTATTTTTGCAGTGATCGTTGCTCTTTACACCATCCCGGGCGGCCTGTCCTCTGCTATCAGGGTCGACCTGATGCAGGGCGTCATGCTGACAGTCGGGGCGATCATCCTAACGGTGATCATCTCGGCCAGGGGTGGATCGGCCTATATCGCCGACAGGATCCACAGCGGCGACATCATGATGAAGCTCGTCAGGCCGCTCGACGATCCTTCCGTACCCTGGCTGGGTATGATCCTCGGCATCCCCGTCCTCGGCTTCTTCTTCTGGGGGAATAACCAGTCGCTTGTGCAGCGTGCCCTCACGGCCAAAAGCGTGGACGAAGCCCGTAAGGGTGTGCTGCTGGTGGGACTGCTTACGCTGATAACGCTGTTTATCATCATCATCCCGGGTGTCATGGCGAAACAGTTCTTTCCCGGCCTGGAGCGGCCCGACATGGTCTACCCGAGCCTGGTGATCAAGATGTTACCGGTGGGTGTGGTCGGTTTTATGCTGGCCGCGCTGATTGCCGCGCTGACCTCCACCCTCAGCGGACTGCTGAATTCGGTGGCCACCCTGTTTACGATGGATTTCTACGCACCGAATAAGAAAAATGCACAGCCGAAGCAAATGGTGATGGTGGGCAGGATCGTTTCGGCCCTTACCCTGGTTATTGCCGTCTGGTGGGCCCCGCAGATCGGTACCCGCTTCAGTTCCCTGCTGAAATACTACCAGGAAATGCTGGCGATGCTGGCACCTCCCATCGTGGCCTCATTTATTCTGGGCGTGTTCTGGAAAAGGATCAACAGCACCGGAAACTTCGCCGGGCTGATCGCCGGGGCGGCGCTCGGACTGGGGAACCTGATCTTCAAGGCCCATCACGGGGTGTCGCTTTTCGGGGATATCCATTTCCTGCTCACTGTGCCCATATACCTGGTATTCAGCATGCTGATCATGATCATCGTCAGTTACCTCACAAAGGAACCCGACATGAAAAAGATAGCGCCCTACATCTGGACCCGTGAGATTTTCAGGGAAGAGAGTCTGGAGCTGAAACAAGTGCCTTTCTATAAGAACTACAGGATCCTGTCCTATATGCTCATCGGCCTCTGCGTGGTGGTGCTGATCCTGTTCCGCTAAAAAAAAGGAGCCCCTGTGCCTGCATCCCCCCCATCCTGTCTCGGAAGATTCTACATGGATAAGGGCATGGGGCTCCCTTTTCAATAAGAAAGAAGAGAACGCAATGCCACTAAGGGAAGACATTGCCACTAAGGGAAGACATTGCCACTAAGGGAAGACATAGCCACTAAGACACTAAGACACTAAGTTTCACTAAGAAATAATATAAAAATATTTTGTGGCCCTTTGTGCTTTTGTGACTTTGTGGCGAATAAAGCCACTAAGGGAAGACATAGCCACTAAAGCACTAAGGCACTAAATTTCACTAAGAAATAGTAAAAAAAACTTTGTGACTCTTTGTGCTTTGGTGACTTTGTGGCGAAAAAAAAACCACTAAGGGAAGACATAGCCACTAAGGCACTAAGGCACTAAATTTCACTAAGAAATAGTAAAAAACACTTTGTGGCCCTTTGTGCTTTTGTGACTTTGTGGCAAAAAAACCGCGTAGGAGAACGCAATGCCACGAAGGTTTACAAAGGGATTCCAGGCAATTCATATTCCCCTGAAGGGTCGTCTGCGTCTCGAGCCTCGCCCTTTTCCGTACTTTGCCGCCCTCACCCTCCTGTCCTGATTAAGGTTAAGGTTGAGAATAAGGTTGAGAATAAGGTTGAGAATAAGGTTAAGAAATAGATATGACCGTTGAACTTGCAACTATCCTACTTAACCTTAGCCTTAACCTCAACCTTAATTTCATGCTTTCATTCCTTTCATCGACAAGGAGATCCTTTTCCGTGCGGCGTCGACCTCGAGTACCTTCACTTTCACATGCTGGTGCAGCTTCACCACATCGTTGGGGTCCCTGATGAATTTATCGGCCAGCTGGGAGACATGGACCAGCCCGTCCTGCTTGACCCCCACATCCACAAAGGCACCGAAATTGGTGATATTGGTGACAATGCCGGGCAATTCCATACCGGGTTTGAGATCCTCAATGGAGAACACATTCTTGTCGAATTCAAAGACCTTGATCGACTGCCGCGGATCGCGTCCTGGCTTCTTCAGCTCCCCGATAATGTCTTTCAGGGTCGGGATCCCGACCTTCTCCGACACGTATTTATCGATCTGGATCGAAGACACCAGGGCCTCATTGCTCACCAGTTCGGCCAGGTCGCATTTCAGATCGGAGGCCATTTTTTTCACCACATGGTAGCTTTCCGGGTGAACGGCCGAATTGTCGAGCGGATTTTCAGCTCCCCCGATACGAAGGAAGCCGGCACTCTGTTCAAAGGCCTTGTCGCCCATCCGGGGCACTTTCTTCAGTTCATCCCTGGAGCGGAACATCCCGTTTTCACGGCGGTAATCGACAATGTTCTGTGCGAGCGTCGGTCCCAGTCCGGAGATGTAGGTCAGCAGATGCTTGCTGGCGCTGTTCACGTTCACCCCGACCTGGTTCACGCAGCTTTCCACCACCTCATCGAGGCTCTTTTTCAGGTTGCCCTGATCTACATCGTGCTGGTACTGCCCCACCCCGATCGATTTCGGATCGATCTTCACCAGCTCGGCCAGGGGATCCATCAGCCGGCGGCCGATCGAAACAGCACCCCGCACCGTGACATCATAATCGGGAAACTCCTCCCGGGCAATCTTCGAAGCCGAATAGATGGATGCCCCGGCTTCACTTACCACATAGACCTTCACTTCCTTCGGATAGCGCACCATGCTTACGAAGCGCTCGGTTTCCCTTCCCGCAGTTCCGTTCCCGATGGCGATGGCATCGATCTTATACTGTTCGACCAGGGTTGATAGTTTCTTCGTGGCGCTTACCTTATCGGCCTGGGGCGGATGGGGATAGATCGTGGCATTGGTCAGCAGGGTGCCCTGTTCATCGAGGCAGACCACCTTGCAGCCGGTGCGGTAACCGGGATCGATGGCCAGTACCCGTTTGTGTCCGAGGGGCGAGGCCAGCAAGAGCTGACGCAGGTTCTCGGCAAAGACACGGATCGCCTCGGCATCGGCCTTTTCCTTATGAAGGGCCTTGAATTCGTTCTCGATCGACGGGGCCAGCAGGCGTTTGTAGCTGTCGGTCGCGGCCTGCTCCACCTGGCGGGAGACGTCGTAAAAGCCGGTCACAAACATCTTCGACAGATCATCCAGGACCTTTTCCTCGTTCGGTTCAAGCGACAGCTTCAGAAAGCCTTCGTGCTCTCCCCGCCGCATGGCAAGCATACGGTGACTCGGACAGTCTTTCAGGGCTTCGCTGAATTCGAAATAATCCCTGAACTTCTCCCCTTCCTCCTCCTTTCCTTTCACCACTTTCGAATAGATCACAGCCGAGCGCTCAAAATGCCGCCTCACCAGGTTTCGGGCCTTCTGGTTCTCGCTCACCCACTCGGCAATGATATCGCGGGCACCCTGCAGGGCCGCTTCGGTGTCGGGCACTTCCTCCGTGATATACTCTGCCGCCCGCTTCTCCACCTGCATCTCCTTCTGAGCCATCAGGATCTTTGCCAGCGGTTCCAGTCCCCGCTCACGGGCTACCGTGGCGCGGGTTTTCCGTTTGGGTTTAAAGGGAAGATAAATGTCCTCAAGGGTCGTGGGATCCATGCAGCCCTCGATCTGGCGCTTCAGCTCATCGCTGAGCTGCCCCTGTTCTTCGATGGTTTTCAGGATGTATTCCTTGCGCTTCTCCAGTTCCTTCAGCTTGTTCAGCTCATCGCGGATATCGGAGATCTGCACCTCGTCGAGGCTGCCGGTAAGCTCCTTCCGGTAGCGGCTGATAAACGGGACCGTTGCCCCTTCTTCGAGCAACTGGATGGTATTGGCCACCTGTTTGGGGGTCAGGTTGAGCTTTTTGGAAATGATTTCGCTGAAATTGATCATAGCAGTTTTATAAAAATGTTCATCCCTGATCCGTATGACAGATCAGGTAAAATTAACGAATCCCCCTTAAAAGAGGCTACGGATTTGCAAATTCACAGATATAAACTTCCTTACGGACCCTTTCCTCTAATAATACCACGGAAAGGGATTTTCCATAGGGGCAAACTTCAGGGAATCGGTATAAACCGAGTAACTGCCAAAAATTCCCACTCCTCCGGTGATATTGGTCTGCACCATCACCGGGGTGGAGAAAAAGTCATCCTTGGCAGAGTAATGCTTTTCAAGCGAATACAGATACTTATAATAATCTCTGGTGATACTTTTAAGGCTATAATACAAGGTGGCCGTATCAGCCGAATAAAGCAGGCTGTAGTCGCTGAATGAACCCTTCAAGGTATAGGATTTCCCGTTGAAGAGTTTATCGGAGAAGATAATCCCGATTTCCCTCCCGATATCCTCTTCGACAACAATATCCTCGCTGTTAATGTAGACCTGGTTATAAAAGGGATGATAAATCAGCGTGGTATCCAGGGTTTTGGCAATTATCACGGTATCCTGACTGACATAAAGTGTATCCACCTTTTCCTCGATCAGCATTTCGGCATTGTACGACAGTGAATGAAAAAAGATACTGTAGAAGTTTTCCTCGTCAGCCGGATCATCAATTGTCAGCCTGAAATTATACTGCAAGTATCCCCCTTCTCCCTCAACCAATGAGGTATCGAAAGAGGCAATCGGGATCAGTTCCGGTATTTTCGTCTTTGCCTCCACATCCGCATAGCCTTCCACTGAAGCCTTCACGGTATATTCTCTTCCGGCAACAGGCAACAGGGCCGCAGTCCGGTAGATGCCATCGACGCCGGGCAACAGCTGAGCAGCATTCCCCAGATCATCGCTGATCTGAACTGTTCCGCCCGAAAGCATTTTCAGTTCGTAACCATCAAGGATATGCCGGGTACGGCTAAGGGTCACCTCGATGGCGGAATCGGGCACAAGGGAGGCATTTAGGACGATCATGTGTTCGATCTCGTCGATCTCAATATCGACATTCTTTTCACATCCCTCCGGGAAAATGAACAGAGCTGTAATTGACACGATCAGGATTATCCTGGACGCATATTTAAAAACTGAACGCATAGCTTACTGATGGGATTATAGGAAAAATACTGATCTGTTTTAATCTTCGGATGGAATTTCCATCGATGTAATCATACCCGAAGTAGAGGAAGAAGGGATTAAGGTGATTATAGGCATTATAAACACTGAAACTCCAGGTCTGTTCGCCCCACTTTTTTGTTTTATGCCTGTTCACCGCAAGATCGAGATGATGAAACGAAGGTTCCCGGAAGCTGTTTTTCCCGTTATAATACTCGATCTCCTGCCAGGTATCGTAATAGTAGTAGGGATTGTTACCGAAACTGAAGTTTTCCGGCGCATAGCGTGCTACCCCCAGGGTCACTGCCCTGCCGGTGCCATAAACCCAGGTGGCGCTGACATCGGTTTTTTCATTGATCTTGTACATGGCAACAATGGCAATGTCGTGCCTGCGATCGTAGCGGAACGGAAATACTTTGCCCTGATTCTGGTCCTTAAACTGCCGCATCGACCAGGAAAGGGTATAGCCCAGCCACCCTGTGAATTTCCCGGCATCCTTACGGATCATAAATTCGGCGCCATACGACCAGCCATCGCCGATATCAACCTTTCCCTCCCAACTTGTGCCGATGTCCATAAAACTGGCGCCCTCTTTGTATTCGATCAGGTTCTTCATGTTCTTGTAAAACCCTTCGAGGGTTATCGTATAGGTATCCTTCAGGTTATAGGCCGCTCCTGCAGCATATTGCCAGGAGTTTTCCGGGGGGATCAGTTTTGTCGTGGGCAGCCAGAGATCGGTGGGCAATCCGATGGTGGAGTTGGTCAGAAGATGAATGTACTGCTGCATCTTCGACGCAGCTGCCTTGAAAGAAAGGTTTTTTGAGACCAACAAACGCAAGCTCATCCTTGGCTGCAGGGAACTATACAACTCATCCTGTACGCTGAAGACTGAGTAATGCAGCCCGATATTTGCCGAGAGACGCCGTGTTATATCAATATCATCTTCAATATAAACATAAGCTTCATTTGCATAGATGTTTTTGTTGCCAAAATTGATATCAAGCGAATCGGTTATCCCCGTCGTCCTGAAAGCAGTAATTCCCGGTTTAAAATTGTGATAAAGGTACTTGCCTCCGAATTTGATGGAATGAGCCGGTGAAGGATCGAAGTCAAAATCCACCATGGCGCCTTCATCTTCAATTCCGCTGAAATAATCAAACTTGTACTCCCCTATTTTCCGTTTATTTATAAAGGAATAGTAATTCTCATAGGTATCGAACTTGTAATTGGAATAAAGAACAGACACATTGCTAAACAGCTTGCTTCCAAACACATGGTTCCACCGGAGGACGGAGGTCAGGTTACCCCAGTACAGGCCAAACTCGTCCCTGTTCATATAGGTTGAATCATTGTAGATATACTCATATTCATTGGTCACAAAAACCTTATCCTTTCCTGAGTAAAGACTCAGAAAAACCCTGTCCTTATCAGAGAATTTATGATTGATTTTCAGATTGACATCATAGAAATAATAGCCGGCCGTTCCTGTATTGCCGCTGTAATTGTTTATTATCCTGACAACCGGCCTGACAAACAGATCACCATAGGTACGGCGCGCAGAGATCATAAATGAGGTTTTATCTTTTATGATGGGTCCTTCCAGCATGATCCTTGAGTCAATTATCCCTACTGAACCCTTAGCATGGAATTCCTTCATGTTGCCGTCTTTGAGCCTGATATCGATTACCGAAGACAACCGGCCTCCGTATCGGGCCGGGAATCCTCCTTTATAGAGAGTTATACTGGAGATAGCATCGGGATTAAAAACGGAGAAGAAGCCGAAAAGGTGATCCGCATTATAGATCGACACCCCATCGAGCAGGACCAGGTTCTGGTCGGGACCTCCTCCCCTGACATAGATTCCGCTGGTACCTTCGGTGCCCGACTGTACGCCGGGCATCAGCTGCAAGGCCTTCATCACATCGGGAACACCCATAAATAAAGGAATGGACTTGATCTGCTGAGGTGAAATGGAGGTGCTGCTCATCTGAACATCCTGCACAATGTCCTGCGGCCTGTTGGTGGTTACAGTCACTTCCTCCAGCTCAATGCTCGGTTCGAGGTCAACCACCTTTACGATCTTGCCCTTCAGCATGACCTTTTCGCTGTATGTGCTGTATCCCACATAAGAAACCGTAAACTGGATCTCACCTTCGGGCAGGGTCAGGCTGTAAAAACCGTATTCATTGGTGGTGGTACCGAGTCCGCTTTTCTGGTCGAATACGGAGGCAGCGATCAGCTTTTCTCCCGAGCGGGCATCTTCGATATAGCCGCTGATGGTGCCTTTCTGTGCCAGCATCAGGACTGGCATGAGCAGCCAGGAAGCAATCAGCAATAGTGTCTTTCTGTTCATATTACACGTTTCAGGGTAGCTAATAAACTTTTAAAACCCGGAAGTATTGTGCAACAGACCGCCGGTTAACGCTTTTTTCCGCTCTCAGAGCCGGCGGCAGTAACTCGTCCGGACAAAGAGATAAGACGTAAAGCAGGCGGTTCGGGTTGCGTCCCCGGCATGGCCTTAGACCATGAGGGCAGCTCCCGGTTCTTAAAAGTCTGTGAAATTACCAAAATTAGCGTGAAGAAATGTATTTTTGTGTTAAACTATTCAAATCATGAGCAAGCACCTGATCGCCCCTTCCATCCTGACCGCCGATTTCCTGCACCTTGCCGCGGAGATCGACATGGTAAACCAGAGCCGGGCCGACCTGCTCCATCTCGATATCATGGACGGCGTTTTCGTGCCGAATCTCACTTTTGGTTTCCCCGTGATCCGGCAGATCAGGAAGCAATCCCAAAAACCCCTCGATGTCCACCTGATGATCGTCAACCCCGACCGTTACCTGGAGGAGTTCAAAGAAGCCGGGGCCGACTGGCTCACGGTTCATTACGAAGCCTGCACCCACCTGCACCGCACCGTTCACCGCATAACCGAACTGGGCATGAAACCCGGGGTCTCCCTGAACCCCCATACCGATGTGTCTCTGCTCAGGCCCATCCTCAGGGATCTGCACATGGTCCTGATCATGACGGTGAATCCCGGCTTCGGCGGACAGAAATTTATTGAAGGTTCGTATGAGAAGATCCGCCAGCTCAAAGCCATGATCCGCGAGCAGGGAGCCAGCACCCTGATTGAAGTGGACGGAGGCGTAGGTCCCGATAATATGGGAAAACTTCTTGAAGCCGGTGTCGATGTGTTTGTGGTGGGCAATACCATATTCTCGGCCAAAGACCGGCCGGGAATGATCTCCGCCTTAAAGGATTTTTAAGCTTCTCCCTTCAGGAAATCTTCCAGGTAGGCATAGCGTTCGGCAAGGGCCCCGTTCGCCGTGATGGTGGCCCTTACGATCATCTCATTCCCCGGATCGGATAGTGCCGGGATCACGTGCTCCGTCAAAGCCGTCCCGAAAGCCGCCGAAGCATCGCGCGGTAATTCTCCCGGGAGGTTATCCACCGCCATCACCGTCACGATACCCCGGGCAAAGGGCTCCGGTGCTTCGCTGTCCGACTGGGGATCGTAGCCGTAAAAGGGCTCGGCAATGGTCGAGGCCCGCAGCGTGGAAGCCACCGGCCCGTCGAGGTCGCAGCTGATATCGGCCACAACCTTCACGGGACAGTTCCGGTCGAGGAGCATCTCCCGCGTAAGAATAGGAGGAGCGGCCGGGTCCCAGAAATGACAGGCCATATAGATATCGGTAGCCATGGCAAAGGGCCCGAAGGCATTATCGTATTCGCCCGGACAGCGCACAAAATGGTTGAAATTGAACAGGCGGCCGTCGCTGCGACGGGTATAGTTCCAGGGATCGAGCCGGGTGAATACCGGTTCGTTGTAAGTATTGTTGAGGTAACCCTCATGATCGACCTCGCGGAAACCTGCCTTCCTCAGCACTTCCAGGGCTCCCCCGGCCACCCGGCCTCCGCCGGTGATCGCAATCCGGACCTCCCCGGCCCTGATATGCCGGAGCTGGGCCTGTACTTCATTGTAATCGAGGCACTCCCAGGCAGGCTTCAGCGTATAGGTCCCGTTGCGGAGACCCCAGGCACGCAGCCCGTTATAGGCACCCACCACACCGGCCCAGTGACCGAAAGCCACCACCCGTACCCCCTCCTCATTGACGAGGTACTCATAATCGGTCATGCGGTTGCCGTTCTTCACCAGGTGCTGCAGGAGACCTCTGTTTCCCGCCTGTTTCTTGGCCGTATGGGAGAAAAAAAGGTAGTTCTTTCCCGGAAGCAGGGCCGCGGTTTTCACCTCCTTGACGCCGAGCAGAAAATCGCAATCCGAAAGGTCCTCCTGGAGGGGAACCCCGGCTTCCTTATACTCCTGATCCGAAAAACAACGGAATCCGGAGGGCTGTACCACCACATTCAAAGGTCCTTTCTGCTCATTGATCCTCCTGCACTGCTCCGGTGTCAGGGGTACACGCCTGTCGGGCGGGACTTTGGTTTCCCTTAAAATACCTATTTTCATCACGCCAGGTTTTAGTTTTCCGGCCATCTTCCCGGCAAGTACCGGGCCTGTACCCGGGTTTGCCGGTTTCCGGAACGGCTAAAATAGGTCAAAAAGAATAGTTTTGCGAGAAAAAAAAGGTGTTCTATAGTATGGAATGCCCTACAACATTAAGGAAGACAGTCCTGTTTCCAGGGGCTGTTCCTCATTTTTGAAACCCAGTTCCCTGAGGCAGGAACTGAAACCCTCGTTCATCATCCGTCCCGCCTGGAGCGGGAAGGAGAACAGGGCGGGAAAGGTCTTCGTATTCTCCGGATGCCGGTACTCCTCCCGGCACGAACCCTCGTCGGAGGAGAGATAGATCCTGCAGGCCATGGGCCGGGCGCTGTAGGCCATGCAGGCCCCGTTTTCGAGGAGCGGGCAGGGAGCTTTGTGCTGCAGACGGGCAGTGGCCGACAGTTTTTCCGTGACGGCCTGCTTCGCGCCGGCCCGCTTCGTGATCCCCTCCAGCACCTTCGGGTCGAGATTCCTCTCCAGCCAGTTGCGGAGATAGACAAACTCATGGCTCACCCCGAACACTGCCTGGTGACAGCACCAGCTGCAGCCACGCCGGCAGGCGGCCGGCTGCCCTTCGGCAGCAGCCCGCTGGAGCAGGGCATCGTTCAGACTGTCGATGGCCTCGTAAAGGGCGCGTGTGGCTTCTTCCAGGGCTGCATCGGAAAAACCCGCCTCCATGCAGGAAGAGGCCAGGCGGTATCCGTCCCTGAAAAAGATCCGGTTGATATCTTTGGTGTCGATGGCGAAAGGAATGAGATACCTGCAGACCAGTAGCCTGCAGATATATTTTTAATACGGAAATGCAATGAGCGTCTCCAGCCCGGTGGGGAATTTCACCACCATCGGGTCGTTCAGGTAAAACTCGAAAGCCTGACCTTTGGGCGTGATCCCGTTACTTTGAAAATAGCTGTTAAAATCATCATACGACAGGTACAGCTCTTCATACGGACCGGTATGCACGGCCTGCAGGACCTTCATTTCCGGGTAGGTCTTTGCCATCACCGCTCCTTCGTTCTTCCCGGCTTTGGCAACAGGCATACCCACCAGGTATTTCGTGATCCCCGTGACCGGATCGTACTCCAGGTACTGGCAGAACGGTGCCCCGCTGACCTGCAGACCCTGGTTCTGAATGGCGCCGCTGAGCTGGGCGAAATAGGTGCCCATTGCCGGTCCCATTTCTTCCATCGTCCCCTCACCGGCAACGACCATGGCCGACATGGGATTCAACACCTTCTCCTCAATCGGCGAAAGGGAGCTGAGCTGCGGCAGATTGGCTTCGATATAGGCCTTGAAATTCTGCATGCCCTTGTCGAAATTCCCCTGCAGGGGTTTCTTCATCAGGAGCATCATGATGCGGCCAACGGGATAGCCCATCTTCGTATGGAAGTTCCAGTGGATCAGGGTTCCGTCGCCGGCAGGCTCCAGGATCCACTCCACCTGCGAGGGCCTCGGATCGGGACCGAACCAGATGCTGGCCCAGATGTGTTTTGCCCAGTCGACCGAGTCGACCTGCATCTTTCCGTTTCCAATAGTCTCCCCTTTCCAGGTATAGGAGGAGCCCACATATTCCTTCTGCGGAAGGGTTTCCAGGGTAGCGGTGGAATCCATCTCCATCCAGGGATCCCAGCTGCCGCGGTCGGTATAGGTCGCCGCCACATGGAATACCTGGGCCTGTGTGGCTTTTACTTCAACGGTTGTTCCAATGCTCATCTCCGATGGCAGGAAAAGGGGAATGATCAGGATCAGCGCAGCGAGCGCAAGGATGATGTAAAGTAACCATTTCAGAAATCTCATGACAGATAGTTTTATTTATACTCAGTAAAAATAAGCTATTTCCCTACACCAGTCAAGAGGTTTGATATTTGGGCCTACCCCAATTCTACTGTTTATGGATCTGACCAGGAAAACGCGAAAATAAATCAGATAAACTGTCCCCGGGAGTGATGTAAAGAAAATCCAGAGTCTGAAACCCCACAGGCAATCCTTCGACTCGTAACTCGGTAAACTCGTTACTTCCCTCTCCGCTTGCCGCCGTAGCTTTCGCCGACGGCCGAAGCCTTTGGCGAAGGACTTTGCGGAGGGGCAGAAACCTGTACACAAAATCCACCGTCAGGAACCCGTCAGGCTATCCTTCGACTCGTAACTCGGTAAACTCGTTACTTCGCTCAGGAACCGTCGCATTGAGTTTTTTGGGGGGGAAACCTCGACAGGCTCGGTTTACCGCTGCTGGATCGAGCTGGTCGAGATCCTGCCCCTAATTAATTTAACAACGGTTCCTGAGCGCAGTGGTGAGCCTGCCGAACCACAAGTCGAAGGACCTCTTCTTTCTATAAGCATAGCCTTTCATTTTGCTTATCAATGCATTGCAATTCGAAAATCGACACCAAAATACAGGAAATCCAGATTCAGAATCCCGACAAGCAATCCTTCGACTCGTAACTCGGTAAACTCGTTACTTCGCTCAGGAACCGAAGCATAGAGACGTAGGAAAAACCTCGACAAGCTCGGTTTTAACTATCTCCACCCTGCTCCTTTTTTAACTTGCTTTTTGCTGCTTTTTTTAAAGCCTTCATATCTCCTTTAATAAGAGCTTCCTTTTTTTTCCGACTCCACTTTTTTATTTGGTGTTCCCTGTTAAAGGCATCTTCAACTCTGTCGAATTCCTCATAGTAAACCAGCTTCACCGGGAGTTTATCACTGGTGAATTTTGATCCGGCCCAGACAGAATGGTCTATCAATCGGTTGTCAAGATTGATTGTGCTACCAGTATAATACATACCATTTGCACATTCTAATATGTACATATAAGCCTTCATATTTAATATTTAAGTTTGACTTACGTGAATACATCTGGATCGAGCTCGTCGAGATCCCTCTCCCGATTAATCTAACGCCGGTTCCTGAGCGTAGTGGTGAGCCTGCCGAACCACAAGTCGAAGGACCTCTTCTTTCTATGAGCATAGCCTTTCATTTTGCTTATCAATGCATTGCAATTCAAAAATCGACACCAAAACGCAGAAAATCCACCGTCAGAAACCCGACAAACGATCCTTCGACTCGTAACTCGGTAAACTCGTTACTTCGCTCAGGAACCGAGGCATTTAGTTAGGGTGGTAAACCTTGACAGGCTCGGTTTACCGCTGCTGGATCGAGCTGGTCGAGATCCTGCCCCTAATTAATTTAACAACGGTTCCTGAGCGCAGTGGTGAGCCTGTCGAACCACAAGTCGAAGGACCTCTTCCTCCTTTGAGCAAAACCTCTCACTACGACGAATAGTGGTGAGCCTGCCGAACCACAAGTCGAAGGACCTCTTCCTCCTTTGAGCAAAGTCTCTCACTACGAAGAACAGTGGTGAACTTGCCGAACCATAAGTCGAAGGACAGAAAGATCCCCTTCCCTGGTTAGTTAATGTGTCGGATGATTAAATTATCGACAGGAATTGTAAAAAAAAAGATAATAAAATCTATTGACAGTGATTAAGACAGGTATAGAGACCGGACATACTTTATTTTTCCGGTACTTTAATGTACTCTACTATCAAAGTCCCAATCAATAATCCAACTCAATCAGTCATGATTATTTGGGTATGCTTAGGTTGGATAAAGGCCGCTCTAATGTTTAACCCTGTATATCACCTGAAAAGCTGCGGAACATACTCCGAAAGGTAGATCCTCCAGTTCCGCCAGGTATGTCCGCCCTCACTTTCCACGTAGGTATAGGGCATCTTCATGGCATCGAGTTTTGCCCGGTATTCCTCCACGTTCTTAAACAGGAAATCCTGCTTCCCGATCCCGATCCAGTAGAGTTTATACCCGTTCTCCATCTGCTTTTTCAGGGTGCCGTCGATATCCTTGTAAACCGGCGAGGTACTTCCCTGCGGCGGAATGATGGCCGGGGAGAAAAGTCCGACATAGTCGAAGGTCTGCGGGTAATACCGCGAGATATGCAGGGAATGAAAGCCTCCCATCGACAGACCGGCAACGGCCCGTGCCTCCTTTTTCTTCGTCACGCGGTAGTTGCTCTCCACGAAGGAGATCAGATCGCCGAAGGTCTGTTCCATTAAACCGTCCATGGTATGGGGCAGCTGGAAAACCGGCTTGTAGTAGCCGAGGGAGGACTCGCCCGGCGCGGCTTCCTGCACCATGTTTCCGTTGGGCATCACCACGATCATGGGTTTTGCTTTCCCAGAGGCGATCAGGTTGTCCATGATCTGGGCCGTGCGGCCGAGGGTGATCCACGCCTCCTCATCCCCGCCCATCCCGTGAAGGAGATAAAGCACGGGATAGCTTTCCTTAGAGCTTTCGTAGCCGGGAGGGGTGTAAATGGTGAGCCTACGTGTCATTTCCACGCCCGGGGCTTCGTACCAGCGTTTTGCCACCGTGCCGTGAGGCACACTGTTCACTTTGTACAGCGAGGCCTGGCCCTCTCCCACGATAAAGAGCGACGACAGGGTGGCCACATCGCGCACCGGGAACACATTGTTCGGATCGAGGACCCGCAGTCCGTCGACCAGGAACACGTATTTGTACAGTTCGGGGGCCAGTGCTTCGGTGGTATAGCTCCAGAGCCCTTTCTCATCCTTTGTCATGAGGACCGATCCGGGGACCCAGCCTTCGTAGGGCATCCAGTCGCCCGTAAGCTTCACCTCCGTGGCCCCGGGGGCAAAATAGCGGAAGGTTACGCTGTTGTCCTTATTGATCGCGGGGGAGGTGATATCGCCTCCGCCCCATATGGCCTCCTGCGCTTGCAGGGGAACGGCCGTGAGTATGGTCATGAGCAGTATGGGAATAAGTTGTTTCATGGTTTTTGTTTTTTGTGGGATCAAGATAAGAAAAAAAGAAGCGCTTGCGGCGCCTTTCGCCACAAAGGCTCTAAGACACTAAGGTTCACTAAGGAAATAATTATAATTCCCTTGTGCTACTTAGTGCCCTCGTGACTTAGTGGCAAAAAATACAGCGCCTGCGCCCCCCGCCACTAAGACACCAAGGCACCAAAGTTCACTAAGAAAATACTCAGAATACTTTGTGCAATTTTGTGCCTTAGTGACTTAGTGGCAAAAAAAAGTGCGCCAACGGCGCCCACCGCCACAAAGGCTCCAAGGTTCACTAAGAATATATTCAGAACACTTTGTGCGATTTTGTGCCTTAGTGACTTAGTGGCAAAAAAAAAAGCGCGCCCCCGCCGCCCCTTGACCAATACCATGTATTTCCCTAACTTGCCTCCTAATCCAACTCAAATGAAAAGAATCCTTCCCCTTGTCCTGCTCCTCGCCCCCGCCCTGCTGCACGCTCAACTGCGGCAGTCCGACTACTTCGCGGCGGGAAGCAGCGCCCTCACCGATGGCTTCTCCGTAAAGCTGGTGAACGTGAGTTCGTACACGATCGGGAAACTGAACCTCACGGCCGGACTGCAGTTCACCCTCGACGGATCGGACCAGCAGGCCTTCTCCGGCTGGTCGGCCGGCGCCGGCTACCGCTTCCTCGACGAGCGCTTCCCCCTCGACCTGCAGCTCTTCTTCATGCAGAACCCCTACAGCCCCCTCACCCGCGAGAACAACAGCTGCCTCACCCTCAGTCACCGCTGGGACCACTTCGAGCTGCTCCTGGGCAATAACACACGCAGCTGGAAACTGGCCGCCGGCGAGGTCGATCCCGACGGCCTTCCCGACGGCACCGACTACCGCGTCACGGAGTACCGCAACCTGATCTACCGCTTCACCGCCTACCTCTTTGCCCCCTCCTCCCCCTGGAACCTCTCCCTCACCCTCACCGACATGGATGATTTCCTTATCCAGCAGGAGACCAACCCCATGATCAGCGCCGCCTTCCGCTCCGAGGTGAAACCCGGGCTCACCCTCTTCACCGAGGCCTGGTACCAGGGAGCAGGGATGCTGAACCTTCACGCCGATTACTTCGGCTTTTACCTGAAAGGAGGTGTGCAATGGCAGCTCTGAAAAGGATCCCCGCCCTGCTCGGCGCGCTGCTGCTGACGGCAGCCTGCAGCCATGAGCTCGACACCATCGGGATGTTCTACACCCCCGACACCGCCGACCAGCGCTTCAGCGAATCGATGGAATACAACGCCACCCACCCCCGCACGGTCATGGCCCCCGCGAACAGCTACAAAATAATCTTCACCGGCGATTCCCATGTCGGCGGTACGGTCCACCTGGAGAAGGTGCTCGGCATAGCCGCCGACTCCTCGGCCGTGTGCCTGGTTATTGCCGGCGATGTGACCACCGGTAACGAGGAAGACTACCTGACGGCCTCTGAACTGCTCGGCGAGCCCCGGCCCTTCGATATTGCCGTTACGGCCGGGAACCACGATCTTTATTTCGGGGGATGGGAATACTTCCGCGAACACTTCGGCAGCTCGGCCTATGCCCTTACCGTGAACAGCGGAACGGAAAGCGACCTTTACCTCTTCCTCGACTCGGGCAGCGGCACCCTGGGCAGTCTGCAGACGGCCTGGCTGAAGGAGCAGCTGGCGAACAGGGAGGCCTACCGCTACGTGGTGGTCGTCACCCACCTGAACTTCTTCCGCAACCGCTTCACCAGCTCCACCAACCCGCTGAACCAGGAGGTCCTGGCCCTGCTCGACCTCTTTGAGCGCTCAAAGGTGAACCTGGTGATGATGGGCCACGACCACCTCCGCTACGAGGACCGCTTCGGCCACGCCACCTATATCACCATGGATGCCCTGGTCGACGATTTTCCCGGTGCATCGTATGTGCTGGTCACGGCCGGCACCGACGGCATCGTCTACCGCTTTGAGGAGCTGGAGTAATTATAAGGCAGCAACTCCACCTCAGACCGGCTCTTTCTGCCCTCAGTGAGATCCGAACCGCTCCCTTCCGGGGCGTGATCATACGGTTCTTTCTGTGGCTCAACAGCTTTGCACTTGAGAGTATTGCATTTAATATAAAGCCTTTGTAACTTGTATTGCTCTAATGGCAGGAATTTGTTGCTAAAAGATACAAGCTACAGCAAATATCAGACCCCCGTGAGTTTAGAGGTAATAGCCGGAAAAAAATTAGCAACAATACTGAGTCGTTCGAAATGAGCATAATAAAATCTAAAAGTTCAGATAACTATATTATTGTCTAACCAAAATCGACAAAGATGAAAACAACAAACTTGCTTTTAGGATTATTAATTGCACTGAGTGTATTCAATGCTTGTTCAAATCAGCCAGAAATCAAATGGCAGAGTCAATTATCACAAGATGAAAAAGATATTATTTCAAAAGAAATAATTGAAGTATCCAATAAATGGATAAATGACAACAATGATATGAATCCAGACCATATAATTACTTTTTGGTCCAAATCACCTGACTTAAGATTTGCAGAAAATGGAGTATTTTTTGCAAATCTGGATTCAATGCATTCTACGTTGAAAAATATTTATTCAAACACAGCGTCAATGAATGTTGAATGGTTAAACCGGGATATAATACCAATTTCAAACTATATCGCTCTGATGTCAGGTGAATTTAAGTTTAAACTGGAATTTAAGGATGGAAGTAACTGGGAAGACACGATCGCTTTTACCGGAGTATTTACGAAAGAAAATAAACAGTGGAATTTGATACAAGGCCATGAGTCTTCAAAAAAATAGAATAAGAAATGAAGTACTGTTGCTAATCGGGTAGACGGCCAATGGGCTAAATCCCACCGGAGCGCCTCTCATGCCACTCCCGACAGCACTCGGGATCCGGGCCTCGCCTTTCTTCGCCGAAGCGGCTACACGCAGGCAGGAATACGGCGGTTCATCAAACAATGGGAACCGAGGCCGAAGGACGAGCTTAGCGTAAGCTAAAGAGCGTGAGCGTAAACTTACGATGGGCTGCTTTCTGATACCATGATAACAGTGGGACGTTACGATTTTTCACGGGTAAAACAGTTTTACGCCACTGGGTGTTGCATTTATTCTAATGGCTTTGTAACTTGTATAACTATAAAGCCGGGAATCCGTCGATAAAAGATGCAATCTACAACTTATTTCAGACCTTGGGTGAGTTTAGAGGTAATAGCTGTAAAACACCAGTTGGGAGGTTTAAGGGTGTATTGATCTATAAAAATAAGTTAGCAAACAGAAATGAAACAGCTTCGTAATATACTTTTATTAATGTTGATATTTATAGCTCTAATTAGCTGTAGTCCAAGAATACAGATGGTTGAATCATATAAAATGTTGATTAGAGATTATACATCGGATCAGTATAATGTATTTCCAATTAGGGCTTCGCTAGAAATGTTATGTGATACGAATGATATTGGAATTCCAAATATTCAGCTTTTTGAAGGATTCAATTATCCATTACTTAAAAGAACTATTCAAGGTAATGTAATTAGGTTCTCGAATGATTCTATTGAATTTGATATTTTTATCGCTCCATTTGACACCTTATCCTTTCTACACAATTACACTTTAGATAGTTCTCTGTATTATAAAAGTCTATATTTCAGAGAGGATCTTGATGAAAAGATTGATGTCCCTCGATTTTTACCTGAAAAAGAAATCAGAGAAATTAAACTTACGATTAAAGGCATTTCCTCCGAAATAGAAAGTAAAGTTTTAAATGGTTTATATGATCCAAATATTGATTGTTGGACGATCTACAATGAAGAGAAGTGTGGAATAAACGTTCACATTTCAGATAATAAAAAGATATTGCTTCATATAAATGGCGGCGCTGGTGCATCAGCCTATATTGCTATATTTCAATTTGATGAAAATGGTAATATTGAAAACAGATTATTTGAACCAACAATTTAAATATTTACGTTTGCTAACAAGCGGTCATATGCAATGCGGGTGTCCGGGAATATTTGAAATTTTGTAGAATTATTGAAATGCGTAGCGGTTTGAAAGGTAAGTGCTTCGAAACCATACTGCATATACCGCCGACCGCCGTTGTGCCCGATATTATGAGCAAGAAATTTACCATACTACTGATTTTAATTGCCCTCTCAAT
>JBMOLL010000091.1:8766-52868 GCA_049325415.1 Bacteroidota bacterium | reverse complement strand
ATAATTATTTGCTATTTATTATTTACAACATAATACTATTATGTCCCATTTTTTAAAACTTTTCTTATGAAACAGGGATGGCTTTTAATTTTAATTGTACTTTTTCTATTCTCCATTCTGGGTATCATTTTTCCGGCGAATTTTTCCATGGGCGATACAAGCGGGATCGATACGGGAGATGTAGCCTGGATGCTTACTTCCACGGCCCTGGTTTTCCTGATGACGCCCGGACTCGGGTTCTTTTACGGAGGGATGATGAAACCCAAAAATGTCATCTCCACCATACTTCAGAGTTTTATCGCCATGGGAGTCGTCAGTATCCTCTGGGTGATAGTGGGTTTCAGCCTGGCTTTTGGCAGGAGTGTCGGCCCAGAGCATTACGGTTTCTTCGGTAATCCGGGAACCTTTTTCATGTTCAGGGGTGTCGGGGGAGCACCCGATGCTGAATTCTCTGCCACCATTCCCCTTGCCCTGTTTGCCCTGTTCCAGCTCAAATTTGCGATCATCACCCCGGCGCTGATCACCGGTTCTTTCGCAGGCAGGGTCCGTTTTACGGCTTACCTGCTATTCATCAGCCTGTTTACACTTTTTATTTACTGCCCGCTGGCGCACTGGACCTGGCATCCGAATGGCTTTCTTCGTAACTGGGGTGTGCTGGATTTTGCCGGGGGTACCGTCGTTCATATGTCGGCAGGTTTTGCTGCCCTGGCCGGGG
This sequence comes from Bacteroidota bacterium, assembly GCA_049325415.1. Taxonomy (GTDB): domain Bacteria; phylum Bacteroidota; class Bacteroidia; order Bacteroidales; genus JBMOLL01. The sequence goes on along the minus strand of JBMOLL010000091.1, from coordinate 52,153 downwards.
TATTCTTCTTTGGCAACCGTAAGGATTACAACAAGCCGTTTTACCCGGCCAACATCCCCTTTGTTCTGCTTGGAACGGGACTGCTGTGGTTCGGCTGGTTCGGTTTCAATGCCGGTTCGGCGCTCGGCTCCTCAACTGTAGCAGTGAAAGCTCTTTTAAACACGAATACTGCTTCTGCAGCTGCCATGCTGGCCTATATCTTTTTCGACGGGATCAAAGGGCGTAAGCCTTCAGCCCTTGGCGCTGCGGTCGGGGCCGTGGTCGGACTGGTTGCCATTACGCCGGCGGCGGGTTTTGTTTCAGTGGGGGCCAGTATTTTCATCGGGGCCACCGCTGCCATTGTCAGCAACCTGATGATCTATTACTTCTCCAAACGCGGACTTGATGATACACTCGACGTATTCCCCGCGCACGGCATGGGAGGCATCGTAGGCATGCTGCTTACCGGGGTATTTGCCGAAGACAGCGGGCTGATCACCGGTCAGACGCATACCATGCTCTTCCACCTGCTGGCCCTTGTTATTGTTGCCGTATTCACCTTCGGCGGATCCTATCTGCTCTACTGGCTTACCAATAAAATTGTCCCCATGAGGGTTCCTTCCGTTCATGAGGATGTGGGTCTGGACATGAGTCAGCATGACGAAAGCCTTTATTATGAAGACGATGCCAAATTAAAGGCCCGAAAAGAAAAACTGAAAAACTTCAGCGGGGATCTCTACCAGCGCTGAGTCTCACGCCTTTCCCCTGAAATGAAACTGTAACAGTCAACCGAACGGACTGTTGCAGTTTTCTTTTTGCTATTTTTGCGCCATGAAATGCCGAACCCATTGCGGGGCCTGCTGTATTGCCCCCTCCATCTCCTCACCCATTCCGGGAATGCCCGGTGGCAAACCAGCCGGTACCAGATGTATCCACCTCACCGACGACCTGCGTTGTGCCATTTTTACCGACCCGGGCCGACCAAAGGTCTGCCATGACTTCCAGGCCGATCCCCTTGTATGTGGCAGCAACCGGGATGAGGCCCTGCGGATCATGAGTGCGCTCGAAAAAGGCATCTTCTCCTGAATCGCCCTGGATTAATTTAAATCCCTGCCGGGGGACCGGTTAAAAACTTTCCGGTATTTTCCGTTAAATCATGAATCCGGGCCATGAAAATGATGGAAATATTATGCAACTTTATTGTTTAAAACCTAACTCATGAAAACATACAAATTATCCTCGCTACTCGTTCTTGCCTCACTGGCCCTGCTGATGGCCTGTACAGGAAAAACAGCGGACAACTCCGCGAAGGAAGAAAACAAGGCTGAAAGCTCAGCCAAAGAAACAAAAGGAAAATATGCCATCAAATCCGGTGTTGTGGTTTACAACACCCAGGTGATGGGTATGGATGTAAAACAAACCCTGACCTTTGACGATTATGGCAACAAGGAAGTCCAGGAAATGGAAATGGAAGTGATGGGCACTCCCATCCATACGCTCACACTCGCCAAAGATGGTTACATTTATACGATCGACCTGGTGAACCGCACGGCAACCAAAGTTCCCGGAATGTCGGTCAACAGTTCAAGTATCGATTTTGAGAACCTGTCGGAGGAAATGGTCCAGAAAATGAACCTGAAAAAAATCGGTACAGAAGAAATGCTGGGTAAAAAATGTGACAAAATGAGCATTGATTACCCCGACATGCAGATGACCGGCACTTTCCTGGTATATAAAGGAGTGGCTCTCAAGATGGAAACGGAAGTCAGTACGATGGCTATTAACCTTGTGGCTGAAAGTTTCGAAGAAAATCCGGATGTTGATGCAAGTAAGTTCGAAATCCCTTCTGACATCACCATTAATGAAAATTAGGCGTCAGTCAGCTGATTTATACAGGAAGCAGTGCAATTTACATGCACTGCTTTTTTTTTCACGTTGATTGATTTAACCTGGCCGACAGCAATTCCAGAAGAATGTTTTTCAGCCGGCGTTTCACCTCCTCCATGTTCTGTTCCACATTCAGCTCCTTTTTCATGGAACTGACACCCTTGGTCTGAAAACCGCAGGGATTGATGTAGCTGAAATAGTCGAGATTGGTGTTTACATTCAGCGCAAAGCCGTGCATGGTGACATACCTTGAAGAACGTACGCCAATAGCACAGATTTTCCTGGCCTTTACCGGATGGGAACTGTCGAGCCAGACTCCTGTCGCACCTTCCATCCTTTCACCGTAAATACCATATTCAGCGAGCATCCGGACTACTGCTTCCTCCAGCAGATGGATATATTCCTTCAATCCAAGATGAAAGGCTTCCAGATCGATTATAGGATAGCCAACAATCTGTCCTGGTCCGTGATAGGTAATATCTCCACCCCTGTTGATCCGGTAATAAGTAGCCGAAATTTTTTCCAGAAAATCCTTATGAATAAGCATATTGGCTTCATCCCCGCTCTTCCCAAGCGTGTAAACATGCGGATGCTCACAGAATATCAACCGGTTACCCGGAGAAAGTGAAAGATCGTCCAGGCGCTTTGCTTCCTGCCATTTTGCAAAAAGATCTTCCTGGTAATCCCACACTTCTTTATAATCGCGCATCCCAAGGTCTTCAAAACGGACCGGCGGGGCATGGCGGCCGGCATGGTAGGAGGAGCGAACCAACGGACTGCTTTCCACAAAACGGAAGCCCTTCTTCAGGGCTGTCTGCCGGTAGACCTCAAACTTTTCCGGGGTGATGTATTCCTCCACCGGCATATGTTTCAAAGTGGGTTGCAGGTATTGTCCCAGGGTCAGTACCCGGCAACCTGCTTCCAGAAGATCATCCATTACCCCGAGGATCTCCTGTTCCGTTTCCCCCAGTCCGAGCATGATCCCCGATTTGGCAGTAATACCCGAAGCGGCTATCTGCCTGATAACGCCCAGGCTTGTTTCATAGCGGGCCCGGCTGCGAATTTTCGGAGTCAGTCTGCGGACCGTCTCCAGATTATGGGAAATTACATCGGGTGCCGCATCAATCAAAATCTGCACCAGTTCCGGCTTTCCGTCAAAATCCGGAATAAGCGCTTCCATCGTCAGCCCGGGAACCTTTTCCCGAAGCACCCTTACGGTTTCGGCCCAGAAGCCTGCTCCCTTATCCTCAAGATCATCACGGTCAACCGAAGTAATTACTGCATGCCGGATCCCCATTCGTAATATGGTTTCAGCCAGTCGTTCCGGTTCCCCCGGATCAGGGGGCAGTGGTTTTCCTGTGGTAACGGCACAAAACCTGCAGGCTCTCGTACATATCTCTCCAAGGATCATAAATGTTGCTGTACCGGCAGCCCAGCACTCGCCAATATTCGGGCAGTTGCCACTGGTACAGATCGTATGCAGGCGGTTACGGTCAACAATGGCTTTCACCTCCATATATCGCTCCCCTCCCGGCATTTTCATGCGCATCCAGTCCGGAAGCCTTTTTCTTGAATTTAATTCATGCATATCTCAGTATCCAGGATGTAAAAGTATCCAATATCCGGGAAAAAACAGATTTTAAATCGGCAGGAACAAATGATGAATATGCAATTCCTTCTGATACTGTACTTTATAAAACCAGAGACGACCCATTCCTTTCCTGCAGAAACCCTGGCTGAATATTGCTCCGTTCGGATCATACCCGGGAAAATATCGCTGAAAGTCTTACCCTTACCTGTCTTTGTTTACTTCCCCTTACCGGAATCCGCCCGCTTTTTCCTGGCCGGCAATGTTTCTCACCCAAACCCGGAAGAGATATGAACAGCCTCTCATTTTTTCCGGCGCTGCAATGAACCTTTAACCTTCACTTTTGTACTACTTATTAAAAAGATCAAAGTGGAAAATCAAACCAACAATGAGTTGCCGGAAATTGCCGGTTACCGCTCCATTAAACTGGATACCGAACCCGGGGTATATTACTGGTGTGCCTGTGGCAGAAGCCGGAATCAACCCTTTTGCGACGGTTCACACCGTGTAACCAATTTTCAGCCGCTCAGGGTTGAAATAAAGACGAGGTCGCTTGTTAAATGGTGTACCTGTAAACGGACGGAAACTCCGCCCTTCTGCGATCATTCTCATCGCGAACTCCCCGGGTATACGGAAAAGGAAAAACAGTAGGAAACGCAAAAACTGTATACCGGATCTGGCGGCGCTAAACCGGGTCAGATATTGCTCCATCTGATCTCCTCACCACCAGCTTTTTACCAATAATCCCCAAACGGTCCCGGACATTCATCAGCTCCCGAAGCGGAAACTGAGGATAATAACTGGTCTCACTTTAGACATAGTTTCAGGATCAGGAAAAGTGCCGGACTTTAACACTGGTTTTTTTACCGAAGGTTTACCTAGATAGAAACAGAAATTCCGTAATTTGAAACAAAAAAAATTGCCTGCGATGAAATCTTACCTGTTGTTTGTGATTCTTTTTCTCGCCACCGGATGTACGAGTAACCCCGGGGCAGGAGAAGAAAAAATTTCGGAAACAAGGAAGGACCCCAAAGAACATATAAAGGAGTCAGGGATGCCTGACGGGAAAGCGCTTTACCAGACCAACTGTGCTGTTTGCCACGGCAGCGACGGATCAGGTAAGGAGGAACTGTATCCTCCCCTTAGCGGAAGTGAATATGTTTCGGGGGATAAAAACCGGCTGATCGGCATTGTTTTGAATGGTATGACCGGTGAACTTAAAGTTGGAGAAAAGACCTACAACAGTGTCATGGCTCCATTCAGCTACCTCAAAGATGCACAGATCGCTGCAATCCTCAGCTGGATCCGGAAAGAGTTTGCAGATAATCCGGATGCCGTGAGTCCGGAGGAGGTCAGACAGCAAAGGTGAAGGCCTTCAGCCAGTCAAAATATGCTGATTGCAGATCAGGCTGTTACGGGATGCGAAGGGCTATATTATTGTTTACTTAATAAGCTCTGCATTTCTCAACTGGAGCAGACCCTACCGGCATCTCCGTTTAAAATCAGGTATTTCATGAAATGTTAACGCGTAGGCATACGGGTACTTTTCAATATGAAAATTTATATTTTTACTTTCATTTGAAAGACCATGGCTGAAACCAAAGGGAAAAAGGATAACAATTTGTCGGAAGCGCTTGCAGGAATAGCTGTGCGTCTACAATCGCTTGCCGAAACCGGTCAGCACTACAGCACCAATGATTACGATCTGGACCGCTACTGTGAGATAGAAAAAGCAGCTGCCGGGATGCTGTCGATTCTTGGTGCCGGTGATGTAAAGCAAGTCCTTTCAGACATCCGCGAAGATAATGGTTATAAAACCCCCAAAGTAGATGTACGTGCCGTGGTACTGAATGACGATGGCGAAATCCTTATGGTCAGGGAAAAGATCGACGGATGCTGGTCCCTGCCGGGTGGATGGGCAGATATCGGTTATTCTCCCTCTGAAGTGGCCGTAAAGGAAACATTTGAGGAAGCCGGAATGGAAGTGCGCCCCGGTGAATTGCTCGCCGTTCTTGATAAGCGAAACCACAACCATCCCCCTGATATTTATTATATTTACAAAATATTCATTCGCTGCTATCCGTTGAATAAGCGACTTAAAAACGGGTATGAGACAACAGAGGTCGGATTTTTCGCTCCCGACCGCTTGCCGGAGCTTTCAGCACCAAGGAATACCCGGGAACAGATCATGATGATGTTCTCGCTATGCAAAGGCGAAATAAATATGCCGCTCATTGACTAAAAGCCCTGAATATGGAACAGCCCAGACTGCGAAATAAGAAAATCCTGGTTATAGGTGCAGGTGCCGTGGGAAGTGTAACCGCCTCCCTTCTTAAATTGAATGGTTATGATGTTACCATTGTCACAAAGTACCCCGATGTAGCAGAAAAAGTAAGTACAACAGGATTTCAGCTTACAGGTTACAGGGGATCTCATACGGTGCTTGTTCCCGCGATTTCAAACACGGATCAGTGTCAGGAAACAGCCGACTATATTTGTGTGGCTACAAAAGCCAACGATATGCTGGAGGCGATTGCGAATATGATCCCCAAACTGAAGCCCGATGGCCGGATCATATCCATGCAGAACGGCATTGTGGAAGAAACCCTTGCAAGTATCGTGGGAGATAAGAGGGTTGTGGGCTGTGTTGTGGGCTGGGGAGCCACCATGCATGAACGGGGCGTGGTGGAAATGACCTCCGGGGGTGAATTTGTCATCGGATACCTCAAACAGGCAGCAGATGAACAACTCAGGGATCTTGCCGAGATCTTGGGTGCCATCGTGCCGGTTGAGATCAGCGACAACATTCTCTCCAACCTCTATTCAAAACTGATCATAAACTCCTGTGTAACCACCCTCGGGGCCATATCGGGCCAATATCTGGGCACCATGCTGAAAAGCAGGACAGCAAGAAAAATATTTATCAGGATCATCAGGGAAGCAATGGCCGTTGCACGAAGCATGCAACTGGAGGTAAAGCCGTATGCCAATAAGCTCGACTACTATTCATTTCTTCGGGGCAGCGAACTAAAAAGGCACCTGATCATCAGAGTTTTCGGGATGAAATATAAAAAACTGAAATCATCCAGTCTCCAGTCTCTGGAAAGAGGCAAACCGACCGAAATCAACTACTTTAACGGTTATATCGCCCGAAAGGGGAAAGAACACCGGACCGACGCTCCGATGAACCAGTTGTTAACCAATATCGTCAGAGAGATTGAGGAGGGAAAAAGAAAAATATCCCCCGAAAACTTCAGGGATCCGGAAATTCTAAAGCTGCTCTGATTATAAATTCAGGCTGTCCGGAGCTGCAGGCAGGCCCAGCGCCTCCCTGACTACCCCTGTCCATATTTCATACCCCCGGGAGTTCATGTGCAGTCCGTCCTCGAGGAAAATATCCTTTCTTAACTGTCCCTTTTCATCATACATCGGCGTACTGACATCGATGTAGTGAACCCCTTCGGTGGAATGTGCAATTTCCCTGAGCAATTCATTTGCTTCACTTACCCGGTCTGCCAGTCTGATGCGTGCAAAGCTGGGTTTCACCGACAGAAGGAAAATTTCGGTACCCGGAAATTCTCCTTTCACCCTCGAGATGAACACCCTGGTGCTGTCGGCAAACTGCGCGGGCGGCATCCCTCCGCCAATATCATTGTCACCTTCATAATAAACTATCCGTGAAGGCTTGTAGGGCAGCACAACACGATTGAAGTAATGCAGCAGATCGGTAGCGGTTGAGCCGCCAAAACCCCGGTTGAGAACGCTGGTTCCCTGCATATCCCTGCTCAGGGTCTTCCACATTACTATGCTTGAACTTCCAACAAAAAGGGTGGCCCCAGGTTCCGGGGGATTCATGCGGTCCCTGAAACCGAAGCAGCGGATGTCCTCCTCATAGCGGTTTGGTTCGGGGATGGATTGATATACCCTTGAAATCAAATCCATATGAAGCCAGCCGGAGCTCTGGCCCTTTACCGACAGGTTCAGGTATTCCGTATCGGCGGGTTTCACATCCGGTATAACATTAAAAACTCCGGCTTCATTTCTTCCGGCAATGCTGTAGCTGATCCTTCTGCCCTGATCATCCCTGACTGTAAGTTCCGACAGATCCGGGTCGGAGGGGAATTGCAGATTGATCTGTTCATCGTCAATGACCTGTGCACGAACTGGCAGGGCTGGTGCAGAGGGGATTGAATCGGGAACAAGAGTGTACATGGCCCAGGATGTGATCAGAACCTTACCCGAATAATTCCAGGTATACTGGGTCCGCTCTCCCCCCGTACTGTCGCAGTCGTTCACCCACACCTCCATCGCCATACGGCCCGGAATGCTGTCGGTGCCAAACAAAACATCAAAGGGAATCAGAAGCTCCATGCCGTAGCCTTCACCGGTAATACGGCTGCTCACTCTGCAACGTGCCTGCAGTGTATCTTTCATCGACCCGTCGGCCAGAAATATCCCACCATACCTCCGGTCGAAGATCTCTGTGGTGGTATCCGCATCCGCCGGACTAATCACAGCCAGGGAATACTGAACCGTATTGTCCGATCCGCAACTGTCGGCAATAAAAATCTCCAGGCCATCTCCCTCCCAGGCATGACGCCGTCCCTGCACCACGGTGTCGTCTTTCACTTCGGCATACAGTGCGATCCCCTCCTTCGTCCAACCCAGGCAGATCCTTACTTCAAAATCTTCCGGCGCCACAAAAACACCACGCGGCGAACCGCTGATTACAGCTACGTATGCATTTTCATATTCCTCTCCGGAGCCGTCAATCCGGACATTTTGAAGTAACGGAATATGGATTTTACCGGGTTCAGCATTCCGTTTACAGGCGAGAACCGGGAGGAGCAACAATATGATCAGAATAAAGCAGTATTTACGCGATACCTGCGGAGCATGAAGATAATTCATCGTTTGGATTGTTTTCGAACTTCAAAGATAATGGATAAGACCATTGACCGAAAGCACTCATCTCGCCAATTTTTAAAATGGAAATGAGCGCTGATAACTGCCCTGACTGCAGACTTCTACCGGCTTGTGTTTACTGCAAAACTGAATTATCCGGATCGGTTCCTGATAATTTTATGCGGTAGGGCCATTGTTCCTCAGGTTCCGTTTCCCTGGAGCGCCAACGCATGGCTACCGGCCAGTGTTCCCCGGGGGCACCCATGACCACCAGCCAGAGGTGTTCTGTTTTCCGGGGAACCCTGAAAATGAGTTTCCCGCTTTTGTCCCTGCCTGGCTCTCCATAAACACGCTTTCCATTTTCCAGGGCTGCGAGGAAGCCATAACGCCAGCCGGCCAGATCGGTTTTAACAGCTGTGTATCCGGGTTCACCGGCCATCCCTTCAAATTCCAGTTCAATGCTGGTTCCCGCTTCAGGAACCTTCAGTCTGATCCCGTTATAGCCATAATTCTGAGGACAGTATGCCGAATCAACCCTGTACCACCCGTCGCCGGAAGGCAGAAGATGACTCTGGTGCTGATTTGCATAGGGCTTCGCCACTTCCCTGATCCGTTCCATATCCCAGGTAATAAAGCGGCGAACGGCATCAAACATCTCATCATTGAACTGTTCCTGGCTAAGCTCGTTGATCCGTTTGTAAGTCGTTACAGGATCCTCACCTTTCTGAGTGGCCCGGCTCAGTTCCCCGTAGAATTCACGTCCGTGCAGTTCCGACCAGTACTCAAGCACATAGGGAGAATGATACATATTCACAGGGTGAAGAAAGGCGTAATGGGTTCCTTTCATAAAATCGACCAGGTGATAATTCTCAAAAGTCATCCATTCGGGGTAAACCTGCCAGAGCATATACTGGGCCGACATTTCAGCAACCGGCCCCCAGGGACCTGTACCTGCATCCACCGAAGAGAGGTATTGAAAGCAGTGAGCCATTTCATGGGCAAGGGCTCCATAGGGCTTTTTGTTAATCCTCACTGCAGGTGTCCACAGGATCCCGACCTTGTCTTCCTCTCCCCCTCCGAAGGCTGTTCCTTCGTCACCGCCGAATACGAAGACCAGCAGTTTATATTTATCGGATACGGAATTGCCCTTTTGAACCATCTTCAGCTCATTCACATAATAGTCATAAAAACGATCGCACTCCTTCAATGCCTCTTCCGGATCAAAGCGCTTTTTCTCCTCAGGATTAGCCATGGGATCATCCCCGTATTCCCTGCTCCAGAAAAAAGCTATATTCTCCGATTGGAGCATGTGTTTAAAGCTGAATTCACTGCCGGGATCATTAAAATCATTGCTGTCGGGTACCATTTCAATCTTTGCCGGCAGATAGAGTTCTTTCTCTGCAAGCGGTTCTGTGCTCTCCTTTGAAGATTTTGTTGTACAGGAGGCAATGGAAAGAATAAGTAATAAGGCAAAAAGCGGTTTCATTGTAAGAGGTGTGTTTTTCATCGGGGTAACAAAGTTTAATTTACGTTTATACAGATCAGCCTATACTGAACGGGGCTCTTAAGTTAATCAAGTCATCATAAAAATACAAGCACCAGGCCCACTTCTGACTGACCGGTAGATCTCACTGACCTCGCAGATCAACTCATCTTTTCTTTTACGTAGCACTTTTTCTATATTTACAAAAACATCTAGAATGAGAACGGAAAAAGACCTGATCGGTGAAATGCAAGTGCCCGAAAATGCATTGTACGGGATCCACGCGGCAAGGGCAAGGGAGAACTTTCCGGATTGCACCCCGTTTTCTATTCACTGGTACCGTGCTATGGGAGAGGTCAAACTGGCCTGCTACGACGCTTATGCATCATTTTGTACCGCTGTCAGGAAAGAATTCCCGGATAAGGAAGAAAGCCTCCGGCTGATGGCACCGGAAAAGGTAAAACACCTCCAGGATGCAGCCCGGGAGGTCGCTGACGGATTACACTTCAGTGACTTCATAGTGCCGGCAGTCCAGGGAGGTGCCGGAACAAGTATCAATATGAATATCAATGAGATAATTGCTAATGTAGCCCTTATTAAAGCAGGAGGGATTCCGGGGGATTATCAGTTGATCGACCCTCTTGAATCGGCGAATGTCTTCCAGTCGACCAATGATACCGTTCCCACTGCACTGGCGGTGGCGGTCATACGTCTGCTCAACACCCTTGAAGCAGAGATCAATACCACAAGATCGAAATTCGAGGAGCTTGAAACCCGGTACCGCCGGTCGCTGAGACTTGCATATACGCAGATGCAGGAAGCGGTACCAGCAACATGGGGACAACTTTTCAGCTCGTACTCCGATGCACTGTCGCGCGACTGGTGGAGGGTTTCCAAGGGATTTGAACGGATCAAAGCCGTCAATCTCGGAGGCGGAGCCACCGGAAGCGGCGTTTCCATCCCCCGCTACTTCATCATGGAGGTGGTGCCTGCCCTGAAACGGCTGACCGCTTTGCCGCTAACCCAGGCGGAAAACCTCACCGAAGCCACCTCAAACCTTGACAAATGGGTCGAGGTTCATGCCATTCTGAAGGCACATGCCGTGAACCTGGAGAAAGCCGCTTCCGATCTCAGGCTGCTCTCGGCAGGCATTCTTCAGCAACCTGAACTGAGAATCGCACCCCGGCAGGCCGGCAGTTCCATTATGCCGGGTAAGATCAACCCTGTCATCAGCGAGTTTGTCATCAGCTCGGCTCATCACGTCTATACCAACGATACACTGCTCACTGCCCTGGCCGGTCAGGGTTGCCTGGAACTGAATGCCTACCTTCCCTCTGTTGGACATGCGATCCTGAACAGCCTGGACCTGCTGATCGCCATGAACCGCACTTTCTCTTCCCATCTGTTGAATGGCCTGGAGATCAATGAAGAATTATCAGCACAGCGGCTCTGGTCCTCCCCTGCAATTACCACCGCCCTCTCGCCGTTTATAGGCTATCATAAAGCCGGTGAACTGGCAGAAAGAATGAAGGCTTTCGGGGAAGATATATTTGAGGCCAATCGGTCAATCCAGCTGATTGACCATGATATACTTGAGCGTATTACCTCGCCGGATAATCTGTTAAAAAAAGGCTTTAGTCTCCGGGATTCGGAAGAAGCACATTAAATCTCTTTCCAAATTTCTATCTTTGTTCGCTGAATAACACAAGCACGTCATGCGGGGTCGGGATGCCAAACCACATATCGGAATTTACGGGAGAAGGAACAACGGCAAGAGTTCTCTGATCAATTGCATCAGCGGACAGGATATTGCCATTGTATCCGACGTTCCAGGCACCACCACCGACCCGGTCAGGAAATCCATGGAGATCCCGGGTATCGGGCCGGTCATTATCATCGACACAGCAGGGATCGACGATACCGGGGAACTGGGCGAGAAAAGGGCCGGCCGAAGCCGCGAACTGATCAGGACCATTGACATGGCCATCCTGGTGATCACGGCTAACCGGATCGAAAAAGAAGAAGAGGCCCTGCTCAGTGAGTTTGCACGCTGGGAGATCCCAATTCTGGTGGTCCATAACAAAGCGGACCTGGAGCAACTAAATAAGCATACTGCTGAAAGTATCCAAACTCTCGGACTTGGAAAAGCCGTGGATTTTTCCACGACAAACCCTGTCAATAAAGAAGAACTTATTGCACGAATCAGGGAACTGATCCCGGAAAGTGCCTACCTGAGCAAATCCCTTGTAGGTGATATTATTTCCCAGGGAGACCTGGTCCTGCTGATCACCCCGATCGATGCTGAAGCCCCCGAAGGCCGCCTGATCCTGCCCCAGGTCCAGGCAATCCGTGATATCCTCGACAACGATGCGGTTGCTGTAGTGGCCAAGGAGCGGGAACTGGATGCATTGCTGAAGAGACTGAAACCGGAACCTGCGCTTGCCATCACCGACAGCCAGGTGTTCCAGAAAGCCGACGGATCGGTTCCGGCCCATATCCCCCTTACCAGTTTCAGCATTGTGCTGGCAAGATATAAGGGAGATTTTCAGAATTATCTGCTGGGAACGCCAAAGATCGCCGGTCTGAAGGACGGCGACCGGATCCTGATACTGGAATCCTGTACACATCATGTCTCCTGCGATGATATCGGCCGGGTGAAGATCCCCAGGTGGCTCAGCGCCTTTACCGGACGGAAACTTCACTTTGAGGTGGTGGCTGGACTTAACAAGGTACCCGGACAGATCACCGACTATGCTATGGTAATCCAGTGCGGCGGCTGCATGATTACCCGCAAACAATTGATAAACAGACTTAAGCCTGCCGTCGAGGCCGGTATTCCGGTAAGCAATTACGGAATGGCCATAGCCTATATGCACGGGATCTACGACAGAGCCATCGCACCCTTTGTTGAAAAAGATAAAGACCGTTCGACCTATCTATGAAAAACTTCAGGGATATTTTACTGCAGACGGAGTTTAATGCCGACGATCTGGTAAGGATGCTGGATGCCACCGGTGATGATCAGAAAGCCCTTTTTGAAAGGGCCCTGGAGGTAAAACTGGCCGAAGTGGGAAACAAGGTCTATTACCGCGGCCTCGTGGAATTTTCCAACATATGTTCCAAAGATTGCTATTACTGCGGGATACGAAAGTCGAACCACGCCGTACAACGGTATAACCTGGATGATGAACAGATCCTGAAGGCTGCGAAATTCGCCTTTGACAATCAATATGGTTCATTCGTACTTCAGGGAGGTGAGATTGAAGGCGAAGCCTTTACCCTGAGAATTGAAAAGCTGCTGCGAGATATCAAAAAACTGTCGGACGGAAAACTGGGGATAACCCTGTCCCTTGGAGAACAGACGAGAGAGGTATATGAACGCTGGTTTGCAGCCGGGGCCCATCGCTACCTGCTACGTATTGAAACATCCGACAGGGATCTGTATCGCAAATTGCACCCTGATAATGCACGGCACGACTTCGACCGCCGTCTGCAGTGCCTCTCAGATCTGAAAGCCTCAGGTTACCAGGCAGGTACCGGGGTAATGATCGGCTTGCCCTTTCAGACTACCAGGCACCTGGCCAATGACCTGCTATTCATGCAGGATTTTGATGTGGATATGGTAGGGATGGGGCCTTATATCGAACATCATGAAACTCCGCTCTGGGAGTTCCGGAATAAACTGCTCCCCATCAGGGAAAGGTTCAGCCTTGCCCTCAGGATGATTGCCACACTGCGTATTCTGATGAGGGATATCAACATTGCGGCAGCCACTGCCCTGCAGGCCATAGATCCCCTCGGACGTGAAAAAGGGGTGAAGGTCGGAGCCAATATAATTATGCCAAACATTACCCCAGGAAAATACCGGAACAATTACAAACTCTATGAAAACAAGCCCTGTGTGGAGGAAGAACCCGAGGATTGTGTGCAGTGCCTGGATGTAAGGATCAAACTGGCAGACAGCGAGATCGGATACGGGGAGTGGGGCGACTCCCGGCATTTCGCCAGAAAGGCCAGAGGTAGTTTTTAACAACATGACAGCCCCTGTCGGGGAGATTTCAATTTTTCCTACTTTAGTGCATCTAAATTTAAACCCATGAAAAAATTACTTTTCGCACTGGCAGCTCTTGCTGTTTTTACCAGCGCCAACAGCCAGTTTAACAAGATCGAACTCAGTTACTGGAACGCTTTCGATGCTGCCTATATGGAAACTGCTTCTGAAGATCTCCTTATTGATCCGGGTGATATCTGGGGCGATTTCGACACGCAGTTCCTTGAACTGAATTACAGAAAGACCTTCCTCCGCTTCTTCGGAGTGGATATTCATGCCCGCGGTGGCCTGATCCAGCCCAATTACATGTACCTTTATAATGAAAACAGTTACCTCACCATCGGAGGCGGTATGATCGGAGGTTCTGCCAACCTGATGTTCGCGCCCATTCAGAAAAAAGACATGGGTTTGGCCGTATACGCTGGATTTTCCTATACCTATACCAATAAAACTTTCAATGACTACACGCTTATCCTGGTAATCAAGCCGGGTGAGTTCGGTTCTTATAAAGCCTCGATGTTTGGTCCGGAAGTGGGTATACTTTTCGACAAGACTTTCCTTGCAGGCATGCTGGGTCTGGAAGCCAATATTTTCTGCAATCCTCTGTATGAAAATGAGGTTGTGCTTTCCGGCTGGACCCAGGAACCCACAGACGACTATGCCAAAGGCATGCGGCTCGGAGGTTCACTGTTTGCCGACTTCCATTTTATGAAGTTTTACGGAGGATTGGGCTATCGCTATGAGGAAAGCTATTTCGGATACAGCATGAACGATAAATACGACCTCGGTTTTCATTTCTCCGGCATTCAGCTGAGAGCCGGCATGGAACTTTAAAACAAAGCCATGAAAAGAAAGAAACCCTGGCAGTGGTGGCTGCTAATCCTCATTCTGATTGTTCAGGCACTGAATGCTATTGGCGGCGGACTGGTAATGGTGATCGCTCCCGACGGATCGATTCTTCAGGTCTCAACGGAAATGCTGACCGGATCTCCATTTAGCAACTACCTGATCCCCGGACTGATCCTCATGATTGTGCTGGGTCTCATACCCGTGGTGATCATGTACGGACTGATCAGCAGAAAGAAGTTCCGTTGGGCAGAAAAACTTAACCTCTACCCTGCAATGCACTGGTCCTGGACCTTTACTCTGTACATCTGTATTACAATCCTGATCTGGATCTTTACCGAACTCCTCATGCTTCAGCGCTTCGATCCGCTGATGTCCATCGTGGGATTATGGAGTGTGGGCATGCTGATACTGGTGATGACCCCGGGAATTATGAAATTTTACACGGAGGAATAAAGGTAAAACGAAAGTAAAAGAAGTAAAAGATGTGCGGATTTGTGCTGCCGGGTCCGGACGGGCAGCGCGAATCCGCATTTTTTATGATATTTCCTTCTGATTGTGCGAGTTGACAAACAACATATTTCCCACCCCATCGTAGCCTTCAAAGACTTTTCGTCCGTCGTGACGGAGCAATTCACCCCGGAATCCGAGTATGGTCAGACCCGCGTGAGCGGAGCGCTCATTAATAATGGTTTTAATGTTGCGTTCTTTCCTGTCGGTTATGATCTCAATGTTTTTTGAGGTAATCGGGAGTCGCCCGCTGCTCATCATTTCCTCCAGCCGGTCGCGGGTTTCCTTTTCCTTCTCAGGCATGCAGACTTCAAAAACCGATATGCTGCTTTTTTTCCAGTCGGGATGTCCCTGGATGATGAAGCTCAGCAGGATCATCAGGTTGGCATTCTCAAAATCGCCTGTCCGGATCCAGACGTGGATCCCGTTGTTATAATTAATCTGCCTGCGCGAACTCCCGAAAATACACACATCGAAATTCCCGGCATTTACCAGCGAATAATTCTCAATAATATCCCTGATCGAGCTGTCACTGTCCTTGTCGAACTCGAAAATCAGCATATTGTTTTCCATTCCCGAGATGCCCGGTAACTGGATTGACTGGGCGATAGCGGAGGTATATGAAGGAGAAATCATGGTATCGACATAAACATGATTTCCCGCTCCTTTGAAATTAAGGATCAGTTTTTCCTGTTCCTTTTCTGCCCGCTGCCGGGATGTCTTTGAGTAATAATCCTCAATGAGATGAATATATGTCCCGAATCCATATTTAAAACTGATCCAGTTCAGTAACTGGAAGGCTTTATCGCGTATGAATGAATCCCTTGAAATACAGATGGCACTGGGTCTCCACTCCTGTGTGTTACGGGCTTTCCGGGTTTGTTGTAGGTACACCTGCAGACTTCGGTTTAACTGGAACAGGGCATTGATAAAAATGGAAGCCAGGCCCTTTCTCTTTTTATGATAGTTGCTGATATACAGGTACAGGGCAATCATCAGAGCAAAGGCCACAAGGGCATACACCGGATTTATGCGGAACATTACCCATACTGCAATTACAAAGCCCACCAGGGAAACATACCAGCGTGAACGGAAAGATGGCCTGTAAGAAGGAGAGGAACCAAAGTGGTGGAGAAAGGAGATCAGGCACAGGGATCCGTAAGTGACCATGAAAAACATGGAAATAACCTCGGCAACCGAGTTGACATTCCCCAGCGAAACGAAGATCAGTGCAATGATAAGTGTAACCAGCGTGGCATTTGCCGGCTCATTGGTCTCCCCTTTGCCCCTGAAAAGAAAACGATTGACTTTCCTGGACGGAAAAGAGAAATCGCCGGCAAGTGCCTGCAGGGTCCTGGGGGCCACCATGATGGATCCCAGGGCCGATGAAAATGTCGAAGCTGCCAGCCCTACGGGAATGATGAACCTCCCTCCTATTGCGATATCTGCCATAATCAACTGTTTATCAAGCAATTGTTGCTCACTTGCCGAGGCAGCCAGTTTAAAGATCACAAAGAAATAAATGATCATCCCTGTGATGGTGGCCAGGGTTGTACCAAGCGGAATGGATTTCGCGGGATTCTTCAGATCGCCCGAAAGTCCTACCCCGGCTGTCATCCCTGTAAACGCAGGAAACACAATGGCAAAGACTACAAAGAACTGATCAAAATTCCGCGCCTTTGCATCAGCAATCGAATAGGATACCTCCCCGGCGTGTTCAGTTGAACCAAGAAAGAAAAGCAGCAGGGATATAAAAAGCAGGCCCACTACGATATAGAGTGTCTTAACCCCGATGTTTGCCCCCTTGCGGAGCATCAGGATCCCGAGGCCCAGTGTGGCTGGAATACTGATAATCTGCCTTGGTAGTGTAATGCCCCAGTGTTCCTGCGCATAATTGAAGAAAAACTCAAACGACTCGGTGAAGGCAATGATATAAAAAGCCACAGATATCGCCTGGGACAGGTAGAGTGCAAAACCTATGGTGGCACCGATATTTAAGCCGAAGGATCGTGAAATGATGAAATACTCCCCACCTCCTTCCACTCGTTTATTGGTGGCCAGTTCCGAGATGGCAAGGGCTGTCGGAATCGTGAGAGAGTGCCCCAGGAGGATAATGGCAAAGACGCCCCAGAAGCCCAGGGTTCCTACGGCAAAACCGAATCGCAGAAAAAGGATGGCACCCAGGATGGTCGATATCGCTGTGAAAAAAACAGGGGCTGTTCCAAAACTCTTTTTTTGCGGTGCTGGCATATTATGGGTATTGGCATCCTAAATATAGGAAAAACGAGCCTTTTTCCGAAGAATTATTTCATAAAGCGGAAATCTGTTGTAATATCCTTTGTTATTTGAATAACAATTCCTATCTTTGAGCTCTCTGAGATACCGGAAAATCTGTTATCGAGGATAGCAAATAATTAATCTGATCCGGAGGAAGCTCTGAAGGTGAAGAGATCAAAAGATCCCGCCATTTTTTTGTTTCCGAAGGTTCGTAAATCTGTAAATGATGATCTACGATCCGCAATTGTACAGCATCCCCGATGAACCGATGAAACCCTTTATATCGGTGGAGGAGATCAACCAGATTCTGAAAGTAACCCGTCCCGATAAGCAAATGGTGCGGGATATTATTGCCAAATCCCTTTCCAAACACAGGCTTTCCCTGCAGGAAACTGCGGCTCTGATCAACGCAAGCGACCCGGAACTTGAAGAGGAGATCAGGGAAGGTGCGCGTATGCTGAAGGAAAAGGTATACGGTAAACGAATTGTTCTGTTCGCGCCCCTCTACGTGGGCAACCTTTGCACCAATAACTGTGCCTACTGCGGCTTCCGGACCAGCAACAGCCAGCAGAAACGCAGCACCCTCTCACATGAAGATCTGATCCGTGAGGTGGAAATGCTGGAGGATAACGGACAGAAGCGTCTGATCCTCGTCTACGGGGAACATCCACGGTACAATGCCGAATTTATTGCCGAAACCGTCAGAACGGTATACCAGGTCAAAAAGGGGAACGGTGAGATCAGGCGGGTGAATATCAATGCCGCACCTTTTGATGTTGACGGTTTTCGTACGGTAAAAGAAGCCGGTATCGGTACCTACCAGATCTTCCAGGAGACCTACCACCCGGAGGCTTACAGCTGGTATCACCTGGGTGGAAAAAAGAAAGATTATAACTGGCGGCTGACGGCTCTCGACCGTGCACAGGAAGCCGGCATCGACGATGTGGGGATCGGGGCCTTGTTCGGCTTGTACGACTGGCGGTTCGAGGTGTTGGGTCTGTTAAGGCATGTAAACCACTTCGAGGCCGTATATCATGTCGGACCTCATACCATCTCCTTTCCACGCATAAAAAAAGCATCCAATGTATTCCTTGAGGATAAATATCAGGTAAGCGATCATGATTTTACCCGCATGGTAGCCATTTTAAGGCTGGCTGTACCCTACACGGGCATGATCCTTACTGCAAGGGAGCCGGTTTCTGTCAGGCAGGAAGTGCTGACCTACGGCGTTTCTCAGATTGACGGCGGTACCAAAATAGAAATGAAAGGCTATTCCGGAAACAGTCAGAAACAGGATCTGGACTCCGAACAGTTTGAGATCAACGATAACCGGACCCTGAACGAGGTAATGGAAGAACTCATCAGCAAAGATTACATCCCTTCATTCTGCACTGCCTGCTACCGTCTGGGGAGAACAGGTGAGCATTTCATGGAGTTTTCCGTACCCGGATTTATAAAGAGGTTTTGTACCCCCAATGCGCTGCTGACCCTGACTGAGTACCTGGAGGATTATGCACCGCCATCAACGAAGGAAAAAGGATACCGGTTGATTGAAAAAAGCCTGGCTGAATATGATGATCAGCAGTTTAAAAGCAAACTGATAGAAAGGATTCAGCGTATCAAAACCGGTGAACGGGATCTTTACTTCTGAAACAGTCTGCGCGTCAGGACAAATCCCACTTTATCCGATGCACCGGAATAAAAGTGAATAAGCCGGCGGGAGAAAAAACCATTCCGATTCCTATCTTTACGGAAATCTTTCGGATGAAATTGCTATTCTACCTGACCCTGCCATTTTATCTTGCCTCTGCACTGCAGGCCCAGACTCCGAGTCCCGGATACCGGCTCAGCGGGGGATCGGAATATGGACTGAGTCTCTCCGTCAGTCAGAACACAGTGACCGAAGCCGGTGGCATTGAGCAAAATGTCAGCCTTGATATCAGCGGCATCTACTGGTTTCGCGTTGATTCCACCGACCTTGAAGGTAATTACATGATCAGTGTTCATTTCAGTCATCTCGCCTTAAGCATGGTCGCCCCGCTGCTGAACATAAGCCTGAATCCGGGAACAACTTCAGGAAAAACATTACAGAACTACCTGGACTACATGGAAAATAAATACTGGCAGATCAGGATGGCGCCTTCGGGAAAAATCTTGGAGATAAGCGGATTAAAGGGACTTTTCAATAACATGTACAGTCTTCCTGCATCAGAACCCGGAGAACAGGAGGTCATTATCAAAACACTGTCGGAAGCATTCGGAGAAGAGGCCATGTACAGCTTCTCCAATATGGTGTTGAATATCTATCCTGATGTGCCCGCTACCTATCGCTGGGAAACGGTAAATACCCATTACATCAATACGCGTCCCGTGACCCTGAGCAATAACTGGTATTTCAGCATAAACAAAAGCGGTCAGCGGCTTATCCAGGGGCTTGGACTGATTTTCAGCGATTATTCGGATACCATTGTTCAGAACGGGATCAGTGTATGTTCTGCAGTAAAAGGCAACCAGACTTACGACTACATCGCCGACCCGGAAACAGGCTGGTTGCTCAGCGGGAATTCTCGTCAGCGGATTGTGGTGACGAACCTCATCCTGAATAACCCTTCATTTCCCCAGGGGCTTGAAGTTCCATCCTACACCGAGACCCTGTATATCCTGAAGGAGGAACAGAAGCCTCAGGCTAAGGAAACTGAACATTCCGATCGGAAAGGCAAAAAGCGCAAATAAACTTTCACATTAACCGGAGGAAGTCATGAAAATAAAAACGCTACTTTTTCTGCTCCTGATTTTTGCTACAACCGTTGCCTACGCACAGGAATATGAACAGGCGGTGGGAATTCGTGCCGGATACTCTGGCGGTATCAGTTACCGGAAGTTCTTCAATGCCTGGTATGGAGGAGAAGTTATCGCGCAATATAACCGGAACGGCTTCCAGGTAGCAGGCCTGGCCGAATGGCAAACCGCACCATTTAAAGTGGATCGCCTCTGTCTTTTCTCAGGCGGAGGCATTTACGCCGGCAACTGGGATGGACAATTTGCCTTCGGGATCACCGCTGTGGCCGGGATCGAATATGTGCTCAGGGACCTTCCCCTGGCGGTGTCCTTCGATTATAAACCAATGCTCAACCTGGGAAAAGTCCTGGCTTTAGACCCCTTCGATTTCGCTTTCTCCCTGCGTTATACCTTTTAAGTCCAGGCAATTCGTCTCCGACCTGTTCTGTAGCTAAAAAAATTCCTTGCATCCATGGAATCCGCCCTGACATTTGGGTGCCGATCCAAAGAATTTTATATCTTACAGAAAAAAAAGTTATGATACCCTCATTTGAACAGCTGCAGGAGAGTTTTGCCCGGGTCAGGCCCCATGTACATCAGACCCCGGTCCTTACTTCCACAACTATAAACCGGATGCTCAGTGCGTCGGTATATTTCAAGTGTGAAAACTTTCAGCGAATGGGAGCATTCAAGATGAGGGGTGCGATCAACGCCATACTCCAGCTTACTGAAGATGAAAGGGCCCGGGGTGTAGTCACCCATTCGTCCGGAAATTTTGCCCAGGCTCTCGCACTTGCAGCCAGCAGCCTGGACACCAAGGCCTATATTGTTATGCCGGAAAATGCACCCAAGGTTAAAAAGGAAGGAGTGGAAAGCTATGGCGCAGAACTGATTGAATGCGCCTCAACCCTGGAAGCAAGGGAAAAAACCTGTGATGAGGTGCAGCAGAGGACCGGAGCCTCCTTTATCCACCCATCAAACAACATGCAGGTTATTCTGGGACAGGGAACAGCAGCAATGGAACTGATTTACGAAATTGAAAACCTCGATATCCTGATGACCCCGATCGGCGGTGGCGGCCTTATTGCCGGAACCGCCCTTGCAGCCAACTACCTGATACCTGAAGCAGAGACAGTTGGCAGTGAACCGTTTGGTGCCGATGATGCCTATCTCTCCCTGAAAACAGGAAAAATACAGCCCTCAATCAACCCGGTTACCATTGCCGATGGACTGAAGACCCAGCTTGGGGATCAGAATTTTCCCATCATCCAGAAACTGGTGAGCAAGATCATCCGGGTTGAAGAATCGGAAATCATTGCAGCCATGCTGTTCATCTTCGAAAGGATGAAGATCGTGATTGAACCCTCCAGTGCAGTAGCTGTTGCCGCACTCTTCAGGAACAGGGAAGAATTCAGGAACCGGAGGGTCGGGGTGATCCTCTCCGGGGGCAATGTGGATATGACAAGGCTGCCCTTTTCGGCCCGTTAAGCCTGCCTGTTCGCCATTACTCGTTTCTGCAGTTTTTAGCATCGATTCAAATACTTGATAAACAAAGTATTAACAAATATTTTGTAATTTTCTTTCAATCCGGCTGCGATTTTTGCCGGAGTTATGACATTAACCATAAAAAAGGTCTATGTCGATCAAAGAAAAATTGCGCATCCTTGCCAGGATGGATAAACTGATCCGCCTCCAGGCGACCGGACCGCCGGAGGCATTCGCAAGTTCCCTGGGAATTTCCCTTC
Organism: Bacteroidota bacterium; assembly: GCA_049325415.1. Lineage (GTDB taxonomy): Bacteria > Bacteroidota > Bacteroidia > Bacteroidales > JBMOLL01. Next base: position 30,104 of record JBMOLL010000091.1, on the reverse strand, counting down.
GGACTCTCTACAATTACATTGATCTGATAAGGGAAATCGGGGCCCCTGTGAACTATTCCCGCTCTTCAGGCAGTTTCGAATACACCCGGACAGGGGAATTATTTATCGGATTCTTCTGCCAGGAACCGGACAGTACCATGAAACCCTTATGCTAAAAAACATACCCAAAAAAGGCCGTTTTTTATGAATTCACCTATTTTTGTTTCCAGTTTACACTTGATATTTCAAAGATTGTTAACATATTTGAAAAGTTTTTCTTTCCGTTTACTAGCTAAAACTACGTTTTCCGGGCAGGGATCATCAGTATCCCTGCCTTTTTTTATGCCATTTAAACCATTTAAGCCAAAATCAAGCCCATGCGACAATACTCTGACAGGGAGTTGCTCCACGGAATATACTCGCATAACACCCGTGTGCTCAATACCATCTACCGGGAATACCTGCCTTATATCGACCATTATGTAAGGCAGCACGGTGGAACATCTGAAGAAGCAAAGGATGTATTTCAGGAGGGAATGATCATAATTTATTTTAAGATCAACAGCGGTGGCCTGAACCTTAAGTGCAAATTCAGTACCTACCTGTATGCCGTGTGTAAAAACATCTGGATACAGGCTTCGAAAAAAAGAAAAAGACAGGCTGAGATGGCGAGGGAAAAGTACATGGTTGTTGAAGAACCCTCAACGGAGATTGACCCGGCTAGCGAAATCGAATTAAAGAATCTCTTTGAGCGGCAGTTTATAAGGCTCAGCCAGGACTGCCAGTTGATCCTCAGAATGTTTTTTAGTGGATCTTCTTTGCAGGAGATCAGGGATGCGCTGGGCTACAAAACCATTCAGCACACGGTCGACAGGAAATACCGCTGCAATAAAAGCCTGGTGAACAAAATAATGCAGGATCCGGTATTTAACGAATTAAAAGATGGATTATACTGACCCCATAGTAAGATATCTTTCCGGTTCAATGGATGAACAGGAAGAACAGCACTTCCGGAAGCAACTGTTGGAAAACGAGGTGCTGAAAGAGGAGTATGTCAACATTCAGAAGGTCTGGCACCTCATTGAAGAACAGCTTCACAGCGAAGCCGGGGATGAAAACCTGACTGCTGAGGAAAGACTTGCCGAACTGATTGCCAGAAACGACATCCTGAACTTTGCCGGAAAAGCCATGGATAAAAAAACCGAAAAATTCTCCAGGCTTCTTTCGGAACTGGATGGCAGGGATAAAAAGGGGAGTAGCAGGCGAATCGGTCTTACAGTTTTCCTCCTGTCGTTTGCGGCCCTGCTCACAGGACTGGTATTTTTCCTGTTCCCGGGAGCAGATAGCGATAAACTGTTCAACGAATTCTATCATCCCGGAACTGATGAAATGATCAGCAACTTTACCCGCGATGGATCCGGACACGATCTGGCTGTTTCCCTTTACCTGGAAGGCGAATATAACGAAGCCGGGCAGCTCTTTGCCGAACTGCAGAACAATGGCAAGTTCAATTCCCGCGACAGTCTCGTTTATTCACTCCTCCTTTACGAAACAGGGCGGCAGGAAGAAGCAAAGAGGATGCTGATTCAGATGGCTGATCATTCTCCCGGTTTTTATGGGAAATCTGCAAAATGGTATGTATCGCTTTTCCTTTTGAAGGAGAATAATCTGGAGTTGTCCCTGGAATATCTGAAACAGCTGGATTCGGAACCAGGAAGTTATGAAAAAAGCGTTTGCTCACTCACCCGAAAACTGAAGAGAAAACAGACTGCAGGCAATGACTGAGGCAGCTTATATATCAATCCGGAGGTCCTGTGCTGATAACTTTGTGAGTACCGTAAACTGACGATCTTGAATTAGTGGGGATAAATTGCTACTTTTAGCCAATCAAGCTTCAGTTTATGTCGTCTTTCCCTTTCTTTAAACAACTGGATGCCATGGATTGCGGGCCCACCTGCCTCCGGATGGTGGCCAGGCATTACGGCAAACACTTCACCATTCAAACCCTCAGGGAAAAAGCCTTTCTGACCCGGCAGGGTGTCTCCATGCTCGGGATTGCCGGGGCAGCCGAATCGATCGGTATCAATACGATCGGGGTTTCCATCGGATGGGAAAAGCTTATGAAAGAAGCTCCGCTTCCTGTGATTGTTCACTGGAAGCAGAACCATTTCGTAGTAGTCTACAAGATCAAGCGAAATAAAGTGTATATCGCCGACCCAGCCTACGGCCTCATTACCATGTCGCGGAAAGAATTCCTGGACGGATGGCTGAGTACTTCAAGAGACGGTGAGGATAAGGGGATGGCACTCCTGCTGAAACCTTCTCCCGAGTTCTTCCAGCAGGACGACGAGAAAATGAAGAAAACTGGTTTCCGTTATCTTTTCAGGTATCTGAAACCCTACAGGAAATACGTGTTCCACCTCGTTATCGGACTTGTCCTCGGGGCTATTATCCAGCTCATTCTGCCTTTTCTTTTCCAGTCGATTGTCGACTTCGGGATCACGAACCAGGACCTCCCCTTCATTTACCTGGTCATGTCGTTCCAGTTCGTGCTGATCCTGAGTCAAATGGGGGTTGATTTTATTCGGCGATGGATCCTTCTTCACCTGAGCTCAAGAGTAAATATCACGCTGATCTCCGACTTTCTCATCAAACTGATGAAACTTCCCGTCGGCTTTTTTGACACAAAGTTGACAGGTGACCTGTTACAACGGATCGGTGATCACAAAAGGATTGAGTCTTTTCTCACCACATCCTCGCTCACGGTTCTTTTCTCCATGGTAAACCTGCTTATTTTTTCCATTGTTCTCGGAATATACAGCCTGAAGATCCTTGCCGTGTTCCTGGCAGGAGCCTTACTGTATTTTATATGGATAGCCGTCTTCCTCAGAAAACGGAGGGAAGTGGATAACAGGAGGTTCAGCCGACAGTCGGAGAATCAAAGTAAGCTTATTCAGATCATTTCGGGTATCAGGGAGATTAAACTTAATAACGCCGAAAGGTCAAAAAGATGGGAGTGGGAAAACATCCAGGCAGGACTTTTCAAGGTGGAGGTCAGAGGACTTTCTCTTACCCAGTACCAGGAGGCGGGTGGTGTCTTCATAAACGAAAGCAAAAATATCTTCATTAATGTCCTTGCCGCAATTGCTGTGCTGAATGGTCAGATGACCCTCGGTATGATGCTTGCCGTAAGCTATATCCTCGGCCAGCTTAACGGACCCATCGAACAGATGATCTCTTTTCTGCACCGGGCACAGGATGCAAGGATCAGCCTGGAAAGACTCGGCGAGATCCATGAAACAAAGGATGAAAACGACGAGGAACTCGGACTGAATCCCATCACCACAGCCGGTGATATCCAGGTCAGGGATCTATCGTTTACCTATCCGGGCCCTGTGCCGCGCTATGTACTCCGGAACATCAACCTCCTCCTGAAACGTGACAGCGTTACGGCGGTGGTGGGAATGAGTGGCAGTGGAAAAACCACCCTGGTTAAATTGCTGCTTAGTTTTTACCAGGCGAGCAGTGGAGAAATCCGTATCGGGGATCAGAGCATCAGGCATATTTCACCTGACGCGTGGAGAAGTCATTGCGGTGTGGTGATGCAGGACGGTTTTGTTTTTTCCGATACCATTGCCGGAAATATTGCCCTTGGCGAGGAAGAAGTTGATAAGGAACGCTTACTTTTTGCTGCCAGGACAGCCTGCATCAATGAATTTGTCGATCAGTTGCCCATGGGCTACAATACGCGTATCGGTCAGGAAGGACTTACCCTTTCCGGGGGGGAAAGACAGCGGATCCTGATTGCCAGGGCACTTTACAAGAACCCCCAATACCTGTTCCTCGACGAAGCATCCAGCGCTCTTGATGCCAACAACGAACAACTCATCATGAAAAACCTGGAACAGGTCTTTCGCGGTAAAACCGTTGTGATCGTAGCACACCGGCTAAGTACGGTGAAGAATGCCGATCATATCGTAGTGATGGATAAAGGAGAAATCGTTGAGGAAGGAAACCACGATTCCCTCATCAGCCTGAAAGGCGCGTATTATAACCTGATCCGCAACCAGCTGGAACTGGGGACCTGATCAGATCAGGAAGTTTCTCTGGTCCTTGCGGATCCAGCGGAAGCGCCGGGTACTGTTATCACCGAATTTAAGTCCGAATATCAGTTCATGGGATCCAGCCGAGTAGGTTCTTATCACACCCAGATCAACATCATAGGCATATCCCAGATAGAACATGTCAAAGGTCCCTCCAGCCATAACCACCAGCGTTTTATTGGAGCGGTAAGACAGACCTGCCCAGAAATCGTTCCTGTAATAGGCCCTGGCATTCACGTCGAGAGAAAAATTGGTTTTGGTTCCCTGCACAAGGAAAGAAGGTTCAATGGCCAGGTTGTCGTTCAGGTCGAAGCGGTAACCCGCAAGAGCATTAAACTGCCTGAGGGTCCGGTAATCCTGGAAAATATCCTTCCCCAGCTTGATATTTGATCCGAAGAGATCGGTAAAGGTCACTCCTCCGAACAGCGATCCCGTGGTGGCAAAGAGTCCGACGCTGGCATCCGGCACGAAGAAGGAAGTCCGGTTATTGGCAAGCAGGGGATCCGACGGGTCGGTAATGTAACTGTCCCTGTCATCGACAACATACTGGTATCCCTGAACACTCAGGCCCATCGACAACTGCCACTGATTATTAAAGGTCAGATGATAGGCATAGGTACCCTGAAAGCCCGTTCGGCTCACAATCCCGTTACGGTCGGTATAGATGGATCCCCCGATCCCTACCCTGCCCGACCGGCTGGCGTTCTTCTCATTTCTTTTCAGCTTAAGCCGGCGCATGATATAACTGTCCTCCATCAGGCGGGTCTGCCCGGTAAGGGCAAAGGTCTGGGGCGGATTTTCAAAGCCCACATACTGCTGCCTGGAAATGAAGTTGATGGTGGTGATCCCGTTTGCACCGGCAACAGCCGGATTAATAAGGAACTTATCAATCATATACTGGCTGTAAAACGGGTGCTGCTGTGAAAACAGCGGGACGGCAAAAAGCGTTCCGGTCAGAAAACCGGTCAGCAACCGGAATACCCATTTCTTTTTTCTGTTCATTATCTGATAATGGTTATGTTTCCAATCAATCTGTTGCTTCCATTGTGCAGGTCAATTACATAATGGTACGACTCCATCGGCAGTTCCCGGCCATTGAAAGTGCCGTCGAATACCGGCTGGTTGTCTTCGGAATAAAATACCCGCTTGCCCCATCTGTCAAATACCTCGATAGTGACACCGGGGTACGCCTCAAGTCCGTCGATAACCCACGTATCATTGTAATTGTCACCATTGGGCGTGATGATCTCCGGAATCCGGAAGCAAGCGTCATTCAATATGCCCACATCCCATGATCCTTCTTCCCTGCAGCCATTATGGTCCAGAAGAACAAGGCTGTAAACGCCAGGCGCGAGCTGGTCGGCGTAAGCTGCCCCTGCACCGTTACTCCACTCATAACTGTAGGGTTCCACGCCTCCTGTCACCGTTACTTCAATAGCTCCGTCGGTAAAATCAGGACAGAAAGCATCACTGATCTGAGCACTTAGTTGAAGTTCTTCCGGTTGAGAAAGGCTGACAGACAGATCGTCCTGACAGCTATGCTGATCGCTTACCGTTACAGAATAATCCCCTTTGCCAAGGTTGGTGGCATCAGGGCCGCTTGTTCCGGCAATACTCCATTCATAAGTGTAGGGTTCTGTACCTTGAGCGACTGAAATGCTGATAGTCCCGTCTGAACCGCCATAACAGAGCGGATCGTCGGCTGCCACCAGGCTGATCTCAGGAAGCGGGTAAACGATGACATCAAAGGTGTCGGAAGGCACACTTTCAAAACCGAGGCTGTTGGTTACAATCAGCCAGAATTGACCACTCTGGGTCACCGTGATCTCCCGGGTCGATTGGCCATCCGACCAGGCATAGGATTCAAAACCCTCCGGACCGGATAGCAATACGCTTCCACCGTCGCAGAATCCCAGCGGACCACTGGCGCTCACCTCCGGTTTATCTTCAGAGGATTTTACAAGTACCGAAACCACTTCCGACCATTCGCTGAGGCAACCCTTCGTATCCCCGGTCTGTACCCGGTAATCCCCTGAAGTTTTCACCGTTATCGCGGAGCTGGTCTCATTTCCGGGTTCCCATAAATACGTTTCGCCTGTTGTGGAGGTAAGGACCACACTGTCGCCCACAAAAAAGGTAAGCGGAGTTGTATAGGAGATTACCGGCTGCTCCGGACGTGGGTTAACGGTTACAAGCACCTCAGCCGAAACCAAACTGATACATCCGTATTCGTTTTCTCCTGTGACCGTATAACCACCACTGCTTCCAACGGTAACCGACATCGTAGTCTCTCCGGTATTCCAGTGCCAGAGTGAGTAGCCTGATGTGGCTTCCAGTTCTGTAGAACCACCTTCGCAGAATTCCGACAGGCCATTATTGGTGATCACAGGAGCCGGGGGCAAGGCATGTACAGTAAGTGAAATTTCATCGGATTCGGGAGAATAACATCCGTTTGTATCTTCAACATACAATTTCAATGATGCTGAGGATTTGATTGTGTGGGTTTGTTTGTCGGACCCGTCCGACCAGAAATAGGTCTGATAACCGGCCGGGGCATCCAACTGTACACTGTCTCCTTCGCAGAAATCGGGAACTCCGTTCCAGCTGATAACCGGCTTTGCAGGGGCAGAGTGAACTGTTACAGAAATATCATCGGAAACCGGCGAAATACAACCGGACGACCAGCCAACTTCTAAATGATAAATGCCGCTGGTCCTTACAATCAGACTATCATCACCTGACACTCCATTCCACAGGTAGGTATCAAAACCTGCAGGAGCAACGAGAATCAGGCTGTCGTAGGAGCAGAATTCCGTAGTGCCGGTCATGCTGATCACCGGTTTGGCCGGTACGGGATTTACCGTGACTGTAACGGCTGCTGATTCGGGACTGTCACAGCCGTAGCTGTCGGTCCCGGTAACCGTATATGAACCGGAAGTGCTTACTTCCAGGGTGGCTGCCGTGGATCCATCGCTCCACAGATAGCTGTTAAAAGTGGTGCTTACCCCGAGGATCTGGCTTTCGCCCTCACAGATATTAAAGGACGAACCTGACGGCGTAATAAGTGCCTGTGCAGGGGCCTGGTGTACGGTAACCACAACCGGATCGGAAGGCTGAGACTCGCAGCCCGTCGACCAGCCGACGGTCACGCTGTAGGTCCCTGAGTTCTTCACCACCAGGGTATCATCGCCGGCCACGCCGTTCCATTTGTAGGTATCGTAGCCAGCTGGAGCAACCAGGATCAGGCTGTCGTAGGAACAGAATTCCGTGGTACCGGTCATGCTGATCACAGGTTTGGCCGGTACGGGGTTCACCGTTACCGTTACTGCTGCCGATTCGGGACTGTCACAGCCGTAGCTGTCGGTCCCGGTAACCGTATACGAACCGGTAGTGCTTACTTCCAGGGTGGCTGCTGTGGATCCGTCGCTCCACAGGTAGCTATCAAAAGTTGTATTCACCGCGAGGGTCACGCTGCTTCCTTCACAGAAGGTGCTGCTGCCGCTTTCGGTGATCACCGGTTGGGCGGGGGCATCGTGAACCGTCACTGTAAGTGCATCAGAAGCCTGCGACTCACAGCCCGTCGACCAACCGACGGTCACGCTGTAGGTCCCTGAGGTCTTCACGACCAGGGTATCGTCGCCGGCCACGCCGTTCCATTTGTAAGTATCGTAACCTGCAGGAGCCACCAGGATCAGGCTGTCGTAGGAACAGAATTCCATGGTTCCGGTCATAGCGATAACCGGTTTGGCCGGTACTGGGTTCACCGTTACCGTTACTGCTGCCGATTCGGGACTGTCACAGCCATAGCTGTCGGTCCCGGTAACCGTATACGAACCGGTAGTGTTTACTTCCAGGGTGGCTGCCGTTGATCCGTCGCTCCACAGGTAAGTATCAAAAGTTGTATTCACCCCGAGGGTCACGCTGCTTCCTTCACAGAAGGTGGTGCTGCCGCTTTCGGTGATCACCGGTTGGGCGGGGGCGTCGTGAACCGTCACCGTAAGCGCATCGGAAGGCTGCGACTCACAGCCCGTCGACCAGCCGACGGTCACGCTGTAGGTCCCTGAGGTCTTCACCACCAGGGTATCGTCGCCGGCCACGCCGTTCCATTTGTAAGTATCGTAGCCTGCGGGAGCCACCAGGATCAGGCTGTCGTAGGAGCAGAATTCCGTGGTGCCGGTCATAGCGATAACCGGTTTGGCCGGTACGGGGTTCACCGTTACCGTTACTGCTGCCGATTCGGGACTGTCACAGCCGTAGCTGTCTGTCCCTGTAACCGTATACGAACCGGTAGTGCTTACTTCCAGGGTGGCTGCCGAGGATCCGTCGCTCCACAGGTAGCTGTCAAAAGTTGTATTCACCCCGAGGGTCACGCTGCTTCCATCACAGAAGGTGGTGCTGCCGCTTTCGGTGATCACCGGTTGGGCGGGGGCATCGTGAACCGTCACTGTAAGTGCATCAGAAGCCTGCGACTCACAACCCGTCGACCAACCGACGGTCACGCTGTAGGTCCCTGAGGTCTTCACGACCAGGGTATCGTCGCCGGCCACGCCGTTCCATTTGTAAGTATCGTAGCCAGCTGGAGCAACCAGGATCAGGCTGTCATAGGAGCAGAACTCCGTGGTGCCGGTCATAGCGATAACCGGTTTGGCCGGTACGGGATTTACCGTTACTGTTACCGCATCCGAAGCGGGACCCTGGCATCCGAAAGTATCAATACCTGTTACGGCAAAAGTGCCGGAAGCTGACACCTCAAGGGTGGAGCCCGCCGAGTTATCACTCCAGAGATAGGCATCGTAAGCCGCACTGGTCCCGAGTGTCACACTTCCCCCTTCACAGAAGGTAGTGCTGCCGCTCTCCGTTATAACCGGCTTCAGCGGGAGTGGATCCACAAAAATGGTAATGGTATCTTCGCGATACTGACCCAATCCGTCAGTGACCCTGAGAGTATAGAGGGTAGTCACTGCAGGTGAGGCTGTCACCGTATCATTATTTGTTGCAGAAAGTCCCGTAGCTGGCGACCAGGCAATCGTGAAGGGCCCGGTGCCTTCGTAGGATGCGTAAAGTGTGGCATTGGAGGAGGCACAGGCTCCGGTCAGAATCCGGGATGCAGTGGCATCGGCTGAAAGATCATCATTCAGGATCGTGTACCGGTGAGCAGAGGGTGTGCCGACCGTCACCCCAGCAGTTGAAGTAGAAATCTGAATATCAAAATATTCATCCGGGATTTCAGGGATGGTATCATTTACTATGAGCGGAATGATGTATTTTGTGCGCTCACCGGGATTGAAGGTCAGGAATCCCGTTACCAGCGAATAGTCAGTGGAGGTTGTTGCCGTGCCTCCGGAAACCGAGTAATCAACCACCACCACATCCGAGCAGGCATAGTTCAGGTTGACCCTGATCTGCGGATGAAGCACTGACTCCAGTCCCGATGAAGAGGCCGACTGGAAACTGATCACCGGTTTCACCGCTGCAATAGCAATATAATCGCCATTGTTGAGGCTTATGCTGTTTGCCACAAGTTCATTCCCTGATTCAATGAGACCGTAGGCCACGGCACCCGAGCTAAAATCGCCATCGGCATCTACCAGCAGGTTATAGGCTATGTAGCCTGATGGCAGGGCCGGGATTCCGGATTCAATCAGACCAAGTGTAACTGTTCCGATCCCATCCCCTCCGGCGTTTACCACTCTCCAGGTCCTGGCCAGTCTTTCAATGTCCGGATCACCTGCCGGTATTCCGGTAGTTGTCCAGGTATCGGCATTGCCATTATCATGGCCGATAAAACCGAATTCATTATTCTCCAGATCAGAAGCACCTCCAATGGTGAGCATGCCTGCTGAAGCTGCTTTGGTATGGATATTGGAGGCATCGACCCTTCCAATCCCGGCTACATCGTACTTATGGCTGGCTTTCCACGAATACAGATCGTTGGCTGCCAGGGTAATGTTGTATTTAGCCGCAAGGTAATTCTCCACAATCCTTTCCTGGGCCGTGTTCAGTGTGCGGCTGTACTGGATGAGTTCAGGAAGATATCCCCCGTAATATTCCGTATTCAGGTAGGAACTACCAACCAGAAGAGTTCCGTCGGTATTCAAGGCAGTGGTATAGTCAGTCACGGTCTGGGCGCTTCCGTTCAGCCGGAGATTGTGCCTGGTAGCGGTTGTCCGGTGATTGGCGTTGAAGATGTAATACTGTGATGCATTCAGGTTCGGGCCATAACGGTCGGACTGGCTCAGACAGAAATATCTCCCGTCGGTATGCCGGGAGATGCTTGCCGTATGATTCACATCGGCATTGCCAAGAGAGATGAGGTTCTGTCGTGCCGAGCCTTCAAAAGTGGCCACTGTAAACCATCTGACAGGAGCACCCTTGCTGCCGAGTTCACGTGTAAAAAAATCATCGGTTCCGTCAAATTTCAGGGCACCGAAACCGTTAATGGCATTGGCGGTCAGCACAGGGCGAAACCCGCTGGATGCCTGCACGAGATCATTCCCGTTGCCACTCTGGTCCTGCCAGGTCATTACGGCCACGCCATTGGTGGCAGGGTTGGCTGAAGCGTCGAGTACACCCTTATCCGGTTTAAACCAGAAATCGACACTTGCGGCATCGCCGACACCGCCCGGACCGGTGTATCCGGTGACCGGAGCCGCGGGATCGGTGGCACAGATCCCGAACTGGCCACTTTTGGCCTGATCTCCGAAGAGCCTGATGTACAGTGTCTCCCCGGGTGTTCTGCCTGTGAGGGTAACCGAGGGCATCGTCCCCAATCCGTCGACACAGGTGATCCTTTCGCTGCCGGAGATGGTGCAATCGTTACTGTGATAGATATCCAGAATTGCATAGGTGAGTGTCCCCGGAAAGGTTTCAATCTTTACCTGGCCGGATGCAGGGACGATGAGGGTGAACCAGACATCTCCCCCGAAATAGCTGTGACAGGGAGGATCTCCCAGGTTGGTCGTATTGTAGGCTCCTTTATTGGTGAAGTATTGCGGCGAACAGGCGTTTCCCACATTCAGAAGAGCAGCGGTGCAGGGATCGTTATTTGAAGGAGGAGGATCGGCACTGATTTCGGCGCTCCACCCCGATTCGAGCCAGGAAGCCGGATCGGAGACAAAGCGGAAATTCATACATCCGCTGGCCGAGGTAAAACCAAACTGGGGCGTATCGTCATGGTAAGCGATATAACTGGCTCCCGGATACTGGATCAGCAGGTAATCATAGTCCAGGTATTCATTGGCCAGCGGCGGTACCGGGCCGCGGTAATCCGTTGCAAATCCTGAAAAATCAAGTGTTATCGGGTTTCCGTTTTCCGAACAGAACGTGACGTTCCAGTCCTGGCCCGCATGATAATTGGCATTTCCCCCGTCATCGTAAAAAGTTCCCGAATTGGTCGTCACGGTTGTACCGCTGGTAAAGCCATGATTCAGCCAGTAATCATCAGTTGCTGTCTGGCCTTGCAGCAGGCCCGTGATAAACAACTGAAATACAATGTAAATGCTTAAAATTCTTCTCATTGATGCTGCTCCAGGATATATTGGTAAATATTTCAAAATTACAATTCTTAATCCTTTCATTACGTGCTGCCGGGCAATTGGTGACAACTATTACATGAAACCCTCCCCCTGCCCGTCTAACGAAAGGTTGATCCGGACTAAGAGGCAGACCCGTTAATCACCGGTAAAGTTGCAGTTCGTCTATCTATTTTGATCATTGGTAATATATCTGTGACCAATGCCAGCCCCGTTGGGGATTATGACTATCTGATCCCCCATTGTTGCCGGTAAATCAACAATCCTGCCGACCAAAACATCCCTGCCGGGTAACTGATCGGACGGAAGGGTCCTGCCGAAAGGGTGAGCCTGATATCCCTGTCGGTAATCCGGTGTGTGCCTGCAGGACCTTTACCGGCGAGCCGGAATACTTTCAGGGCCCGGTAATCGATATTCAGATTGGCTTTCCATGACAATTCCCCGATCTCCCCGAACAAGGGGGTGCCACTGCCTGTCTCTTTAATTCTGTAGATTGCGCCGCAAATTTCAGGAGTCACCCTAAGATACCTTGTTTCAAACAAAGTGATGCCGAAACCGGCTTCCTGCAAGGAAAACAGACCGGGTACCGGGTCGCCGGTGAGCGATCCGTCGGGTAAAGCACGTACGGCCTGGTAACCGATATTATAGCGCAGGGGCAGATGAAACCGGTAAAAGGACAGGTCAAGCATACAAGCGACAGTTAGCGGAGCTGTCAGTTCAAGTCCGGGCTCAAGTCTGAAAAATCCCGATCCTGCACCCAGACCGTAAGCGAGGCCGAATAACGAACGTTCCATATCCTCAAGGGGATCTTTCAACCAGTCGGCCCGCTCGGCCGACACCTGTTGCTGCCACCTGTTCAGCACCGGCAGACCGGGATCGGAACTGAAATCCTGTTCAAACCCTGCCAATCGCTGAGAGGTTATATCCACATATTTTCTGAAGAGTCCGTCCTCATCCAGGCCCCTGTGGTTCCTGTTAGCCACATATCCGAGCTCTGTGGCATAGCGCTCGGTAATGTTAAACATCAGCTGATGGTAACTCAGAACAAGGTTGTCGCGGGCCTGCTGATCGGCATAAGACTGGTTCTTATTCATTACTGCCTCTGCCTGCAAGGCGATACGCAAGGTATCCCCCGAAAGATTACGATTGATTTTCAGGTCGATATTTAGACCGGCTCTGGAGGTGCCAGGAACTGCCCCGGGAGGCAGTGAGCCCATAAAAAGGTCCCAGCTCAAAGGACCGTCGGAGTAGTAAAACAACGAATCCTGCCCATGAAGGATCATGGCAGAAAACAGGAAAAAAACAAGCATTGACGATTTCATCCCCTTCACCTGATTATTAAGTAAATATAGAAATAATCCGGGGATCTGTTCCTGTTATTTATTCACAATTATTCCAACCGCGGGTGTCATTTTTACAAGGCCTGTGCCGTGCTGCTTCAGAATGGTTTATCTTTGCCCGGGAAAGGAAATACATTCAGCATGGAGAACGACTGGAAATCAAGACTTGGAGTGGTTTATTCGACCAATCCTGACTTCAGTTATGAAAGTGAGCGCCAGGAAGAAGAAGCCACCTTGCCGCCGAGGGAGCAGAAACTCATCATCTCCCTCGATAAAAAAAACCGGAAGGGAAAAGCAGTAACACTGATCAGTGGTTTCAGGGGCAGAGAAGACGATCTGAAAGAACTGGGCAAGATCATAAAAACACATTGCGGCTCCGGCGGAACGGTCAAGGACGGAGAAATCCTGATCCAGGGAGATTTCCGGGACAAGATCCAGGGCTTACTGGAAAGCAAGGGCTACCGGCCGAAGCGATCGGGCGGATGAATATCAGAGAGCCCTGATTTCGAGGACCTCCCCTGTTTTCATGTCTTTACGGACCACTTCCCCGTTAAAACTTTGCCCGTTAAGAAGGAAGTTTTCCCTGATCCCGGGTACCAGTTTCAGCTCGCCACCTTTCAGACTTTTCACTCTGATCATCGTGATTCTTCCATTCTCCACCTTAGCATCAATCAGGAAAGCGCCTTCAGCCAGCACCCCGGTAAAACTCAGGTCTTTCCAGTCGCGGTGCAGATCAGGCAGCACATAGATCTTTCCCTGCCTGTTGCTGACCAGTAATTCAAGCACTGCATTCAATGCTCCGAATCCCCCGTCAAGTTGCATGATCTCATGCATCTCCGATTCCGTTTTTTCCCAGCAGGGTGAAGTGATCATTGAAAAACCAGGGTAATCGGCATCATGAAGTGTACCCCTGCCGTTGTTCGTGTAATGTTCCTTCCAATAGTGCAGCCAGCCAACCGCCGCTTCGCTGTTCCCGGTCCGGGAATGGATGACCGAGGCCCAGGGAATGCACCATCCCGACCAGTTTCCGCTTCCTTCACGGATCCAGTGGCGGATGGATGCATCGATGATCTCTGCATAGAGTGTATCGGCGGGATCAACCGTTGAAAAGGGATAGATCGAAGCCAGATGGGAATGATGCCGGTGGCTCGCGGGCAGATCCAGACCATCCCAGAGCCCGATACGTTGTACCTGTTGCGCCGGATATTCCGGGGATTCCGGACCGGTGACGACCGCGAACATCGGCAGATGTTCCTCCACGTCCTTCCATCTCGGATCGGGCTCCTCCCCCCTGATCTCCGCTGCCTGTTGCAAAATTCCCGTAAGCATATGAACAGCAGCCAGCTGAAAGGAAGCATCCCTGCCCCAGGCGTCCATCGAGCTTCCCCTGAATTCGGGACTGACCGACACAGCCAGTGAATAGCGGTATCCTCCGCCCCAGAGCGGTATCTTATCCAGCATGCTCCAGTAACCCTCAAAAGCACCTTTCATCAAGGGAAGGGCCAGGGTGTCGAGGATCTGCCTGTCCATGGTATAACGGTAATTGAGCCAGGCGAGCTGAGCCATCCAGGCGGTCGATGCGTGATCGATCATCCCGGTCCAGAATACTCCGGGAATGTTTCCGCGGTCATCGACCGCGTGGGGAATGGTCAATGCGGAATCATTCTCAAAGAAATGTGCCGCATTTGTCTTCATTTCAGGCATCCACGACCATAGCATTTTCCACAGAGGTTCGAGGTGACTCGTCCGGTTTGAAGCCAGTGCAGGCCAGTAGATCATTTCCGCGTTGATATTGAAATGATAATCGTTACTCCATGGCGGGAGCTGGTAGATCTCCATAAAAGGTCCCTGCAGAGTACACGGTACTCCCTGAGGAGCAGTAGTGCAAGCCTGTTTGTACAGACCATAATCGGCGATTTCCTGCAGCACCGGATCGGGAAGACTGATTGACGGAACTGCAGCCCAGTAGGCTTTCCACCATGAGATCGCAGCTTTTTCCGATGCATGAAAATCAGCCGTTTCAAGCTTTTCTTTCACCATAACCGGTGCATTCCGTGCCAGGGCTGTTGCAATGATTATGGTTTCTTCTTTCTTTTTCCAGCCCAGGGCCAGGGGCTTGTCGTCGGGAAGAAACTGGCAAAAGCCCTCCCCGAAATCCGTTTTCCATCTCACCGGTGAGGAGATGCCCTGCTGTGCAAAAGTCTCCCTGTTAAATTCCCAGGCCGATTCAAGGGCTATCCCCGTACTGTTGCTGAGTATCCGGGGCAGAACCAGGAAGCTGAGTTCACTTTCCGGGTCCTGAACGATCCTGATGGTACGCTCCTTTCCCTCATCGTTCCTGATAAGAAGAGTTATATCCCCCTTGCTGAGGTTCAGATCACCCCTGATCAGTTCCCACTCAGAAGGAAACTCAATATTGACGCGCCCGCCGCCGATCTGGTGCGGATGAACGGGCGAGCTGCTATTCTCATCCATGTGAAATACCTGACGGAGCCTTTCCTCATTTTTCGTCTGCAGGTACCATTTAACCAACCTGTAAGTGGTTTCGGTGGCAAATTCCACGCTGCCCCTGTGATCCCAGAACCCGGCACGGGAAACAGTAAGGACCAGGCGGTTTCCTCCTCCCCATACCATCAGCCCCTGGGTGCCGTTCCCGAGTAAGATCCCTTCATGGGGTCTTTCCAGTGGAAAATCCCAGCTAAGAACCTTATCGCCGGTGTCCTGATCATCATTTTGCCGCCGACATGAAGACCCGGCTATCAGAATTGCTGCCAGGAGAAACAGGAATGAAGTACGCATGGTTTCAAGAGTTTTAATCCATAGGCTAAAAATAATTGAATTCATCGGGTTTTTATACAGCTCAGGGAAAAATGAGGACAAAGGATTACTCAGGGGCAGGTAAATATGCCGGCAGCAAGGGCATGGTTAAGATTTTCGTGGAAATTAAGCAATTCCGGATAGCTGATTCAAAGCGTATATTTTATATTTGTGTATGATGCGATTCAAATTCCCGATCCGTTTACTGATCTACCTGCTGATCATAATGCCAGGGCTCAATTATGCCGGCGCACAGATCATTATTGATCTGAACTCGGGCGATACAACCAGAATGATCCATTATAAACAGCAGTACGACAGTGCATTACTTGACGCCACAATAATGCAGCAATCCGACAGCCTGCTTGAGTTGCTCAACTCCGGTGCCAATCCTGACGCCGCCAGTTCAGAAGGGATCACAGCCCTCATGTATGCCTCTGAAGCCGGAAATACAGAGATCATGAAGATCCTGATACTGAACGGCGCCGGAATAGAAACCACCTTTTTTGAAGGAGCTACTCCCCTGCTTTTTGCCATCCGGAATAACCAGTTTGATGCCTGTCAGCTTCTCCTCGAAAAAGGAGCAAACCCGGATGTCAGGGATCATTTCGGCATCAGTCCCCTTCTTTACGCAGCGGCACAGAACTCTTATCAGCTATCTGACCTTTTGATCTACTTCGGCGCCGATAAGGAGATTGCTGACCGTGACGGGAACTCAGCCCTGATGACGGCTGTGTGCCTTGGAAATATTGAAACAGCCGATGTGCTCCTGCAAAACGGACTGAATCCTGAACATGCCGACAAAAACGGGAACACCCCGCTCATTGTTGCCGCGCAATATGGCGATACAGCCATGATCAGGTTGCTGGCCGATTACGGCGCTGATATCAATGCCGTAAATAAAACAGGCGACTCTCCCCTATCGGCCGCTGTTAAATACAATTTCCCCGACGCGGCCAGACTGCTGATCGAAAAAGGAGCGGATACGGGATATAAGATAAATGCTTTCCGCAATATTTATGACCTGGCCCGGGAATCGGGCTGCAAAGATTGTCTTCAGACCCTCGACAGCATGGGTGCCAGGCCGCTTCCCATGCCCGATTTTTCTGAGATTGATCTGATCTGGGGTAACAGTTTCGGAACGAACGAGTATATCATGCATACACGTCTGTCGCTGGTTGACAAGAAATTCGGATTCTTTTTCGAGACGGGCTTCGACTTCCGGCCTTCTGCTCAGAAGATACAGATTGAGATCAACGAACTCCTGAATGTTCAGTACATGGAAAAAAGATTCGGCTGGAGCCACGGCATTGGAAAATACTTCACACTCTTTTCCCTTCCGGGGGGAGGAAAAGGAGGACTGTATCTTTCGCTGAACGGCTACCTGTCATTTTCCAGCTACAGGGGATTCGACCAGAGACCGCCGGTAAAATACACCCTGATCCCGTCGGCAGGACTAATGGCCGAATGGAAGTACATGGGGTTCTCTGCCGGTATCGACCGCTACCAGTTCGGGACACTCTATGAGGAAAACTGGAAAATGGATATAAAAGCCTTTATCCGGATCTCGAAGCAGACATTTTTTAATGATAAAAAAGCGATCCTATGGTGATGAGAAAGACCAAACCCGCACTCAGGATACTTGCCTTCCTCCTGATCCTGGCCGGCCTGGTCAAGATCACGGGATGCGAACCGGAAGATTTTGTGCTGAACACCAACTGTAACGACTGTCTGAGCTACTGGCCCGACTCGGCAAACCTTATCTTCCTTCTGACCATTAATGATGAAAATCCTGCGATACCGATTGAAGTGTACCGGGGGACCATCGAAGATCAGCAGCTCGACTGGGTTGACACGGCCAGAACGGACCGGTATGAGCTGTATTCAGAAATTGGTCAGGTATACAGTGTCAAAGCTGTTTACAAGGATGGCAGTAAAACCGTTTTCGCTTACGATTCCGATCATCTGTACAGCTATATTGCCAGCGATGAATGCTGGGATGGCTGTATACTTGTTAAAGGTGGAGTGTTCGACCTCCGGCTGAAGAAATAAGCCGGATCCTAATCCCCCGTAATTACTATTTTCTGCATGAACTGCGGCGCTTCGCCAATCTGCAGGTAACAGATGCCGGTGTATCCGGCCAGTGAGAAACCTGTTGTACTTTGCCCTTTTAGCATTTTCGTTTCATAAATCACCCTGCCGTCGGGAGCAAAGACGCGCAGCGGGAGATCCTTTTCCGCGGCCTGGCTGAGACTGATCTTCAGTTCTCCACGGGTGGGATTGGGCCATACCAGCAGATTTGCTGCAACAGCTTGCTCCACGGCGGTTGAACCCGACCAGAATACCATACCTGTGTAGAAATTGTTTTCCGGATTTACATCCCCGGTCAGAAAACTGATAATTTCAAAGCTGTACCAGCCCCTGTTCCGATCCCATTTATCAGCGTTGAATAATTCCTCAGAAACCGTGCAGACTTCACCGGGTAAAAGGTTTACCTCTTTCGTCCTGTCATACCCTGTACCCCAGGTGATCCCCACATTATAGAAGACCGAATCCATTTTGCTGTTGCCTGCGTTGCGAAGATCAAAATACAGATCAACGGACTGATATGGAACACTGTCAAGCCTGATGTTTTCTATGGCGATATCCGGCGAATACGGATGGACCACCAGCTTATCCAGCACGTTGTTGGCAGGATAATTATCGTTTTCAAGTTCCAGCAGAACATGAACCGTATGTTCAGCAAACCCTGAAAAATCAGCCGGCGTCAGGAAGGTATACTGGTAAGACTGTCCGGGCAAAGCTTCAATATTGATCATCTCAGCTTCGGGTCCCGTTCCGTCCACCTCGTAGGCCGCTGAAATACCGCTGACTTTCCTCGGGCTGTTGTTCCTGAATGAAATGGTGATCTCTTCCTGATCCGTCAGCCAGAGTCCGCTTTCCGGTGCGAGGATACCCGTTAGTTCAATATCGCTCTGGAGTACCGGATCTCCCGGCAGCACAATTTCATCAATCCATGCCGCATCTTCACCGGTGGATATGGATTTATCCTTTTCATAGCGCCAGAGCAGGCGGTGCGTTCCCTCTCCTACAAGGCAACTGTAGCGTTTCCAGCCTGACAGTCCGGACCAGCGCTTCGCCTCCAGGGTATCGATGTAAAAGATCAGGTAATCATAGCCGGATTCGGAAGAAATCCTGAAATAAAATGAAACACTGTCGGCTACGGAATTATTTACATACAGTTCCAGATCAGAGTGCTGCAGGTCAGCAATATCGGCTGAGCGTGCCGAATACCGACCGTTGAAAGCCATGGCGGAATCAATGGTCCAGGGGTATTGCGGATCGGCCTGCCAGTCGAAGAAACTGAAATCCCCGTACTGGAAAGTCTCAAAAGCGCGACCCACAAACAACCGCAAACTGTCGGACGTGAAGTAAGTGCCATTTGAACAGCGAAATGCTGAACTTTGATAGAGCGAATCTTTGGCTTCAGCAGAGACCGTAGCACGGAACTGCAGTACTCCCTTTGCTCCAGCTAGAATTTCAGCAAGTTCATCGGCTCCGGCCAGGCTTAGCCAGTTTCCTGACGGACCGCCACTGTAGGCAGCCGACAGGCTATAAGCCGGGAAATGTCCTTCGTTTCTGAGCACCCACTCAAAATCCAGGGTCTCACCCGGATCAATTATCCCGTCGGCATTGCCATGCAGGCCATCACTCCAGGTAATTCTTTCAGAGACCAGGCGGGGTGCATGCGCTGTGCCCTTAAAATACAGGCGATTGTTCAGGGAATCATGTTTGCAGATAAACATTATAGTGATCTCCGAGAGATCGTCGACCGATTCCCGGGCAAGGAACCTGAAAATCCGGCCTGTATTATACGTTTCGCCGGGCTGGATGGCGGGCAGGACAAACACCGTATCCAGTCCGGTGATCTGATCGGACCTGATATGGGCCAGCAGGCTGTCGGAAGTGAAGGTTTGCAATCCCTGGTTCTTTAAACTAAAACTGACCGAGAACTCCTCTCCGCCGGAGATATAGCCATCCGAAGCTACAGATTCGTCCGACAGATCAACGGATAAAACCTCCACGTACCCGGCGTTTGAAGGACCGATTTTTACCGTATCCATAAAAGGTATCCTGTAATCCCCGGTAACCACAAGGAGAAGGTCTCCCTGTGTCAGGGTATCGGGCAGGCTGAGGTATGCATAACCGCTTGCATCGGCGTGTCGGGCATCGATCAGCACCCCGTCGCGGGAAACGGCCACATAATCGAAGGGGCGTACTTCCACCCCGAACTGGCGGGTTTCCAGGGGTATCGCAGAGGGAAAGACCACTTCTTCACCCGTCGGAACAGTAAACCAGGGAACCAGTGTAGGATCACCCATTAACTGGTATATTTCCCAGTAATACCGTTTTCTTGTGGAATTAGTGACCTGTACACTCATATTTCCGGCATAGACCATTTCCCCGAGTGAGGGCGCCCAGAGAGAATTATCCTCCGAATGGGTGTGAAATACCTTATCGTAATAGCCCGGCTGGGTATTTTCATATAGCGGCGTGGAGACAATCGGACCGAGACCCACCGACCAGTAATAGTCTTCATCCCAGTACGAATCGTTCGTACAGCCGATGTAGGCCAGCGCGCCCTTTTCCGGAGCCCGTGTTACCGCTTCAGAAAAGCATTCGGCATACACGAAGGCATTAGTCTGACATCCGTTGCCAATCAGTACCGGGTACATATGATTATTCTGCAATCCCGCGATATCGGTCTTGCCAAACGCCGGATCCGCCCATCCCGAACTCGTACCATGTCCCGTATAATTAACGAATGCTGCACCGCTGCTGATGTCCGAAATAATTTGCGCATCGCTTACTGCTGATTCCGGGTAATAATATACTGAGGATTCAATTCCCCGGGAGGTATTAAAATAGTTGTTCTCGGCATAATAGATCTGTCCGTTCGCATGGGTATAGCTATAGCTTGCATCAACACCGGCAATCAGAACCGACCTGTTCAGAAAGGACGGATCCGGAAAAGCGTAGCGCTCGTACTCCAGGATCTTGTCTCTGACTGCCACAAACTGCTCTACCGTCTGCGCAGATATGCGACCGTAAAAAAGCTCCGGAATGTAATCGCCATTTCCGTCGTACTCGGCGTAATACAGGTCCGTATTCTGATAGCCCAGGGGTGAAAGGGGGATCTGTTCGACATCGCCGACAAGCAGCAGGTAGTCAGGTGCTGTAAACCCATCGGGGGGATTCAGGTAAATGTTCCTTAGCCATTCCCTGATCCCTGTCGCCGTACCTCCAAGGGCCGGGTCGTCGGTGTATGCCTCCAGCACCCTGAAACCCTTCTCCCGTTTCCATCTTAACATTGTCTGCAGCGAATCCCTGAACATCGGATCAGCAACAACAACAAGGGTCATGGGCTCATCGGCCAGCACTTTTTTCAGTGCCGGCGGACGGGTTTGCAGCATATCTGTGAGCAGTCCGCTGAAACGGCTGTTCATTCTTGACCAGTCTGAACCGGTCCCCCCGGCAAAAACCAGGTCTGCCTCCACATTATAATA
>JBMOLL010000091.1:0-8756 GCA_049325415.1 Bacteroidota bacterium | reverse complement strand
CCTCAGCAGCCCCCGGCCCGGATTATATTTCACGGGACGATATTCGAAGCTCCCGACCTGCACGCCTCTGAGAACCCCGTCATGTCTTATGGAGACCAGCGGCCCTCCATACCATAAATCACTCTGATACAGAGCAGTATCGATGCAGAAGCTGTCTTTGCCTTTGACCGGGGACGACTGGTAAGGAAAGACGTATCCCGGCAGGTAATCCGCCAGACGGACATCTATTGAATCGGCATGCTGCAGCAGGATTTTCCAGTTCCAGTCGGCTCCGCTCTCCACAGCACGGAAGGTCAGGGGTAGCTCCGGTTGTCCGGGCAGCATGGAGTAGCCTCCTGTGCCGGACAAAATGGAAATCCAGGAACCGCCAGCTTCGTCCCTGCTGTCTGCGAGTATATCACCTGTCTGGCATACGGCTCTGAACCCGTTCTCGGTACGACTCAGAACAACCTGGTCTTTGCCCGGCGAATCGAAAAGTAAAACCGTCTGCTTTTCCTGTCCGGCGGCGGAAATAATTAATCCTGAAATATTCAGGAAAAGTGTGAAAAGAATTCCGGGTTTGAATGCCATGACCGTGATTTACAGACCATCAAAAATAATTAAAAGATTCTGATTATGAATCTGAAAAGAAAGTGCACCATGCCTTCGCCTGCCCGGGAGGTAAAAAAATGGTTTTTTTATTTCGGACTTTCTCATATTTTCAATACTTTAGATCACTAAATATTCCCGGATGAAGCGGATAATCATAAGTATTAACCTGTTTTTTATTCTAATGGTTGCAGCATGGGCGCAGCCAAACAGGTTCGGATTCCCGCTTATCAGCAATTACCCGCCGGAAGTAACCAGGGGAAGCGAGCAGAACTGGACCATGGTCCAGGATGAACGCGGGATCCTATATGTCGGCAACGATGATAAAGGCATCCTTGAGTACGACGGATCCGAATGGAAAACCATCAATATAAGCAATAACAGCACGATCCGTTCCCTCACCCTCGATAATGAAGGAACTGTGTATGTCGGGGCCGTGGCCGAATTCGGCTATCTTGCCCCGGATACAAAAGGTACTTTGCATTACCGTTCCCTTCTTCCCCGGACCGATACCACTTTTCACCTGTTCTATGATGTCTGGAAATCCTATTACCTGGACGGGAACGTGTATTTCTGTACGATGAAGTATATCTTCAGGTACGATATTCAGAAAGATACGGTTTATGCCTTTAATGTGCCGGAAAATACACTGTTCAGTTTTGTGATCGACGGGCATTTTTACAGTACAACTTTTGTTAATGGTATTGCTGAACTCAAAGCGGATACCTTTGGAATTGTCAAAGGCTCGGAATGCTATACCAAGGAGAATATTTTTGCCATTGAAAAATTTGATGAAGGCCGCCTGATCATCGGCAGCGATGTTACCGGCCTGTCGATCTTTGATACACGTTCCGGTTCTGTGGATTTCAGTTTCACCAGCGATTTTATCAATGATTATATTGTTGAAAACGGGATCTCTCAAATCCTGAAACCTTCGCCTGACAAATTCCTTGTTTCGACACTGTCTGGCGGATTGCTTTTACTTTCAGCCAAAGGCGAACTTCTTGAGATCATTACCAAGAATGATGGTCTGCAGGACAATTCAGTTTATTATTCCTATATACAGAAGCAAAGCAGCATAAACAGCCCTTTATTTTCCGCACTCAGCATCGGTATCACGAAAACCGAACTCAATTCGCCTTTCCGGGTATTCAATGAAAAGGCAGGTGGTTTACAGGGTCTTATCCATGTTATTACCCGGTTCAATAACCGGTTGTATGTTGGCACGAAGATCGGTCTCTTCTGCACCGTGGAGAGTAAAAGTGGGGTCAGGTTCCGCAGAGTTGGAGATATGACCGAAGTCTGGAGCCTCATCACCTTTAAAAAAGACCAGCGGGAGGTTCTTATCGCTGCATCGGATGGCGGCTTGTTTGAGATCGACCGGAACAATAACACCGTTCAGTTGGACGAGATCATTCAGGGAAAGAAAGATAATCAGGAAAGCAAATACAGGCCTTTTTGCATTTACCAGGACCCGGTCTACGTTAACCGCTTTTACATCGGGGATGAAAATTCGGTGGTCTATCTTAAATATGAAAACGGGTCTTACTACGAAGACCTGAAACTTACAAAGGTTCCCGATGAAGTGCGTACCCTGGGAATTGACAGTGCACGGAACCTCTTTTTCGCTACAAAAATCGGGGGAATTGGGAAAGTTGCTGTGGATGACTCCCGGGCCTCCTATACTATGCTTGGCACAGAGAACGGATTACCGAGTCCAGACCGGAACCAGGTGACCTGCCTGGACGGTGTGGTGTATGTCGGGACCACAGACGGTATTTATCATTACAATTATCAGACCAACCGCTTTTACAGGGATTCCGTACTGAACCCCTTCCTGATGAAGGGACAGAATACCATTCAGACCATTCACAAGGATTATGACGGTGAATTCTGGATCAGCATTGAAAACTCCATCAGGGGCTGGAGCCTTATCCGGCTGGTTCCGGAAGATACCGGGTATGTACAGGTATCGAAGCCCTTTTTTCGCCTGCCTGCCTTTTCGACGGATGTGATTTACAGTGTCCCTGGAGAAGGTGTATGGTTTTCCAATTCCAATGAACTTTACCATTACGACAAGCAGGTAGCCTACGAAGCCGGGGAACCAGGACAGACCCTGATCAGAGGGGTGACCATCGACAACGACTCGCTGATCTTTGACGGCAATTTCTATCATACGTATGAAAACGGGAAGATCAGGATCAGTACCCTGCAGGATAAAGAAAGCATCCCCGACATCCCCTACAGGTATAACAACATTGAGTTTCGCTGGACGTATCCGTATTTTATTGGTGAGGACAAAACGCTGTTCTCCTACCAGCTGGAAGGATTTGACAGAACCTGGTCGTCCTGGGACCGCGTTTTTTACAAGGATTTCACCAACCTGCCCTACGGGAATTACACTTTTAAAGTAAAGGCACTCAATATTTTCGGTGAGGAAAGTGAAGCCGGAAGCTACTCTTTTGTGATCCTCCGGCCCGTGTATGCCACCTTTGTAGCCTACCTCGGATACATTATTATTTCCGGCCTAATCATTTTCTTTATTATCAAGCTGTACACCCGCAGGCTCAAACTTGAAAATATCCGGCTTGAGGGGGTCATCCAGGAAAGAACAGCCGAGATCCGCAAGCAGAAGGAAGAGCTGACCGACTCGATCGAATATGCCAGCCGCATTCAGAGGGCCCTGCTGCCAACAGAAAAGGTCCTGGAAGATGCTCAGCTGGATCACTTTATTCTGTTCCGGCCCAGGGATATCGTCAGCGGCGATTTCTACTGGATGGGACAGCGCGACGGGAAAGTATTCTTTGTGGCCGCCGACTGTACAGGTCATGGCGTGCCGGGTGCCTTTATGAGCATGCTGGGGATATCCTTCCTTGATGAGATCATCATCAAGTCGGGGGTTACCGATACCAACCTGATCCTTGATTCCCTGAGGGAACATGTGATCACCTCACTGAAGCAATCGGGTAAAAGTATCGGGGAATCAACGAAAGACGGGATGGACCTCTCCATGGTAAGAATCGACTCGGAAAACCATTCTTTCCAGTTCTCCGGAGCCTATAATCCCTTATATTACGTCAGGGAACTCACGGCAGAGGAAAAGGCCACCGTTGCACGCGGAGAGGAACTGGAAACCGGAAGGGGCGATTTCTACAACGCCACCCATATTCTCTTCCAGCTGAGGGCCGACCAGATGCCGATCGGGATTTCGGAAAAGAAAATGGATTTTTCGGCTACCGAACTTCCCAACGATAATTATACCCTGTATCTTTTCTCCGATGGCTATCTTGATCAGTTCGGAGGAAGTGAGGGTAAGAAATTCATGTCGAAAAACTTTAAAAAGCTCATGCTTGATATACAGGCCTACCCGATGGCTGAACAGCGAAAACTGATGGAAAAAACATTGCTGGAATGGATGGGCCATGAACCACAGATTGATGATATCCTGGTCGTTGGTATCCGGCTGTAGCTTTTTTTTGTCCCGGTTAATTCGGACCCTTCCATGAACGAGTCCCTTTCCAGAGAAGCCCTGATTGAGAACCACAAGGAATTGCTTGCGAGCATCAAGTATGCCAGTTTCATTCAGCAGGCCATCCTTCCCGACAAGAAACTGCTCAAATCAGCCCTGAAGGATTATCTGCTCTTTTTCCGCCCAAGGGATATTGTCAGCGGCGACTTTTATTACTGTTCACGTAAGGACGACAGTGTTATCATGGCTGCCGGCGACTGCACGGGTCATGGTGTTCCGGGCGCTCTCCTCAGTATTATGGGGATATCCTTCCTGAACGAAATACTGAGCGAGCGCAACTCCATGAAAGCCAGCACCATCCTTAATCTGCTCCGCGAAAGGGTGATGAAGGCACTGCATCAGCGGGGTGGTGAAGACGAGAACAAGGATGCCATCGATATGGCACTCTGCGTGATAAATTTCGAACAGATGAACCTCCAGTTTGCCGGGGCCAATAACTCGCTTTACCACGTCAGGGATAATAAACTTACCGAAATCAAGGCGGATAAAATGCCGGTCGGGATAAATGCAGTTGAAGAGGAATCATTTACCAACAACACTGTGAAACTGCGCAGCGGGGATATGATCTATATCTTCTCCGATGGCTTCCCCGACCAGTTTGGGGGCCCCAGGGGAAAAAAAATCATGTACGGACCGTTCAAATCCCTGTTAAGCAAAATAGCAGCTTATGATGTTGATTATCAATACGATGAACTGGGAAGATACCTGGAAGCCTGGAAAGGAAAAGAGCCCCAGGTTGATGATATACTGGTATTCGGTGTAAAAATTAATTAAATTTCGTCCTGTATCAAGGCAAGACAGGGCTTCCGGATACCTTCCGGCCCAAAAAAACTACTCTATGAAACTAATTTCTTTCCGGATAAGGAATTTCAGATCCATCATTGATACGGGCTGGCAAAACCTGGCTTTTGACAATATTACCACCCTGATCGGACAGAATGAATCGGGCAAGACCTCAGTCCTGGAGGGTCTGAAGGCCTTTCATGATGGCCACCTGATCGAGGACATGCTTCGCAGCGATCTGACCTTGCCTGAGATCCACTGCCGCTTCAGCTACGAATGGAAGGAGCTTCTCAATATCCTTCAGATACAGAAGATCGACCCGGGGGTAAAGGCCATTTTGCAGGAAAATGATACTATTTCCATCACCCGCAAATGGGACGATGAATTCAGGAGCTATTTCGAAATGGGTGAAGAATTTACCCGGGTATTCAATGCGGTTCACGAGGACCGGAAAAAGCAGGAGGTCCGCATCCGGAAGATCATTGACAATGTCAACAAGGAAATCGATAAAGTAAAACAGGCTCTCAGCAAGGCGGAAAAAGAATTTGAAAAGGTCGATGCCAATGTGGCGGAAGTAAAGGACCGGATCAGCGAACTGAAAAAGAACTCCCGTCCGCTGTTTGGTAAAGGGAAAAAAGAGGATTACGCGGAGGAGATCCGGCAGGAGGAGGAAATGCTTGGAAAGTTCCGGACAATCCATGCCCAGAAGAAAGAAGCCCTGGAGCAACGACAGGCAGCCATGGACGCTTTGCAGCAGAAAATCGATATGCAGAACCGTTTGCTCAACCTGGAGGAAAAAATTCATAGTGCACATGCCCGGCTAATTGATTACCAGGAACAACTGAAGAACATCAGCCGGAGTGCGGGAATGTTATCCAGTCAGAAAGAACAAAGAGCAGCCGAACTGAAAGAGGAACTGATCCGGCAGGAAAGTGAACAGCTGAAAGAGAGTATTTTAAGGGATGAAACTGAATATGACATCTGCCTGGAATCAGCCGAAGAGGTTTTTAACGGCGCACTTTTCCCCACCGCCTATGAAGAGGCAAGAAAGGTCATTGAGAAACGCCGTTACTTTTACAACAGCCAGGAACTGGGCGGAGAAATCTTCAAAATAACGCCTGATTTTGAGCTTTTCGAGGATTTCAGCTCCCTCCTTCCCAACCGGATCGATCTTGAAGATATTGCCACGGGCAATACCAGTGCCGAAGGCTATAAGGCAGCCATAAATTTCCTCACGATCATCGGGCTGGATTTTTCATTTTTCCAGCAACCGACCAATCGCATCCTGAAACAGAAAATAGAAAACCTCAACGGGGAAATCACCCTCAATTTCCAGGATTTCTGGAGGCAGAATGTGGGAAAGAACAACAAGATCAAGATAAATTTTGAACTTTCGCACTACGATCATACCCATCCGGAAAAAAGCGGCAAGCCCTTTATTGAATTCTGGATAAAGGATGAGAAAGAAAGGCTTTATCCCAAGCAAAGAAGCAGGGGAGTACGCTGGTTCCTCTCATTTTTTCTGGAACTGAAGGCCACCGCCATGGATAAAAGTCAGCATAACAAAATCCTGCTGATCGATGAACCGGGTGTGAGCCTTCATGCACGGGCACAGGAAGATGTGCTCAAGGTATTCGACGATATCAGGGAACACATCCAGATCATTTATACCACCCATTCCCCCCACCTCATCGACGTGAACAAGCTATACCGGATTCTTGCTGTTCAGCGGGCCGTGGAGGATGACCTCAACAGTGAAACCCTGATCTTCAATATGCGATCCCTTCGTGCTGCCACCGCCGACACCCTGTCGCCGATCTACTCAATGATGGGGGCCAGGCTGAACCAGCAGGAAATCATCCACTCCTTCAACAACGTGGTGGTAAAGGACATTGCCACTTTCTACTTTCTGAAAGCCATTTTCAGGCTCACAGGTTCGGATAAGCAATGCTACTTCCTTCCGGCTTCCGGGGCCCAGGCCATGCGGGTTATGGTGAACATCCTGATAGGCTGGGGACTGGAATACGTGGTACTTACCTTTGGCAATGAGGAAGAACGAAAGGTACATACCGGTCTGAGGAAGGAACTGTTCGACAGCAATGTCGAGGATGCCGGTAAACAGCTGATCAATCTGAAAAATTATGAGGACGCAGAGGACCTGTTCTCCACCATTGATTTCAAGAAACACGTCATCCATGTCAGGGAAGGGATCACAGTCTCAAATTCGAAGTACCTGAGTGATAATAATTTCTCACGGGCCATCCTGGCCTCAGGATTCCTGCAGGAAGTTATCAACGGGAACGTGAAATTCTCTGATTTTGATGAAGAAACGAGAGACAACCTCAACCATTTTGTGGCTGATGTCACCCGTCTTTTAAAATAAACATAAAAGGATTTGAGCCTCTCAGGGGATTTGAACCCCCGACCTGCTGATTACGAATCAGCTGCTCTACCGCTGAGCTAAAGAGGCGTGGTGCAAAAATACATATTTTTCATAAAACTGGAATACCTTGTATAAAATCATGTCATCTGTTTGCCGGATTTCTTTGCCGGTCCTTCTTATTATATCTGCACTGTCCCTGGCACCTTCCTCCCTTTATTCACAGGCAGCCGGCAGAGATACGATCCTGGTCTTCCACCCCACGGCAGAGACACTCAAAACACTCGATTTCCTGATCGATAACCATCTGCTTGACCTGGAGGATTATCATTTTCAAGGAGTTGGCCATAAGGCCGAAAACTACGATTACGAATTGTCTTCCGCCTATATCGCCACATCGGAGCCCGGAAGGTATTCCTTATCAATTCTCAACGGAGCTCTTGATCCGGGAAATTTATACCGGGAGAATACCTGCAGCAATGAATTCAGGGATCTGTTCCATCATTCCGTCGGAGCATTATTCTTCGGGGGACCGGATATTCCGCCCCGGCTTTACGATGAAGACTGTAATACACTTACAGTGATCAGCGATCCCGGCAGGCATTACCTCGAGGCTTCCTATATCTGGCATCTTCTGGGAAACCAGGAAAGTAAGACCGCTCCCCTGGCTGAGGAGCAGCCATTTTACGTAATCTCAGGAATCTGCCTGGGCATGCAAACGATCAATGTTGCCACCGGGGGTACACTGGTGCAGGATATCCCGTCTGAACTTTATGACCTGCACACGGTGGAAGATATTATTTTGCTTGAGGCAGATCAGAAACACAGGAATTATCTTCCCCAGACGGACCTGTCTGTTTCCTATGCCACCAGCTATCATTTCCACCACATCGTTCCGGTACCCGGTGAAATCCTGGATTTCGGGCATTCCGGCCAGCCCGGACCAGAAGTACTCAGCAGTCATCACCAGGCGGTTAAAAAACCGGGAAAAGGCCTCAGGGCTGTTGCCTGGTCGGCAGACGGGAAAATCATGGAAGCTCTGAGTCACGAGGATTACCCTGGGGTGATCGGTGTCCAGTTCCATCCGGAGAATCCGGCCTTATACCGTCAGGAGGTCCGTTGGATTTCCGCCGACAGTTCCATCAGCTTTTACCGGAAAATGGAAGACCAGCAGTCAGGGCGCTTTCACCGTGACTACTGGTCCTATATCTCCTCTCTTATCAAAAGGTCATCGGAAAACAGGCAGCCGCTCAGTCGGCCTGTTTCGGGGCAATCAGCAAGCGGTATCCCCAGGCGTCAAGACTGATCCGCGATTTGGCTTTCAGCTCTACGGGCTCCCCGGAAAAATAATCTGTGTAGGTCCCTTCATAGCCCTTAATCACTGCATCGGCTGGTTTTTTTCCCAGGTTCAGACATACAATGATCGTTTCACTGGCATCCTCACGTGAAAAAGCAATGACAGAGGAAAAACAGCCG
>JBMOLL010000090.1:0-6995 GCA_049325415.1 Bacteroidota bacterium | reverse complement strand
TCGGGGCTAAAGCGAACCGAATTGATCCTCGCCTTATTCCCTCTCAGGTTATTCACTACTTCCCAGCCTGCCGTTCTGTACAGTCTGACATTCCCTTTCATATCGCCGGTAACCAGGTACTTTCCATCCGACGAAAAGTCGAGGCTCAGCACCGGGTTCGCGGTGGTACCGGAAATGACATAGGGTTGATCCGGTGCCAGCAGGGAATAGATCAGGATATTGCCCGCACGGTCGCTGGCGGCGAGCATTTTCGCATCATCCGACACGGTGATATCCGACAGGCGGGTTTCGCTGCTTGCAAAAACTTCGGGCAGGGCATAGGGGTATTTCCACCGAAGGATGGTTTTATCGACGCCAATGCTGAATATGTCGTTACTCCCCGGAAGGAATTCCACATCCCTGATCGCATTCTGATGGCCCGAAAGGGTTTGCGGCGACCCAACCGGTTTATCCAGAGAGAATAGCATGATCCCGTTCCCGTCGGTACCGCAGGCAAGCCACTTCCCGTCGCTGCTGACTGAAAGGGACTGGATCACCATGGGCTCATTGGAGATCGTCGCGTAGGATTTTGAGGTATCTGACAGTGCCCACGCGAGGATCTGCCCGTCGCTGCCTGCACTGAAGAAAATATCGGAGCCGGGTTTAAAGGCGATAGCCCTGACAGTCTGGCTGTGTCCCTCATAAACATTGTATTGTTCCCCCATCAGTGCTTTTCTGGCGGCATAGAGTCCTGAATATATATCCACATCATGCATCAGTCCGCCGTAACGTTCATTAAGCAGGTAGGCCTGGTATGCCAGCAGACCTTTCAGGTTGGGATCGTTATCAATCTGCAGTGATTTTACCGCCATCGACCGGGCAATCGACAGCATCCTGCGCTGATAGGCTTCCTCGCTGGCTTTTACAGCAAGTTCCTTCTGATTATTGGCTTCAATCGTCTGCTGGTTGGCCCTTTTTTCGTTTTCTTCGGCCAGCCGCAGGTTTGCCTCTGCTTCAAGTCTCCTGCTCTCTGCCAGTTTCGAGGATTCGACAGCTTCAAGCCTCCTGTTTTCAGCTTCATTTCTGGCTTCAATAGCATCGGCCTCTGCCTTTCTGGCTTTTTCGGCAGCCTGTTCGGCATCCAGGGTTTTCTGTTCAGCGATAGATTTCTGGTCCAGTGCCTCCTGAGCAGATTGAGTGGCCTGTTCCTGGGCGGCCACGGCTTTGTTGCGCAGGTCCCTGGTCCAGAGGAACAGGGCAATAGCCACAATGGCGATCCCTCCGAGGATCAGGGCAAAGGTCCGGGTGATCCGGAGCCGGCGTTTCTGAAGCCGGATTTTATTCTCCTCCTCTTTCCTGAATTCCTTGTCGCTCGTTTCCAGGTAAACAATGGCCCTTTCAAAAGCCGGGTTGTACTGCATGGCCCAGGTGAGCGTAGGTCTTTGCTTTTCCCTCCAGTTCAGGGCAAGCTGAAGGTCGGGCGGTCGCCAGAGTGAGGTTCTGCCTTCCTGAAACAGTTTGGCAGCTTCGGAAAGCCGGTTGTACATCTGAACGGAGGCGTCTTCCTCATCGACCCAGAGTCTCAGCCGGTCCCAGATCCGCATCAGTGCTTCGTGGGAGATATCCACGATCGAATCCGCAGTCAGGGACACGGGTTGATAAGGCGTCAGGAAGGTCCTGCCCCTACTTCGGAATTTATCGGCAACTTCAATTACCTCTTCCGGGGTACAGCGTGCTATCTCCGCAATTTTGCGGATGGATGAAGGACGTCTGACACCCCGGTTATCACCACCTTTCTCGGTGAGGGTTTTAAACATTCCTTCGCAGATCTCCCGCTGTCTTTCATCCAGTTCGTCAAAGGCTTCATCGGCATGGTCCGACAACGCTTTGGCCATACGTCCGATGGCCTCATAATCACCGGCACTGATCGGCTTCTCCCTGTTATTCTGCAACTGCCAGTAGTCCCAGGTTCGCATCATGGCATGCTGGAGAACCGGCAACTGATCGGTGTTATTGCCCAGTTCATCTAGCAGCTGTCCTACAAGGTTTTCACTGATACTGGCGCCCCCGAGTTCCACAGGTTTAACAATCGCTTTCCTGAAATCTTCCCGGGTCATCTGGGGGATCAGGTAATTGCTTTCATTGATCAGGGCTGTCAGTTCCTGGTAAGCAGAACATTCACCGATAAAATCGGAACGCATGGTAATGACAAGCCAGATCCCCGAGTCGACTTTTCTTACTGCTTCGACCAGCAGTTCGACAAACCTGGCGGTCTCGTTCAGCCTGGTACTGGTTGACGCAAAGGATGAAAACCGGAAGAGTTCTTCAAACTGGTCGATGATGAGAAGGGTCTTTTCGTTTGTCTTCCGTTTACCTGCGAGCCATCCCGCAAGTGAGACATTGCTGCCCAGGATCTGTTCTGTTCCCTCTTCAGACCCGGTACCGGGATAGGCCACGGCAAAGGATTCGGCGAGACTTTTTACCGGATTGTTTCCCGGCCTGGCGATGACAATCTTCCATCCCTCATCCTCCTTTCGTCCGAGCAAACCCGGAACAACTCCGCAATAGATCAGCGAGGATTTTCCACTTCCCGAGGCACCGATTACCGCAACAAAGCGGTTTTTCCGGAGATTCTCAAGAACCGACTGACTCTGTCCTTCCCGACCGAAAAACAGGGAAGCCTCATCTCTTGAAAAGGGTCTCAAACCGGGGAATGGATTGGAGATCCCTGAGGGTTTCCTTTCAGATGAGTTCTGACTCATAAATTAGCGTATTTCATATTTTCAGCCATTACAGGCGAATGCCGATTACCAGAATATCATCGATCTGGGGCCCATTTCCTTTCCAACTGATGTGAGCTTTTTCCAGTCTTGTCATCTGTTCATTTACCGGCAGGGAGGAAACCTCCTGCAACAGGTTCATGAATCTCCTGGACATGAATTTCGAATCATCCGGCCCTCCAAACTGATCAGCATAACCATCCGTAAAGAGATAAGCCATATCCCCTTTCTGTATCTCAACACTCTGGTTCGTGAAAATCTTTTTCCCGGGCACATTGTGACCCCCGATCGGAAGCCGGTCAGCTTTATATTTAATCAATTCATTATTCCTGACGATAACAAGCGGATTAAAAGCCCCGGCGAATTCAAGAATACCGTTACGCGGATCGAGTACAATGAGCGAAAGGTCCATTCCATCGTGAACCGTCAGGTTCTGGGACTGCCTGAGGGTATTGGTCACCCCTTCGTCAAGGCTCATCAGAATGTCGGCCGGCCTGGTAAAATTCATCACGTTCAGTGCGTAATTCAGCTGATTACTGCCAACAATCGACATGAAAGCTCCCGGTACACCGTGACCCGTACAATCGACTGCAGCCACGATCACTTTCTCATCCTTTGCCGCCACCCAGTAGAAATCGCCGCTTACAATGTCGCGCGGGCGATAAAGGAAGAAGGCACCGGGTAATATTTTTTCAAGGTAATTCTGGGGAGGAAGGATGGCGTTCTGGATCCGGCTGGCATAATGTATGCTGTCTTCTATTTCGGTGTAGGCCTTTTCCAGAGACTTGTTGTAACCCGCCAGCATATCTCTCTGCGCTTCAATCTCTTCTTTCTGAGCCACGACCTCTGCGGTACGTTCCCTGACTTTCTCCTCCAGTTCGTTGTAATAGCTTTCGAGCTGTTCGATCATATTATTGAACTTCTCCGAAAGCGAGGCAATTTCATTATTCCCCTGTACTTCAGCCCTCTCATTTAAATGTCCTTCTGAGATCCGGTTTACTTTCTTTACGAGTTTTTTAATGGGATCGGTAATAACCCTCGTCTTTCGGTAGAGCATAATCACCACCACGGTGACTGTAAAGCCGAATACCAGAAAGAACTTCAGCAACTCCCAGCGAATCAGCCGGTGTTCACTGCTGATATCGAAAATAATGCGGATCACGGATTCCTTATACAGGTTGGTGTTCTTCCTTTCCATGAACATGAAATAGTAGCGGTAAGGCTTCCCTTCTTCCTTTTCATCAAAGGTGATCCGCTTATGTGTTTTCATGACCTCCTGGTAGGCTGCGAGGTGATCGGCTCTCAGACTCCCCGATCCATTAAGGGCGATGGGCGTTTCAGCACCGAAAAACAGCTGAACGGAAACAACATTCTTCTGTTCCTTGGAGATGTCGTTGATTCTTTCGCTGACAAACTGGATGATGCTGTCGGCACGCGGAGAGTATAAACCCAGTTCAACAATATACCGGCCATCAAGGGTTGGCTGGTAGGTGTATTTCTTCACCCTGCGTGTCTGGTTTTCAATGGTGAATACGTCGGAAAGAAATTCATTTCTTTCCCAAACTGAATTAAGCAGTTCCTTATGTTCCTCACCCAGGGAAAAAAGGTTAAACCCCAGGTCTTTTTCAAAGGTCGAGTTCACGATGATCCCTTCCCTGCTGATGATATAAATATCTTCGTGTCCCGGATCCATACCAAGTTCCTGCCTGATCTTTACCAGGTCGGCAGACTCGATCCCCTCGGTATTTCTGAAAATATTATTTACCAGCTGGTTACTGTATTCACGAAGTACCGGATTGATCCCTTCCTCGAGGATCATCATCGCCATATCCTGTAGTTCATGAACCTGACGGATTTCATCACTGATAATGGCGCTTTTGCTTTCTCCGGCTTCGTTCAGGATGGTCAGGGTCTGCTTGAGATTCAGCACGCCAAGAACCAGGAGGGCAAGAATAGCCGGAAAGACAACATTCAGGATCAGTTGCTTGAAAATAGTGGTTCTTTTCGATATTGCCAGTCCTGCCATTCAGATATTGGGGGTTATATGGTTTCTAATTCAGTTTCAAAAAAATGCATTACGGCAGAATGAATCCCCCTGTAAGTAAACATCATATTCTTAAGGAGATCCACCCTAACCACGTACACCGGTTTTCCCGGACCAGTCTTTTCTCTGGCCAGTTCTTCATTGCGTATCTGCTCGTCTGAATCCGGAAAAAACAACAGGCCGGTTGCATCATTACTTTCAAATGTACTCAAATCCCTGAAAAAGGTTACAAAATTCCTGTCAACAATCTTTTCTTTATTTGCTTCCTCCATTATTTCAGCGAGGAAAAAAAGTTCCTGCCAGGGAACTTCCCGGAACAGATCCCAGTTCCGTAGTTCCTTCATTCTTTCCATGACCGGATGAGGCTGAAGGAGGCTGCCGTTTAATAATTGTTCCTGTTCCTTCTCTTCAGGCTTTCCGGTTCTTTCAACAATCTGCCGGTATGTCTCTGGAGCCTGCTTCAACAGGGTCCGGAGGGAAAGTTCACTGATCACCCGCTGGGGATGAAAAGCCTGCGCAGCCAGCTGCATACCTGCCATGAAACGCTTTTCCTCACCCAGAGCATCTATGGCGCAGGCCCGGACATAATGACCGAGCCAGAGTCCGTCGCGGGTGAGAATCTCTTCCACCAGGTTTTCAAAGGAAAGGATCTCAACCGGAAATTCATTTTGCAGCAAACGTATTTTATCGGCTGCCGACCGATCATCAAAATAGGGTTCAAGATATTCCTTAACCTGTTCATCCACAATCAGGTTGAGTAGTTCGATGGCATAACCACTGTCATCCGACTCCTCCCTTGTCAGGCTATCCTTTACATGATCCACGACCTGTCTGTCGTAGGCAATGCCCAGCAGCATAAAGAGCTGATGATTATTAAAGCGCAGCTCTTCCCTTATTGCTTCCAGCAGGCCATTTCCTGGATTGTTTTCACGGATGGTCTGCTCGGCAGCAATGATCCATGCCCCGACAGCCACGGAACTGTAAATAGCATCCAAAACAGGTTGCCGGACATCCTCGCGGGGCCTGTATCCCGAATCATGCAAGGCCTTTATAACCGCATGCCTTACTTCGCGCTGGTGATACGACAGTTTCTGGGCAAGATAAGCCTCAGCAGAGGGTCCGCCAATGGCACTCATGGCATGGATGATCCTGATCTGTACCGCCGTACTCTGACCCGAACGGTGGAAAGCATTTTCAAGGTTTCCAAGCACACCTTCACCTGAACAGACCAGGGCCGACCAGGCATTATACCCCAGATCCGGATGCCCGAGGTAATCCACCAGGTAGGGGCCCAGCTCGATCGATGCAAGTTTTCCTGCAGCATCGATGGCTGCTTTGCGGACGAAGGGATCGACATCCCGAAGCAGTGAAATAAGCTGAGGGATCAGATCCTTTCTGCCTTCTGCAGCCAGAGACTCCAGGGCTCCCAGTATGGTTTCCCTGGTACCGGAACGAAGTGCAGCGCCGGTCTCCCTGCCTGAGGGCAAAGGGCGGGAGAGCATGCTCTCTGCAATCATACGGATTGCTTTGTCGCTTTCCTGCAGAAGTAGCTTTTTGGTTTTTTCCGGATCGGGCCTGTACAAACTGTTTGCAATCATATTCCACGCTTCGGCCCTTACTTCCCCGTCTTCAGAAAACAGGTAAGGATCGGCTCCCTTCCTCGCCACATGATGGATGAAAAAAGGATTGATCCGCAGCATTCCGGCAGTATGCTGTAGTTGATCTTCCTGTAAACTTTCGAAATACTGCTGCCTGAGCAAGGGCTTTGCCTCACTGCGGGCCATGGTCAGCGATTCTTCGAGCGACAACCGGTAACGACGGTAAAGAGCCAGTCCGATAAACACCCACGCCGCAAGAACGAAAATAAGGATATAGGTAAAATGAATGATATGGACGAAGCTCAGCATGGCCAGTCCGGCCATGATCAGACCGGCAGAGAAAGCGGTGATCTCATTGACCGTTCCGTCGATTCGTGCCTGGATATCGTAACGCTCGCGTGAATCAAGCGACTGGTAAAGGATCTTCATTGAAGGAACCTCCATGGAGTCTTTGAGGGCCTTATTAAACAGTTTCGACAGCGCAATTATCAGGAAGAACAGCGAAAACTTGCCGATTCGGCCGAATAACCGAAAAACCCGCCCACTACCGATGCACCGGCAGTAAGCAGAAGCACAAGAACGGGCGAAATCAGC
>JBMOLL010000089.1:21633-52957 GCA_049325415.1 Bacteroidota bacterium | reverse complement strand
GTACTTTCATCCCAGGGATTTTGTGCAACACCAATTTAGGTGAAAGTTCCTTGGCTGTAGAACTTTAGTTATTAAAGTTTTACAGCCTTTTTTAACATAATCCTGCGGATTTTAGGAAATATCGGGAGGGATTATCCCAACTAATTCAAGTAGTTCGCCTCATATCTTCGGCTCCTATTGAATAATTTGGGTTAAACAAGCCTTTTTAAAGAAATCTTTTCTGCTTATTGCTTCCATGATCGCATCTATTGATATTTTTTATTTTTCCTGGCTTTTCATAATGCACAATAAGGTACCAAAGTAATTTACAGTCCAGGTAGTGAAGCTCAAACTCTTCAAATTGCTATTCCTTTCATTAAATGTACAAAATTTCGAAATAGCATTGAGTATATACAAAGTAGACTATTGCGGGCATCTTACATATCAACCGGGATAAAGCAGCAGCGGGCAACAAGCCCCGATTTTATAACTGATACAACTATTTGCTTTACATATCGTTATTTGCCGATTATTTCTAACTGCTCATGTCAAGGCAGTATCAGTTTTTGAGTAAATATTTAATTTACAGAATATGAAAGTATTAACTCTACCTTCGTGATTTTTCCGTCAGGATCTGTTGTAGCGATGAAAGCTTTGTAATCGTCGAAGAATTTACCCCGAAGAAAAATCCATTGTGATCCTTCCTTCAGGTGCTTAACATCAGGGAGTTCATCTTCATCCACCGGATACAGAACGTTAAGTGCAGCTTCAAATAGTTGTGCTGCGTTTTCATCTTTTAGCAGGAAATCCTTTTTAATGAGTGATAATAAGACAGGGCATTCAAGATCCATGTGAATAGGTTCTATCATGTTGACAGCAGAGCCATCGACATTGATGTAATTATCTGATCCGCAATACGTAGCACCTGTTCCGGTTTCGACAAATCCTACCAGAATCCTGAAGAATTTGCCTGAAAATACTTTGGCAACAGATGTTTGATCAATCTCCTCAAGTTGAAACTCGATATTACTTTTGACGAATGTATCTATAAGTTTCTGGCTTGAGGGATCAACTGTTTGCGCTGAAGAACTAAAACAGAGTGTTAACAGGATCAGTGAAAAGAGGAGATTTTTCATTTCAGGATAGTTTTAGATTAATTATTGAAGATAAATAAATTTATGTTCAAACGGAATGTTATCTGTTGATAATCTTATAAAGCCTATGGTTAAGCTTCAGAAGACGAACTGAAGAAGAGAAAAACAGAATGAGTACACTCTATTTCATCCGGAACAAACTTAGCTGAAGGTCTTTACAGCTTTTACGAGGCAGGAAGCCAATGCCGACAAGGGTAATTTACAGTTTACCAGCTGGTGAAGACCTCTGCTTATGCCTGATAATAAAGTTGTACTCAGGTATTCTCTATATACAGCACCTTTATCAAATTTAGCATCCTTATCGAAGGAATCCCTGATTCGATAACTCAAAAAAATCATCGCTCGTTTGGAAACCCGATACACCGGATCACCCGAAGCTCCTGCCTGTCCTGCTACCAGGCTGACTTTAAATTCTATTTTTTGAATTTAAACTTCCGTCCTGGAATTATTAAAGCATACTGAAGGGCGCTTTTTTTCACTTATAAAGATGCTATCCTTCTTTAGATTCAACCTTAATATTTTACGGCCGTCTGGAATTTTCCGTCAACATTAATCAGAAAAAATCCTGATTCAAGCTCCACTATTGGAATTTCAATCTCAAATTGGGAATTTGCGCTGTATTCCATCAGTTTAATCCCGGAATAGTTGTAAACTTCAATCTTTCGGATCGGTTTTTCAGATTTGATATTCAGATAGTCGGAAAAAGGATTGGGAGAAATTGTAATGTCCGATTCCCGGTACTCTATGGTTCCCGTTGAGCCAGTTACCTTAAATTTTGAGGTTTCCAATACCAGATCCGGGAACAAACTGTTGGTTATCTCACAATAAACTGAATCAGCTTGACCTTTCAAAAAAGAAAACATTCCGTTACTTTCAGCGTAATCCACATCGGGTGCAAGAGTTGCTCCGTTAATGCTTTTCCAGGTAAAAACTGAAGAAACCCCATCACGGCTAACCTCAGACCTCAGATCAAGCTCATCGTAGGTATTATATTCTTTGTATGCAAATTCAATCTTCCTCTGCGGATTGTAGTAATACTCCCACCATCCGGTTTTTGGAACAGGCAGGTAGCTGATGCGCAAATCATTGTTGGTGATATCGATACTCCCCAGCTTTGGATTACTGTTCAGATCAATCCACCAAAGGAGATTATCAGCCAATTCCAATTGCATAAGCTCTGACTGTGCCGAAAGGTCAATTGAGGGTAATCTGTTTCCCGACAGTCGTAGATTTTGTAATTTAACGTTTTTTGAAAGATCAATTTCCTTGTTAAGTTTATTATAGCTCACGTTCAAATAGGTCAGTTCCGTGTTCTTTGTCACATCCAACTCCTCGAGATTGTTAAAACCTAAGCCAAGGCCAATCAGTAAAGGATTCTTACTTACATCAACTGATGAAAGTAAATTATAGCTGCAAACCAAATTTGTAAGCAAAGGATTATTGGAAACATCCAACTCCTTTAATTGATTCTGATACAGCGCGAGCACCTGCAAATTATTCAGGTTGCTCACATTGATACTGTCGAGAATATTGTATTGTAAATCAATTTGAGTAAGCAGGTTGTTTTTAGACAGATCAATACAGCTTAAATTATTGGTATTTGCGCCTAAAAACTCTAACTTTTCAAGTGATCCAAGGTCTATTGAAGAAATGGAATTGCTTAAAAACTCAAGATGAACAAGGGATGTATTTCCCTCTAAATTCAAGAACTTCAGATTATTGGAATTCACAAATAAGGTATCCAGTTCATTATTGTTTATCAAATAGAGCGAATCCAGCTGACAATTATTTATGCTTATATATCTGAAACCATAATATTCGGCAAATACAGCCTTGTTAAGCGGCATCTCGAAAATCTTAAAACCAGCGATTGAACCTCCGTAAATTTTAACCTCGGATGCCTGAACAGTGCCGGTAAAAGTTTCGTATTGAGTGCTTAAATTGCGATCTTCAGTAACCCCATCACCCCAGTCAATAGTAATATTGGTATTGCTTTTCCCAATAAGGTCAAATGAAATACTGCCACCCTGACTTTTAAATTCAAGTATGATTGCCGGAGAAACAGCCTTCAACAGATTAAGATTCAAAATAATAATCGAAAAAAACAACAACACTACCTTCATTGAATTAAAGTTTTTAGGTTATTATTACTATACATTACTCCGTTTTAAAAGCTTCTTTTGATTCATATCCATTCTTCTCATTATGATACAGCTATATCAAAATGATTCCATCGTTGTGAATACAACAGCGACAGGCAATTAAAAAATATTCAAACAACTCTGTTCTGGTTTTCGACAAGGCTTGATGGGAGATCCTCAAAATGCCTTCAATCTGAGTCAACTGCCAGGTGAGAACAGCTGGGTATAAAATCGAATCCCTGATAAAGTTAGTCGATAGTTCCGGTATTTGATCATCCCGGGACAGGAATTTATTTGAATTCCTACTAATTTCCACCATCCATGGATATGCAGGATCATATTGCATGGCCGGTAAATCGTCCTGACCGATCCTGGAGCAGGCCCGGAGATGAGGCCTGTTGCAATGTGTCCGGAATAACCAGCATCAAAGAGAACGGAGAAACCTGTTAAAAGATTCCTCTATCTCTGTTTTTTGATCTGAAGAACAAGTGGATTTTATCCCGGTTAATGCCGAACCGGGAAATTTAGGGCAGACCGGTTTATAACGGATGGTCCAAAAAAACTGGGGATTGTGCAACAGTCACCTTTGTTGGCGTTTCGTTGTTTATCCTTTAAATATTTTCTTCATAGTAATAGGAATAGTCAATCCCTTTCATAAACATTTCTTGGTCATTTATTTTGGAAGTAAGTGCATTATTCAATAGTGTCTTTAGAATATTACTTTTTGTCGGACTTTGCATCATTGCATTCATATAGTCCCGTTTACTGATTTTGCTCCAATCAACACATTTTTTCAGACGTTTTCTTAGCATCAGATCCAACCATATTCTAGTGCATCTACCGTTACCTTCTATAAAAGGATGTGCGATGTTCATTTCAACATATTTGTTTACTATTTCGTCAAATGTGTTTTCAGGCATTGTTTCAATTTGTTTTAATGTGTCGCCTAAAAAGCGTGATACAGCAAATTGAAAACCAGCTTTTGAAATATTCTTTTGTCTGATTTGACCCGCAAAATCATAAAGTCCTCCAAACAAATACGCATGAATTTGTTGCAATCCTTTGGCTGTTCCAACCTCAATACTTTAGATAAACGAACTTTCAAATAAAGCATACGCTTTTGTTTTACTTTTTCCGTCTATACTCTCATCACCGTATGTAAACCATTCAATAAACCGGTTTGCTTTTTTTCCGGGGAACTCTTTCCCCAATGTAATTATGCCGTTATAATCTAACATATCAGCAAATCGTCTTTTCCCATCTGGAGCAAGTAATTTCAACTGGGTAGTGGCACTAACCACTTGACTATTTTCTTTCTTTAACTTTGCTTTAAGGTATTTCCAATAATTGCGGGTTTTTGTATAGTCATCCTGTGATCCCGAAAGTCAGGGGGATCGAAGCACTTACTTTTCAAACTGCTATTCGTTTCATTAAATGTACAAAATTTCGATATAACACGAACACCCGCATTGCATATGACCGCTTGTTATGCGCAGATTTAATAATATTTATCTATTATTTTTGAGTATTTTACAGTCATACTATCTGAACAATTAGAGATCAGCGTGTTCAAAAGATATGTAATCAATTTACTCTGATTCAATGTGCTACTGTTAGATAATTCTATCTTTTTGGAATTTCCATCATTGAAGCTGTAGAGAATATCAATGCCAATCCCATCGGTAACTCCTCGAAAAGAATTTGAAAAGTCTTCTGAAAGAAATGATGATAAAATAGAATCGTTTAAATACTTTGATTCTTCTGAATTAAACTTGTAATAAAAGGGTTTCATATCAAAGTTTGCATCTTCCTTAATAAACCGCACATCTCCTATCATATCAAATACCATATCACTTTTATTAACATCAAATATAATTTGAGAGTGAGTGTAGAATGCTGGAAATATTTGAATTACAATTTTACTTATAGAAGAGTTATCATTTATTTGCGCTTGTATTGGTTCACAAATAAAAATGCTGATTATCAATGATATGATAGGTAGTATTGAAGAGTATCTTTTCATGGTAATTGTCGTGTCAAATTTGCGCATAACGGACGGCGGTATATGCTGTGCGGGTTTCGAAGTACTTACCTTTTAAATCGCTATTCATTTCATTAAATGTACAAAATTTTGAGAAAGCACGGACACCCGCATTGCATATGACCGCTTGTTAGGGGTAGGGCTTTGATTGATGACATTTATTTCTTTTTTAAAATTTGTTTTGTTATCATATGCATTTGGGTTGAAGTTATTAGAAAACTACCTAATAGTGGGGCAATATCAATATCAGAATTATTTGGCTTATCTTCACAAAGATTGTATACAACCCAAAGTCCAAGTGCAGTTTGGTATGGAATATGAATATTTCTCATATTTCTTGAGATAAATGAAGTAACGTCATGATAAAGATGAACTGATTTTGGGTTCCAATTATGCAGAATTTCATCGAGATGAATATCTGGAAGTAAAAAATCTATATCGTAATTGGGAAATAAATCCTCAATATCTATATGAAATTCAGATGAATTCTTCGGCAAATGCTCATGAATGATTCTTCTTAAGTCAGACTGATGTGAAAAAAAGATACAGATATTTATGAATATTGGTCTCAGAGAAAAATGCCAAAATTTTAAATTTTCTTGATTTTTTTCAATAGTATCTTTGTTATAAAATTTGATAAAGAAATAATCAAGTATTCTGTCTGGTATATCAATAATGGTGAAAATCCTATTGGAG
The DNA here is from genome assembly GCA_049325415.1 of Bacteroidota bacterium. Classification (GTDB taxonomy): domain Bacteria; phylum Bacteroidota; class Bacteroidia; order Bacteroidales; genus JBMOLL01. Next base: position 46,946 of record JBMOLL010000089.1, on the reverse strand, counting down.
AACACCTCACTTTCTTTTAGTATATAACTAAGATATTCTTGTTTGGTATTCATAAAAATATTCTATTTATTGCAGTTAACTCAGCCTTACCCCTAACATTTGTGTATGTGCACCTAAGTTACACATATATCGCTTATATCGTTTTAATAAGGTGCATATATATGCCCAATTCCAGGGGGTAGGTGGATCTTTTTGTCCGGGACAGTTATACTTTCAGGCGGATTCTGAAAACGGTCAGAGGGCGCTTTTGGAGTGACCAGTGAGGAGTGAAGAGAAACACCTGAACCGTCACTCTTTACTGATTGCCGGTCCTTCGATCCCGAGGGCTGTCGGGACAAGGACCGCCCAGGGACACCGTAAGCCGTAACCCGTCTCGAAAAAGGCCGCAAAGGGGAACGCGAGCCACAAAGCCACGAAGACTCTAAGGTCCACTAAGAAATTATGTAAAAATAATTTGTGCTGCTTTGTGCCCTGGTGCCTTAGTGGCAAAAAATACAGGTGTGAAAGCGCAAAGGGGAACTCGGAGCTGCAAAGACACAAAAGGTTAACGAAGGCTCAAAGGCCCAAATGCGCGAATCATCGCACAATAAATAAACTTCCCCGTCTCGCGTCTCGCGTCACGCGTCTCCTGAAAAGAAGACACAAAGGATAAACGCAAAAGCGCAAAGGCTCAAAGGCGCAAAGCATCGCACAATAAATAAACTTCCCCATCCCGAATCTCACTTCTCACTACTCACTCTCCACCTCTCACTTGTCTCCCGTCACGTTCCACCCGCCGAAGCCTCTGGCGAAGGCAGGCGTCACCCCTCTTTAACCCTTTTTTAACACCCCTCCCAAAAACCAGTTCCGTTTACATAACGTTATAGGGTTGTAGTATTTAACAGTGTTCCCGGAATGGGAAACACACAGGTTTTAGCTTTAAAAAGGAAAATGTATGAAAAAAATGAAATTCCCCCTCGTTCTCTCCCTGCTGGCCCTGAGCCTGCTCGCTGCCTGCACGGGTAACAGTTCCAAACAGGCGGCCACGGAAACATCCGCAGAAAAAACTGCCGGAGTGCCGGTTGTTGTCAATACTGATCAGAGTGTGATCCAATGGAAAGGTGAGGTGCTGGGTGTTTATTCCCACGAAGGCACACTGAACCTGAAATCGGCGAGCCTCGAAATGGCCGGAGACCGGGTAAGCGGCGGCAGCTTCGTTGCCGATATGACCACGATGAAGGCCACCGACGAAAATTATATGCCCTCGGAAGGCCGTACCCCGGAGAAACTGGTTGCTCACCTTTCTTCGCCCGACTTTTTCGATGTGCCCACCTGGCCGGAAGCGTCCTTCGTGATCGGTGCAGTAAACGGATCCACTGCCACGGGAACCCTTACCATCAGGGGAATAAGCCATGAGGAGACCGTGACGGATATCAAGGTTACACCTGTTGAAGGTGGAAAAGAGATCAGCGGAAAACTCACCTTCGACCGGAAAAAATATAACGTCTCCTACGATGTGTCCATGAAAGATATGGTGCTTTCCAATGACATTCTGCTCACGATCAGTCTTTTCGTGGCAGGATAACAGTTCTCTTAATTTTAGGTTTGAAGCGGTAAGGTCCGGAACACCCATCCTGTTCCGGACTTTATTTTTTTCCGGCCGAACATCCTGCCTCCTTGCATTGTTAATAGAAAAACGTGCGAAAAACAATAAAAATATCAGAAAAAGGTAGATGAAAGTGACAAATTCTTATCAAACGACCTCTTTTTTGCGAAAAACGAAAATTTGTTTGCTATCTTTGCATTTTCATACCTGCGAATGATTGAAGCCTCCCCCGGGAGCTATGGATCATTCGTATTTGTTTTATGATCAAAATTTACTGAATTGGCAGGAAAAACACTTTTCGACAAGGTCTGGGATGCCCATGTGGTGGAGACCATTGCGGGCGGACCCAGCGTGCTGTATATCGACCGGCACCTGATTCATGAGGTAACCAGTCCGCAGGCTTTTGCCGGGATAGAAAAAAGGGGATTAAAAGTCTTCCGGCCCGAAAAGACCGTGGCAACCCCCGACCACAACGTCCCGACAGTGGATCAGCATCTTCCCATCCGCGATGAACTGTCGCGCTTCCAGGTGAATAAGCTCACGGAAAACTGTCAGCGGCACGGAATCACCCTCTACGGGCTCAACCATCCTTACCAGGGGATCGTTCACGTGATCGGCCCCGAACTGGGACTCACCCTGCCAGGCATGACCATTGTCTGCGGCGACAGTCATACCTCGACCCACGGGGCTTTCGGCAGCGTGGCCTTCGGGATCGGCACCAGCGAGGTGGAGATGGTCCTGGCCACCCAGTGCATCCTCCAGCCCAAACCGAAAAAGATGAGGATCAGTGTCGACGGGAAGTTGGCCGCCAACGTAACGGCGAAGGATATCATCCTGTATATCATTTCGAAGATCTCGGCCAGCGGCGGGACGGGCTATTTTATCGAATATGCCGGTTCGGCCATTCGCAGCCTGTCGATGGAAGGCCGCATGACGGTCTGCAACATGAGCATTGAAAGCGGCGCCCGTGGTGGCCTGATCGCCCCCGATGAGGTCACCTTTGAATACCTGCGTGGCAGGGAATTTGGTCCAAAAGGTGCTGAGTTTGAAAAAGCCGTGGCACGCTGGCGTGAACTGAAGAGCGACGACGATGCCGTTTTCGACCTCGACCTGCATTTTGAGGCCGCCGACATCGAGCCGATGATCACTTACGGGACCAACCCGGGGATGGGAGCGAAGATCTCGGGCCATATCCCCGCCGAAAAGGAAGTGGACGAAAAGAACCTGGTCACCTATCGCAAGGCCCTTGATTATATGGGCTTCAAAGCCGGGGATAAGATCGCCGGGAAAAAGGTTGATTATGTGTTTGTAGGCAGCTGCACCAACGGACGTATCGAGGACCTGCGGGAAGTGGCTTCCATTGTCAAAGGCAGGAAGAAAGCGGAACACATTACAGCCTGGATCGTTCCCGGCTCGAAGCAGGTCGAACAACAGGCGCACAGGGAAGGGATCACGGCAATACTTGAGGAAGCCGGATTTCAGCTCCGTCAGCCGGGCTGTTCAGCCTGCCTGGCCATGAATGATGATAAGATCCCGGAAGGAAAACTGGCCGTGTCGACCTCGAACCGGAACTTTGAAGGCCGGCAGGGTCCCGGAGCCCGCACCATGCTTGCAAGCCCGGCAACAGCTGCCCGCGTGGCCATTGAAGGTGTTATTGTTTAACAGTCGGCACACGGCCGATAAAAATATTGGATTATGCCTGCAGAAAAATTTACAACGATTATTTCCCCGGCAGTGCCCCTGCCTCTTGAAAATGTCGACACCGACCAGATCATCCCGGCGAGGTTCTTGAAAGCCACGACCCGCGACGGTTTCGGGGAAAATTTATTCCGTGACTGGCGCTACGACCGGGAAAATAAACCGAAAAGCGCTTTCGTGCTGAACGATCAGAGGTACAGCGGTAAGATCCTGATCGGAGGGAAGAACTTCGGAAGCGGATCGAGCCGTGAGCATGCCGCCTGGGCCATTTACGACTATGGCTTCAGGGTGGTGGTTTCAAGTTTTTTTGCCGATATCTTCAGGAACAATGCCCTGAATAACGGACTGCTCCCCGTTCAGGTCTCCGAAGCCTTCCTGGCAAAACTATTACAGAGCGTGGAAGCCGATCCCTCCAGCCTGATCCGCGTCGATCTGGAAAAACAGGAGATCGTTCTGGAAAAAAGCGGGGAGATAGAAAACTTCGATATTAATCCCTATAAAAAGGAATGCCTGATCAAAGGCTACGACGACATTGATTACCTGCTCAGCCTGAAGGAAATGATAAAGGCGCATGAGTCGGCTGCAGCCTTTTAAGCCGCAAGCCTGGATGAAGTAAGTGTTTACTAAAGATTAGTAGGATGAAGATAACGATCATGGATACCACGCTCCGCGATGGGGAACAGACCTCGGGGGTCTCGTTCACGGCAGGGGAGAAACTGAGTATCGCGAGGCTGCTGCTGGAAGAGCTGAAGGTCGACCGGATCGAGGTTGCCTCGGCCCGTGTATCGGAGGGCGAATACCAGGGAGCCAGCCTGATCTTCGGATGGGCCAGGGAACATGGTTATCTCGACAGGGTAGAGGTACTGGGTTTTGTTGACGGGACCCAGTCGCTCGACTGGATTGCCAATGCCGGCGGCCGGGTGATCAACCTGCTCACCAAGGGATCAATCAAGCATTGCGAGCAGCAACTGCGGAAAACGGCGGAACAGCATATCACCGATATTAAAGGCGTACTGGCCCGGGCCAGGGAGATGGGCATCACCGTGAACGTGTATTTCGAAGACTGGTCGAACGGTATGCGGCACAGTCCCGGCTACGTATACCAGATGATCGACAGCCTGAAGGAGGAATCCATCAACCGCTTTATGCTGCCTGATACGCTGGGCATCCTGAATCACGAAGAGACCTTCCGTTTCTGCTCCGACATGAAACAGCGTTTCCCGGCATTGAAGTTTGATTTTCACGCGCATAACGATTACGACCTGGCTGCCTCAAATGTCTATGCAGCCATAAAAGCAGGGATCGATGGGATACATACCACCGTGAACGGTCTCGGCGAACGGGCCGGAAATGTGCCGGTATCAAGTGTGATCGGGGTGGTAAAGGACCATTTCGGCTATGAAATGACCTTGAAGGAGGAAAAACTTTATATCGTCAGCAAACTGATCGAATCCTTCTCCGGCATCCGCATCCCGGCCAACAAACCGTTGATCGGGGAAAATGTATTTACCCAGACCAGCGGGATCCATGCTGATGGTGATCATAAGGACAATCTGTATTTCAACGATCTGCTGCCCGAACGCTTTGGCCGCCGCAGGCAGTATGCCCTCGGGAAGATGTCGGGCAAGGCGAGCATTATCAAGAACCTGGAGGAACTGGGGATAGAGCTCAGCAAGGAGGAGATGAAGATGGTCACCGAGCGGGTTATTGAGCTGGGGGATAAGAAGGAGGTGGTCACCAAGGAGGATCTGCCTTATATCATATCGGACGTGCTCCGGAGCAAGAGGGTGGAGGAAAAGATCCGGATCAGGAACTACAGCCTGTCTGTTGCCAAGGGATTACGTTCAGTTGCCACCCTCAGCATTGAGATCGATTGCAAAAATTACGAGGAAACAGCCTCGGGCGACGGTCAGTACGATGCCTTTATGAAGGCGCTCTGGAAGATTTACGACCGGCTCGGGCGGGAGCATCCGGTGCTCACCGATTACATTGTGACTATTCCCCCGGGAGGTCGCACCGATGCATTGGTCGAGTGTATCATCACCTGGGATTATAAGGGCAAAAGCCTTAAAACAAGGGGCCTTGATTCCGACCAGACCGTGGCCGCCATCCAGTGTACAACCCGCATGTTGAATATTATCGAAGCAATGAAATAATGGGCTTAAAGTTTTACTTTTATCCCCCTGAAACCCAAAAATAAGATCATATGGAGTATAAGATAGCTGTACTTGCCGGCGACGGAATCGGACCGGAGATCGTAGCCCAGGCCGTGAAGGTGCTGAAGGCAGTTGGTAAGAAATTCAATCATACCTTTCATTTTACCGAAGCACTTGTTGGCGCCTGTGCCATTGATGCCACCGGAGATCCTTTCCCGGAAGAGACCTTTCAGCTGTGCATGAACTCCGATGCGGTGCTCTTCGGGGCCATCGGCGATCCGAAGTACGACAACGATCCGAAGGCAAAGGTGCGCCCTGAGCAGGGATTGCTGGCCATGAGGAAGAAACTCGGACTCTATGCCAATATCCGGCCCGTATCCACCTTCCCCTCCCTGCTGCACAAATCGCCGCTGCGCAGGGACCTTGTGGAAGGAGCCGATTTCGTAGTGGTCAGGGAGCTTACCGGGGGGATTTATTTCGGGGAGCCGCGGGGCAGGAGTGAGGACCTGAAAAAGGCTTACGACACCTGTACCTACACGAAAGATGAGGTGGAGCGGATTGTGAAGCTCGGCTTTGAGTATGCCGCATTGCGGAACAAACATCTGACGGTGGTCGACAAGGCTAATGTGCTGGCCACTTCCCGGCTCTGGAGGGAGACAGTGCAGGAGATGATCCCGTCATATCCCGATATTAAGGTCGACTTCATGTTTGTTGACAATGCCGCGATGCAGATCATCCAGTGGCCGAAAAAATTCGATGTGATGGTTACCGAGAACATGTTCGGCGATATCCTGTCGGATGAGGCCAGTGTGATCACCGGATCGCTGGGTCTGCTTCCCTCGGCATCGGTCGGGATCCATACCTCCGTGTTTGAGCCTATCCATGGTTCATATCCCCAGGCAGCAGGAAAGAACATTGCCAATCCCCTTGCCACGGTCCTTTCGGCGGCCATGCTGCTTGAGGTGGGCCTGCACCTGAAAGAGGAGGCGGAGGCAGTCAGGGCGGTGGTTCAGCGTTCCCTGGATGCCGGCGTTGTAACGGAGGATATTGCCAGCGGAAAGGCCAGCTCTACCTCGGAAGTGGGCGACTGGCTCGCTTCCGGCCTGTGAGCAGAGGCAACGGATGGCGTCTCGCATCGCGAGAAAGGCCCAAAGGGGAGCGCGGAGCAAAGAAGACACAAAGGGTTAACGCAAAGGCGCTAAGGCTCAAAGGCTCAAAGGCTCAAAGCCTCTCCCGTCTCGCATCCCGCGTCACCCGCAACCCGTCACCCGCAACCCGTAACCCGTAACCCGTAACCCGTCCCGCATCCCGCGTCTCACTTCTCACGTCTCACTCGTCACTCATTACTCGTCACTCCTCACCCGTCACGTTCCATCCGCCGAAGCCTCTGGCGAAGGTAGGCGTCACCCGTCACCCGTAACCCGTAACCCGTCCCGCGTTTCCCGTCCCGCATCCCGCGTCTCACTTCTCACGTCTCACTCGTCACTCATTACTCGTCACTCCTCACCCGTCACGTTCCATCCGCCGAAGCCTCTGGCGAAGGCAGGCGTCACCCGCAACCCGTAACCCGTCACCCGCAACCCGTAACCCGTCCCGCGTCTCGCGTCTCGCGTCACCCGCAACCCGTAACCCGTAACCCTTCACTCTTCACCCCACCCTCTTCCCACAACCAAATTTCCTTCCCAAACACGAAAAAAACGTCCTGAAAGTTTGTCTGAGAATAAAAAGTGTTATTTTTACACTTAATAAATCTAACTAAACAACCACTAATTATGACAACATTAGACTGGATTGTCCTGGGTCTGTTCTGTTTAGCCCTTGTTGGTGTGATCATCTGGGTGCTGAAGAAGAAAGACAAGGATACCTCGGATTACTTCCTTGCCGGCAGGGATGCCACCTGGCTGGCCATCGGTGCTTCGATTTTTGCTTCCAATATTGGTTCTGAACACCTGGTAGGTCTTGCAGGAGCGGGGGCCCAGAGTGGTATGGCTATGGCTCACTGGGAGATGCACGGCTGGCTGATCCTGATGCTGGGCTGGCTGTTTGTTCCTTTTTATGCCCGAAGCGGGGTGTTTACCATGCCGGAATTCCTGGAAAAGAGGTATAACTCCAAATCGCGGTCCTTTCTTTCGATCATTTCACTGGTAAGCTACATCCTCACCAAGGTGGCTGTTACCGTTTATGCCGGTGGCGTGGTTTTCAAGGATGTATTCGGAATTGATTATATCAGGATCGGTGAGATGCAGATCGACTTTTTCTGGATCAGTGCCATCGGTCTTGTGCTGATTACCGGTATATACACAACCCTGGGCGGGATGAAGGCGGTGTTGTACACCTCGGTGCTGCAGACGCCTATCCTGTTGCTGGGCTCGATTGCCATCCTGGTTATCGGGCTGGTCAAGATCGGAGGCTGGGGAGAGATGATGGAGATCTGCCGTTCGACACCGGTGAATGAATTCGGCGACGGGATGACGAGCCTGATACGATCGCGGCACGACGCCAATTTCCCATGGACCGGGGTCTTGCTCGGGTCGGCTATCATAGGGTTCTGGTACTGGTGTACCGACCAGTTCATTGTGCAGCGTGTGCTTTCCGGCCGTGACCAGAAGCAGGCACGTCGCGGTACCATTTTCGGAGCCTATCTGAAACTTACCCCCGTTTTTATCTTCCTGATCCCCGGTATGATTGCTTTTGCCATGACCAAGAAGATTGATCCGGAAACCCAGCAACCGCTGCTTAACCTGGCCAGTAACGATGCGGCTTTTTCCACCCTTGTGAAAGTACTTCTTCCCAAAGGCTTTACCGGCATTGTGGTAGGAGGGATCCTGGCCGCTCTCATGAGTTCCCTGGCTTCGCTGTTCAATTCATCAGCCATGCTCTTCACCGTCGACTTCTATCAGAAGTTCAAACCCGGTAAAACGGAGAAACACTATGTATTGATCGGCCGTCTGGCCACTATTGTCGTAGTGGTTCTTGGTATTCTCTGGATCCCGGTCATGAAGAACCTGGGTAAGGTGCTGTATGAATACCTGCAGGATGTACAATCCTTGCTGGCACCCGGTATCGCCGCCGTATTCCTCCTGGGTATCCTTTCGAAGAAGATCACCCCAGCAGCCGGTTTTACCGGCCTGGTAGTCGGCTTCGTCCTGGGTATGCTGAGGCTCGGTCTGAAGATCTTCTACGGTACCGCTACCGGCGACGGACTTATCTATTCGGTATTCGTTGAGCCGAACTGGCTGCACTACGAGATCGTGCTCTTCTTCGTCGTGATCATGCTGATGATCATTGTGAGTGCCTTTACGAAGAAGGTGGATCCGGCGACAATCCAGGGTCTGTACTTTGGTTCGGCAACGGCCGAGCAGCGGGCCATTACGCGCGCCAGCTGGAATAAATGGGATGTGATCAACTCGGCGATCATTATTTCGATCATTATTGCATTCTACGTTTATTTCTGGTAATCCAATACTTTAGGCTTATGCCTGACCTATACAGCCAGCATGCAAGGCATTATGTAGCGGTCGACTGTATCATTTTCGGGTTTGACCGGGAGGAGCTCAAGCTCCTCCTGATCAAACGCGGTTTTGATCCGGGAAAAGGCCAGTGGTCACTGATGGGCGGTTTCCTTGGCGAAAAGGAAAGTCCCGATGAAGCTGCAAGCAGGATCCTGAACGAGCTTACCGGGCTCGGGGAGATCTACCTGGAGCAGTTGCAGGCTTACGGCGAACCGGCAAGGGATCCCGAAGCCAGGGTGATCAGTATCGGATACTATGCCCTGATCAATACGGCACAGGCGGAACAGATCATTACCAGCGATTACCAGGCACGGTGGTTCAGTCTGGCCGAGTTGCCCGAACTGGTCTTCGATCATAATACCATGGTCGAGAAGGCCCTGAGACGACTGCGCCGGCGATGCAGGACGCAGCCCGTGGGCTTTGAACTGCTTCCGGAAAAGTTCACGCTGCCGCAGCTCATGAAACTTTATGAAGCCATTTTTGAGCAGGAATTTGACAAGCGGAATTTCCGGAAAAAAATGCTCTCCTTCGGTTTGCTGAAAAAACTGGAGGAAAAGGAAAAGGAAGGATCCCGGAAGGGGGCTTTCCGCTACTGTTTTGATGAAGAAAAGTATGAAGATATGGTCCGCAACGGGTACAGCTTCGGATTCTGAAGCCATGCGGCCATCATTGTCTGATTATAAAACCAAAATTAAAATAAAATGAAAGGATTGAAGAGTTTAGAAGCATGGTTTGTCACGGGAACACAGCACCTGTACGGCGAGGAAACACTGAAGCAGGTTGCTGTTGATTCGGGAAAGATCGCAGCGGCACTGAATGAAACTGCTGCCATTCCGGTTACCGTCAAGTATATGCCTTTGCTAAAGACTCCCGACGAAGTGACTGCCCTTTGCAGGCAGGCCAATAACGCTGAGAATTGCATCGGGATCATCACCTGGATGCATACCTTCTCCCCAGCCAAGATGTGGATCAACGGTCTGAAGATCCTTCACAAACCGATCCTGCATCTGCACACCCAGTTCAACCGGGATATCCCCTGGGATACCATTGATATGGACTTCATGAACCTGAACCAGAGTGCACACGGCGACCGCGAATACGGTTTCATGGTAAGCCGGATGCGCCGTAACCGGAAGGTTGTTGTGGGTCACTGGCAGGAGAAAACCGTTCAGGAGCAGATCGGAACCTGGACCCGTGCGGCTGCGGCATGGCACGACTGGCAGGGCATGAAGGTGGCCCGTTTCGGCGACAATATGCGTGAGGTGGCCGTCACCGAGGGTGATAAGGTGGAAGCTCAGCTGCAGTTCGGTTATTCGGTGAACGGCTATGGGGTGGGAGACCTTGTGGCCGTGATCGGCAGCGTTACGGATGCGGAGACCGAAAAGGTTCTTGCCGGCTATGAAAAGGACTTTGTACTTGCACCGGAAGTGAAAAAGGGAGGTTCGCACCATGCCCATCTTCGCGAAGCAGCAAGGATCGAAGCCGGGATGAGGAAATTCCTGGAAGCAGGCGGATTTAAGGCCTTCACCACCACCTTCGAGGATCTGCACGGTTTGAAGCAGCTGCCCGGTATTGCTGTACAACGTCTCATGGCCGAGGGCTATGGCTTCGGCGCCGAGGGCGACTGGAAAACCGCTGCCCTGGTAAGAGCTATGAAGGTAATGGGAGAAGGTCTTGAAGGCGGAACCTCATTCATGGAGGATTATACCTATCACCTGAACCCCGCCGGGATGAAAGTACTCGGCGCTCATATGCTCGAAGTCTGCCCGACCATTGCCAAAGCAAAACCCTCCCTCGAAGTGCACCCGCTGGGTATCGGGGGAAAGGAAGATCCGATCCGGCTCGTTTTTGATGTGGCCGTTGGTAGCGGGGTGAACGTATCCGTTATGGATATGGGCGACCGTTTCCGGATGCTTGTGAACCCCTGCGCCGTGGTGCCGGCCGACAAGCCCCTTCCCAAACTGCCTGTGGCACGCGTGATGTGGGTTCCAGAACCGGATCTGCCCACCGCTGCCGCCTGCTGGATCCATGGCGGCGGTGCCCATCATACCGGGTTCAGCATGGCTGTGACCTCAGAAATGATGGAAGATTTTGCCGAGATGGCGGACATGGAATACCTGCTCATCGATAAAAAGGTGACTGTATCCTCCTTTAAGAAGGAAATCCGCTGGAACGATCTTTACTATCACATGGCCTCTGGTCTTAAGCGTTGAAATACAGGGGGATATCCCCTTAAATTAACAAAATAACGATATGACTACACCAAAATATACAATAGGAATCGATTATGGTACCGACTCAGTACGGGCACTTATTGTCAACACACAAAACGGGGAGGAGGTGGCTTCGGCCGTCTTCTACTACCCCCGGTGGAAAGCCGGAATGTATTGCGATCCGGCCAAAAATCAGTTCAGGCAACACCCGCTGGACTATCTTGAAGGGTTGGAACAATCTGTCGGACAAGCACTTTCAATGGTGTCCGATGAGGTACGGAAGAATGTGGCAGCCATCTCGGTTGACACGACCGGTTCGACTCCGGTAGCGGTGAACAGGCAGGGTATACCCCTGGCGCTGACGCCCGGGTTCAAAGAGAATCCGAACGCCATGTTTGTGCTCTGGAAAGACCACACCGGGGTGAAGGAGGCGGAGGAGATCAATCAGAAAGCTGTTTCGTGGGGAGGGGAGGATTTTACCCGTTTTGAAGGCGGGATCTACTCTTCCGAATGGTTCTGGGCTAAGATCCTCCATGTGCTGAGAGAGGATGAAGCGGTAAGGAAAGAAGCCTGGTCGTGGGTGGAACACTGCGACTGGATCCCTGCTGTTCTGGCCGGTAAGGCCGACCCTGCGTCGATGGTCCGCAGCCGCTGCGCTGCCGGTCATAAGGCCATGTGGCACGAGTCGTTCGACGGACTGCCGTCGGAAGAATTTCTCGTTAAGCTGGATCCCCTGCTTACCGGACTGAAAGATCGTTTGTTCAGGGATACTTCCACCTGTGAGATCAGTGTGGGGACCATTTCGAAGGAATGGGCCGCGAAGCTGGGGCTGCCGGAAGATGTTGTCATCGGAGCCGGTGCCTTTGATGCTCACCTGGGCGCCGTGGGTGCCGAGATCGAGCCCTACTACCTGAGCAAGGTAATGGGGACCTCCACCTGCGATATGCTCATCGCTCCCCTTGATGAAGTGGGTGACAAGCTCGTGAGCGGGATTTGCGGGCAGGTCGACGGATCGATCATCCCCGGGATGATGGGTCTCGAAGCCGGTCAGTCGGCCTTTGGGGATGTCTATGCCTGGTTTGCAAAACTGTTGATGTGGCCCGTGCGGGAAGTGATTGCGAAGATGGAAGGTGTCGACAGTGCAGTTCTGGAGCGGATAAAGAAGGAGACAGAGGAAGTGATGATCAGGAAGTTGAGCGAGGAGGCCGAAAAGATCTCCCCCGAAGACAGCTCGGTCGTAGCCCTCGACTGGCTCAACGGACGCCGTACCCCGGATGCCAACCAGGAACTGAAGGGAGCGATCATGGGTCTGACGCTTGGTTCCGATGCCCCGGCCATATTCAGGGCCCTGGTGGAAGCCACGGCCTTTGGGGCAAGAATGATCAACGAACGTTTTATTTCGGAAGGAATACGGATCGACGGGATCATTGCCCTGGGTGGCGTGGCCAAGAAGTCGACTTTTGTCATGCAGATCGTTTGCGATGTGTTGAATATGCCGATCAAAGTGGCCCGCTCGGAGCAGGCCTGTGCCCTCGGCTCGGCCATGGCCGCTGCGGTGGTGGCCGGGATCCACAGGGATATCCCCGCTGCACAGAAAGCCATGGGAGGTGGATTTGAGAAGATCTATTATCCCGATCCGGCACGCGCCGCTATGTACGGCCGGATCTTTGAAAAGTACAGACGGCTGGGGGCTTTTGTTGAAACTGAGACTGCCCGTAAAAGTTAATTATACTGCAGGTTATGCTGACTGATCCGGAAGATCTTTCCGGATCAGTTCTTTTTTGCCCGGGGGGAATTTACCGTAATGCCTTATATTTTTCTCTGTTATATTCACCCGGAGGAACGCCGAAAGCTTCTTTAAATGAACGATAGAAATAGGACCTGTTATTGAACCCGGTTTCAAAATAAACTTCAGAAACTGTTTTTTCTCCCTTCTTAAGTTCTGTGGCCGCTTTTTTCAGGCGCAGGTACCTGATCAGCCCATGTGGTGTATGTCCAGTAAGAGCTTTAATCTTGCGGTAGAGCTGGGTTTTACTCATGGCCATGTAATCGGAGAGTTGCTCTGCACTGAGGTCCGGTTCATGCATATTTTCTTCGACAAAATCAATAAGACCAAGGATCAGTTTCCGGTCTGCAGGAGACAATCCTTTAAGGAGATCCTCCCCGGGTTCCGGTTCATTGTATTCCCTGAAGGCTTTTCTGAGCCTTTCACTGTTTGCAATAAGTTTCTCAATCCTGATTTTTAAGTGCCGTGGATAAAATGGTTTGGGAATATACGAGTCGGCTCCCATTTCGAGCCCTTCTATGCGGTGCTCAGGTTCTGTCCTTGCGGTAAGTAAAATCACCGGTATATGACTGGTATTGATATCATTCTTAATTATACTGGTCAGTTCGAGCCCGTCTATACCTGGCATCAGCACGTCACTTATCACCAGGTCGATGGATTCTTCGCTTAGAATTTCCAGGGCAGTTTTGCCATCGTAGGCCTTGATGATGTTGTACTGGTCGGAAAGCAGGCTTTCCACCAGATTACATACCTCAATACTGTCATCAACCACCAGGAGTGTGTATGGATGACTCGTGAGCTCTTTCGTTGCCTTTTTTTCAGGAGTGGCGGGTATTTTCGGACCCTGAAATTCTTCTGCCACCCGCATTGCAATTTTTTCACTGCTGGGCCTGCGGGTCTCCTCTGTGATCTCGGAGATATAGTCTGTTCTGTTCCCCGGAATGACCACCCGGAATTCCGCTCCCCCTTCAGCACGGCTTGAGGCAGTGATAGAGCCCTTATGGAATTCTACCAGGCTTTTTGTCAGCGACAGCCCCACGCCACCGCTATCCCTTGAGCCATCGGTTGGCCTTAATCCGGAAGGGGTGTGATAGAACCTGTCGAAAATTTTATCTATGATCTCCGGAGGGATCCCGATGCCTGTATCCTTGACTACGAGTATTATTTTTCCCTCCCGGTATTCAAGTTCAATAATCACCTTTCCGCCTTCAGGAGTATATTTTATTGCATTACTGATCAGATTCAGCAGGATCTTTTCAAATTTCTCAAGGTCGATCCAGCATTCTATCTCCGGTCCTGCCGGTTCGAAAACCAGGGAAATGTTATTCAGTTTTGCATATACATCAAAGGCCTTGATCAGCTTGTTTATATACTGTACCAGTTCATAGTTTCCTACCTGGAGTTTCATATTATTGGTTTCAACCTTCCTGAACTCGATCAGTTCACTGATGAGCTTTTGCAAGCGGTTGGCATTCTGGAAGATTGATTTTGCAAATTGTCCATACCTTTTCTTCTCACCAAGTTCTTCCTCAAGCAGCGCGGCAGGGGCCATTATCAGGGTTAACGGGGTCCGGAATTCATGGGCAATATTGGTAAAGAACTGGAGCTTGTATCGGTTGATCTCATCTGCCTTTGCCCGTTCCATTTTTTCCTGTTCCATTTCTCTTTTTTCCCTGGCCCTTCTTTTTAACTGGGAGAGGATGAAGAAAGCCGACAGGATCAGTACAAGGAGATAGACGCCATAGGCTGCAAGGGTGTTCCAATAGGGTTGATGAATGATAATGGCTATCTGCCTGACATCATCCGACCATTTCCCGTCTTCATTACTGGCTTTGATTTTCAGTGTGTATTTTCCGGGTGGAACGTTGGTGAAACTGGCTGTCCTCTGGTTGCTGATCTCATTCCAGTGATCGTAAAACCCTTCCAGCATATAGGCAAACTGGCATTTTTGCGGATTATAGTAATTAAGCGAAGTAAAGGAAAAGCTGAAAAAGTTTTGATCGTATTTAAGCTCGATTTCCCTGGTTTCATTGATCCTGGTGCGAAGTATACGGGTAGAATCACCAGGAATCACAAGGGTATTGTTGAGTCTGAAACCCGTGATATACACCGGAGGGAAATGCCCGGAGGCATTAATCTCTGAAGGGTTAAACCAGTCTACACCTTCCGTACCTCCGAAATAGAGCAGGTGATTGATCCTGTCATTAAAAAAAGCCCCATCGGTGTATTCACTGTTCCTCAGTCCGTCTGATCTGTTGAAGCTAAGTACCGGACCCTCCTCCACCGGGATTTTTGCCAGGCCCCTGTTGGTGCTGATCCAGATATCTGAATTCTCATCCTGAATGATACCATGAACGGTATTGTTGGGTAATCCGTTCTGTTCGGTGATGTGTCTGAAGCTGTATGGTTTATACGAGATATTCATCACCGTGATGCCACCGCTGGTCCCAATCCAGAGTTGCTCTTTATCGCACAGGCACAGAGAAAGAATATCATTGTTTATCAGTCCCTCTACATGTTCACTTGCTTCGCCGTAGTACTCAAAGCTGTTATTAAGGGTATTGAGCCTGTGAAGACCGCCACCCCGGGTTCCAAGCCAGAGAACATTAGGCCTTTCCTCAATGATTGAATATACGATATCGCTTTTCAGGCCTTTGCCGTCGAGACTGTTGGTAAACCTTCTGAAATGTTCCAGTTTATACCTGCCGTCGGCTCCTTTTTTGACTCTTAAGTTTACTACCCCATAGCCGCTGGTCCCGAGCCAGATGGTTCCGTAAACATCAACACAGATCGAATAGACATAGCCAAAATCCTCGTCACTGAAGCTGACAAAATCCCGCGGAAAATGAAATATGTGTCCGGAAGAAAGTTCCAGCATATCAATTCCTTCACCGTCGACTCCTATCCAGAGATTACCTTCCAGGTCTTTATTCAGTGACAGAACCGCATTATTTGAAAGTCCGTTTGAAACATTGTATTGTATTCTTGTCCGGTTTCCGGCTGGGATTTTATTCAGACCGTCACCGCGTGTTCCTACCCAGAGATTGCCATTTTTATCTTTATAAATGGCTCTGACAATATCATGGCTGATCGATAGCTCGGTAACAGGACCCTTTTTGAGGTTAAAAAAGGCTTTACCCTGCAGAATGTAGCGGTATATTCCGTTACCGTCGGTTCCGATCCAAAGCAGGTCTTCACTGGTCTGGGAAATGGTCCAGATCTTCACTTTTCTTGATAATAGTTCCGGAATCTGAGCATCCATGGATAACAACTCCGGATCATCGTCTGCAACCAACTGGTATAATGATCCGTTATCTGTTCCAAGCCAGCATTTGTTGCTGCCCCTGATCCCATTCACGGTGGTCACGGAGAACATTTCGTCATTTGGTCGTATAAAGGATGATTTCCGGGTGAGGAGATCCGTCAGTAACAGTCCTCCCTCCTTCACTGAAACAGCCAGGTAAATGGAGGTTCCGGTATTGATGAACCAGTGTTTGTCGATCTGCAGTTCTGTATCCCTCCCCAGGTCTATCTGAGCTTCCTTTTTATAGTTTCCCTGTTTGGTAAATACAGTTACTTTTCCTTTCTGATCCAGCGTGAACAACATGTTCTCCCTGCTGCCCGTGCCGATAACAGAGCTTTGCGCATCCGGGTCAAATCCAGGAAGTTCAAGCGAAGCAAATTTCCTTGTTTCCTCATCAAAATAGAATAAACCAAACCTTGCCAGGGCAATGATGAGGGTGGAATCCGGCCCGATCACCGCCTTTAAATTCTGTTCCCGTACCGGCAGGTAGACCTCTTCATCGAAATAGGAGGTAAACGTAAGAGAATCCCTGTTAAACCTGTTAATGCCTTCATTCGTTATGACCCACAGGTCATGATTCCGGTCCTCAAAGATGTCCCGGATAATATTGTTGCTCAGGGAATGGGTAGTCAGGATGTCCGGTTTAAATACCGTTATACTGGTACCGTCATAGCGGTTCAGACCGTCCCAGGTACCAAACCACATGAGCCCTTCCGAGTCCTGAAATACCGAGGTGACCGCACTGTTTGAAAGACCGTCTTCACTATTTAGGTTCAGTGCAATCCATTTGCTTTCCGTGCTGCCGAATGCAGAGATACAGAAGAATTGAAGCAGAATGAGGTAGCACAGGACTTTCATATAATCTTTAATTACAGGGAGTAGCTGACCTGGAGAGAGGTGACCGGGGAGAACCCGGAATAGTTCCCGGACATCAAACTTAAAAAATTAACTGCTTCTTACATAAAGTTTCCCCCTGTTCAACAATATAAATCATGTAGATTCCCGGTTCAAGGCCGGAAACATTCATAACAATGGTATTCCCGTCACGTAAAGATTCATTGTTCAACTTCCTGCAGATCCTTCCCCTGCTGTCAATAAGCGAAATGGTAATGACTCCGGATTCAGCAGGAACATCAATGTAAAGTTCATCCCGGCAGGGGTTGGGGTATACCAGCAACGGACTGTCAGTGGCGGATTCGGGTTTTCCAAGCAGTCCGTTATACCCGTCCATGATCAGGCGGTCTCCGGTGGCATAATTGTAGATTCTTATTTCATCAAGAAATCCATGAAGATTGTAGGATGCATTATCCGGCAACATCTGACCGAGCAGCAGGGGGTAGCTTGTGGAATTCAGCTGTCCGTTCCATTCCCTGAAGCTATCAAGCCGGCCATCAATAAAGAGTTCTGCATCGTTCCCGTCATAGGTGGCTGCGAAATAGTGCCAGTATCCCGTTTCCAGGGCAGTTTCTGAGTCGAGGTCGGTTATCCCTGTTTTGCAATTTATTGTAAAGCGGAGAATGTTGTTTCCAATCAGTGAGAGTTTCCAGCGATTCTGCCAGCTTCCGTGAGAGATCACAAAAGCTTCTCCGGTGACAGTTTCAGAAGGATAGATCCAGCCCAAAACGGTTATGCCCTCTGCGAAGTTCAGATGATCCTGGTTGGGGAACTGGATCCTTGAGCTGTAGCCATTCAGCAGAGCCGCATGGGCAGGATTACCGTTCCGGTCGGGCTGCCAGCTGATATTGTATGGCGTACCGTTATTCTGGAAATAGCTGAGATCACTGGCATTACCATCCAGAGTGTAGGAGGCAACAAGGGAGCCGCTCTGGATTAAGGTGCTGTCTTTTACCAGGATGGTCAGGGAATCCGAATCTGTTAACTGGTCAAGGTTGCTGACAGTACACCTGAGCTTGCAGATTTTTCCGGTTTCAGGAGCGGTCCATGTAACCATACTACCATTACCCTCCAGAAACCCGTCAGAAACACTCCAGTTGTAGAGCAGAGGATCCTGGTTCAGATCGGTTGCCAGACAGCTGACGACTACCGTCTGCCCGGGATGAAGCTTTCTTGTTTCCGCCTGAAGGACAAGGATCTCGGGGGGTGCGCTTATCCTGTTAACAACATGAACAGTAAGCCCGCTTGAATCGGTCAGACCTTCGTTGTCCTTTATCAGGCAACTCACAGTATAGTATCCTTCCGTTTCCGGAGCTGTCCATTCCAGGGATCCCGAGTTCCCCCATTCTCCCCCGTTCCAGCGGTACTGAAGAGTTTCCGGCACTTCATCGTCTGCAGTACAATATATGGTTTGCACCGTGTTTAGCAATACCAGGGTGTCGGTTGCTGCCAGTGCCTTGATCCTTGGAGGCCGGTTTGTTGGTTCATCGCCGTTATCATAATCAAGGATGATGCCGTTGGCTAAGGTCAGGCAATTGTGTTTAAGAATCTCTGCACCGGCAGGTACCTCGATAAGAACCAGGCCCCTGCCCGGGGGGATACTGATCTGGCCATTTCCCGACTGACCTGTCAAAAGAAATGAATTTCCTGTGGTTTCATAAAGGTCATACGCCTGGTTTTCTGTATAATAAGTTACCATGCGAGCTTCAGGATAGGGATTGTATATCAGGAAAGTGGGATAGGCGGGATTATGGTAAAAGTCGGTTACTAACAAATCGGTACGCAGTATGCCGTCAATGCCGGTGGTATCAATCAATGCGCCCAGCATGCCAACGTGGGATGAACCGTACAAACCCAGGTTGGTGGCAGCCCAGCCCCCCGATACAGCATCGCCGGTGGCATAGGGGGATAGGGAACTATAGCTTTGTTTGAGGGCTTCATGAGCAATAACGGATCCGGGATCATACTGGTTGCACCACTGTTCATTATCCTGATTGGCGGCTGGAAGATATGCTGAATAAAATAGCCGTGAAGCATTAGCCAGATTGAGCATCCATTTTCCCAGGGCATCCGCGTAGCGCTCATCGTAGCGCAGCAGTGGAAGCAGGGCTGCAGCCTGCTGAAAGCCATTCATTACAAAGGCATAACCGGTTCCTCCGGGCGACTGTTCGCCGATCAGTCCGTCGCAGTCGTATCCACCCCAGGTACCGTTAATTGCCCCCCAGGTGCGTAAGGGTCCAATATCGAAGCACCAGTTCAGCAGTTTCTCCAGGTCATAGTTTGTTCCGGTCTCGGCATTCATCCTGGCAGCGATAAGCGTGCCGTATGCCAGTTGCAATTCATAGGAGGGATTGGTCTCAAGGCTGTTCAGAAACTCCATGCACCATTCGGCAGCCTCCCTGTATTCAAGCTTGCCGGTTTCGTGGTAGGCAGTATATAGGATCCAGGCAATCGCCCCGGCTGCTTCCGGTTCATGAACGCCCGATACCAGGGGGGTCATATCAATGAGGCTCCAGGCACGATAGTCCATTTCGGGTACGGTCCAGGGTGTACTGCTTCCTCCCATGGCTTTAACTGCATCTTTCCACCTTTCTGCAATGGTCAGGAACTGCCGGTCGAAATCCCCTGTATGGGGATAAAGCGCATTCAACTGGTAGAAGAAAATATTTGGCATGGTTTCATACCACCAGTCGTTTCCGGAAGAACCGGACATATTGTTGAGGTAAATGTTCTCGCCGTTGTCCCTGTTAAAATACTCTTCACTCATGAGTACCCAGTTCCTGCCAAACTGATCGCTCTTGTTGATCCCGCAGAGCGTGGCTCCCACCAGGGATGGAAGCACATTTATTGCTTCACCGCCTGAAGGGGAGAATGTACCCACATATGAATGCAATCCGAATGAAGGATGTTCGGGATAGTTAGTGGTTACCTCTTTAATGAAGTTCAGAGGAAAATAATCTCCCGTAAGTTCAGGATTGTACACCAGGGAGTCATATTTGCAGGCTACTTCCCTCCAGTTCCTCATTTCAAAGGGATGTGGCAGGTCTGGCATGGCACTAATCCTGGGAATGGCAATCTGTTGCCCATAAAGGTTCAGGGCAAGTATCAGGAGGATTATCCCGCTTACTCCCTTTAAGCCTGTTCGGATTAAAATTCGGTCTTTCATTGTCAAAAAATCTGTTTCCTCCCGGTCACGTGGAAAACTTCCGGATTGAATCTCCTGTTCGCCTGTTTCCCACTGCCACGAGGGCATATTTATATCCTGCAATTTACTATAGTTTTCAGTTGAAATAGCCACGGGTTGACAGGCAGGCTATCCATATTTACCTCGGAAATTCCACTTTATTCCGTTTGAATTGTAAGGGTAAAAATCAGATATACAAATATTTGAGCCATTAATCCAGGAAAGGAGGTATACCCTGGTTCCACAGGATTTTGGAAACGGAGTGTACACATCTGGAAACAGGATAGAAACAATAGTCATAACTAATCCGGTACTTCGTATCAGTGATTACTGCATGTTTACTATGGTGAAAATTGTAAGGGATATAGCAAATCCAATCCTTCGGCCCGAAGACATCAGGCCAAGTGCTGACGGTCTGAAAGTTGAATGCCTGTTGAATCCGGGAGTATTCAGGTTTAAAAACAAGGTATGGCTTTTGCTCAGGGTTGCTGAAAGGCCTGTTCAGGTTGAGGGAAAGGTTAGCTTTCCTGTCCTGATGGAAGGTAGAACTGAGATCCTTACCTTTTCGAAAGACGATCCTGAGCTCAATTTTTCCGATCCCCGGGTTATCTCCTATAAAGGGAAGGATTACCTGACCACGCTTTCTCACCTCCGGCTGGTTTGCAGTGATGACGGCCGCCATTTTTCTGAACCGGAGGGCTATTCTCCGTTAATGGGTGAAGGCGAGCAGGAAAGATTTGGTATTGAAGACTGCAGGGTCACTGCCCTTGAAGATGCCTACCATCTTACCTATACAAAGGTGTCTCCCGAAGGGGTAGGTGTAGGATACATGTGTACAAAAGACTGGAAGGAGTTTTCCCGCAGAACGATGATCTTCCCGCCGCATAATAAAGATTGCGCCATCTTTGAAGAGAAGCATGAAAACATGTACCTTGCCCTGCATCGTCCGAGCAGTCCGGAAATAGGAGGAAATTATATCTGGCTGGCTGAATCCCCTGACCTTTTTCACTGGGGAAATCACCGATGCATTGCCACAACACGGGAAGGTAGCTGGGATAGTGTCAGGGTCGGAGCCGGAGCAGCACCAATCCTGACAAAGGAGGGATGGCTCGAAATCTATCATGGTGCCAATGAGGAAAACAGGTATAGTCTGGGAGCTCTGCTGCTGGACAAAAACGATCCTTCACGTGTGATTGCCCGAAGCAGGGACCCGTTAATGATTCCGGAAGAAGAGTATGAGATCAGAGGGTTCTTTGGGAATGTAATATTTACTAACGGACATCTGGTTGATGGTGATACGGTTACGATTTATTACGGCGCCGGTGATGAAGTGATTTGCAGAGCCGGACTTTCTATAAATGAAATTTTTAATACGCTGAGGTGACTGAAATGAAGTTTTTCCTGACAGATAAGATAAAAAGGGAGTTCGATTTTTTCAAGAGCATGCCCCGTGATATGAGGATCCTTCTGATCACCAACATCATCTATGCTTTTGTTTTGCCTGTTATTGAACTTTTCGTCGGTGCATATATCATGCGCAGCTCCGATGATCCCATGCTCGTTGCGATCTATCAGCTAACCGTATATACAGGGATACCGCTTACTTTCCTGATAAATGGTTTCCTTTTGAACCGGATCAAAATTGCCCATTTGTACAGCTTTGGCATGTTGCTCAGTGGGATATCCATGGTCTTTATGATGTCGGTCGGGGAGATGAATGCGGGGGGTGTTGCTGCAGCCGGCCTGATCATGGGCTCATCCTTCGGATTTTTCTGGGCAAACCGGGATTTTCTGGCATTAAATACCACCAACGACAGCAACCGGAACTATTATTACGGACTGGAGACATTTTTCTATACGATAACATCCATTATTGTACCCTTTATGATTGGCTGGTTCCTTGTCCGGTCATCAAGGTGGGAGTGGATCGGAAATATCAATACGGCATATAAGGCCGTTACAGTCGGAGTATTTGTGCTGACTATCCTTTCAAGCATTATTATTCACAAGGAGAAATTCCGGAATCCCGTTCAGAAGCGCTTTGTTTTTCTGAAATTTGACCGTCTGTGGTACCGGATGCTGCTCCTTTCCTCATTAAAGGGACTGGCTCAGGGCTACCTTGTAACAGCTCCTGCGATCCTGATTATGACACTGGTGGGTGATGAAGGATCCCTTGGAACCATACAGAGCCTGTCCGGCATCCTGTCAGCAATTGTCCTTTACATTATCGGCAGAGTCTCGCGGCCAAAACACAGGATATATATCTTTGCGGCCGGACTGGTCATTTTCTTCATCGGGACACTTTTTAACGGCTTGCTCTTTTCAACGACCGGGGTTATAGTATTTGTCATCTGCAAGGTAATGTTCCAGCCCCTGCATGATATCGCCTATTTCCCGATCCAGATGCGGGTTATTGATGTGCTTGCAGCAAAGGAAAAAAGGAACCAGTTTGCCTATATTTTTAATCACGAATTCGGATTATATCTGGGAAGGTTTGCCGGACTTGGGCTTTTTATCCTCCTCATATATTATGTATCGGAGACATTTGCCCTGAAGTATTCACTCATCATTATTGCGGCCATACAATTACTCTCTGTTCCTGTTGCAAGGGGTGTCATACGAAAGGCTGCCGCCTGTAAGGAGGAAGAAGAGGCGAAGGACCAAATAAATAAAATGATTGCATAATAACTCAAAATGAAGAAACTGCTATTCACTTTAACGGCACTGTTTATTATTATCATCACTGCTTGCATTCACAAGGATACCGTAGTGGAGCAGATCGGTATTGAAAAGATTGACCGGATGCCTTTTCATCCTGAACCTTATTATATGCTCGACTGGAGTGAAAAGGCAGTGAACTTTGATGAAGTTGTATTTTCATTGCAACCTGATACTGGCGAAGCCCTGATCTGGTTCGACAATTCGGGCAGAAACTTTCCCCAGATGACATTCGGACTCTATACGGTTATCGGGGATGTAAGGCAGGGACCGGCAAAGAATAACGGTGAATTCCATGAAGCTATAAATTCGCTGGGTGCCCTTATGAGCGCCGGCCTTTCGGGAATTGATAAAACCAGTCAGGATGGATATAATTATGTGCAGATGGTCCAGAATTATTTTAATTCAGGCACCGGCTGGAATATCATGATGAATAATACCTGTCCCGCGGTGGCCATGCTGGGCGGTGGTTATGGACGCGACTGGTGGTACGATGTATTTCCGAACGTACTCTATTATGCCGTTTGTGATCTTTTCCCGGGAGTCGACAGGGCCGATTCCCTGCAAAGGATCATTGCCGGTCAGTTTTATAAAGCCGATTCGGTATTGGCCGGGGATTACGATTATTCCTATTTCGATTACGGGGAGATGAAGGGAAGAAGAAATCAGATACCCTTTCAGCAGGATGCCGCAGCAGGACATGCCTGGGTCCTTTATAATGCTTACATGAAATTCGGTGATGAACGATTCCTGAAAGGTGCCATTTCTGCACTGACTGCTTTGGAAAACCAGGATGAAAGCAGGTTCTATGAAGTTCTTCTTCCTTTTGGTGCTTACACCGCCGCACGACTGAATGCTGAGCAGGGGATGGATTTTGATATACTGAAATTGCTAAACTGGACTTTTGAAGGTTGCTCTGCCCAGGACGGCCGAACTGGTTGGGGTGTTATTGACGGGAAATGGGGGAAATTTGATGTCAGCGGAATGGTTGGTAACCGGTTGCAGGATGGTGGTTATGGTTTTCTGATGAACACTTTTGATCTGGCATGGCCACTGGTCCCCATGGTCAGATATGATCCCCGTTATGCAGAGGCTATCGGTCACTGGATGCTGAATGCAGCCAATACAGCCAGACTCTTTTATCCCTATGAGATACCGGATCAGAATCAATGGCTGCCCGATTCCAAGGCACTCACGAGAAATGTCATCGCTTATGAAGGATTGAAAAAAACAGATGCCTACAACAAGGAAGCCCTCCGGGGGGTGTCGCCGGTAGCGCTGGGTGACGGTCCGAACTGGATTGCCGGTCAGCCGGAGGAATCCATGTTCTCGGTGTATGGCTCGGCCCATGTGGGAATATTCGGCTCAGTCATCAGGGAAACCAATGTGGAACAAATTCTCCAG
This sequence comes from Bacteroidota bacterium, assembly GCA_049325415.1. Taxonomy (GTDB): domain Bacteria; phylum Bacteroidota; class Bacteroidia; order Bacteroidales; genus JBMOLL01. Next base: position 22,492 of record JBMOLL010000089.1, on the reverse strand, counting down.
ATAAACTGTCTGGCTACTGATTTTTACAGAGACAAGGCCTATCCGACCTTCCTGTATTACAATCCCTATGAAGAAGAGAAGGCAATTGAGTTCTACTCCGGTAATGAAGAAGTTGATCTGTATGATGCTTTATCCCATCAGATGGTGGCGAAGAAAGTATCGGGTTCCGGAAGGTTCGCCATTCCTGCCCGCAGTGCAGTGCTGCTGGTTGTTCTGCCAGCCGGCATTCAGCTCAGGAATGAGGAGAACCGGGTTTATGCGGGGGATGTCGTTGTGGCATATATGTAGGAAACAGAGAATGAAACAGGACAAGACTAAAACTTAAAATATGAACAGGCACATCCGAATTTTTATCTTTCTGCTCCTGGGATTTTCTTTTGTTCCTTCTGTACTGAATGCACAGGAGAGGATGATTTCCGGGAAGATAACGGATCAGTCGGGCCAGGAGCTGATAGGTGTGAATATTATGCTTAAAGGGACTACCAATGGCACCATTACTGACTTTGAAGGGAATTACAGTTTAAGAGTCACAGGCGACACAACAGACCTCCGTCTGATCGTTTCATATATCGGCTATGAATCTCTTGAGGTTGCCGTTGGGAGAAGTACTATCCTCGACCTGACCATGAAGGAGGCGAGTGAGAACCTTGAAGAGGTGGTGGTTATCGGTTACGGTACCCAGAGAAAAATTGACCTTACCGGATCTGTATCCAATGTTAAAACCGACCAGCTTGAAACCGTCCCACTGTCATCGGTCAGCCAGGCTCTTCAGGGAAGGGCAGCCGGGGTAAACATAACCCAGAATACGGGTGCTCCGGGTGAAGGAGTGGCTGTAAGAATCAGGGGAGTAGGGTCGATA
>JBMOLL010000089.1:0-21623 GCA_049325415.1 Bacteroidota bacterium | reverse complement strand
ACAGCAGTAACTCGCCTCTCTACATCGTGGACGGCGTGCCCACCACTGATGCTTTGAATAATCTCTCTGTTTCTGATATTGAGGAGATCAGCATACTGAAGGATGCGGCGTCTGCTGCTATTTATGGATCAAGAGCCAACAACGGGGTAATACTCATCACTACAAAAAAAGGTAAAAGCGGAAAAACCGTAGTCAATTTAAATCTTCAGACAGGAGTCCAGATGCACGGCAAACTGACGGATATGGTCAATAAAGATCAGTATGTGGAGATATACAATGAAGCGGCCAATAACGACAATGCAAATATTGATAACGACATACTTAAGAGAAAACTGATATCAACGGATTATGCCGCTACCCTGTCAGATGTCAACTACCTTGAAGAGATTTTCCGTACAGCCCTGATCCAAAATCATAATTTCTCGGTGAGCGGGGGTAATGAAAAGACCAGGTTCCTTCTTTCAGCGAATTATTTTGGTCAGGATGGCATCATTCTGAACAGCAGTTACGATCGCACCTCAGGAAAAGTAAGCATCACCTCCGAAGCATATCCCTGGCTTACACTGGGGGCAAATCTGAATTATTCAATGGATGAGAACCACATTGTCGGCAGCAGCGGAGACGGGTACGGGGGGAATGGCGGAAGCGTTGTGAGATATGCTTTTTTCAGGACGCCGGCTATCCCCGTGTATGATGAGAATGGGGAGTATGTTGATCTTCCGGATGAACCTGGTTTTTTCGGCGACGGATATAACCCGGTCGGACTGGCAAATTATCAGAATAATGTAAGAACGGAAGACCGGCTTTTCGGCGATATAAATTCAAAAATTAAACTGAGCGACCATCTGAACCTGGTATCCACATTCGGACTGGATCAAAGGAATAATCTCCAGAGGCGTTTCGACCGGAACTGGGGAACCAATGGCCGGATCAATAATCCAAATACCCTGAGTGTGAAAAACGGTCAGCTTTTTAACTGGTCGTGGAGCAATGCCCTGACCTGGATGAATACTTATAATGATGTTCACAATATTACCATCATGGCCGGAAATGAACTTATCCGCAGCCAGAGTTATTATAATGTCGCGTCTGAAAAAGATTTCGGGGACCAGGTAGACAACCTCGTTTACCTGGGTAACGGACAGGGGACAGTTGTTGTAAAGGAAGGCAGGGAAGAGTATGCGCTGGCCTCTTACTTCGGAAGGATAAACTATGATTATGCAGGTAAATACCTGTTGTCTCTGACCCTGCGTGAGGATGGTTCGTCGAGGTTTGTCAAGGAAAAGCGATGGGGAACCTTTTATTCGGTTTCAGCCGGATGGCGTTTGGATAATGAGGACTTTATGCAGAATGCGAAAAAAATCGACCTGCTAAAAATAAGGGCCTCATTCGGTTTGAATGGTAACCAGGAAATCGGAAATTATGCCTATTCCGACAGGATTGCTACAACCTACAATTATCCCTTTGGCGGGATAAGTGCAGACGGCTATGCTCTTTCAGTTTATGGAAATGACAATGTACAGTGGGAAACTGCCAAACAGGCTGACCTGGGTATAGATTTGAATGCTTTCAGAAACCGTTTCACCTTTGCTGTTGACTTCTATTATAAGGTTACTGATAACATGCTCACCCGGGTCCCGGTTCCACCTTCAGGAGGCTCTATAGGTGCTGCCTGGGTAAACCTTGGAAAGATCCTGAATACCGGGCTGGATCTTGAGCTCGGGTACAAACAGTCTATCACTGATGGTATGATTTCCGTGACCGGTCTTTTTTCCTACATGTATAATGAGGTTCTGGAACTCCCTTCAGCGATTTCCGGCGGACGGATTGATAACGGAGTGTATGCCACGCTTACGGAAGTAGGTTATCCGGTCGGCTCTTTCTACCTCTATGAGATGGAAGGCATTTTCCAGAACAAGGTGGATATTATCACTCATGCCTATCAGGGAGAAAATATTGAACCCGGTGATGTAAAATACAAGGATCAGAATACCGACGGGTTTATTAATGAAGAGGACAGGGTCCATATCGGCAGCGCTCTTCCCGACTTCACTTTTGGATTGAATTTTAACATGAATTACAGGAATTTCGATATATCCCTTCTGGGGCAGGGTACCTATGGCAATGATATATACTACCAGGTGGCTACGGATATTGAGGGTTTTTACCGTCCGTTTACAGTAACCCAGCGCTATTACGATGAACGCTGGACAGGAGAAGGTTCAAGCAATACCCAGCCAAGAGCCTCATGGTCGGCCAAATCAAATAATACAAAACCCTCCACACGCTTTCTTGAAGACGGTTCGTATTTCCGGATTAAAACGCTTCAGATTGGCTACAGTTTGCCGAGAACATTCACCGAGAGGATAAAAATTGATAAAGTAAGGGTCTATATGGTAGGGCAGAACCTGTTTACAATCACTGCCTATCCGGGTCTGGATCCTGAAATGACGGTAAGTGATAATTCTTCCTCAGAGCAGGATCTCGCAGCAGGGATCGATTGGGGAACCTATCCGTCAGCGATTTCCATAAGCCTTGGCCTGCAGATCACCTTTTAAATCTTGTTGAAATGAATAAAGGACTTATCATCATCATCGTTCTGAGCCTGCAGTTTTTCAGTTGCAATGATTTTCTGGATGAGAAACTACAGGGCGAATATTCCTCTGCAACTTTCTACAAGACTGCGGAGCATGCCTTGCTTGCAACAAATGCCTGTTATGAGCCCCTTGCCTTTAAATCCATTGAAAACAATATCTGGGTTTTCGGGGATGTGGCCTCTGACGATGCGGTAAAAGGGGGTAATTCGGGCGATCAGAGTGAGATCACCTATATTGATCAGTTCGACGTGACCACTGATAACGGATTCCTGCTTAACTGCTGGGAACATAATTACAATGGCATTGCCAGGACAAATGAAGTGATTGCCAAGGTTCCGCTCATCGAAATGGAGACGGGCCTGAGGAACCGCTACGTGGGTGAAGCACTCTTTCTCAGGGCCTATTACTATTTTAACCTGGTCAACATTTTTGGGTCTATCCCCCTGAAGACCGAGCCGGTAGGTAATTCAGACGACCTTTATCCTTCATTGGCAACGGTTGAATCAGTTTATAGTCAAATTGAATCAGATCTTCTGATTGCCAGGGATTATCTGCCAGCCACCTATACAGCTGCCGATCAGGGCAGGGCAACAAAGGGGGCTGCATTTGGTATGCTGGCTAAGGTATACCTCTATCAGGAAGATTATGCCCTGTGTTTACAGTACATCGACTCTCTTGATGCCCTGGGAATATACGGTCTGCTGCCTTTGTTCCGGCAGAATTTTATGCTGGCCTATGAAAACAATCCGGAGTCTGTATTTGAGATCCAGCATCTCGCCGGACAGGATCCAATGCAGGGCAGTGCGCTGAATCAGTGGTTCGCTCCGGCCCAGGATAACGGGTATTATTTCGATACTCCGACGCAGGATTTTGTGGACGAATTTGAAATCACAGGAAACGGGATTGTTGATCCCCGGCTCGACTATACAGTAGGAAGGGAAGGAAAGACCTGGCTTGACGGACAGGAATTTGACCCTTCGTGGTCACCGACGGGTTACCTGCAGAAAAAGAATCTGCAGCCCCTGGCAGAAATACCTAAAGGCACAAAAGGTGACGGAGACCTTAATTATACATACCTGAGATACAGCGATATACTCTTAATGAAAGCGGAAGCTCTGAATGAACTTGAAAGAACCGGTGAAGCACTTATCCCTCTCAATATGGTAAGAAAGAGGGCCAGGGAGAGTTACCTCTATGACAATGATTTGAATGGTTCAGACACAATACCTGCCGGTCTGCTTCCGGATATCGAGTCATTGTCACAGCCGGTTGTCAGGGAGGCCATCCGGCACGAAAGACGTGTTGAACTGGGCTTCGAGTTCCACCGCTTCTTTGATTTGATGCGTTATGGCAAAGTTGCTGCCGAGGCAGCCCTTTCAGGAACAGGATTCAATTTCGATGACGACAGGTATTTCCCTATTCCGCAAGGAGAGACAGATACAAATCCAAATATTCATTACTAATTTAAAACATGAACAAATGAAACAAATCAAGTTTAATTTTTCACATTCAATTCTTGCCCTCGCAACGGTCGCATTCATGATGGTTGCCTGCGACAGGAACAAGGAAGACGAGGTTGACAAAACCGCACTTCAAACCGCTATTACAAGCGCTACAACACTGATTGAAACCACCACCGAAGGTACTGCTGAAGGTCAGTATATGCCTGGTTCAAAGGCAGTCCTCCAGGAGGTTATTGATGCAGCACAGACAGTTTACGACAATGAAACTGCCACACAGGTTGAGGTGGATAATGCAGTTATTGCAGTTAATGCTGCCGTCACTGCTTATGGTACCAAAATCGTTGAAGCAATTGCACCTGAGGCACTTGTTGGCCACTGGACTTTTGATGATGGTTCCGGGACTACCCTTACGGACTTTTCAGGAAACGGTTTTGACGGAACACTGGCTGACGGAACAGGAACCTGGGGTGGTGATCTTCCTCAGTGGACAACCGACCGTTATGGCAATTCTGGCGGAGCACTCGCTTTTAATCTGGGCTCCCATGTTGTTATTCCTTACAATGCTGCACTGAATCCCGCACAGATTTCCATTTCGCTGTGGATAAATGCTGCTGAAGTACTGGAAAATAACCGTTTTATGGGTCTGCACTCCTGGTTGGGATATAAGTTTCAGCTGCAGTCGGCTAATAAAGCCTTCTTTACTGTTTCTGCAACCGATGCTATTTATGACAAGGATACTGATCCTCCCCTGGAGGTTGGTACCTGGTATCATATCGTCGTTACTTTCGGTGATGGGAATACTGTATTCTACGTAAATGGCACACAAACGATTTCCTATGAGACAGCAGGAACCGCCACACTGAACTCCGGCAATGATCTGGTATTTGGACAGGATTCTGACGAATATGCAGCAGATGATTCCAATTATGATAACGATCATATTATTCCCCTGTCATGGGGTGGCTATTTCCACGGTTCTCTCGATGAAGTAAGGATGTATAACACCGTGCTGACTCCTGCACAGGTTGCATCTATTTACAATGTTGAGAAAGTTCAGGAATAGATTTAGTTTTATAGATTAGGGTTTGAAGGGATGCCGGTAATGGCGTCCCTTTTTTTTTGTAGTTTTGACACTTCGATTGATATATGAAAAAATTCTATAAGATATTACTTATCGGACTCGCCCTGGTGCTGTCGGCATGGGGCTCGGCGGGTCATTTCAGGATCAGTGAGCAGGCAGCCCTAATTTTCACCGGCGAGATGTTTGAATTCAATGAATGGTTGCCCTATATCGCCGACCATGCCTCGGACGCCGATGCCAGGAAACAGTGGGATAACACCGAAGGACCGAAGCACTATATCGACATTGATAATTACCCGGTATTTCAGTCGGAGGGAAAAATCCCGCAGACCATGGATTCGTGCATAGCGCTATACGGATCTTCTTTTGTCGGCGAACAGGGCACGCTTCCCTGGGCCACCCTTGCCACCTATGATACGCTGGTGGCTTGTTTCGTGCGTCACGACTGGCTGAAGGCAAAGGTTACCACAGCCGATCTGAGCCATTATGTGGCCGACGGGCATATGCCCCTGCATATCACGGCTAATTACAACGGTTCGGGGGATACCTACGGGATCCATTCGCGTTATGAGTCAAGCATGGTGGGCAGGTACCTGAGCCAGCTGTTCTACACGCCCCAGCCTTACAGCGGGATCAATGATGTTCGGGGATATATCTTCACCTACCTCTACCGGAATAACCGGTATGTGGACACGATCATGAATGCGGACCTGAATGCCCAGAGCGTGGCTGAAAGCAGCAGTTCAACCCTGTATTACGAACTCCTGTGGGAGGAAACGTCGTATATGACGAAGAAACTGTTCAGTGAAGCCACCACCGCGCTGGTCAGCCTGGTGTACCAGGCCTGGTGTGATGCCGGCAAACCGGAGTTTAACTCGCTGCCTCCGGTCGATCACACCGGGATCAGGACCTTTGAAACAGGAGTTGAGGTATGGCCCAATCCTTTCTCCGACCGGGTGAATATCAGTTTTGCAGGGGAAGCCGGAGAGCTTTGCCATGTGCTAATTGCCGACCCGGCCGGGAGGATCGTCAGGGACCTGGGAACATTTCAGCTTACCGGTGGTGAGGAACGGATCATCTGGCAACCTGACCAGCAATCTGCGGGTGAGTACTTTCTGCTCATCAGAACAGCTCATCAGCAGCGGGTGCAAAAGCTGATCTTTAACGGACAATAGGCTTTGCTTACTCGCCCCTGCTTTTTCCGGTGACGGCCTGCTGATACCTGGCAGTATTGAAAATCCGGGTGATCATGGATTGCAATCCGCCGAACGGGCACCAGGCCTCAAAATCAATGACCGAATTCCTGAAAAAGATGGTTTTAATCCAGAGACCGATCAGTACCAGGAGCAGCAACCATTGCCCCATCCTTCTCCAGTTTAGTTTGCCAGATTTAGTTCGAAACATACCGATTAAAATTTCAGTCTAAAGGTTTAAAAAATCATTCTTCCTTCTCCCTGATTTCACCTCTTATTACAGGAGTTGTGGTTTCAGATCACAATGTGGTACTTTCAAATACTAGAAAATCAACACGAAAGGTCATTGTTCCATTTTGGGATTCATGTGGGGATAATGAACCCTGACAGGCCTTTTTGCCCACAAAAAGTGGACAGGCGGGCAGGTGGTTGAATAATTAATAACAGGGCATTATTGACAATGCTGTGGTAATTTTCTACCTTTCATCAAACTTTGACTGTTCACCCGGTTTTCCTTCCCGAGAAAAAAGGAGCAGGTCCGGGCGGGTAGAAAACATCTTATTTTTTACGTCATGGAAGAATTATTCATTGCAGGAACCAAAAAGACCCCCGAGGTCCGTTTTGATGATCAACAATCTGTTCTTGATATCAGGGGAGTGTCAAATCCTGAAGACACGCTGTTGTTTTATGGCAGGATTTATTCCTGGATTGACGCCTACCTTCTCAATCCGCGCGAGAAAACAACCATAAATGTCAAGCTGGATCATTTCAACACCAGTTCCTCAAAATGTCTGCTGGAGATCTTTAAGAAGTTCGAAAGGGTACAGGGCGACCGGCACAAGGTAGCCGTGAACTGGTTTTACGAGGAAGACGATTTTGATCTGCAGGATGCCGGAGATAATTATTCTTACATGGTGAAGATCCCCTTTACCCTTATACCCTATGAGTTTGAAGAGGAATAGGCGGCAGCTTTAATCCCTTATCCCCCGAAAAATGAGAAAGAAAAACAGCGAACTGCAGCGCAGGGACTTTTTAAAAACCGTGGCTGCCGGGAGCCTCGTAACAGCCGGAAGCGGATTGCTGGCTTCCTGTGCCGTTCCTAACCCGCCTGATACACCAATAACTCTTGAAGCCAGGGTAAAACTCGCCATGTTGTCCATGCAGCGGGCCTCCTGGGAGCAGGGGGTGGCGGCGCAGGCCATCTGGGAAGCGGGGGATACGGAACTGGCCGTTCTGATGGCCCGTGAAGCTGTGCTGCGGCAGACCGGCGATGGGAGGCTGGCGGTGGTTTATACGGATAACGGGGTGACCGATCCGGGGGCTTCCGGGGAGGTGGTTTTCCGGGCGTCAGCTTTGAAGAAGGATCCGGCACTGGAAGAAGCCTGGAAGAAAATGGCGGTCTGGTTCCTGGAAAAGGCCCCGCGATCGGATGACGGGATCCTCTATCACGTGATGAATGCCCCGGAATTCTGGATCGATTCGATGTACATGGCCCCGCCTTTCCTGTGTGTGGCGGGCTATCCCGAAGAAAGCATCAGGCAGGTGAGGGGACTGCGAAAGGCCCTGTTCAATGGGAATGCCGGTCTGTATGCCCACCGCTACCATGACGTGAATAAAACCTTTCCCAACCCGGCTTCCTGGGGCGTGGGCAATGGCTGGGCGCTGGCCGGCATCAGCAGGATCATCGACGATCTGCCCGGGCACATGACGGAGGAGAAAAGGGAGTTGGAGGAATACAACCGGACAACGGTCGGTGCCTGCCTGAAATATATGAGGTCCGACGGCCTCTTTCACAATAACCTTGATGATCCGGATACCTTTGTCGAAACCAATTTCCCGCAGATGCTGGCCTATACCATCTACCGCGGCATCGCGTCGGGCTGGCTGGATAAAAGCTACCGCGAAAAGGCTGAGCAGATGAGGAATGCAGTGCTGGAAAAGGTGGATGAGGAGGGCTATGTACAGGGTGTTTGCGGGGCGCCTCATTTTAACGCTCCCGGTCGGGCCACCGAGGGTCAGGCCTTCTTCCTGCTGATGGAAGCAGCCAGAAAGAAGCTCCTTCAGGTTTAAATGCAGGCTCCCTGAATGCTATTCTGCGTACCGGAAAACAAAACCTTACCGTTGTTGGCATATTTCTGCAGAATAGGCTGGAAATGGATTAAATTGTTTTGAGAACAGCAGGGGATGAAATCACTCTGCATAAATACTGACCAAATTTCTGTTGCGTTATGAAGACGATCCGAATGTTCCAGGTTGATTCATTTACCGACAGGCTTTTCAGTGGAAATCCGGCAGCCGTATGCCTTCTGGATAAGTGGCCCGCCGTGGAGACGATGCAGGCTGTAGCTGCTGAAAACAATCTTGCCGAAACGGCTTTTGTGATCCCGCAGGGAGAAGAATATGCGATCCGCTGGTTCACCCCCACGGTCGAGGTCGATCTGTGCGGTCATGCCACCCTGGCGGCGGGCTATGTACTTTTCGAAAAACTTGGCTTTGCAGGTCAGGAAATCGTTTTCCACTCCCTTTACAGCGGCATATTAAAGGTTTTCAGGGACCAGGGCAAACTATTCCTGGATTTTCCGGTCGACCGGCTGGCACCCAGCGACTGTGCAGCGGAGATCGCCGCAGCGATCGGCACCGAAGTCCTTGAAGCGTTTAGAGGCCGCGGCGACCTGCTTGCCCTGCTTGCTTCGGAAGAGGAGGTGCTGAACCTGAAGCCCGACATGGCCCGCATCGCTGCGCTGGATGCCCGGGGACTCGTGGTTACGGCTGCCGGGAAGGAGGTGGATTTTGTTTCCCGCTTTTTTGCCCCGCAGTCGGGTATCCCGGAGGATCCCGTTACCGGATCGGCACATACCACCCTGCTTCCACTGTGGGCAGGGAAGACGGGAAAAACACGGTTCCGCGCCCGACAGTTGTCGAAGAGGGGCGGGGAGCTGGAATGCATCCTTAAAGGAGATCGCTGCCTGATCGGCGGGAAGGCCAGGTTGTTCCTGGAGGGGCAAATCCTGCTGGAAGAATAGACAGCTTTCCTGCTCAAATGTTTGCTTTCCCTTTTCAGCTTTCGTAACTTGTGAAGGTTTAGCGGAAAGGATGGGCCATGAATCTCCTTCACCTTACCGTGAGCGTGATAGCTGCCTATCTGTCCGGAAGCGTCAGTTTCGCCATTCTTATTACCCGTTGGGTGACGGGGAAGGATATCCGGACACTGGGCAACTGTAACCCGGGGACGTCCAACGTGGGCCGGTCGGTGGGGAAGGGATGGGCCTTACTGGTACTTACAGGGGATCTCCTCAAGGGTCTGCTTCCGCTGTTTCTTGCACAGAGCCTTTTATTCCCCGGAAAGGATCCATATAGCTATTTTAGCCTTATCCTTACCGGTGCCGCGGCCATCACCGGGCATTGCTTCCCTCTTTTTTACGGTTTCAGGGGAGGTGGGGGTCTGGCCACTTCGGTGGCGGTGTACCTGTTCTTTATACCCTTCGAATTCCTGTTTACACTGATCCTGAGTTTCAGCCTGGTAATGCTCTTTTTCCGGAAGAAGCAATTCCCGGTCGGCCAGCTGACGCCCATGTTCTTTGTGCCCCTGGCCCCCCTGCTATTGCTCGCCGGGCGACTGCTTCCCGGGCTGACGCTCTGTGGGATCCGCCTTAATCCTCCCCGGAGCGGGGTCGAAATTGCCGGCATCGCCCTGCTCTCGGTGCTGCTCTTCCTGATCAATATCCGTATTGTACTGACACGATTTTCAAGTACTGACCGTCATGAATGAATGGGCTTCGACTGGACCCTTGCTGCTTATCAGCCTGCTGCTTTTCCTCCTGGCGTTTTTTATCACCGGCGGGCGAAGGATCCCGCTGACGGTTCTGTCTGTTTTCCTGATCCCGGCTATTCCGCTGACCTTTGGATTGTCAGGTCCCAGTCTGCTTCTTTCCCTTTCCATGCTCTTGCTTCTCTGGTTTATGTGGGGTAACGGAAGGAGCGGCAGGATCCTGCCGACAGGCCAGGAAGGTGAGATCAGGCTATGGCGGATCATTGCCAGGCCATTTGCGCTGCTGTTCATTCCGGTGAAGGAAGGGATGGGAGAGGGGGTGGTGCTTACCCTTACGGGTGTGCTGGCGCTTGTCTTTATCGGGCTTGATCTGTACCGGCTCTTTGGCGGGGTGCACTGGAAAAAGATCTTCAAAAGCAGTGAAGCCAGGAAATTCTCCTCCATGACCTCCTTTCTTGTGGCTGTCTTTCTGCTTTTTCTGCTCTTCCCCGATCCCGTTACCTATCTCTGCCTGGTCTTTATCCTTTTTGGCGATCTGTGTGCCAAGTTCAGCGGCCGGCTGTTCGGAGGCAGAAAAGTGGTGGGGGAAAGGACGCTGCGTGGTTCGGCCGGATTCCTGGCCGGCTCGCTTTTTGCGGGATATTTTGTCTGCCTTTTTACAGGAACGGGCACTGCCTGCCTTATTGCAGGAGCACTGATGGCCACCCTGGCCGAGCTATTCTCCTTTGATCTCGACGACAATTTTACGGTAGGAATACTATGCGGGGGCGGGCTTACCGCGCTGCATTATTTCCATTTACTCTGCTGAAGGCTTTAACGAAAAAGCCCGCTTTCCACCGTATCCCGGGTTTGTTTATTTCTTCTTCCAGGAGGTGATCCGGTATCCCCTTAACGCATAAAGAAGGATAATGAGGTAACAGGCAAAAACGATCCAGTATCCCTGCTGCGGCGAATAATGATCGGCGTTCCATCCCCAGAGTAAAGGCAAAATGGCTCCTCCGGCTATCGCCATAATTAACATGGCAGACCCTGTCCGGATATGAGCTCCCAGGTTATGTATGGCAAGCGGCCATATGGCGGGCCACACAATGGCATTGGAGAAACCGAGCAGTGCAACAAACATGACTGAAGTAGTACCTGTAGTGAATATGGCGCAAAGGGATAGGATAATACCGATGATCATCGAGTAAAGCAGAAACTTCCGCTGGTCAATAATTTTGGGTATCAGCGCTATACCGAGAAGGTAGCCGATCACCATGCTTATCATGGTATAGGAAGTGAAATGTTTTGCTTTTTCCATTTCAATCCCCAGCGACTGGCCGTAACGTATAATGGTATCTCCGGCTATTACTTCAGCGCCAACATAAAAAAACAGGGCAATGGCTCCGAGGATGAGGTGCGGATAGGCGAAAATATTTTTCCTTTCCTTCCTGCCGGTGTTGGCATCCTGTTCTTCTTCGATAGCGGGTAAAGGCGAAAACTTTACAAACAGGCCCATCAGGATAAGAAATCCGGTCATGATGATATAGGGATTGATCACCCTTTGTGCCAGGAGATCCAGCTGAGCGGTTTTTTCAGTGAGGCTTAATCCCTCCAGACTCTTGATGAAGGCATCGGCATCATTAAAAATATAGTAGGCAAGGATCAGGGGGGCAATTGCACCGGCTGCCTTGTTGCAGATCCCCAGAATGCTGATCCTTCTGGCGGCACTCTCTATCGGGCCGATAATGGTGACATAGGGATTGGAGGCTGTCTGCAATATGGAAAGACCCGTTCCCATAATAAACAAACCGGTCAGGAAGATCCAGTAAGTCCTTGTGGCTGCAGCGGGAATAAACAGGACGGATCCGGCCGCCATGACCAGCAGACCCAGCATCATTCCATTTTTAAGACCTGTCTTTTTCAGGATAAGGGATGAAGGGAATGCCGTGACAAAATAAGCCATATAGAAGGCGGAGGTCACGAAAAAGGCCTGTACGTTGGTCAGCTCGCATGCTACCTTTAGATAGGGGATCAGGATACTGTTCAGCCAGGTGACGAAGCCGAAGATGAAAAACAGGATCGATATGATGAGCATGGGGAGGAAGTAGCCGCCGGATTTCCGGCTGGAGGAGGAGGCAGTTGTCATAAAAAGTAAAAGGTTAATACAGTTTATACATCATCGTTTCACTGATCTGCTGATCAGACTCTCAAAATTAGAGGTTTAATTGAATTTTATGCACTTTTTACGGAGTGCTTTGTTGTTTTAGACAGGGTTTTTCCCGACTTGTGCATCTTAAAGTTAGTTATAACTTGCAGGATCAATACGATATGAGCGATCTTCATTTTTGCCGGAAAGTAACAGGAATCGGTAAAGGGATCTCACCAAAACCCCTTATACAAATGATGAAAATGACATCTATAAGAATTCTGTTTCCCTTTCTTCTCCTTTTTCTTAACGGTTGGGGAGATATTTTGCAGGCGCAGGGACAGACACTGACATATGGCAGGGAATCTGTTTTGCATTCCGGGATCCTGGATGAAGACAGGAAACTTCTGATACATACCCCGCCGGGTTATGATGAAGGGGATCAATCCTACCCCGTCCTCTACCTCCTCGACGGAGAGGCCCATTTCTTCCACGGCTCCGGAATCGCCGAATACCTGGCCCGCCTGGGGTATATGCCAGAGGTGATCGTGGTGGGGATCGTGAACACCGACCGGACCAGGGATTTTTCTCCGGTCGCTGTCGAAAGTGAACCCACCTCGGGAGGTGCCGACCATTTTATGGCCTTCCTTGAGAAGGAACTTTTCCCGTTTGTCGAAAAGGAATACCGGACACAGCCTTTCAGGATCCTTGAAGGACATTCCTTCGGAGGTACCTTTGCGGTGTACACCCTGATCAGGAAACCCGACCTGTTCCAGGCCTACATCGCCATCAGCCCTTACCTTCATTACAGCAACAGCTACCTGCTTACCGAGGCGAAAAACAACCTGAGATCCCGTTTCCGCTCCCCGAAATACTTCTTTATGTGTGTGGCAAACGAAGCGGAGTATTACGAGCCCCTGAAACAGTTTGCTGCACTGTTGAGGGAGAGGTGCGGTAAGAATATCAGCTTTGACTATCAGATCTTTGATAAGGAAACCCATATGTCGGTTCCTCACCTGGGGATCTATTACGGGCTGAAACATATTTTCTCCGCCTGGGTGATACCCGACTACCGGCTTCAGGCGGGGCTTGCTTCGGTGGAAGCCTTTTATGCCGGTCTGTCAGAAAAGTACGGTTATTCGGTCGAAGTGACGGAGGCCATCCTGAACCGCCTGGGTTACCTGTATCTCCAGAACAATGATTTTAAAAATGCGACGGAGATCTTTCTTGAAAACACCCGAAGGTATCCTGGCTCGCCCAATGCCTGGGACAGCCTAGGTGAAGCGTATGAACGCTCAGGCAATGCGCCTGCCGCACTGGAATGTTACAGGAAAGCCTTTGAACTGGCACAAAGCACCGGAAGTCCGAACAGGGGTTATTTCAAAGCCAACATGGACCGCCTTGAAAACCGGAGCGGGAATCAGGTCCCCTGAGCACCGGAAATCAGTCCCACCTGATCTCTTTGGTACGCGTCGGGGTTTCAGCGTCGTTTTCGTAGATCTCTATGGTGGCCGTTCCTGAAGCCGCAAATTTAAGTTCGGCATTGCAGGTTACCGGACCGAAGGCCAGGTAAGTACCGGTAGACGTGCTCTCATCATAGGGAAGGATAGTCCAACCGGTCGAATAACCGTAATAATAGTAATCGATGTTCTCAGGATTGGCCTTTATTACAATCTTCAAAGTGGCATCCTCCTCCAGTACAGCTGTCAGACTGTAGGTTTGAGCGCCAACCGGAGGAATGCTCCCCCCCAGGATAACTACTGCACTGTCGCGCAGAATGTTTTCACCGTATACCCCTGTATCGGGGTAGATAACGGAATTGTATACTTTTTCCCGGCAATCTGCAAAGATGAGCAGCCCCAGGATCAGACCTGAATAGATGAATTTCATGACTTTTTATTTAAAGATAGTACTTTTTACTCCCCTTGAAACAACATCCTGAAAATAAAGCGTCCTCCGTCCTGTGTTATTTCAAGTTGACCCTGATGGGCCTCCATGACAAGTCGTGCAAGTGCCAGGTCAAGTCCGGGATTATTGTCTGTAACTTTCTCAACAGAGGAGAAGATCGCATAGAGCTTGTCCTTGTCGGTCAGAGGCAGACCTCTGCCTTCGCCGGAAATGTCGATATAGATAAATTCCTTATCCCGGCCGGTCATAATTCTGACCCGGCTGTTTTCATCCGACAGGTGAAAGCATTGATCAAGGAGGCATTGAACACAGGTGGTGATCAGATGTTTATCCCCGCTGACTTCAAGGTTTTTCAGGGTATGTACCGTGTCTATATGAAGGTTTTTCCTGGCTGCCAGTGCAGGATTCTGCCTGGCAAGGGCTTCGGTAATCTGGTTGAGTTGCACCGGGACCATGGCGAGCCTGATCTTTTGGGTCCGGAGTTCAGTGATCTTCAGGGCGGTATAGGAAAATTTTTCCAGGCGTGCGACCGAATGGTCAAGAAGTTCCACCAGGCGAAGGATGTTGGGATCCTCCAGTTTGAGCCGGATGAGTTCCAGGGGGCCGATAATCCCGTTCAGGGGGGTCCGGATCTCATGGCTGATTATATTCAGGAAATCATTTTTAATCTTTTCGGATTCCTGAAGCTCTTCGTTGGCTTTTTTCAATTCTGTAAGCGCTTCATTTAACTCGGCCGTCCTCTCCCTGACCGTCTTTTCCAGGTCCCTGTTTAAAGCAGCCAGTCTTTCCCTGCTTTGCCGCAGTTCAAGATGGGTTTTAACCCGTGCAAGCAATTCACGCGGGTCGAAGGGCTTGGTGATGTAATCCTGTCCGCCAAGGCCAAAACCTTCCAGGATGGTAGACTTTTCGCTGTCGGCACTGATGAAGATAATGGGAAGATCGGCAAGCTTTTCATTTTCCCTGATTCTCCGGCAGACCTCAAGACCCGATATATCGGGCATCATGATATCCAGGAGGATTAGGTCAAAGGTGCGCTGATTAAGCCATTCCAGTGCAGATTTTCCGTTCAGGGCAAACTCGACCAGGTAGCCGGTTGACTTCAGAAAGTTACCCAGTACCTGGAGGTTCTGATGATTATCGTCGACGATGAGGATCTTTGATCCCCGGTGTTCAGACTTTTGCATACCGGCAATGAATTAATTGGCTACTCAGAGTTCCGAAATAAGTGCCGGAAACTCTTTGATTAACTTCATAATCACTTCAATATTGAAGTCGTTAGCGGCGTTCACCAGTTTTTCCCCGTATTCCTTCAGGATCTCCTGGTGATATGTTTTGCCCAGGTCCTGCAATTTGTTACCAAATGATTCGATCTCCTGTATAGGCTGTCTAACCTTAAAGCCATCCCAGATTTTTAACAGTTCGGTCTTATTTTTCCTCCCTAATGGCTTACCCTTTTCTGATGCCTGAGACCTTTGGCCCTCTACCTCCGTTTTTTGCTGCACTTTCCTTGCAGGCTGGTCGACCGAATAGGGAAGATGTTTGATCAGTTCGGTATATAAACTGATCACATTGACAGGTTTGATGAGCATTCCGGCAAAGTCGCCCTGGAGAATGCGGTCCTGCTGCTCCTTCATAACCGATGCAGAATAGGCGATAACCGGAATATGCTTCAGCTTTTCGTTCTTTCTGATCAGATCCAGAAAGCTGAAACCATCCATCCCCTGCATCCTGATGTCTGCGATGATCAGGTCGGGTATTTCATTCTGTAGTTTTTCCAGGGCGATCTCCGCACTTTCTGCCTCCTGAACCCTGATGCCTGAATTATGCAAAGCATCAAGAATATATTTCCTGTTAAAAGGAATATCGTCTACCACCAGCAGATCTGAAGGCCGGAAGCGGATTATTTCCGGGTCGATAGCTGCTGCCGGACTCTCTGTTACCGGACTGTTCCGGAACAGAACATCGGGGATAAACAGAGAAAAGGTACTGCCTTTTCCCGGGGCTGACTTCAGCGAAATATATCCTTTCATTAACTGGATAAGCCTTCTGGAGATATTCAGCCCCAGACCGGTGCCTCCCAGGTGACTGCTATCACGGATCTGGTAGAAAGGATCAAAAATCATGGATTGCTGGGCTTCATCTATTCCAATGCCAGTATCCTGAATCTCAATAAGCAGATCAGCCAGCTCATCATCCTGACGGTACTCGTAGGAAATCACCCTTTTGTTTTCCACCCTTATCCTGATCGTGATTGAACCTTCCTCGGTATATTTCAGGGCATTACCAATGAGATTAAAGATCACCTGCCGTAGTTTTCCTTCATCAATGCAGATACTTTCTGGAGTTTCTGCCTCCATTACAAATACAAGATCAAGTCCTTTTTGCTTCGCCTTCAGTGAAAACACTTTTACCAGCTCACCGAAAAAATTTCTGGTCGTCACAAATCGCAGAATGAGTTCTGCTTTACCGGCCTCGATCTTCGAGAGGTCAAGAATGTCGTTGATCAGGGTGAGCAGGCTTTTCCCGCTGGACATTACCGAATCAAGGTATTCTGTCATCCGGGGATCCCTTATCCCTGTCTTCATCAGCTCGGCATAGCCCAGCACCGCATTCATCGGGGTTCGGATCTCATGGCTCATGTTTGCCAGGAAGAGACTTTTGGCCCTGTTGGCTTCTTCTGCCACTTTAATAGCTTCCATCATGGCGCTTTCGGCATCTTTTCTCCCGGTTATATCAAAGAGGGAGGAGCGGCTCATGATAAAATTCCCTTTGCTGTCGTAAATAGCCCTGCCGTTCACGGAAATAAAGAAAGTTGAACCATCCTTCCGTATTACTTCAAGTTCTATGTCGGATATAACACCGTTTTTTAGAAATACCGGGAAATTCTCCTTAAAGGTCTGTTGACTTTCCGGGGTAAGCAGTTCAAGGAAACTTTTTTTACCGATCAGTTCTTCACGGGTGTACCCCAGCCATTCAAGCTCCGTATTATTGATCACCACGATGGTTCCGTTATTATCAAGAGAATGATATCCGCACGGGGCATTCTCATAAAGGTCCTGGATCCTTTCTGCTGCGCTCTCAAGTTCAGCAGTGCGTTCGGCAACCAGTTGTTCGAGATGGTTCCGGTATTTTTCAAGATCCCTGGCGGCAATCTTCTGCTGGGTGATATCGCTTGAAAGAATGAAGACCCCTTCTTCGACCGGTTCAAGCCTGAGCAGGAAGTAACCGATCATTCCGCCTGGATAGATAAACTCGTTTTCGATCTCCAAATGCACTCTTTTTTCAAGAACCTTTCTGATATTTCCGAAAAGCGGTGTTTGCTCTATTCCCGGGAAGAGATCTTCCATCTTTTTGCCAATATATTCCTCTTGAGGCAATTTTCCCTGCCGGGCAGCTGATATGTTGATATACCTGTAACGATATTCGAAATCAATGATCTGGCAACCTTCCATCATGTTGTCCATTGTGGTCCTGAAGCGGCGTTCACTTTTTTCCAGGGATTCGGTGCGGGCTCTGACTTTGTTTTCCAGGTTCCTGTTTAACTCGTTAAGTTGCCTCATGGCTGATCTGCGCCCTATAATGTCGGAGTAAACCACGAAAAGTATGACAAAAAGGAGAATGATCTGAAAAACAATGGCCACAGTCATCAGTTTTCTTTCCTTACCCAGGTAAACCATATTTTCTTCCTGACGGAGGTTCAGCAGTTCCTCCTCCATATTCATGATATGTGGGATCAGGGCATGCAGGCTATTGTTCAGGATATTGAATTTCCTGTTGAGGGCGATGAAATGGTCCCCGGCCGATTTCACTGGCATTTCGGCTGCCAGTATCGAATCGGAAACCATCATCCGTTCTTCGATCAGGTATTGAAGCCTTGCCAGATGTTCCGACTGTTCAAAGTTGTTTTTTTTAGTCTGAATAAGGTCTGACAGGATCTGACGGATCGCTTTATGGCTTTCGTCCAGGTGTACCGAGTACTCCTCATTTCCGGTCAGCATAAAATCTTTCAGGCTGATCTCCGACCTGTTGATCTCCCGCTCCAGTTGCCTGAGTTTATTTTCAACCGCCCAGGTCCCCTTCAGCGTCCTGTCACTTTCCTTTTGCATGCTTACGATCAGGGAGGAGATTAAGATCATGAAAAGAATGATCATTCCGATAATGCTCAGGATCCAGAGCAGGACCTGGTTCGTGGTAACTTCGGTCTTAATGGTTTTTTGTATTTGAGAGGCCATTCCGATACTCAGGATGAAAAAGGCCAGTGAGGTGTTTACCGACATGTTGCTGTAACCGGTGAGGGCGATCAGATCGTGAAGCCCGAAAATATACCCGATCAGTCCGATGGCGCCGAAGGAAAACAGGATCGAGTTAAACACCTGGGTGATTATTCTGAGAGTGTATTCCCTTCCAAGACTGATACTTATAAGTATGTAGGAAGACAGGAGAAAAGAAAAAGCCGAGTTTATGGCCATCCTGACCGGATCAGCTGTGAGCACTGTTTCATTCCCCGTTCTGATCAGCAGTACATCAATCCCCCAGTCGGTACCCAGCAGATATTCCAGTAAAGTGACGAAACCTACAAGGAAGGGGATAGTGAGCAGAAAACGGGCAAGAATCACCGCTGGTTTCTTTTTAAAAAGAAGGAGCAGAAATGCAATAGCGGTGAATAAAAGGGAGATGGCGGTGTTGGGCTTCATCTCCAGGGGGCTTAACGCCGAGCTGCGAAGAAGATGTGAATGGACTGCCCAGCCCGTTAAAACAAGGAGAGCGGTTATGATCACGAGGGAACCCGATATCAGGGGAAGATACCGCCAGGTGAGCACCTTTGTCAGGATCCTGCGATACATAATGCACCGGGTTGAAAGTTATCAAAATCCGGGTTTTACTTCATACGTACTAACCCGGAGTTTTATCTTTTCTCAGCCGATCACGTCAGACACAAAAGCCGGAAATGGTTCACCGGCTCTCGTTTTGCTGCTATGAGACAAATTATGAAAAAAAGCTTAGAAAATATGTATTATTCAACATATTTCGATCAGGTCCGTTAATTTCAGGATCATTTCAGTCTTTCTGAGGTAACTGGCTTAACTGATATGAAACTCTATCCCTTTTTCCAGGCCATCGATCTCTGCCAGTCCTTTCAGCCTCCCGATCAGGCTGTATCCGGGATTCGACTCTCTCCCCAGGTCGCTGAGCATCCGGTGCCCGTGGTCGGGGCGTACGGTGATCCGATGGTCTGGTCTTCCTTCAGCTTTCCTTCGATTCATCTCCTTCACGATCACTTCCATAACGGCGGCCATGTCTACACACCCGTTCAGGTGATCCGACTCCCTGAAGTTGCCCTCCTGGTCGTGTTCGGTGTTCCGCAGGTGCAGAAAATGGATATGGGGAGCAAAGCGTGCAGCCATTGCAGGGACATCGTTTTGCAGGGAGCCGCTCAGTGAGCCGGTGCAGAAGGTCAGACCGTTCGCGGGACTATTTACAGCATCCAGTATCCGTTGCAGGTCTTCACCTGTCGACACGATGCGGGGCAGACCAAAAACGGAAAAGGGCGGGTCGTCGGCATGGATGGCCAGCCTGATCCCGCTTTTCTCAGCTACGGGAACAACACGTTCGAGGAAATACTTCAGGTTGGAGAACAGTTGTTCCCTGTCCATGGTCCGGTATTTCTCAAGATAGGCCCTGAAGGTCGTCAGCGGATCACCGCCGCTTTTCGTCAGGGTGCCGTCGATAAAGTTTTGACTGTCGACCGTGATGATCTTTACCAGTTTCTTCTTTTCCTCGGCACTCATCTCCCGGTTCCTCCGTTCAGCTTTTTCAAGGATTTCACCTGAATAGTCGGCCTGTGCCCCCGGCCTTCCCAGGAGATAGAGATCAAAAACCGCCAGGTCGGTAAGGCTGAAATACATGGTTTCCCTGCCATTGGGAAGTTTATAGTTCAGGTTGGTCCGAACCCAGTCGACCACCGTCATGAAATTGTAACAGACGGTGCTGATCCCATGCTTGCCGAGGTTCTCCAGGGTCCGGCAGTAGTTATGGATGTAAAGGTCCCTTTCCGCCTCTCCGGTTTTTATACTTTCGTGCACCGGAACGCTCTCCACCACGTCCCAGTCGAGCAGATAACTCCGGAGCAGTTCTTTCCTGCGGATGATCTCCTCTTCGGGCCAGACCTCGCCATTTGGGATATGATGCAGGGCGGTGACCACACTTTCCACCCCGGTCTGAACAAGCTCCTCCAGCCTGATGCGATCGGCCGGGCCGAACCAGCGTAAACTTTTCTTCAGTGACATAGGTAATAAGATTATACTCCGCTGAAAGTGCTGAATCCGCCATCGACGGGAATCACTGTTCCGGTGACGAAAGAAGAGGCTTCAGAGGAAAGGAAATGCACCAGTCCGTTCAGTTCGTCATGACGACCGAAGCGGCCCATCGGGGTTTTGGCGATCACTTTATTGGCCCTTTCGGTATAGCTGCCATCAGGATTGATGAGCAGATCGCGGTTCTGGTTCCCGATGAAAAAACCCGGGGCAATGGCGTTCACCCGGATGGCGTCGCCGTACTTCATCGCCATTTCCATCGCCATCCAGCGGGTGAAACTGTCGATGCCGGCTTTGGCTACCGAATAGCCCATAACCCTCGTGATGGCTGAAGAAGCAGCCATGGAGGAGATGTTGATGATGCTGCCCTTTTTATTCAGGGTCATGATACGGCCCAGGTGGATCGTTGGCAGGATGGTGCCCACGAGGTTGAGGTCGAGGGCGATCTTCAGCATCGAAAAATCCACGTCGAAGATCTGCTGTCCCGGCTCAATCGACGATCCCTTTACATTTCCCCCGGCGGCATTGATCAGCACATCCAGCTGTCCGAATCCGGCTTTTATTTTTTCTGCAAGATCCTTTACCTCATCCTCCTTCAGGATATTGGCACTGAATGCGGCAGCCTGTCCCCCTTTTGCACTTATTTCAGAAGCAACGGCGGCGGCCGCTTCCCCGTTCAGGTCGATGATCAGGACCACGGCGCCCTGGCTCGCCAGGTATCTTCCCATATTACTTCCCAGTACACCGGCACCCCCGGTGACGGCTACGATCTTTCCGGAAACATCAAATAGATTCATATTTAAGCATATAAAGCTGAATGACCATGCCCTGCGGGTTGGCAGTATTCAGCAGTGTAAGTAAACCAGTACGATGCGCAAGTTGTTCAGTTGAGGACAAAATTAACCCATTTTATGCTTTTGAGTTTATTCGTCTCTTCATTTTCTATTGCATTGCTTTAGAAAAATGTCGAATATGAGATGTTTACGACTAAGAAAATCATCCAGAAAGGTTTTACTACGTTCACCTTTCTGGTGGTTTTCAAATCCCGATATTTCCTAAAATCCGCAGGATTATGTTAAAAAAGGCTGTAAAACTTTAATAACTAAAGTTCTACAGCCAAGGAACTTTCACCTAAATTGGTGTTGCACAAAATCCCTGGGATGAAAGTAC
>JBMOLL010000088.1:0-7190 GCA_049325415.1 Bacteroidota bacterium | reverse complement strand
TAAAATAACCCTGTCTGTCTTTAAGGGAGATAAATGCCTCACTAGAGTCAGCGTTATACCCAATCCGTGTAAAAGTTAATTGTTCTATATCAGGTATTAAATCAAGTTGAAAGTATTCATTATCCGGCAATACACAAGTATTTGCAAACTCATTAAACTTATTCTCATTCAAATAGGATGTTGGATTAGTAATTTCAGGATTGTTATAAACCGAATAGCTTTCATAAATGTCATCAATACTATCATATTGATACTTTATAAGGTACAAAGGAAACTGTAATGAAATGGTTACTTGTCGTATATATATCTGCGTTTCGGGATTAGTTTTAGATAAAATGTGACTATAAACAGAATAATCAGTATTTGTAATGTCATTAGTATAAGGTTCAAATACTAAATCCTCTGAACAAAAATCAAGTTTATTCTGCCCGCAAGAACACAAAGCGATGCAAATCAGCAATATATATGACAATCTGTTCATTATAGTATTCATTGAATTTAAGCCAATACTATCTTTTTAATCTTAAAATATTTTGCATTTAGCTCATACGGGGCCAGACCAGTATCGAATTAGAACCCCTCATGTATGTTAACTTCATATTTGTATTTGATGTCAAATAAACTATCTAATGTAGCATTTTCAAAATCAAAATTACAGTCAATGAGTGTATAACCAGGGGAATACAAAATATCATCGCAGATAAGTGTTGTTGTTGGAGTGTATTGTGATCCTAAGTAAGCACAAAACAAGCGACCGGGATTCCTGAAGCTCGTGTTTACCGACAGGCTTTTGCCGAAACAGGTATTTATCCCCGTAAAAATCGTGGTAATTACCTGCTTTATAAAAGGCTCATTTTCCGATTTTTGTATGGTTGAAATGCTTCCTTGCCAGCGGGTGAGTGTAATGCAGGGTATGAAGTTTAATCGGTATAAAACGAAGTAGTATGGACATTTCAAAAACGATCGGAACCCCCGAACAGCAGATCCTGATCGAACGGGTGGGCGACAAACTGGCCGAGATCAGCGGCTATAACAAACTGGCAGTTAAGGGCTTTATCCGGAAGAACCTGGAAACGGTTCTCGGAACCTATTCCATGAAGGAACTGGCCAACGATCCTGCCCAGGCGCGGATGAAGGTATTTATGGAAACCGCGAAAAAAACCGGTGCTGAACTGAGGATCCCCGAAAATGAAGTTATCGCTGCCACTATAGGCGTTTACGAAGCCTGGAAAAAGGAATTCAATAAAGAATAAGCCTTCCTCTAATCCCGGACCATGCGGCGGGTGCTAAGCTGCTGTCCCGGGGGAAGGTAGTACGCAGACAGAGTTGTTTTGAGACCCGCCTCCGGCGCAGGAGGCGGGTTTTTCTTTTGTGGGATGCGGCATTCACCGTCAGGATTGCTTATATTTGGGGGATCCGTCTCCGGATAAGTTGTTTCCGGATAGCGGAATCGAAGGTCTAAACAATTAACCATTCTTTACATGAAAGCATCCACTGCCCTGATCGGTCTTCTCGTGCTCGTAATCCTTTTATTCCGCCTGCTGTGCGGGATTTTTGTCATGCGGCCCATCGGCTCCCTGAAAGAAGGCGCCACCATCGTTTACTGGCGGGCAGGGCTCGATCAGCCCTTTATCACCTCGGTGAACGGCATGCTTTCCGATAAGAAATCGGGTCTGAGCCTGCCTGGGAGGGTGCTGGAAACAGGCGAGGTCCTGCCGGAGATCTCCGACAGGGAACTTTTCCGCCTTGGTTATTCGGAAACCATCTACAATCTTTCACTGAAGGATAAGAAGTAGGTGCATTAAACGCACTTAATATCCGGATCTGCTTCCGTATTGTTTTTTCCGCTTTTTAAGGTTTTTCTTTTGGGGGATAAGCCCGCAGTTCCTGTCCTTGTTTCATGGGACAGCCCTTCTGCCTGTCCCGGAAAAAAACAATGATTCCGGCCTGTCCCGGAAAAAACATGAACCTTATGAAGCATTATCCCGTCCTGATCATCCTTATGCTCCTGCTGTTTTCCTGCGACAGGGAACAAACCGGCAGTTTTATATCCCGGAATCCCCTTCCCATAAAAATGGGCGATCCCTTTATCCTCAAGGCATCCGATGGCAGGTACTACATGGTGGGTACCGGGGGAGTGGTAGACGGCTTCAAAATGTACTCCTCTGCCGACCTGGTTGACTGGAAGGACGAAGGCCGGATCTTCCAGGGAAATACCGCCGAATCGTGGGGGATTGCCAGTTTCTGGGCCCCGGAACTGTATGAAATTGATGGCAAATTTTACCTCGTTTACAGTGCCGACTGGCGATATAATCCGGAAAACGAGCTGGAGAATTTCCGGATCGGAATAGCTGTGGCCGATGAGCCCACCGGACCTTATACCGATCTCTTTAACCGCCCGCTCTTTGACCCGGGCTATCCGGTGATCGACGGGAACCTCCTGTTCGAAGACGGAAAGGTTTACCTGTATTATTCCCGCTGCTGCTACAAACATCCTGTCGAAAGTGAACTGGCCACGCTGGTCAGGGAACAGGGTATTTACAACGAGATCGAGGAAAGCTGGGTCTACGGGGTGGAAATTGAACCCGATTTTTCCGGCATTATCGGCGAACCGCAACTGCTGCTCCGTCCGCCCGCGCTGCTCACCGATACGCAGGCCGAATGGGAAAGCAGGTCGGTTACCTCGGGGGAGGTGAACCGTCGCTGGACCGAAGGTTCGACCATTTTCAAAAAGGATAGGACCTACTATCTCATGTATTCGGCCAATTTTTTCGGGGGGAAGAATTATGCCGTGGGCTATGCGACCTCAACTTCCCCGCTGGGTCCCTTCTGCAAAGCGGATAACAACCCCGTTCTGCAGAAAAATACTGAGCAGGGGGGAGTGGTCACCGGCACCGGCCATAACTCCTTTACCTGGTCGCCCGACGGAAAACAGCTGCTCTGTGTGTATCACAGCCGCACGGAGCAGACCGGGGATGAGCGGGTGGTGTTTATCGATCCGATGGAAATAAGAGATGACGGTAAACTGGTCGTTCACGGGCCAACAACCGCTTCAAAATAAATAGACGGTGACTCGAGGGCCTGTTTTATGAAATGAAAGCAGGAAGGGGGGCGGACCTGGCTTCCCTCCCTGACTGTCATTCAGACCGGTTTACAGAGCTACGCTGTCCTGTCAGGCAATTTTCCAGCGCAGACCTGCATAGATCTTCCTTCCGAAGATGGGACCCCAGACCATCGATGCATCAAAATAATCGCTGAACGGATCGTCGGCCGAGAGGATCGGGTCTTCCTGCCTGAAGTCGAACAGGTTTTCCGCCCCGGCATACAGTTCCACCTTATCCTTGAAACTTTTCGTCACCTGCAGGTTTACGATCTGGTAACCGGGCGATCTCTCCGGCAGCTGGTAGGCTTCCGGATTGCTGCCGGTATAAGGCAGACGCTTTGGTCCCTGGTAGTTCCAGGTGAGATCGGCCTTCCATCCGCCCTCCGTAGCATATGCCAGGTTGATAAAGGCGCGGTTCCTAGACAACAGCGGCTTTTCCAGCAACTGGTCGCCATAGGTCGTACGCACGTCATTCAGGCGGTAGGCAGCGCGGATCTCAAAGCGCGGCAGAGGTTCCAGGTCGATCCGGGCCTGCAGGCTGTGCGACCACGATTCGCCCTGCAGATTGTAAAAACTGACCTGCCGCGGGTCCGAATCATAATCAACCACTACCTGGTTGTTAAAACGGGTATTGTAATAATCAATGTTGAATACTCCGTCATTCCCGCCCAGCGGAAAGCCCTGTGAGAAACTGACCCCTGCTGTCCAGGCAATCTCGGGCTTGAGGCCGTAGGGTCCTGTCCCTCCGCTAACCGGAAGTACAATATTCCGCGAACTGGCGAACATCCCGATATTTTCGGCAAAAACGGAGGCTGTTTTCAGTCCCCGGCCCAGTGAGGCCCTGAACACACTTTTCTCCTTCAGTGCATAGCGCAGGTGAAGGGAAGGGGTGAGGAAGACCCCGTAAAGGTTGTGATAATCAGCCCGGAGTCCGGCAACGGCATTGAATTTCTCCAGGTAGCTGTAAGTATATTCAAAAAAGGTCCCCGGAACGGATTCCAGCCTTTCGAAGGCTGAACCGCTTACATTTTCATCATAATGATCCAGTTGGAAACTGGCCCCGGTGCGGAACTTGTGGTTGGTATTGGAAAAGATCCCCTGGTAAATCAGGTTGGCATACAGCGACTGCTGCACGGCGTTATAGTCGCGCCGGCCAAAAAAGGCCTGCTGGTCATGAACCATGCCCGAGAGCTGAAAGCCGACACTGGAATAGGGATGATCCGGAAAAACCGTCCCGATCTTCAGCCAGCCTTCCATTCTTTTGGTCAGGTTACCCGAACCCCAGGCAGCCTGTGCGTCCCGATCGACAGAGGGATCGAATGCCAGCTGGCCACCGGTGTTATCCAGCCAGGTCATCTTTACCCCGGCAATGCCCTCCAGCCCCTTCTCATTATGGAATTTCCAGCGGTTGATCCCGATGAACTGGCTCCCGGTCTGGTGATCCAGGAAGCCGTCGCCGTTCCGGTCCATCTTAAATGGAAGGTAGTTTCCGTGAAGCAGGAAAGCAGTCGACAGGTGTTCATTGAAGCGCAGGGCCACATTGGCACTGGCTTCCGTTCTGCCGGCGTCGTTGCCATACAGGTTGAAGTAAAAACGTTCGCCTTCTTCCGGCTTCTTCAGTTCCACGTTGATCTGCCCCGAGATCCCTTCATACCCGTTAACCACCGATCCCGTACCCATATTCAGCTGGATACCTTCGATCCAGGGTCCGGGCGTGTAGGTAAGCCCGAAAAGGGAGGAAAGTCCGCGCACGTCCGGCATATTCTCCCTCGTGATCTGCACGTAAGGGCCTGCCAGGCCGAGCAGCTCGATCTGACGGGTACCGGTCACGGCATCCGTGTAGGAAACATCCACTGCCGGGTTGGTTTCGAAGCTTTCCGAAAGGTTGCAGCAGGCAGCCTTTGTCAGCTCTTTCTGGTTCATCTCCTGGATATGGTATGGACTGTCGAAGGAAAAGGTGGTGGGCTTGATTCTGTACACGATCTTTACCTCATCGAGGGTCCGGGTCTTTTTAAATCCGAATTCCAGGTCGGAAGGTTCATGAACGTGGAGCGTATCACTTCCATATCCCACGTAACTGAGCACCAGCATGTGGGCTTCTGCTTCCATGGGCAGGGAAAACACCCCTTTTTCATCCGAGATGGTTCCTTTTTTACTTCCCACCCAGTAAACATTGGCACCGGGAAGGGGGAGTTTCCTCCCCCTTGAATCGGTTTCATACACATAACCCGTTACCATACCCTTTTTACCGCCGCCGGCTTCTTCATGGGTGGCGTGCTCCCTGTATTTACAACAGGCGGGCAGGGCTTCGTAGACATCGTCCGGCGCTTTTTTCAACCGGGTATCATGACCCACAGCCGCAATGTTTTCATGAAGCTTCATGAGATCAAAACTTCGGTGGTCATAGCTAATCGACAGTGTTTTGCTGACATCGTCCCAAACAGCACTTTGCACCCCCGGGGTGCTCATGGCCGTTTTTTCGATCCTTGTTTTACACATTCCGCAAAGACCGTTCACCCAGATTGACGTTGTGTCGGCCTGCTGGGCAAGAAGTTCCTGTGCGCCAAAAATGATGGTAAGGACAAGGATTATCCCTGTTATTTTATTTTTCATGATTGAATTAGATTAAGTTAATACCCTAAAATGCCTTGGGAATTAACCTAACCTTGGAGGCTGCCACACGGAAACGAAGTAATCGAAATGATAGTTGGATGCAATCTGCTGATCCATCTGGATATGGTTTTCAGAAGGAATGAAATTGAAGAAGATCATTTCAAAGGTCATGACATGGCAGCCGCAGGTGCAGAGGTAGCTGCAATGGTGCTGATGGCCGGCATCGTCTTTATCCCCTTCATTACAGGCTGAGGGCTTGTCGTTCATATGGCTGCAGCAATCCTGTACCTTTTCCGTTCTGTAGCTGTGATCACAGAGATGCGGCTGGCCGGTCAAAGGGATAACCAGGGCCCAGAGAACGGAAAACAGCAAAATGATGCTGACCGATATCATTCTGAAGGATACCATGCAGCAAATATAGATATTATGGTCTTTTATTCTGCAGATCCGGGTACTTTTAACGTTTATCCCCATGCAGAATTTCAGGCAGGGGCCAGCTGCTCTTTAATCCCTCCCGGGCAGGCAGGTTAACCGTTCCATTCCCAGGCCGCTTTTTTACGATCAGTGACTTCCCCGGCTTTTACATGGATACGTTCAATGGTATTGCCGTCGAGGTCGAGATCGTCGATGATGAAGGTGTAGCCTGGAAAACGCGACGATTCCCTGGTGATCATGGCGATCACGGGAGCTGAATCGGGGAGGGAGATCGTGGCGGCATAGGGGCCGGCAGTGCGGTCCTTGAACACGTAATCGGTGTGTTTTTCCATCCCGAAGGAGTAATGGATCTCATTTTTAAGTTCAGGATCCAGCGACTCCACTGATTTAATGGTTAGTACCTTCATGTTTTTTGTGTTTCCGTTGCAAGTTAAGAAAAACCTGATATACGGTGCTATGTTAAAAGACTTAGGAAATGTCCCGTTTATTATTAAATTTTAAAAGATAGCCAGGGCTACATATTTTCAATTGCTTAAGGATCTTTCCAGGAAAACGCGAAATTAAATCACATAGACTGTTCCCGGGAATGAAGTACACGAAATCCAGAGCCAGGAACCCAACCGGTTCACTCCAGCGGAGAGGAAACCGACAGGCTATCCTTCGACTCGTAACTCGATAAACTCGTTACTTCGCTCTCCGCTTGCCGCCGTAGCTTCAGCGGAGGGGCAGGAACCGACACATAAAACTAGAGATGGTAAACCTCGACAGGCTCGGTTTACCACAGCGGGATCGAGCATGTCGAGATCCTTCCTCTGTTTACGCAAACGCCGGTTCCTGAGCGCAGTGGTGAGCTTGCCGAACCACAAGTCGAAGGACCTCATCTTCTTTTGAGCATAGCTTCTCATAATGACGAGCAGTGGTGAGCTTGCCGAACCACAAGTCGAAGGACCTCATCTTCTTTTGAGCATAGCTTCTCATAATGACGAGCAGTGGTGAGCTTGCCGAACCACAAGTCGAAGGGCCTCTTCTTCTTTTGAGT
>JBMOLL010000087.1:0-53923 GCA_049325415.1 Bacteroidota bacterium | reverse complement strand
ATGTGCAAAGTAGTAATAAAGAGGAGGTATTATGGTTTCATCCGGGGAGGAAGAGAGAAAGCCGGAAACAACAGAGAGTGCTTCTTCACGTCCAGCGTTAAAAGCAGCCCCCAGTCCCCGGAATAATGGTATCATATTTTCAAAACCCGGGACCGTCCTGCTATTTTCAATAAACCGGTTTAGCTCATCGAAACGGTGCTGCAGACACAGGACCTCTACCATGCTGAAATATGGAGCCAGCCATAGAGGAGAGATTTCCAGGCTTTTAACAAGGTATTGGTAAGCTTTATCGAAATCACCGGTATAGCGGTAAACCATCCCTATACAGTATTTGACATTTTCCCCGAAAGGATCCAGCCGCTCGGAAAGAAATAGTGCGTCCATGGCTTCTTCGATCTGCCCGAGAGAAATCAAAACCAGTCCTTTCATGACCAGGGCGGCTGAATTACTTGGGTTCAACTCAAGTGCAGTGGAGATTCTTTCGAGTGCCTGAACGGGTTTCCATTCGATCCAGAAGTGTTTTTCTGCCTGTAAAAGGTATACATCGGAAATCCTGAGGTTTTGAGA
The DNA here is from genome assembly GCA_049325415.1 of Bacteroidota bacterium. GTDB lineage: Bacteria > Bacteroidota > Bacteroidia > Bacteroidales > JBMOLL01. The sequence goes on along the minus strand of JBMOLL010000087.1, from coordinate 53,356 downwards.
AAACAATCGTTGAAGGAGGTGGTCAATTTTATTCCGAGCAGCAACCGGTTCAATCACCCCGATGGAAGAAAGCCAGGTATAGCTGTGGCAAAGGGCTACCATTGGCCGTCCATAGGAAGGATCTAGAGAAAGAGCTCGTTCAAAGTGATCCAGCATGGTTTTCCAATGCGTGCTGTCGAGCCGGTTCAGTAAATACTGCCCTTTCATAAATTCTTCTGCCGCATCAGGTAAAACAGGTCTATTTTGAGCGGAAAGAGAGATCGATTCTGTACTTGTTCTGATCCTGCGGGCAATAGCTTGTGCCAGGTTCCCGGATATCGCAGCAAAACTTTCCCTTTCGGCCGTTTCCCGGAAAGAGCCTTTAATCAGCCCGGTTTCAGTTTCAATGAGCTGAACGGCAACAGACAGATGGCTTCCGGAAACAACGAGGGTTCCTTCGATCAGCCAGGTTACCTGAAGTTTTTCCCTGATTTCCGCCAGATCTGTTGCTGAACGGAACCTTGAAGATGAAAACCTTGAGGTGACATGAAGAAAGGAATATTCTGAAAGCGCATGAATAAGCTCAAAGGTGAGTCCTTCGGAAAGAAATGTTTGTTCCTTACCGGTCTCAGCATCAGTGAAAGGTAAAACAGCAAGACTGAATACAGAGATCATCTTTTAGTCAATATTCAGGGAAAGGTAATAAATAACAGGGACTAGCTCTCAGAAATGATATTAATATTCAAAGTATCAACGGTATATAGAAGAATAATCAACTGATATTGCCGGCTTTTTTCACGCGGGATTTTATTTCGGCAGTCTCAAGCCATTTAAATCCCACGTATCCCAGGTGCAGCAGGATAAGCCCCACCCCGACAAAACTTGGATAAGACCATGGCCACACGGTAAAACTGGCCGGGAGGAAGGGGATCGCCAGGGGATTGTGTTGTCCGAGGTGCATGTAGTTGGCCCCGGTAGCCCAGTCGACAAGGAAGATCAGGAAAGCATAGACAGTCAGGGTTCCTATGGAGGCCAGGAACCGGCGGTAATTATGCTGGTATCCCCACCCGATCTGAAAAATGACTGGAGCCAGAAAAAGGAAATAGTGACGCAGCAGGTAATGGTAAAAACCCCAGCCTCCCGGTGTATAAAAAACAAATCCGGGATTGGCAAAGGAAATGAACCCGGCACCGATCGACCAGTAGGAAAAGAAACGGAAGAGATCGCGTTTGTCAAGCAGGACCAGCGTCGGCATCAGGATCGACAGCGACCCGCAGAGATGCAGGGGAAAGCGTTCATAAAACGGCTCTGTACGATAGGCCCAGATCAGGATCCAGTAAAAAAGCTCCAACAACAGGTACCCAACGATAAACGTTCTGACAAAGCGCCGGTTATTAACCATTCTTTTTATGGCATCCCGCCGCCACAGGACCAGCAGCAGGAGCAGCACCATAACAATCACGGTGATCAGGTGGGTGCGGCCATACATCGGGATCTGCACATCGGGGTGTTCGGTCAGACGGAAGAATTCAGTCATCGTTCCAGTTAGTTTTACAGGTTTAGTTTGTTTCAGTTAATGCATTTGCAAGATATAACCAAAAAGAATTTTCCCTGCCTACGATGGAAATATTTATTGGTGTTAGGATCTTGGTAAAACCGGCCGGCACGCAGAAAAATCCGATCGCGGAGGTTTGGAATAAGGTTTCACCGTGAAGCGGGTATCATATTACTTCTCCAGCAACAAATGCCCCATCCCCTTGATGGTCTGGATCTCCAGCCGGCTGTCTTCCCGCAGGATATTCCTTATTTTTTTGATGTACACATCCAGGTTGCGGGTGTTGAAGTAGGAATCGTCGCCCCATACCGTGAGCAGCATCTGGCGGCGGTCGGTAAGGCGGTTCCGGTGCTGCAGCAGGAGACTGAGGATCTGCATCTCCTTTTCCGAAAGCCGGTGCGTGGTGGTCGGCGAAACGAGTTCGTACAGGCCGGGCCGGAAAAGGAATTTTCCCAGGGGGATTTCTTCGGGGATCGCATCCGGCTCGGGCCGGAAACCGTTCCGGAGCCTGAGCTGGTTCCTGATCCGTGCGATCAGCTCCTCCATGCTGAAGGGCTTTTTGACATAGTCCGATCCGCCGGCTTCAAAACCCTTCACAAGGTCCTCCGTACCGGTTCGGGCCGTGAGGAAGATCACCGGTACCGAGGGATAACGGCTGTGAAGCTGCCGGCAGAGTGTATAGCCATCGATGCCGGGCAGCATGATGTCGAGCACACAGAGATCGGGACCGAAAGAGGCAAAACGCCCGGGAACCCGGGAACCATCGGTTTCCCAGCACACCTCGAAGCCCTGTTTTTCGAGCGTCTCCGAAACGATCTTGCCCAGGTTCGGCTCGTCTTCAACGTAAAACAGTTTATACATCGCTCCTTTCGGGTAAAAATTCCAAAATAATCCGGCATCCCCCTTCTCTCAGATTTTCCTGCCTGATCCGGCCCCTGTGATGCTTCATCACGGCAGCAGCCAGGCTGAGCCCCAGCCCGTGTCCCTTTACATTATGCACATCGCCGGAGGGGACACGGAAGAATTTTTCAAAGATCTTTTCCGAATACTCCTTCGGGATACCGGGTCCGTTATCTTCCACACACAGGCACAGGCCCCCGTTCACCCTGTTTTCCAGCCGGAGGATGATTTCCGGGTTCTCCCCGGCATATTTCAGGCTATTGTCGAGGATGTTCAGAATGGCCGACTGCAGGTACCAGGGTTCTGCCAGGACGAAGGGCTGTGTAGTATTATCCTCCAGTGCGATCCGGGCTCCCGACGCTTCCGCACGGGGTGCCATGACGGAGATACATTCCTTCACGAGTTCCGACAGATCGGTCCGGACCCTTCCTGTTCCGGCACCGCTTTCTTCCAGCAAAACCTGGTCGAGCATCCGGGCGATCAGCTCATCCAGCCGGTTGATCTCATTTTCCGCAATCCGGATGTACTCTTCTGCTTTCTCCGGGACCTGCCGGGCCTCGTAATGATCCAGCGCTTCCAGGGCCACCTTCAGCGTGGCTACCGGCGTCTTGAGTTCGTGGGTCATGTTGGATATCAAGTCTTTACGGATCAGGTTCAGCAACAGTTGCTTTTTCATCGTCCGGAAGGCCAGCCAGAAGGCCAGCGAGGTGAAGCCGATCAGGAACAGGATGAAGATCAGTTGCGGAATGATCTTTTTAAACAGATAGGGATTTATTCCGGTGACCTGGACCTGTATCGTGCCCGGCGAGTCTTCTTCAGGGATCATGATCCTGTTGTGCTTATGCTCCCCGGCGGAATCATTTTGCCACTCGGTATGGAAAGGAAAAGACTGGGAATCAAGTCTTTCGGTAAAGGTTTTTTCAAGTAAACCCTGCATCTCGGGATTGGATACCACCACCATGCTGACACTGTCGCCCCCTTCGCCTTCTTCGGAATGGGACATGATCAGCTGGTAACTCCTGATCAGCATTTCGTTGGTCTTCATCTTCATTTTTGGCTCCTTCGGGAGGGATTTACCGTTGGGAACACTGACTTCGAAAAGCGGTTTTTCGGGAGTAGCATCCCATTTGAATTTGAAAAAAGTGCTGTCCTGTGGGTTTTGTTTCATCCCGGAGGCATTGACGATGATCCTGGAAGCCTTTATCCCTGTGCCGTCACCGGAATAGATATGGCTAATGGATTCTGCCAAAGCCGGTTTGATATAGAACGACAGGAGTATGCTGTCCATCACCTGGTCCCTGGCGCTGTGGTATTCGACGGTCAGGGTTTCTGTCAGCATTTTTTTTTCCTCAAGGTACTGCCCGCGCAGCCAGTATACGGAAAAACCGGTCAGAACAGCCACACTGATGATCATCAGCAGGCGGATCAGAAAACTGTTACTTCCGGTTCGGAGTGCTTTCATATCCACAAATATAGGTGAGAAGCGTCACAACGGAAAGCCGGTTAACCTTAATTAACCTTAAATCCCGGAACGTTAACCTGCGTCGCCGGGACAGCTGCCTACATTTACGGAAGCTTAACGAATACTCATTAAAAAATAACGACATGAAAAAATTAATGTTGGTAGTACTCGGTCTGGGTTCGCTCACTGTGCTGTTTTCGCAGCAGAAAACCATGAGAGGGATCATTTGTTTCACCGAGGTTTCCAAACTGGAATTAAAGATTGAAGGCGATGCCAGCCAATTCAGTTATGCCCTGCCCAATGAAATCAAGTCGGAAAAGGAGTTGCTTTTCAATGAAGAAGCAGCACTTTACAGGAAACACGAGAAGGAAGAGTCCGTATCTGACATGGTAGCCGGAGAGGACCAGTCGGTAAGGATCGTGGTCAATGAGCCGGATAACATCCTTTTTACCGATCTGACCAAAGGAACCACTGTGGAACAGAAAGAATTCATGACCCGGATGTTCCTTATCGACGGGAAGGTGAATGAGCGCTCCTGGAAACTCACGGGCAATCAGCAGGAGATCCTGGGCTTCCCCTGTCAGGAAGCGACCACGGAAGAAGACTCGGTACAGATCAGCGCCTGGTTCACTCCTGCCATACCGGTTTCTGCCGGTCCGGGTGGATTTGGTGGTTTACCGGGGATGATCCTCCTGGTGGATGCCGATCACGGTCAGCGGATAATCCGGGCAGAGAAAGTCGAATTCAGGGACATATCCGCAGCTGACCTTCAGAAACCGAAAAAGGGCAAGGCGCTAACGAAGGAGGAATTCCGTGCGATGGTCGATGAAAAGATGAAGGAGATGGGAGCTTCCGGAGGCGGGGGCAGCCACATGATGACCATCCAGATCAAACAATAATCGGTGTAAACCAGCAATAAGTTTATTCCATGACGACATACATGAAAAGGACGATTCCGGCCCTGCTGGTATTCCTGTTGGTCATCCCGGCCCTGCTGCAGGGTCAGGACAGGAGCCTTTCGGGTACGGTACTGAACAGGAAAGGAGAAGCACTGCCCTATGCCACGGCGGTGCTGCTCGACCCGGCCGACTCCACCCTGGTGTATTACGGCATCACCGGTGACGATGGCGGCTTCGAGATCAGGAATGTGAAGGACGGCCGTTATCTTTTACAGGTGGCATTTGTAGGCTATAAACCTTTGTACCGCGATCTCAGCATGCCCGGTGCTGCCGGCAGCCGGCTGATCCTGGTCCCCGAGGAGCTGAAGGTCGACCTGGGAGAGGTGGAGATCGTCGGGGAGGCGGTTCCGCTCATGATCAAGGGCGACACCGTTGAATACAAGCGTGCCGCCTACAGGTTACAGGAAGGAGCAATGGTGGAGGACCTGCTCCGGAAACTCCCGGGGATAGAAGTCGACCGTGCCGGAAATGTGAAAGCCATGGGGGAGGATGTGAACCAGGTGTATGTCGACGGAAAGGAATTCTTCGGCAGCGATCCGAAGATGGCCACGAAAAACCTGCCTGCGGATGCGGTGGATAAGGTTCAGATGTTTGACAAAAAATCCGAAGAAGCAGAGTTCACCGGCATCGACGACGGTTCGCGGCAGAAAGCCCTGAACATCGTGCTGGAGGAGGATATGAAAAACCTGCTTTTCGGCTCCCTGTCGGGCGGAGGAGGTGTTCCGTCGGTTTACGAAGGAGCCGCGAGGGTGTTTTACCGGACCGACAGGATCAACACGGCCCTCATCGGGATGGTCAATAATACCAGCAATCCCGGGTTCTCCTTCGGCGATTACATGAATTTCAACGGAACTTCCATCGGAGGGGTACATTCCGGATCGATGTCGATGAGGATCTCCCTCGACAACAGCCTGCCGGTGAATTTCGGTCAGCCGGTGTACGGCCTAAATACGGCGGGAGCCGGAGGTGTGAATTTCTCCTATGCCAGCGATAAATTCAACAGGACCTCTCTCAGTTACCTGTTTTCAGGTACGGGTAGAAAGCTCACCGAAGAGAGTTACAGCCGGAATTATACCGCCGGAACCGGGTTCGAGCAAAACAGCACCAATGAGGAAACGCGTTCCGACACCATGCATATATTCAACTTCGGCATGGAGCGGCGGATCGACTCGCTCACCCGCTTTTCCCTGTCGCTCAGGGCAAACCTGAACCGGGGGAACAACCGGGGAAACAGCAGCAGCAGCTCCGAAGCAGAGGCTATTCCCGTGAGCCTCCTGGAAGCTGTCTCGCTGAATCAATCCGCGCAGAACGGATTTTCCGGAGAAGGTTCTTTCACCCGGATGCTGGCCCGGGGCAGGACCGTATTAAAACTGAGCGGCCGGACTTCCTGGACGGATCTGCGAAGTTATGACGGCATCACCAACCGGTCGCTTTTCTACGAACCCCTGACGGATGTGCTTGACCGGCTTTACCGCGACGACCGCACGGGCGACCTGCAGTACTCCTCCAGACTGACCCTCGTTCAGAAAACCGGAAAGCGAAGTTTCCTGGAACCCTCATTCCGGATCTCCGGGAGCACCCAGGAACTGGCCCGGTCGCAGGGTCTGTTTGAAGGAGGGGAGGTTAAGATTGATTCCCTGAGCCCGCAGGCCTGGAAAAAGTCGGCTTCGCTGGTTCCCGGACTTGGTTATCGGCTCAACGGTGACAAAAGCAAATTTCACATACAGCTGGAATACCAGGCCGGGAAATACTATACCGGGATTAATGAAGACCGCTCCGATGAGCACCGGATCAGGAGTCTTCTTCCCGCTGCCGATTTTGAATATGACTTCAGCACGGGCCGGCGGCTCTCGCTGTACTATGCCTCTTCGGTCAACGAACCGGCACCCGGCCAGTTATACCCGGTCAGCAATAGTCTGAATCCCCTGTATATCCTGCGTGGCAACCCCGACCTGGAGCCGGAAAAAAGTCACCAGGCCTTTGCCAACCTGCTCATCTTCGACCAGTTTTCCATGACCAGTTTTTTTCTGTCTCTTTCGGCAGATTACACCCGAAACAAGATTAACTGGTCGAGATCGGTGAGCGACCTGCTGGTCCAGACCCTGGTTCCGGTCAACGTCGATTATGGATACAATCTCAGGGCCAACTTCAATTTTTCCAGGCCGCTCAGGAAGCTGGGGGTCAAGATGAATCTGTCACTTCAGGAACTGTACCAGGGGAGCCTTGCCCCGGTGAACGGCACAGACAACAAGTACAGCAGCCTGGGCCACGATCTTTCCCTGAGCTTCGAAAACCGGAAAAAGCAAAAGTGGGACCTGGTGTCCGGGATCGGTTTCCGCCTGACGGATACCTGGTTCTCTGTGAGAGAGGATCTCGGCGACCGTTATTTCGACCTGAACTGGTTCAGCGACCTGTCGTGGACGCCGAACAAGACCTGGGACTTTACTTTTTCAGCCGATGTGCTCAATTACAACCGGCAGAGTTTTAATGAAGCCGTATTCGTTCCGCTGCTGAATGCAGAGGCGAATTTCCACTTCCTGCAGAACAAAAGGGCCACACTCAGCCTGTCGGCCCACGACCTGCTGAACCGGGAAACCGGGGTGGAGCGTTACAGCGACCAGAATTTTCTTCAGGAGACCAGGCGATCGATGCTCGGGCGCTTTGTCCTGCTGAAGTTTACCTACCGGCTCAATAAAAACAATGCCGGCGGGGAAGGTTTTGATCTGCGGATCAGGTAGCTCTTCCTCTCTGCCCTGCACCCGGACCGGGCCGGCCGGCCGGGTGCACGGCAAAAAAGCCGCCGTAACCAGTGCATATCCAATGTTAATTTTTATAAATATTGGGACAGAATAAGGCTTAAACAGGATAAAATCTGTTTAAACAGGGTAACTTGCGGCGTTTTTGAACACGGATGAGTCAGAATAAAACAAAGCCGCCGAAGGTTAAAGGGAATAAAGGAGGATTATTCAGCATACTTGGTCCTTACCGGGGCATTGTTGTGATCCTGACGATAATGGCACTTGCCGGAAGCAGTATCAACCTGCTGATTCCGAAGATCATCGCCCGCTCCATTGATTCCTTCAGTGCAGGGGATTTCAAAAGCTCCGTGGTCATCACCGAGTTCCTTCTGGCGGCCACGGGTATTTTTGTCTTCACCCTGTTCCAGGGTATCGTACAGACGCTTACGGCAGAGCGGGTGGCCCGTGACCTGAGGGAAAAGGTTTCGGATAAGATCTCCCGTCAGTCCTATACCTACATTCTGCGTTCCAATCCCGCGAAATTCCTTACGAATCTGACCTCCGACATGGACTCGGTCAAGCTTTTTGTATCCCAGGCCTTTGTAAACATCATCTCCTCCCTGTTCATTATTTTCGGGGCTGCGGCACTGCTGATCTCCATCAACGCCAGGCTGGCGCTGACCGTTTTGCTGATCGTCCCGGTGATTGCTGTGACTTTTTTCCTGGTCCTGCGGAAGGTGAGAGTCCTCTTCAAAAAAAGCAGGGAAGTGATCGATGCCCTTAACAAGGTGATCAACGAGAGCATCCTCGGCTCTGCCCTTATCCGGGTGCTGAATTCACAGCTTCCGGAGAGTCAGAAGTTCCTTGAGCGGAACGTCGAGTCGCGTGACCTGGGTCTGTCGATCGTTAAACTTTTTTCCGTCCTGGTCCCGACCATCATGTTTGTTTCCAACCTGGCTGTGGTGGTTATCCTGGCGCTTGGCGGGCATTTTGTGGTACTCGGAACGCTCAGCCTGGGTAATTTTGCCGCGTTCAACAGCTATCTGATCATGCTGATCTTCCCGGTGATGATGATCGGTTTCATGAGCAACATCATTGCCTCGGCCCAGGCGTCGTACGGGAGGATCCGGCAGGTACTGGAGGATCCTTTGCCAGAAGATCGTGGGACGGAGCGATCGGCGATATGCGGGAACCTGGAAGTGAAGAATGTAAACCTGAAATACGGGGAGAAGCCCATCCTGAAAAACCTCAGTTTTTCGATTGAAGCGGGAAGCAAGACGGCCATTATCGGTCCGACGGCTGCCGGGAAGAGCCAGCTGCTTTATCTTTTATCCAACCTTATCCCTCCTGAATCGGGAAGCATTGAGCTCGACGGCATCCCCCTTGAAAAATATGCCCGGGAAGTGCTTTATAAGCAGGTGGGTTTTGTCTTCCAGGACAGTGTTCTTTTCAACCTGAGCCTGCGGGACAACATTGCCTTTAACGATGCGGTGACGGAGGACGATCTTCGCAAGGCGATTGCAACAGCCGAGCTGGCCGAATTCATCGAAACGCTTCCAGAAAAGCTTGACACCATTGTCTCGGAGCGTGGCACCAGCCTGTCGGGCGGGCAAAAACAACGGATTATGCTGGCCAGGGCACTGGCACTGAATCCCGTGATCCTACTTCTCGACGATTTCACCTCACGGGTCGACCGGAAGACGGAAAACCGTATCCTGTGCAATATCCAGGCGAATTACCCGGAGCTGACCCTCATCTCGGTGACCCAGAAAATAGCGCCGGTTCGTAATTTCGACCAGATCATCCTCCTGATGGAAGGGGAGGTTATTGCGTCGGGAAAGCATAAGGAGCTCAAGGAGAGTTCTCCCGAATATGTTCAGATCTATAGTTCTCAACGAAGCACGCAACACTATGAATTATAATCTGAACCAGGAACCTTCGGCAAAGGCAAAAAAGCAGCCGGTAATGGCCTCCCTCAGGAAGCTGGTGGGAATCATCAGCGGGGAGCGGCGCAATATCATCCTGGCTTTTGCAGCCATCCTTGTAAATGCAGCGCTCAACCTGCTTGGTCCCTACCTGGTGGGTTATACGATCGACCATTACGTTACGGCAAAAGATTATCAGGGGATCCTGCTCTTTGCCGGGATCCTGCTGGCCATGTATCTCACGGCTTTTGTCGTCAATTATGCCCAGGTGAGGATGATGGGGGGTATCGGTCAGCGCATGCTGTTCTCCCTCAGGAACTCGGTGTTCGGAAAGCTGCAGGATCTGCCTCTTGATTTTTTCAATCAGAACAAAACCGGCGACCTGATATCCCGCATCAACAACGACACGGATAAGGTGAACCAGTTCTTTTCCCAGTCGCTGATGCAGTTTATCGGGAGCCTGATCACCATGACCGGCGCCGGGATCCTGCTCCTGGTTATAAATCTCCCCCTGGGCCTTGCTGCACTTTCGCCGGCCCTGCTCCTTTTGCTTTTCACCCGCACCCTTTCGCCCTGGATCCGCAGGAAGAATGAAGCCAGTCTGAAAAGCCTGGGCAGTCTTTCCGCAGAGATCCAGGAGAGCCTGGCCAATTTCAGGGTTGTTATTGCCTTTAACCGGCGCGATTATTTCCGCAGACGGTTCGGCGAGGCCAACCGGGAGAATTATAAGAGGTCGGTACAGGCGGGGATTGCCAATAACCTGCTGACCCCGGTCTATACCTTTGCAGCAAACCTCGGTCAGCTGATCGTTCTCTCCCTCGGGATCTGGCTGATCATCAAGGGACATTTTACGGTGGGTCTGCTGATCAGTTTCCTTGCCTACGTGAATAATTTCTATAATCCTCTCCGGCAGATGGCCGCCCTGTGGGCGAATTTCCAGCTGGCGCTGGCAGCCTGGGACAGGATATCCTACCTGCTTTCCTTTGAAAGCAACCTGAAGGTCATTGAAAACAGGGAGCCTGACGGCGAAGCCGGATATATGCGATTCAGGAATGTGTCGTTCAGTTACCCGAACGGCAAGGAGGTGCTTCACCGGGTAAGTTTTGAGCTTCAGCGGGGAAAGACCTATGCTTTTGTCGGGCCCACCGGAGGTGGAAAGACCACGACTGCCTCGCTGATTGCCCGCTTATACGATGCCACGAAAGGTGAAATCCTGCTTGACGGCCGCGATATCCGGTCATATACTTCCTGTGAAAGAGCCGCAAAGATCGGCTTCATCCTGCAGGAGCCCATCCTGTTTTCCGGAACCGTGAGGGAAAATATCCTGTACGGGAATCCGCAATGTTCCGGACTTTCCAACGAGGAGCTTGAAAAGGCCCTGGAGGAGGCGCATCTGACGGAGTTGCTGAGGCGGTTCGACCAGGGGCTGGAAACGCCGGTCAGCATTTCGGGCGACGGGATCAGCCTGGGACAGAAGCAGATCATTGCCTTTATGCGGGCAATCATCCGGAAACCCGAACTGCTGATCCTTGATGAGGCAACGGCCAATATCGACACCGTTACCGAACAGCAACTGGAGGCCATCCTGCGCGATCTTCCCGAGTCCACCACCCGGGTTATTATCGCTCACCGCCTGAATACTATTGAAAATGCCGACGAGATCTTTTTTGTGAATTCAGGCAAGATCCTGGCGGCCGGATCTTTTGACGAAGCCCTTGAATTGCTGATGCAGGGGAAGGTGGAGAGTTAGGAGGATTTTATTATCTTTGAATAGAACCCCCAACCTTTTGCAACATGTCAGCACCTGAGATCCGGTTCCTGACGGGAACCATCATTTTACTGAGTACATTTTCCTGCAGCGATCCTCCCCTGGCTGAATTCAGTTATGAACCCTCTTTTAATCCTGAAGCCGGTGAAGAAATCGTTTTTATGAGCGAAGCGGAAAAAGCCGATGAATTTTACTGGGACTTCGGGAACGGAGAGGTTTCGGAAGAGGAAAGTCCGGTGATGATCTTTGAAACACCGGGCGACTATACCGTTTCTTTTACGGCGACAAACAAGTTTGGATCGAATACAATCAGCAAGAGTATACTCATCAATTTGCCAACGGTACTTGAGATCTACTTTTTTACCTACGACGGAGTGGGGGTCTCCCTTGCCTCTGTTTCTTTATATGACAGTTATTCTGATGCAACGGGAGGAATATTGCCGCTGTTCACGGCAAAAACCAATCCCGAAGGGAAGGTAAGTTTCTGGAACATGGACACCCGTTCGTTCTTTGTGGTGATGGAAAAAGCAGAACTCAACGGGGAATATGCCGTTGCCGGGAATGTGGGACCGCTGATACAGAATGAGGTGAATACCTATTACACTTATGCGGAGTATTACAGCTATAAAAAAGGTGGAATGGAGGCCGTTTTGTCATCCCCCGAAAAAGGGCCCTTTACACTCCTCAACCGCTGATTTAATACTGCTTTCAGAGTGTTTTGCTTAAAGGATAAGGAAGTCCGGGAATTCTTGTTGCCGGATACGCTTCCGGAGGTCCTCCTTTATTGGTGATCCCGGGATCACAAAAGCACATTTCCACGAGGCAAAGGCTGCGGTATAGATTTCATCGCTGCTATAGTAGCGGTCCTTTCCTTTGTAGGATCCGTTGTCGTAGGTATAGTCATATCCGATAGGATCATAGGCTTCAAAATACACTTTCCCGTCAACCGTTTTATAGCCCTTAAGCAGGATACAATGGCCCGTTCCCAGCTCAATAACATCGTAGTACCTGCCCGTACGTTCTTGGGGATTTTCATTTTCCCGGAGGTAATAGATATCGATGGCCATGAGCAAGAGGTTTCCCCTCTTTAATTCATCCAGCAGCATCCCGGTGGTTTCCTTCCTGTAATCGGAAAGTTCAAGGATTTCATGCATGGCCCCGAGCCGTTCCAGGCAACTGTCGATTTCGCTGAGATACCAGCCCCTATGATAGAGTCCCATCATTGTTCTAAGGTCCTCCACTGTAGCAGAGAAATTCTCATCCTGCCAGTGCATGGCCATGGCAATGCACGAGGGGGCGCAGTTCCAGTCGCCATAGGCTCCGGTCAGCGACTGGTCGATATACCATTCATAGGGCCGGTTGAGGGCCCGTTCCTCCTTTATAAAGCCGCCGAGGCCCCAGGAAAGGGAATAGTCGTTGTTTGAAGAGCTGATCTTCCATTCGGTTTCAAAGTCGTCATTTTCCGAAATCACAGTGAAGGTAAAGGGGGTCTCAAAATCATTTCTGCTGACACCACTGATCTGGGCGACCTGGTTCACATAAGCCCGGGCTCCTTCCGAAAGAAGGAATTCGACACATAAATCACTGGCTGAAACAGTCTGATCGGGAAATTTCACCCCGACGGTCAGGCTGTCGGAATTGATTTCAATAAGCGCCTCCTGTCCGGGGAGAGAAAATGAAAGCAGAGCCGCCTCATGGTTTTTGCAGGAGAAGAGCGACAGGAGAAAAGCCGGAAGCACAAGCCCGGTGTACAACGGTTTCATTTCCGAATGGCTAAACAGTTTCATTTCAGACTTATTTCAGCAGCCCTAAACGCTTGCTTTTGGATTTGCTGATGAATTTACAAAAAAACAGGCAAGTAAACGGGCCCGGAGCAGAAGAACCTCCGCAGGAAAAGTTTGTTATACTTTTTTTATTTCAGCATATTTGATAATTCTTGAATAAATAACAGCTCCGTCATGAAAATACTCTCCTGGAACGTAAATGGTATCCGGGCCATCGCCGGTAAGAATTTCTTTGAAGATTTCAGGCAAATGGATGCGCAGATCCTTTGCCTGCAGGAAACCAAGGCCAATGAAGAGCAGGTGGCTGAGACCCTGAAAGGGCTTGAAGGTTATGAGATCCATGCCCATGCATCAGTTAAGCCCGGATATTCAGGAACGGCGGTTATTTCAGCGATCCGACCCCTGCAGGTGACACGGGGGATCGGCATTGAGGAGCACGACCAGGAGGGTCGGGTGTTGTGCCTGGAGTATGAGCGCTTTTTCCTGGTCAACGTGTACGTTCCGAATTCAGGCAGCGATCTGAAACGGCTTGCTTACAGGCAGGAATGGGACCTGGCCTTTTATGCTTACCTGAAAGAGCTGGAGAAAAGAAAACCGGTACTGGCCTGCGGCGATTTCAATGTGGCGCACCGCGATATCGACCTTGCGCGTCCGAAGGCCAACTACAACAAGTATGCGGGTTATATGCAGGAAGAGATCGACGGGATGGACCGGTTTACGCAGGGCGGTCTGGCCGACAGTTTCCGTCATTTTCATCCGGGTGAAAAGGATCGCTATTCCTGGTGGAGTTACCGTGCCGGAGCCCGGGAGAAGAACATCGGCTGGAGGATCGATTATTTCCTGGTGAGCGAGGCTTTTCTCCCCGCACTCAGTGAGGCCTTTATCCTTGATGGGGTAATGGGTTCCGATCACTGCCCGGTTGGGATCACGCTGAAAGGCTGAGTATACGGGCATCAGAGCCCGTGCTGCTGGATAACAGCAGGTCCGGATCAATATTTCATTGTTTTTTGAAGGCTTACTTTTACAGCGATTTGTATATTTATTACCTGTAAAGGTGTATTTATACTGGTCTGAGTCGTTCTGTTCAGCTGTATACGGTTTGAAACCGATCAAAAACCAGGCGTATGAAAAAGTTTCTCCGGAGAATTTTTCCACCTGAAAACTGGCGGATTCCAGTTATCATTACTGCAGGTATTTTTACCGGGCTGTTTTGTTTTTCCTTTTATATTTCCAATGCCCCGTCCTATCTTTCCGATAATCCAGCAACCTGTGTTAACTGTCATGTCATGGCCCCGCAATATGCAACCTGGGTTCACAGTTCGCACAGGGAGAAGACGCACTGCAACGATTGCCACACGCCCAACGAAGATCTGTTCAGTCATTATTTCTTCAAGGCAAAGGACGGATTAAGGCACGCCACAATATTCACGCTCCGGGCAGAACCACAGGTAATTATGATAAAAGAGGCCGGACAGGAGGCCGTTCAGAATAACTGTCTGCGTTGTCATGATTATACCCTGAGCGATGACCGGTTAAGCACTTTAGGGAACAACAACCTGGCGGAAAGGGAAAGCCGACAGTGCTGGACCTGTCACCGGGAAACCCCTCACGGCAGGGTTCACAGCCTGGCCAGCACTCCTTTTGCCAGGGTTCCCCTGCCCGGCAGTCCCGTACCGGACTGGCTTGAAAGCATCATGAAAAACAAACCTAATAAAGACCAGCAATGAAACCTTTATCCGAGCAAATCAAGGAAAAGCGATGGAAAGGATGGGCCTTGTTCATTATTACCCTTGTCGTAGTTTTCTTTCTGGGCCTCCTGGCTTCTTCCATTATCGAACGCCGTACAGAAGCACAGTTTGCCTACGTTCCCCAGATTGATTATCCCGACTGGGAGCCCCGTAATGAATTGTGGGGTAAGAATTTTCCCCGGGAATGGGAATCTTACCTGAAGACAAGCGACACCACATTTCGCAGTTTGTATAACGGAAGTGCTTCCATTGATTTTCTGGAGAGGGATCCCAAAATGGTTATACTCTGGGCGGGATATGCTTTTTCGAAGGATTATTACCAGGCCAGGGGACACTTGTACGCGATCCGGGATATCAGGGCGACCCTCAGAACAGGAGCACCAAACGATTCTGTGCCAGGCCCACAGCCAAATACCTGCTGGACCTGTAAAAGCCCGGATGTTCCGAGGGTGATGGCCCAGACCGGCGTTGCCGGTTTTTATAAGGGACAATGGGAAACCCTGGGTCATGAGATTGTAAACCCGATTGGTTGTGCCGATTGCCATGATGCTCAAACGATGGATCTGCACATCACACGTCCGGCGCTTATCGAAGCCTTTAAGCGGCAGGGGAAGGACATCACACAGGCCAGTCATCAGGAAATGCGTTCGCTGGTATGTGCCCAGTGTCATGTGGAGTACTATTTCAACAAGAAAGTGCAAGAAGGGGTCGGATATCTGACTTTCCCGTGGGACAATGGTTTCAGCGTGGATTCCATTGAGAAATACTATGATAATATAGCATTTACCGACTGGGAGCATAAAATCAGCCGCACACCGATGCTGAAAGCACAACACCCTGATTATGAGCTGTTCTCTATGGGTGTTCATTCCGACAGAGGACTGGCATGTGCCGACTGTCATATGCCATACAGGAGCGAGGGGGGTGTTAAGTTTACCGATCATCATATCCAGAGTCCCCTGAATAATGTAGCCAATTCATGCCAGGTCTGCCACCGGGAAGAAACAGCCCGGTTAATTTCCAATGTCTATGAACGGCAAAACAAAATATTTGAAATCAGGGATGAATTGGAGACACAGCTTGTACATGCACACTATGAAGCCGGGGAAGCCTGGGAGCGCGGGGCCAGCCCGGAACAGATGAAACCCATTCTCACGCTGATCCGTCATGCGCAATGGCGCTGGGATTTTGCTGCGGCGGGACATGGTTCGTCTTTCCATGCTCCCCTTGAAACGAGCCGGATTATAGCAACCGGCTTACAGCGTGTTGCCGAGGCAAGACGTCTGCTGACCCGTTTGCTGGCTTCTCAGGGCATGACGGACGAGGTTAAGATCCCGGACATTTCCACAAAGGAGAAAGCGCAGAAGGCTATCGGACTGGATTTGGATAAACTTCAGGCGGAGAAAAGCCTTTTCCTTAAAAGGACAGTTCCTGAATGGGACCGGGAAGCACAGGAAAGAGAAAGCGCCTATAAGAAGTAAACGACAGGCTGTTTGCTGAATTCGGGATATAAGCCTTAAAAGGTCAGGCGAACAGTTGCCCCGCCAGGATATACGCCTATTGACCATTGTGCAACAGGCCCGGTTACCGGAACAGGCTCCCCGTACAGGAAGCTCCTGCAATACTTTTCATAATCCCTTTTTGCCCGCATAGGCTGAAGCCAGATCTGAGCTTCGGTGATGGCCGTGTTAAGGGCGAAGTTACCCAGCCCGGCCCAGACCGTTCTTTTAAAGCCCAGCCAGGTGATCAGTCCGCTGCCCAGGTTCACGACCCCTGAGAGGGCATGCGTTTGCCAGCTCCTGGCGGCTTTTTCCCGTTCCGCGCGTTCCCTCAGGAGTTGTTCTCCCACCAGCAGTTTTTCACCGGCGCTGTAAAAGGACCCATCCGGCATAAGGGTGAAGTTCGCGACATCGGAAGAGGGCCTTAGGGTGGTCAGGAACTGGTTGGCGGCACCCAGGAAAGTAGTGGCGGCACCCAGGATCATATCCTGACGAAGAGGCTTATCGTCGCTCGTATACCAGACAACACCCTGGCCAAGTGTAGCCACCGTGTATCCATAAAACCAGCCGTTCCACCAGACGCGGGTATTCAGCTCATCGCGTTCGAGACTGGTGCGGAGAAACTGCAGTTTTTCCTGCATGAGGGAATCGGCTTCCGGGGCCTGACTGTTCAGGCGTGCAAAAAGCAGAAGAAGCAGCATACACGGGATAAGGCGGAGGGGAATTTTCTTCATTTTGGTCTGAAAAGAAAGGGTAAGATACTTAAAAAAGAAGAAAAGGCCCGGTTTCTTCCCTGATAAAATATTCAAAACATCTTTCTCATTGCACGATTCCGATAAAAACACTATTTTTAATCCCTCTCTTTTTGAGAGGTACTAACCACGCCACCTTTTATTACGGAAACCAGTTATTATTGAATCGGATGATCTCAATACGGAAAGCTTTTTTACTGATCTCCGGGTTAACCGGATTTTTTGTTTTATACGGACAGCAGGCCTCTTTCAAGGACATCTTTGAACGGTCGCAGCAGGAGTACGGCCTCCATCCCCTGTTACAGAACGGGTTGTATTACGAGTATCCCTATTACTACTCGAAGGGCCATCCCTTTCTGCTCGACGGCCAGTTTCACAAGGGGAGCATTGTTTTTCGTGACAAGCGATATGAGGACATCGAAATCAGGTATGATATTTTCCACCAGCAGGTGATCCTCAATTTATTGCAGGGGCAGGAGATGGTGCAGATCCTGGCAGCGATGGAATTTGTTTCTGCATTCAGATTTGAAGGCAGGGATTTCATGAAACTTACCGGCGCCGATGGCCAGGAAAGATATTTCCAGATTGTTGCCGCCGGGGATGAACTCATCTGTGCCTATTCCTGGTATAAAAACCGAAACGAATCTTCTGAAAACCAGTCATTTAAGACCTATATCTTTGGAGAACCCAAAACGAGGAAATACCTCTTTTACAAGGGAACGGAGTACAGATACAGGAATAATAAAACCTTTGCTGCAATCTTCCCTCCCGAAGCCCGTCAGGAAATCCGCTCGTACCTCAAAGCCGGCGGAATAAAGGTCAACAAAGCCGACGACAGGACCATGAACGACCTGATCGGCCGGTGCCGCGACCTCCTGAACCCACTCAACCAGAACTCTAAACGGTAAAGAAACATGAAACTATTTTTCTCCGGTATATTTTTATTCCTGTTACTCACCGGTCTATCGGCACAGGACAATCCTGTTTTGCAGAAGTCCTACCCGGAACAGTCATTCGGGGATTTTGCCGACAGGGCAGGACAGGACCTGAACCTGCACTTTTATTTCAGGGGGGAGGATACCGACAGTCTGCGCGTGAAAGACGCCAGTCAGGGTACGACCCTCAATGCGGTTCTCGATGCCACCCTTGAAGGAACAGGCCTGAGATATCAGCAGATCGGGAATGAGATTTTTATCTACAGCGGACAGCAGATGGTCACCCGCTTACCCGAGTATGAGGCGCGCAGCAAAAAGAATCTTTCGGCAGTGCTTAATCCGGCCGATACGGCAACCAACGGAGGGGAATTCATTGAGACCAAGAACCTGCCCCGCGAGAGTTTCCTGAAGGTCGGTTCGGGCAAGCCCAGGAATGGTTACCGTTGCCTGGTCCAGGGAAGTATTGTCAATGACCAGACGGCCGAGCCGCTGATCGGCGCCACGATCGTGGTTGAGGAGACCGGAAAGGGCACCATCACCGATGTGGACGGACGGTTCCAGCTCAGGCTGGTACCCGGGGTATACCATATTTCGGTAGATCATATGGCCATGAAAGAAATGAAATACGGTCTCGAGGTCATCTCCGACGGAAGTGTAACGATCAGGCTGGAGAACGATCTGATCCAGCTGCAGGAGGTCACCCTGGTCAACAAGCGTCAGAGCAATGTGGAAGGGATGCTGATGGGCTTCGACCGGATCTCGGTGAAATCCATGAAACAGATCCCGCTGGTGCTCGGGGAAAAGGATGTGATCCGGATCGTTCAG
Organism: Bacteroidota bacterium; assembly: GCA_049325415.1. Taxonomy (GTDB): domain Bacteria; phylum Bacteroidota; class Bacteroidia; order Bacteroidales; genus JBMOLL01. The sequence goes on along the minus strand of JBMOLL010000087.1, from coordinate 34,527 downwards.
ATGCTTCCCGGGGTACAGAATGCCGGCGAAGGCTCCTCGGGCTTTAATGTCAGGGGAGGGTCGGCCGACCAGAACATGTTCTATATCAACAGGATATCCATCTACAACACCTCCCATCTGTTTGGCTTTTTCACGGCTTTCAGTCCGGATATTATCAGCGACTTCTCCCTGTACAAAACCAATATCCCGGCCAAATACGGCGGTCGTATTGCATCTATCTTCGAGATCAACACGCGCCAGGGGAACAAGAACAGTTATTTTGCCCAGGGAGGGATCTCTCCTGTAACCGCGCATTTCATGGTCGAAGGTCCGGTTATTAAAAACAAGGTCACTTTTGTAGCCAGTTACCGGACCACATATTCCGACTGGTTGTTAAAGCGGATGAACGATGCGGACCTGCGGCAGAGCGATGCTTCCTTCTACGATGCAACACTCGGGATCAATGCCGATCTGAATGAGAAGAACCAGATCCGGGCCTTCATTTACCAGAGTGCCGACAAGTTCTCCCTTTCCTACAGGAACGATTACCATTATTCCAATTCCGGGGAATCGGTGGTCTGGAAACACACCTTCTCCGATGCATTTTCATCCGATTTTTCCCTTTCGAACAGCCTGTACCGCTTTTCCACCATCGACCGGAACAACATCACGGAGGCCTATACGCACGAGTATTTTATCTCGCATACGGAGGCGCGTGCTGACTTCCTCCTGACAAAAGGAGACAGGCACCGGATTGAATTTGGCGCCGGCTCCATCCTTTATCGGCTGAACAGGGGTGATATCCTGCCTTACGGCGAGGAATCGGCAAGGGTCCCGGTAATCCTCGGACAGGAACAGGGGCTGGAAAATTCCGCTTACCTGTCGGACGAACTGAAAATCACGAAGAACATCAACCTTCTGCTGGGACTCCGTTACAGCTACTACATGCTGCTGGGGCCTGAGGAAGTGAACCTGTATGAGCCCTCGATGCCGATGAATGAATACACCTTTACCGGGACCAGGGCCTTTGGCAGCGGAGAGATAGCGAAAACCTACTCCGGACTTGAGCCCCGTGCCGCCCTGAATCTGAAGGTTGGTCCGTACAGCTCTGTCAAGGCTTCCTACAACAAGCTGCACCAGTACATTTTCTTACTCAGCAATACCATTGCGCTGGCGCCGAATGACCAGTGGAAGCTTACCGATTATCACATCCGTCCGCCCGAATCCGACCAGGTGTCGCTCGGCTATTATCATGATGTGCGTGAACCGGGGATGAACATATCCGTCGAGATCTATAAGAAATGGATCAATGATGTGGTGGAATACAAGGATGGTGCTGATTTCATTTCCGGAGAGCCGATTGAGACACAGGTCCTTCAGGGAACCCAGGAGTCGGAAGGCATTGAACTGATGGTGAAGAAGAATACGGGGGATCTGACCGGCTGGATTTCCTACACCCTTTCCCGATCGACGGTGCTGATCGACGGAGAATACGATGAGCAGAAGGTGAATAACGGGGTTCCATTTCCTTCCAATTTCGACCGGCCCCACAGCTTTAACCTGGTTTCCAATTACCGGGTAAGCCGGAGGCTCAGTTTCTCCGCCAATGTGGTTTATTCAACCGGACGACCGGTCACCCTTCCGGTGGCAGCCTACTTCAATGAAGGAAGGCCCTACCTGCTTTATTCGTCGAGGAATGCCTACCGGATCCCGGATTATTTCAGGGTCGATTTTTCGGTTAACCTGGAAGGGAACCTGAAATTCAGAAAAGTTGCCCACAGCTACTGGATGCTCAACATTTATAATCTTACTGGCCGGCATAATGCCTATTCCGTGTTCTATGAGGTGGAAAACGGGGAAATCAATGGCTATCAGCTTTCCATTTTTGCCAAACCCATTGTCACCCTTTCCTGGAACTTCAAATTCGGGAACTATAACAGCAATTAAACTACAAGCCCGTAATGAAAAACGAAAAATATAAAATGCACAAGCTACAATACAGGATCCGTCACGGGATCCTTGTACCGGGCCTTATGTTCCTGGTCATCCTCTGCGGCATGCCTTCCTGCATAGAGCCCTTTACGGCGGATACGGGTGATGAGCCCGATCTTCTGTCGATCGAAGCCAGCCTGATCAAGGGGAATCCCTATCAGAAGATCTCCATAACCCGTACAACCTCTCTGGGGAATCCCTTTTTCCTCCCGGTATATAATTGCATTGTACAGATCGAGGATGAAGAAAGCAATGTTTTCTCTTTCACCCAGGGGTCCGGAGGATCTTATTTTTGTGTTATTCCTGATGACCAGCTGATTGTCGGACGAGATTACCGTGTGCGGGTGGTGACTCCCGAGGGTGAGGAATATGAGTCGGAATTCCAGACACTGCAACCGGGAGTGCCGGTTGATTCGGTGTATTATATCAGGGAAAGCAGTGTTGACCCCTTTACCGGCGATGAACTTGATGGTTTGCAGTTTTACCTGGATGTAACAGCACCGGATACCCTGTCGCGCTTTTTCAGGTGGAGGCTGGAAGAAACATATGAATATACCAGTGCAGGGCCCATTGATTTTTATTACATGGATTTCAGTCTCACCCCTGTTCCCACGGAGGATAAGTGGGCCCTTTATCGTTGCTGGATTACCCAGGAGATCGAAAAGATCTTCCTGTCCAATACGGTGAATATCGAGTTGAACGAGAAAAAACAGATCCCGCTCCAATATATATCCACCGAGACGGATCGCCTGCGGATCAAATACAGCCTGCTTGTCAGCCAGTTTTCCGTTGACGAACAGACCTACAGGTATTTTGAACAAAATAAGACAGCTACCGAGGGAGACGGTTCGCTTTATACCCGGCAGCCGGAGCAGCCGATAACCAATATCTGCAATGTCAATGACAGCGAGGCAAGAGTGATAGGATATTTCTGGACATCGACGGTAACGAAGAAAAGGATTTTTGTCAAACGGCCGGATGAACTGGATGTGGATATCAATTTCTGTGCGGTAGCGCCTTTCGATTATGAGGCCGACAAGGACGGGCCTTTCCCCATGCCGATCATGTATGATAAAGCCACAAATATCAGGTATACCGGGGCTATTTATTGTTTTGACTGTACCAAAAGGGGCGGATTACTTACACCTCCTTCATTCTGGGAATAGAAAAAGAAAATGATGAACAGGATAAAGATCAAGATCACGGGATTGTTGCTGGTACTGACCCTTATCAGTCCGGCACTGAACGGAAAAGGAAAGAACCTGCTCCTGCCCCTGACCCACGGGGAGCAGATCACCCTGCTCACCGACCGGCCATTTTACGTGGTATCCGAGAAAATTTATTTCACAGCTTTATACAAAGCCCCGGCAGACGCCCCGGCTCCGGTATGGAGTACGGTTGTATACATTGAATTGCTTCGCTGGGACGGCACTAAGCTTGGCCAGACGATTGCTCCTGTTCGGGATGGTCGTGCCGAGGGTATGATCCAGGTGCCTGCGACCATCAATTCGGGGAATTATTACCTCCGTGCCTACACAAAGTGGATGCGAAATTTCTCCCCCTACACCTATACCTATCTGCCGGTAACGATCCTGAACCCCAGGACTGATCTGGTCGACAAGGGACCGGATAACGGAAGTGCTGACACGGATGTAAAAGACAGCCAGATCACTCCGCCGCGTGTTTTGCAACTGTCCGGACTGAAGGACCAGTACCGGAAAAGGGAGGAAGCAGAGCTCAGTTTTACAGCTCCTTCGGGAGCCCGGCAGGGTGTTTACTCCCTGGACATTGTCAAGGCCACACCGCGAGTGAACGCTCCGCTTTTGCGCCTGCCCGCCGGGGAGGAGCCGGAAGATGTCCGTTATGTTGAATTTCTACCCGAAACCGATGGCCTTACGGTATCCGGGAAGGTCAGGGACAGGAATACCGGTCAGCCCCTGAATGGTGCCAAGGTCAGCCTTTCATCCTTTAACAGTTCGTACTATTATCTCGCGGTTTCTTCGGATGAGGAGGGCTTTTTCTATTTCACACTGCCTGATCTGACGGGAGAAAAGGAATTTCATCTTTCGGTGGAGGCTGACTCTGCCAGAGAAACGGAAATCCTGATCACCAGCGAGTTTTGCAACAAACCGGTGACCTTGCCCTATTTCCCTTTTTCACTGGAGGAGGAAGACCGGGCCCTGGCGGCGGAACTTGCCCTGAATGCACAGATCTCCGAACGGTTTTCTCCGGAACTTCCCGGGCCTGTCGGTGTGGAAGCAGAGCCTCTGGCGTTTTACGGCAAACCCCTTACGACACTTTTTGTCAAGGATTACATCGAGCTGAATGACCTGGAGGAATTCTTTTATGAGCTGGTTTATAAGGTTTCCATTTCACACGACAACAAGGATCAGGGACACCTGGTGGTAAATGCCCAGGGCACCTTCGGGGTTTATCCTCCCCTGGTGCTTATGGATAATATCCCGGTGGCCAACGACAACAGTCTTCTGAGAACGCCCAGCCGCAGGATCGAGCGCATCGAAGTAATCAATAAAGGGTATGTTTGCGGGGCTTTCAAGTACAGCGGGATCATCAGCATCTTCAGCAGGAATCATGATCTGGCCGGACTGCAGTCGGAGATGGACAATCATTTTTTTGCCTATCGCCTCTTTGATCCGGAAGAGGAAGGGACGCAATACAGCGATGTTTCAGGGAGCAGGCTCCCCGACCGCCGGAACCTGCTGTATCATGATCCGGAGCTCAGGCTGACCCAGGAGACCCCGGTTCCGGTTCGTTTCACCACACCGGATGGCCCCGGAACCTATATTGTCCGCCTGCAGTCGGTCGGGGCAAAGGGAGGCATCACCATCTGGGAGAAAGAGTTTATCGTTGAATAACACATTGAGCTGACAGTCAGAGCCTGGCAAATAGTATTTTTGGTACACAGTACCTGACGGAAGCCTGGGAAAAAGGATCAACCCTGAAATACTCTCTGTCCATTTTTCCAAGCAAATCATAGTCGGAGTATTCTCCCACATTTTTCCTGTATGCCAGTATTTTGTACTTTACCGCCACCGTTAGCGCATGAATGCAAAACAGGAAACGGGAAGTTTGTCTGTATTCAGCAGACAGGGGGTAGAATTCTCCAAAAGTCCGATTTTCCTGCTCTTCAATTGTTTCAATGATTTCACCGAAGCTTTTCTTAAACCTGACAAAGGTAGTTATACCCTTGACAGCATCTTTGTGCAGATCCTGTGCATCATTCAGGAGCTGTATCAATCCACCCAGGCTGAACATGGCTTGCTCAAGTTTTTTGTCGGGAGGGAAGAGCAAAGACAAACACAGCAGTAACGAGGCACCTCCCTTTCCATACGTAAGATCAAGCACCTCCTTTTCGCTGATCCTTTCGTTCTTCTGTCTTCCGCTCAGCAATTGATAATTAATTTGGCCGAAATGCCTTGTAAACCTCAACCACTGTTCTTCTGTAACAGCCGAAAAAAAAGCTTCCGACAGTACATGGAATACCTTCTCTGTCCCGGACCAACCTTTTCCTCCATCAAAGTTCTCTTTCCGGATAAAGCGCCCGAGTACTTTGCCCGGAAGCCCGGGATCGTCCTGCTCATCTACCAGCGAATCGTAAACAGCCATGATTCCCCCCAGCAGAATCAGCGCCTTTTCCTCCCTGGCCGTTAAGGGTTTTTCCCTCAGGAGAACCAGCAGACGACCTGTTTCCAGCAGCTCAACCATGTACCAGCGTATTTTTTTTACGAGGAGGGGAGGGAGAGCGTCACGCCCTTCAGGCTGCAGATCAACAGGCCGGAGACCTGCTTTTTCTTCAATATGCCTGTGGTACCGGCCCCGCGGATTATTGGCGCGGTACATCCTCCCCGAAAGACGGAGAAGCAGCAGCATGCGGACAGGCAGGGCCGGACGATACATTTGCAGGTCATTTAATCCCGTACTTCCTTTGCAAGGGCCCCGGGTCTATGGGGTGCAGCGGGTTTTAATGCATACGAAGATACGAAAAGCAGGAGAATCCCCGGATTCAGTATGACATCCCGAAACCGTGGCCCTGGCCGTGACAGCGAAGCAGGCAGTATCCGCTCCGGTATCCCCTATCCACGAAGCGGAGGTTAAAGCCACTGGCCGAAACAATGCTGATATCGAAATTGATCAGGTGACTGTTATTCTCTGCCGATCCCTGGGTGTTGCTGATCCCATGCGGATCATGACAGGCCGAGCAGGGCGTGTTTTCCTCCACGATATGCCGGGAATGATAGGGAAAGGATTCATCTCCCAGGATCGAATTCCGGCTGTGACAGGAATAGCAAAGGGCATAATTCTCCGGCGATTCGGCAGTATAGTCAGTGGTTTCATTGCGCAGGCGGAGAAGACCCGGCCAGTCGGAGCCATGAGGACCCCGGGTTCCTCCCGGACCGCTTCCTGCGTGACAGTCGGTACAGTAAATCATACTGCTTTCCGTGTAGGCAGGTGTAATCAGGCTCGGACAATCGGGGTTCTGGCCGGTGGCCGCTACTGGATGAAAGGATGGATTAGCCGGGTTAAACTCAAGCCGGGTGTTGTACTGTTCGATCTGTCTTGAGATCAGGCCTGCTGGTTTATCCGGACTATCGGCATGGCAGCGGAAGCAAAGCTCGTACTGGTAAAGCAGGGGGTCGGCCATTCCTCCCGCAAGATCAATGCCGGTCATCCTCGCCAGCCTGCCCGAAGCAGCCGGCGCCCCTGCCGATGCATTATTGACGGCATGGGGATTATGACAATCGGTGCATTCCGAATGCATCCCGGTAACCAGAACATCCTCTGCGGCATCGTGGAGCCCGGTATAGGCATAAACATTATGCAGATAGGGCCGGGCCAGTTCAGAAGCGATATCTGTTGCTGCAACCTGGCCATTATGACAGACCAGGCAATTGCTCTCTTCTGCAAGGTAATACATAAGCACCGGCCGGCCCATGGCGTTATGCGGGGTATGACAGTTTTCGCAAGCGTTCTCAGCGACGCTTGTAAAAGCGGTCTTCGGCCAGGGATCTGTGCCGCTGCCCGACCAGCTTGCTGTCGATGAGGCATGCGAAGAACCTGTCCAGAAGCTCCGGTCGTGGCAATTCAGGCAAAGGCCTGAAAACTGTGGCGAGTCGACCAGGAAATCGGTGTACACGTTCTTGTGCGGGTCATGACAGGAGGTACACTGTAGCTCCCCGTTTTCCAGCAGAACAGGGAAGGTGAGCAGGGCCGGATCTTTCAGCTGTCCGTCGGAGGAAGCCAGTGAGGCGTTGTAAAGGAAGGAAACTGGATGGTCGTCGGAAAGGTCACTGGTAAGATTCGTGTTTCCCGGTGGGAGATGGGTAATGCCCCCGGTAAAGTCGATGTCGGTCGACCGGCTGAGGAGGTTTCCCAGGGCGATCGTACCGTCGTGGCAGGAAAGGCATAAAGCCGAAGCCCCGGTGGGCTGTCCCGGAACTGCCTGTACTGTAGAGCTTGAATAAAGGTCGTAGACCACTCCGGGATCGCTTTTATTCCAGAGCGGACTCTCCGGCAGGCTGTTGTGGGGGGTATGACAGAAGATACAGATCTGGTCTTCAGAAGAAGCTTTTATGCTTCCCGGTCCGGATACGGAAAGATTATGAACCGAGTTCACGACCGACTGTCCGGGGAGGATCCCGGAAACAGCAGAAAGCAAGACCGCAAAGAAGAGCCGCCTTTTCATTGAATAGCTTTGGTTTTTTTGCAAAAGATCTGCACCCGGTTGTTATAGCTGTCGGACACGTAAATCCTGTCGTTTTGATCAATAAAGATGCCTGCGGGCATCCAGAATTTTTCCCTGTCGGAGCCCTGGCTGCCGAAATAGTAGAGAAAATCGCCCTCGCGGCTAAAGATCTGAACCGTGTGAAAAAGAGCGTCGGCGATATAGATATTTCCTTCACTGTCGGTGGCGATCCCCTTTGGCCGGCCCAGCGTTCCGGTGGTGTTACCCTGTTTGCCGAAGGATGAGAGGAACGTTCCTTCAGGGCTGAAGATCTGAATGCGGAAATTCATCGCATCCACAATATAAGCCAGACCTGAAGCATCGATCCAGATATGAGTGGGATAATTAAAGTAACCCGCGTCGTTGCCTCTCTCCCCGAAACTTCGCAACAGGGCGCCTTCACGGTCAAAAACCGAGATGCGGTGAGCGCCGGTCTCCACCACCCACACTTCGTCGTTCAGCGGCGACCAGGCGATGCCTGTCGGCTGATCAAGGGAGGTGGAGGTGATAAACTTACGGAGTTGCCCCTTTTCAGGGTCGTACAGGTAAACCCCATTCAGGAAAGAATCGGTAAAGAGGATGCCCGAACCGGGGAGCAGGCAGAGGGAGACAAGGGAAGGATAGCGAGCCTTCATATTTACCGGCAGCTCCCGTTCTCCGTCTGCATCTGCATCGCATCTGACAAGCAGTCCGGAACCCTGACCCAGGACCCACAGATGGCCATCCGGATCAACGATGGAAGCAACGGGTTTAAGCAGGACGCTTTCCTTTTCCCCCAGCACCAGCCGGCTCAGCCGTTTCCCTTTCCTGTGAACTGTTTCTTCGTCACGAAGCGGGAATTCAGCACACCATGAATACAGGTCTTCCTCACTGTTCCTGACGGGCGAAGAGCCCTTTTGTCCGCAGAGGGGCAGTGACAGCAGCAGGATCAACAGTATGACAGGGAAATCCCGGGACATCGTAAGCAAAGTTACCTGATTGTGCGGTCGTATTCAAGTCTTTTATGGCATCCTGTTGCACAGGAGCCGCCGTTCTCTGTCAGCTCAAGCCCCATGGGCATCTCCCACTTGCCAAACATAACGGAATTCTCCAGGATATGCCGGTTGGGGGCGCCATGTGCATTATGACAAAGGTTGCAGTTTCGTCCGCGATTCCCCTTGATGTGGAGCGCGTGAAGGTTCTTTGTGCCGTTTCTAAAAGCCGTTCCGGTAAGGGTAGAGTCGGCAGTGAGCAGTTCCGTTTCATGGCATTTAAAGCACAGTTCAAAATTCTCCACGGTGGCTTCGGCATACTGACGGATCGGGTAGTCGGCCAGCAGGAGAAAGGCCGATTTGGCCGAATGCGGGAAATGGCAGAAGGTACACTCGCCGTTGATAATGGGTTCATGGATATCATATCCGGGGATAATATGATCGCCGATGGCCGTGATCTCTCCTTTATCCGACGATATGACCCTGTTATGACAGGAGAGGCACATCTCCTTCGACTCTTTTTTCAGCTGGTTCCGGTATTCCGACTGGTGCGCATCATGGCAGTCGGTGCACCGTCCCTCCATAACCGGACCGTGTACCGTGCGGGCATCATCGGTCTCAATATAATGACAATCCAGGCAGGCATTCGAAGAAAAGTCCTCCAGGATCAGCGATTCATACGGAGAACTGTGGGGATTATGGCAAACGGAGCAATCGCCTTCAGAGACGGGCGAATGGACGTTTTCCATATTGTTTTTTTCTTCGTGGCACATGTAACACATATCCGGGTAGGGAGAAGTGAATTCAAAGCCCTTTTCTTTCCCGGGATGCTTTTTGTCGTTTTCGGTATGACAAAACTGGCAGCCCTGCTCGGTAATAGGATGAACTACTTTGTTATCGATCAGTCCGGCATGGCACTCCAGGCAGGCATTTTGCGGTGCTTCAACCGGGTTGCGGAAGGCAATGAGCGACACCGGGAGCAACAGGATCAGGAACAGGATGACTCTTTTCATTTTGCTGGGTTTTAGAATTTACGGATAAGTTCAATATAGCTGCGGACAGAGCTAAGCCTGCTTTGGAGGTAAAGCCTCTGATAAAAGCTTATACCGCCAACGATGTACAGCTTCCGGAAGCCGGAGGTGATCTCAGCCCTGGCGGTGAGCAGGTCGAGGTCAATATTCCGGCCCGATTGTTTCAGATAGCCGGCCTGCAGGTTAAGCCGGGTTTGTGCAGAAATATTCCAGGCCAGCCGTCCCGACAGGTTGGTGTAAAGCTGATCGGTCTCCTCTGCCAGCAGGCGGTAATTTCTGAAGGTCCCGTTAAAGGTCAGCAGGAACCTTGAATCGAGGCGGAACGTTGCATTCATGAAGGCATTCAGGCTTTCATAGGGGATTATGGTGGAGCGGTAACTGTCGTATTCAGCGCCACAGGTAAAAGATTTGTAGTACAGGCATACTCCCGCAACGTGCTGGTTATAGGTGTTGAGGCTGAGGTATTCGGGAACTTCGACCCGGTCGTAGCGCTGGGAGCCGAAGCGGTAATAAAGATGAAGCAAGCGGTCGAACAGGTAGATCCCGGCTCCGATGGAATGATTGCCGGCGGTATAGCTGTTATTGCCAGGGATGTTTGCAGAATAATTTGCAAGAACCGCCTGCCCCGGCTCTATAAGACCCCCCGGAATCCTGGTCAGCCGGGTAAAATGATTCAGCTCATCCAGCAGGTAATCAAAGCCCTCCCTGTAAATAACAGAGCCGTTCATATCGGTGATCATCACCGATCCGGGCACCACGTAGGGTTTGCTGAGGATGCTTTCCTCCAGATCTCCCAGCTGATGTTCTTCATTGACGATCCGGATTATTCCCGATTCGCTTTCCGTCCTGTTCCTGTGGTTTGAGTAGCGGTAATCAAGGTTTAACCGCCCGAAACGCAGTTTCTTGGTATAGGCCAGGGAAAGCCCCGTTCGGAGACTGTTTTCACGATAGGCCGTGTGTGCTGTTGCAGACACATCAGCAAAAAGATCGCTCACAAGGCTTTCATAGAGCCGGTGCCGCAGGGAGAGTCTTCCGCGATTGGTCAGGATCTGTATTGACAGGGTCTCCATCCGGTACAGGTGGTAGTTCCCTGTAAGATCCAGGCGGTAAGGGAGGTGAAAAATCAGCCTCTCATCCATGTCGGATTTGCTGAACTGTTGATTTCCGCGATGCTCATAATGGCTTAACCCTGAGGTAAAGGCATAATTCTTTTTCTCATCGAAAAAGACCGAATTATTCAGCGCAAACCGGAAAACGCTGTTTTGAACCGTACTCAGATCGGCATAAGAATACAGGTACTCGTCGAAAGAGCAATACAGGTCGTTCCTGTCGGTCTTTCCGAAGGATCTCGAAAGGTGAGCATTCAGACTGCTCTGATCGAGATGGAAGGTTCTTCCGGTTCCCGTTTCGGTCTGATCCCATTTCATATTCCTGTATTTCAGAGTAAAGGGGACGATGCTGTTCCGGCAGGAGAGCAGAGAACCCCATTCTCTGTTGCGGCTTCTGATGTTGGTCAGGTTTTCCCGGTTATAAAGACTGTTGTTCAGGGATAAAAAAGAGCTCAGGCTGATGTTTCGGTTGCTGAAAAGGGTCGTGCGGAAATCGACTTTTTCCAGGGTTCGGACCTCCGACCGGTCGGGCAGGGAAAGGAAGATCTCCCGGCGCGTCTCCGGATTGAATTCACCGGAAAAAGAAAAACCAAGAATATCGGGTCGCCAGAGATAGGAAGTCGAATTCAGCGTGATCCCGGAAATCAGGTAGGGACTTTGCTGGATCTCACCGGTCTCTCCCAGCAGGCTGTTCTGATACTGATAACGCCCCTGCAGACGAAACTCCCCCGAAACAGGTTTGAAATACCAGGGGCCAAGCGCAAACTGGGCACAAAGGCCTGCCGGTAACAGCAGGGCTGTCAGCGCAAAAAAGATATGTTTCAGGCGCTGTTTCATCTGTTTATTCTCTCGGGATCCTGTCCTTAATGCCGTGGGGATCATGACAGGAGACACAAAGCCGGTCACCGATCTCCACGTGATCCTCCGGTTGTTTTACTTCATAGCTGACATGACAGGGGAAGCAATGCTCGTTTCCTCCGGCGGAAAGAAGGTTTTTGAACGGGCTCAGATGGGGTTTATGGCAAACGATGCAATACCCGGCATCAACCGGTCCGTGCAGGGCTTTGAACTTTGTGCTGAAATTATCATGGCAGTGGTAGCAGAGATCGGGTTCCGGAAGAACAAGTCGTCCGACCTCATTCTTATCATGGCATTCGGTGCACCGCTTTTCCATATAGGGCTTATGGTAATAAACCGGGGGAACAGCCGGATTACTGAGGAACTCCTGCTCCAGTTCAGGATTGTTCAGTAGCAGGCTGTCGGTATCCGATTTGGCAGGGGTTTCCTGTTCACGGGGTACTCCGTCGAAAAAGAACGACAGGATATCAACCCGTTTGTGAGCCGAACAGGCGGTGAGGCTATAAGCCAGCAGGGGCAGGATAATTAAGCGGATACGGTTCATCGTGCAGGAATTTCAGAAGGAGAAATAAAGCCGTAAACCGAAATTTTACCCGGTCCGTATTGACTGACAACAAAAACAAGAGCATTCAGCGTAAAGCCGTCCATCACATAGGCCTTAAAGTATTCAATACAGCTCTCATCATAACATATTCCGGCAGGGAGCCATAATCCGCCCGGGCCTTTATAGCTTCCCCCGAAACTGGTAAGAAGGCGGTTTTCGCGGTCGAACACCTGAACATTTTCAAAGGCGGCATCCACAACCAGAACGGTACCTTCGCTGCCGGCAGCGATTCCCTTTGGTCGTGTGAACTGTCCGTAAGCGTTTCCCGATTCCCCGAATGCGCTTAATAAACGGTACGAAGTATCGAATACGGCAACGCCGCAGCCACCGATATCGGATACATAGAGCCGGTCGTCACGCAGATCGATGCCAACCGGCTGATACAGGTAAGCAGGCGATCCTGCAGTTACGGAAGGAGAGGAGCCGAGCAAACGGAGATCAGGAAGGGAATAATGGTCGATGCGGTGCCCGTCGATTACCGCCACCCACAATCCCTGCTGATCCAGACACAGATCAACCGGCCTGGCGCCATCCTTCAGGGTAAGTGCGCTGCGGTAGTTCAGCAGACTGTCGAAGATTACAATCTGATTTCGCTTTCCATCAGCAACATACAGATTCCCGTTTGCATCGGTCCCGCAATTCAGGGGCAGCTGCAACTCCCCCGGGCCACCGGGAATAAAATACCTGAATGTTTTCTTTTCCAGATCGACCACTTCCAGCCCCCTGATACCCGTGTCGCAGATATATAACATTGGCTTTCTGACCGAGATACCATAGGGTTTGACAAGCGGACGGGGTTCTTCTTTGCCGAACAGGAACTCCCTGAAGGGGCTTAGTTTTCCTGTAAAGTCTTCCGAGGTGCTGAAAGAGGAGAGGAACTGGATCCGAGGTTCTGCCGGCGGCGGAGGGTAGATCACCGGATTGGTCTTTTCCCCGGCCAGGGGAGCCTTAAGCGCGCAGGAACAGCAGAAAAGGGCCGGAACAACCATCCGGAGCAATAGCCTTTGAAAGGAGGGAAACGTCATAAGCCTCACTGTCAGTGTTTGTTTACTAATTAATCAAACATCCGGGAAAGATCCCGGATCCTAATGTTTGTGCCGGCAGACAGGGCAGTTATCTGAGGGCAGCCAACCGGTCAACGGCCTGAAAGAGGGCCGGTGCAGCGGTTGTTTTATTTATTATGACAGGTAAGGCAAAGCTGGCTGTTCGTATTCGACATTTTCAGCAGGTTGCTGACGCCGAATTTATTGTGCACATCATGGCACGAGGCACATTGCATCCTGTTTCCGAACAGCATGTCGGAGGCAATGGTCCCGCCTAATCCGGAACTCGTGGTGGAAGGATCATTCAGTCCACCGTCAAGTGCGGCCAGGGCAGTGGTGTAATCGAAGGAGATCGGGTGGTTATTGGAAAGATCGTTTCCGGTAACGCCTCCGATCCGGTACCCCGGATCAATATAGTTTGTACCCCCTGAGATCCCTCCGAAATTCTCCAGGGCGACGGTGCCGTCGTGGCAGCTCAGGCACAGCTTTGAGCTGGCATCGGGATCGGTGATGGTGGTTCCTCCGTCGGAATCAAAGGTTGCGGAAGAGTAAAGAGAGTAACCTGCAACAGCCGTGGATTCATGGTTCCAAAGAGGTGCTTCAGGAATGGAGATGGCATTATGCACGGTATGGCATACAGCACACATTTTGTTTTCGGCAGGAGCCCATGATTCGGAGGAAAAGTCATGAGCCGTGCCGGAGATCTGACCGCAAAGGGAGGAAGAAATGCTCCCCAAAACAGCCAGAACGGATACCAGCAGTTTTCGTTTCATGTTGGAAGTGTGTTGGTTGCAAATGCAATATAAAGGAATTTTGTAAAAAATGATAATCAGGGTCCCATTAAGGAAGTGTTGTTTGGCAGAAACGACATGGAAATCATATCGAAAACGCAGTAAATCAAACTATTAATAAGTAAATCTCTCATTTTATAGGGTTGGCCTCTGTAATACAAGTATCTTTTCTCCGGCTCAAACGGGTGTGATCCATAACAGGTTGTCTGAGGTAAGTGTCATGAAATACTTAATTGTTTGAGCAATAATCTTTTTCCTTCATCAGTTCCTGGTATATGAAAGGCCTGATCCTTAATAGTTTTCTTTTATTCACAACTGTCCTGAACGCCCAGGAGAACCTCTGGTTTGAGGCAGGTCCGGAAGCCGATTTTGCAGGATTCAGGACGCTGGATAGCCACACTTATCTGTTAAATGGCCGTCGCGAAGGTGCCAACTTCAGTTTCCGGCTGCGCAGGGAAATATCCGGGATATTCAGTTTGGAAACAGGTATAAACAGGGGCTATTACAACGAGGTGATGGCCGTCTCCACTGAGCGGTTCTGGTTTTCCGGACCGGGTTCCATGTATTTTCAGATACCATTTTCACTTTATGCACAAAAAACCCTGAGGCCCGACAGGGTCTTTGCATTTGCAACCCTGGGACTGCAATACACCATAGACAGATTTTATGGAGGAGGCATAACGAGTTGCACGCATATTTCAACCGCGACAAAGATGACCATTGAATGCAACAAGATACTCAAAGAGTCCTACCTGCTTTTCCAGGGCAGCGCAGGTGTAAGGTTCAGACTCTTCGACCAGTTATTCCTTTCCCTGTCGGCGGGTATGAACCGGAGTTTCATCCCTTTGCGGGAATATTCAATTGAGTATGTCGATGCCGGAGGCAGGTCGTATTCCCGGACCGAAACCATGGCTACCGGTTATTTCAATATCTCTCTGTCGGTTTCTTGTCCACTGAACCGGGCGTCTTCCCTTGCAGGGAAGGTATCCAAAAATCGCGGGTAAAACTCCGGCAAAGGATTTTGAAGATTTAAGCGATACTTCATCTGTACCCGGCTGATATTAACATTTACCGGGCAAAAAATCATCCGGATTAATTCTAACTTTGTCGGAACTGCTAACTATAAAACGAAAACTTGGTCTGGTTCCGAATGTCCGGATCCTCGATTAGAGGACTTAAGTCCCTTTATTCTATTGGGAAGAGGTATTCATATCTGGTTCCGTTCCTGTTTTTTTCTTTTTCCGGTGTATTTGTCCCTTTAAGGCTTAACGGCCAGGCACATGCCATCATGTTCCGCCAGTACACCACCACCGACGGACTATCACAAAACCGTATCACCTCCATTCTTCAGGACAGTCGTGGGTTTATGTGGTTCGGCACCTATGATGGACTGAACCGCTTCGACGGATATACCTTCAGGGTTTATAAAAGGGATAATCCGGGAAATGAAAAGATCTCCAACAACTTTGTAAATGCCCTGGCCGAGGATAAAAACGGTAATATTTGGATCGGAACCGGTGACGGTCTGAATGTATACCTCTATGAAAAAAACCGGATCGTTCGTTATAAAAAAGATGACGGAACGGGAGATTTTCTCCCTTCTGGCAGGATTAACGCCCTGTTGTCCGACATGAACGGATACTTATGGATCGGAACCGATCAGGGTATTTCAAAGATAGAAACCGGGAGTAACGGGGAGGTTCTGGCTATCAGTTATCCTGCGATTTTTCCGGAGATTGAACAACAGGCCGGGCTAA
This sequence comes from Bacteroidota bacterium, assembly GCA_049325415.1. GTDB lineage: Bacteria > Bacteroidota > Bacteroidia > Bacteroidales > JBMOLL01. The sequence goes on along the minus strand of JBMOLL010000087.1, from coordinate 18,649 downwards.
GCATTAATACGTTTTATCAGCAAGATAACACCGGAATATGGATCGGGACGAACCAGGGTTTGTTCCACTATTCTTTTTCGGGAAAGGAACCGGAGCATTTTCAGTTTATTCCTTCCGATCCGCAAAGCCTCTCCAACAATTTAGTACAGGCTATTTTTGCTGACAGGGCCGGAACCCTCTGGGTTGGCACAATGACAGGATTGAACCGGGCGCTGGATACAAACGGACATTTTGAAAGATATGTAAACGTTTCCACTGATCCGTTAAGCCTGGTTCATAACGTAGTTACCGGTATATCGGAGGACAGGAACGGGCAGTTGCTTATCGGGACACTTGGAGGCCTGAGTATCTACAACAGAGAAAAAAACAACTTCAGTTCCTACACAAAGAACGAAGAGGTTCAGCATGGACTGAACAATGAATTTATCAGTGTTGTATATCCGGATCAGGACGGGAACGTATGGATAGGGACGGAAAGAGGAGGAATCAACAGGTACAGCATTTACCAGAATAATTTTGATTACCTGGTACATAATATCAACGACCCTAATAGTCTGAGCAATAACATAGTAAACTCGGTTTATGAAGATGGCAATGCGGTATGGATAGGTACTGCAGGCGGGGGCTTAAACCGCCTTGATAAAAATACCGGGCGGTTCCGTCACTACCTTCATGATGCCGGAAATCCTGCAACGCTTAGCAATGATTTTGTAACAACTATAACCCGCGACAAACGGGGGGTTTTATGGGTCGGGACCTGGGGAACCGGACTCCATCGCTTGCTTCCGGGAAATGAAAAGGAGGGGATCTTTGATCATTACGGAACGCCCGCAGGATTGATCGATGACTATATTGCGGCAATCACCGAGGATGATGAAGGCTGGCTATGGATCGCCACAAGGGGAGGTCTTGACCGGTTTAATCCGCTTACAACGGAGATCCGGCACGTTACCGGTCTGATAATGAACCAACCCCTGACCGAAGTGGGTTCTCTTCGCTTTGACAGGGACGGAAATCTCTGGATCGGCACCATTCATGGTTTGTTCATGATCCCGGAAAGAGCCACACACGTGGTGGGAGATCATTTTTCAGAGGGTCTTTACTATTCGCATGATCCGAAGGATCCGACTTCCCTGCCGGGGAATTATATTACCTATATATTATGTGATCATTCAAATAACATCTGGCTGGGGACTTACGGTAATGGCATTGCAATTCTGGATCGCGACAGGAGTACGCCCGAAGACCCGGTATTCCATACATTAACAGAGGAGGCAGGTCTCGCCAATAATATCGTATACAGCATTCTGGAGGATAACGGAGGAGGAATTTGGATTGCTACGGAAAACGGGCTGTCCGGATATAATCCTCTTGAGGGGAAATTCAGGAATTATTATATGGAAGACGGTCTGCAGGGTAACCAGTTTTACTGGTCGGCAGCCTTTAAAAAAGAAGATGGAAAACTTTATTTCGGGGGGATGAACGGTTTGATCTGTTTCAATCCGGAGACCCTGCTCGATTATTTTCCGATGCCGAGGTTATGTATCACCGACTTCAGCATTTACAGTGAACCGATTAATGCCGGGGATCTTTTTAAAGGTGATGTGATACTGGAAAAATCCATTTTTCTGACGAATCATATTTCCCTGCCATACAGCACCAAGGAATTCTCATTTGAGTTTTCCGCACTCAGCTATTATCAACCGGATAATTTTGTTTATTCCTATAAAATGGAACCTTTCGATGATCAGTGGATCGAAGTGAGTTCTAAAAGGCGTTTTGCCAGCTATACCAATCTGCCGGGAGGTGAATATACCTTTATGGTAAAGGCAAGGTACCTTGGAGATAACCGGGATTATCCCCCGAAGACCATAAAAATCAACATCATTCCACCTTTCTATGCCACCTGGTGGTTCAGGATCGCCCTGCTTGTGTTTTTTGGGATCATTATTTTTTCATATAACCGCTACAGATCCTATACGCTGCGAAAACAGAAACGTATCCTGGAGATGCTGGTTAAAAAGAGAACGGCACAGATTGAGGAACAGAAGCTTCGTCTGTCAGAACAGGCAGAAAATCTGAGTAAGACCAACCTTATGCTCGAACAACAGAAGGAACAGATCGAGGGGCAGAATGAACGTCTGGAGCAAAATAATTCGGAGATCCTTTCTCAGCGGGACATGCTCATCGAACTGAACAAAAAGGTCCAAAAGACCAAGGATGAGCAACTTGAATTCTTCACCTACATCTCCCATGAATTCAGGACACCTTTAACGCTGATCCTTACCCCGTTAGAAAAGCTGATGGAAGAATTCAGGGATGCCCCTCCGGCCACCAAAATGAAGGGGATACACAATAACGCGCTCCGCCTGCTGCACCTTATTAACCAGCTCATGGAGATCAGGAGACTGGAGAAGGCAAAGAACACCTTACGGGTTTCGGAGGGAAATATTTCCAGATTTTTAGCTGAGATTGTCAAGTCATTTACCCCCCTGGCCAATCAAAAAGGAGTTCATATCAGATTGGTAAGTAACCCTGCGGATATTCATTGTTTATTTGATCCGGAACGACTTGAAAATGTCATATATAATCTTCTTTCCAACGCTTTCAAGTATACCCCGGCCCGGGGAAGAATATCCATAACTGCCTATATTACTGACAATTATCATTCCCGTGATGATGAAACCGTGATCATCAGCCGGCAGAGTCCGGGACCCAAACCCGGAGACCGGTATGTTGAAATATCCATTTCGGATACCGGCATCGGGATCCCGGGGGCAGAATTAAAGGAGATCTTCAGACGTTTTTACCGCGTACCGACAATCGACAATAAAAGGATTAAGGGAACTGGCATTGGGCTTTATCTGACCCGGGAACTGATCAAGGAACATCAGGGCTTTCTCTTTATTAAAAGCAGGCAGGGTGTTGGAACGACCTTCCGCTTCATCATTCCCTTTGAAAAAAGCGCTTATTCCGGAGAAATGATTGAAACCGGGATGCCAGTCCAGGCTGAAGTTCCGGACCGCAATATCCAGTTCGAACTTCTCAGTTATGAAATCGGCCATGACAACCGGCCGACAGAGTCCGTAATAAAGAAGGAGAAGAACATAAAACCATCTGTACTTCTTATTGATGATGATCAGGAACTTTGTTCGATGGTATCTGAACACCTTTCGGGGAATTATGATGTAAGTAGTGCGGGCGACGGAAAGGAGGGCTTGGTTATTGCCAGGAAGCAGTCACCCGATCTCATCATCTCAGACGTTATGATGCCAGAGATGGACGGGATGGAGTTGTGCACCGCACTAAAATCGGATCTGAATACCTCTCATATCCCCATTATTCTTCTTACAGCCAAAGCAGAGGTACAATCCCAGATCGAAGGTCTTGAAACAGGAGCCGATGAATATGTCCCCAAACCGTTTAACATGAGGTTACTGGAGGCGAAGATCCACAACCTGATCGAGAACAGGAAAAGATTGAAAAACAGCTTTTCACATTCGCTCGAACCAGTAGTTGAAGAAGTTACAAACTCAAAGCCCGACAGGGACTTCCTGGAAAGGACCATGAAACTGCTGGAAGAGAACATCCAGAATCCCGGATTTTCTGTAAGTGAACTTGCTGCGGGGCTGTTCATCAGCAAAAGCCTGTTGCATAAAAAGCTGACTGCTGTTGTAGGTTTATCCCCTGTAAATTTTATCAATGCCTTTCGTTTGAAGCGATCAGCGATTCTGTTACGAAGGGGTAATCTGAGTATTTCCGATGTGGCCTATGAAGTCGGGTTTAATGATCCGAAATACTTCACCCGATGTTTTAAAAAATATTTCGGGGAACCCCCCAGTTCCTTTACCAGGGAAAGCAATGAGAATGAAGCTGCTAACCAATAGAAGATCAAGATAATATCAGGAAAATTTCCTCTGTTGTATTCAGCGTTTTTTCTTCCTTTTTACCCAGCTCAGACGGTGTTTTTGAATTCCTTTTTTGTCCACTTTTATTATCATTTTGTCCACCTTATGCTGCTTCCATATTTCTAAGTTTGGATAATGCTTGATCCCTGAATTCCGGTATTAAGCAGGAAACTAACCCAGACTAAAACTGCTATGAAAGTCAGAAGAACATTTATCTGTCTGTGCTTCTTTCCTTTGTTACCGTTTTTCAACGCGTCCAACGTATTTGCCCGGCAGCAGACCACCAGCGGTAAGGTACCGGATTTCGTAGCATTACGTATCATTACCTGTTCCCCCCAATATTCCAAAGGCGAAATTGATGCAGGCCATTTATCGGCTTCAGGAAATCCTGATGCCGTCTTTGAATATACCGGATTTTCCGGTGTATCGACGACAGAGACGGTAAAATGCATGAATAGCATAAAAGCGAAGAAGGTAATTGCCCGGGAGTTTATTGAGATTACCGGTATCGCATCTCCTTTATCCCGGAGCACCAAAGCCCGGTTGGAGCAGATGGACCTTCCGCAAAAGAGAGAACGGGCTGTAAGACAATCTTATATAATTATATGCAGCAGGACCTGCGAAATATCAGATGATGTTTCAATAGGATCATACCTTAATATAAATAAGTATACAGTGATTTGACTTCATACCAGCTACCTGAAAACATTAAAACTAACGAACTCAAACAAATTTCAAATTTATGAAAACAACTAAACTACTGAGGTACGCTTTGTTCGCAGCAATTCTGGCAGTATTCGGCTTGGTTGGGTGCGAGAAACTGGACTTTTATTCCATCGATGCGCCCTCTGACCTGCAGGACAGGATCGACTCCATTGCCGCGTCTAAAACGGACACCGGTGATACCACTTACATTATCATCACCACTTCGATCGTCGGCCCAGAAGATAACAGTGCCGGTTGGTGGGCATACTTCTCGGATTACTTCACCATTCCGGCAAATAAGCTTTTACATCTGGAGTTTGTGAACCATGGTACCGGCGCGAACAACTGGAACAACTGGAATCTTTGTATTGCCAATGCAGAGCGTGATGCCGGCAACTATGCAGAATACTTTGTTCTGCGTGCCGATGCATGGGGCTGGGGCGGAGGAATGGCAGATGAGGGATATGTATTCGATATCAAGATGGTCAGCCAGAACTACCCCGACACCGATGAAGACGGAGATATCTGGAACGACTTCCGGACAACCATGCAGGGAGCTTACGTTACACTTGAAGTAGACCATTCTCCAACAGGGAATGTATTTGTAACTGCGACAGCCGTTGGAACGAACGGAACAACCCTGGTCGAAACATATCAGCAACCGGTTTCTGCCGTAGATGATATCCTGGCTTTTTTGATTTGCGATGGCAGTTATTTCGAGATGAAGAAAGCCTACCTTATTCCTTCCAAAGTTACCGTTGTGGATGACGTAAATCCCGTTTCAATCACAGTTGAAGGGACTCCCGCCTTTGTTGAATTTGGCAACGATAACTTCTGGGGGGATGCAACAGCCACGGTTACTTTCGCCGACGGATCATCGGCGGTGGTTGATTCTGCAGATTTATCATTTGCTGTTATTCCTGATATGACTACCCTTGGGACCAAGACCGTTGTTGTAGCTTACAGCAAAACCAAGCAGGGAGCCTACTGTCAGGCCGTTTCCACCTTATATACGTTGGAAGTTACCAATCCTGTAACAAGTCTGGAGGTCACTACCATGCCGCAGATAACCACCTACTATTTCTACAACACCGATCCCATCCTTTTCAATACAACGGGTATCGTTGTAACGGCAACCTATTCCGACGGATCAACAGCAGTCATGGATAATGCAGCTCTTGAATTTGGCACGGTTCCGGCTGCCGAAGGTTCTCAGAACGTGGTAATATCTTATGTGGGTGCAACCACCACGGTAACCACAACCTGTCCGCTGACTCTTGTCAAGGGTGTCAGTCAGGTAGGCAATACTGATTTCTCCTCTGCATGGTGGACGGCATTCTCGAATGACTATACCGTTCCATCGGGTTCGAGCAAGACCATTACGATGTATTGCTATTCCGATAATCTTGCCAACTGGCACAGCCCCTGTACAATTCTTCGTAAAGCCGACAACACCGAATATGCCGTTGTCCGTATGGATAACTTCGGATGGGGTAACGGCTATGGCACAGCGACCCTCACCTCTGACTGGAACTGGGATATATTCACTTCAAGCATAAGTGGTTCCAGGGTTGTCATCACAGTTACAAATAATGGTGACAATACGGCTGATGTACTTTACAATGTTACCTACGCTAATGGAGAAACCCATTTCCAAAAGTATGCGGGTATAACTGTGGAAAGTGCAAATTTGAATTGTGCACTCGTAACAGAGGTGTCATATCTCGTAATAGTTGAATAATCAGCAAGATAAAAACATTAAACCATGAAATATATACATTTAATTCTGTTGGGATTGCTGGCGCTCGCAACGGCAACATACGCAGAAGGCAACGGAAACAGCGACCCGATGTCATTTACTCAGCCAGGGAATATCACGGTTAAAGGTAAGATCATTGACGAAAACGGAGTGCCGCTTCCCGGCGCAACAATACTCCAGACCGGGACATCCAACGGGGTCATTTCTGACGCCGGAGGAAACTTCTCAATCATTGTTCCTTCAGATGCTTTGTTAACGGTATCTTTTATCGGATATAAAAGTGTTGATGTAAGTGTTGACGGGAAAACCGATCTTGGAAGTATTACCCTGATTTCGGATATTAAAGAACTCGACCAGGTTGTAGTTATCGGTTACGGTACACAACGCAAAGTGGACCTCACGGGATCGGTTGCAGTGGTCAACACCGAAGAGATGAAGAAAGTATCCAACTCAAACATCTCAACCATGCTCGAAGGGAAGGTTGCCGGTGTTCAGATCACCACCGACGGACAACCGGGAGCCGATCCCATAGTACGCATACGTGGTATCGGGTCTTTTGGCAGCACCGACCCGCTGTATGTTATTGACGGAGTGCCGATGGGATCAACAATACGCGACTTTTCTCCAAACGATATTGAAAGCCTTCAGATACTTAAGGATGCTTCTGCAGCCGCCATCTACGGTTCTCGTGCCGCCAACGGCGTGGTCATCATTACCACCAAGCAGGGTAAGAAGAACCAGGCTATGAAGATTGATTACAGCGGTTACACGGGTTTTGATCAGGTACAAAATGGAGTTTATAATGTAATGGATTCTTACCAGTATGGTCAATATGTCACCATGGCTTATGCCAACAGTGGCATGGATGTTCCAGCCGGATATGATCCTGATAACGCAAAATATATCGATCCGGCCCTGGTGAACACCAATTGGTACAATGAGGCCTTCAAAACAGGTATTCGTCAGAATCACAACATCAACATGTCGGGAGGTGGTGAAAACAACACCTACAACATTGCCATTGACTACTTTGGCCAGGAAGGAACCATGGTAGGTGCCGGGCCAAATTTTGACCGTTACACGGCCCGTATAAATAATACGATGGATGTGAAGTTCATCAAAATCAGAACGAATGTTGTATACAGCCACAGCGATCAGGATAATATGGCTTTAAGTAATGCCAATGAATATGTCCAGGGTCTTTACGGGGCACAATATCCGGTAATGGCGTCGGTTCTGCTTTTACCGCCGACCATCATGGCTTACGATGAATCGACCTGGGTTCTCGACGATAAGATTTCAGCCGCATCAGAATATACCTACGACTCCTATGGTTACGGAACCTACTATGACGACGTGCACGGAGACCTACGCGTGACGAATGTACTGCTTGAGAACAGCTTAATAAAGAGGAACACACTTGTTGACCGTGTCGTTGCATCAGGTTCAGTAACGGTTGACTTCATGGACATGCTCGGGCTTACAAACAGCAATCATAAGCTGGATTACAACCTCAACCTGTCGTACGGTAAAACCTTCGCAAAGGACTTTACCTTCGTGCCTGCATTTATTCAGAGTACAACCAACTACCTGTCAAAGAGCAATGAAACGCTTTCGGAGGGCTACCGCAGATATAGTGATGCACTTGTTGAAAACACCCTTACCTACGATGGCAAATTCGGACTCAGTCATATCAATGCAGTTGTTGGTCAGACTTTCGAGCGTTATCTGACTCACACCCTTACCGCTAAGGGCGTGAATTTGCCGGAGCCTTATTATCTGCAGATAAATAACGCAACGGAAACAGCCGGAACAAGCGTTGAAAACGAGCACGTACTGGCATCGTATATCGGTCGTGTTATCTATGACTTCGACCAGAAGTATCTGTTTTCTGCAACCGTTCGTCGTGATGGTTCCAGCCGTCTTTCTTCAGAAGACCGCTGGGACTGGTTCCCCTCTGTTTCTGCTGGCTGGCGTGTCGAACGTGAGAGTTTCTTCCCTGTAGACAAAGCAACGATCGGCTTGCTCAAGATTCGTGGAAGCTATGGTGAACTGGGGAACGACAGAAACCTGGGGAACTACGATTACATGGCGGTTATGTCGAGAGGCAATTACACCTATAGCTTTAATAACAATAAAGTTACAGGCTCAGCCATTTCAAACTATGTAAACACAGCCATCAAGTGGGAGAAAAAGAAAACGATTGATCTTGGACTTGATCTTGCCATGTTCAACAATCAATTGGAGTTTACCTTCGACTGGTATAAGTCAACCTCAGAAAACCTTCACAACGATGTAAAAATACCACCTGAGGTAGGCGTTACCAACGAAAATGTGAAAATGAACGCAGCCACCATGGTCAATTCTGGTCTTGAGTTTCTGCTTGCCTATCACAATCATCAGAGTGCTTTTAAATATGATATCTCTGCAAACTTCTCCACTCTCAACAACGAGGTATTGGGTCTGGACCTTTTGAACAAGCCTCGTACCGATGGTTACTGTCGCACAGAGGTAGGCCGTGAGGTTGGTGCATTTTATGGTTTGGTTAGCGATGGGCTCTTCCAGTCGCAGTCTGAAATAGACAATAACTATAACGACGAAGGCGAACTGGTAACCCAGTACGGAGCACAGCCGGGCGATGTCAGGTACAAAGACGTCAACAACGACGGTGAAATTACTCTTGAAGGAGATAAGACCTACCTTGGCAGTGGTTTGGCAAAAGTCAGTTATGGCCTGAATGTCAGAGCTGAATATTTGGGTTTCGACCTGAATATATCAACATACGGAGCTGCTGGATTCAACGCAGTGGATTTTGTTGATGTCACCCTGCACAGTTCTTACGGAGCCCTCAACAAGAGTGTTGATCTGCTGGATGCCTGGACGCCGACGAACACCGACACCGATGTGCCCCGCGTTGCTTACAAATCGACCGGTTCCATCACCAACGATATGTTCAGCGATCGTTTCCTGCAGAACGCCTCCTATCTGAAAATTGCCAACATTGAATTGGGTTATAATTTCCCCGACAGATTATTTGGCGGCTATGTAAAAGGTCTTCGTGTTTATGTATCGGGTCAGAATCTGGCTACATTATCCAAATACGTAGGTTATAACGTGGACTTCGCCGGCGGCACGTTTACTCCCGGTTATAACTATTGTTCGTACCCGACACCGCGTACTGTCATGATCGGAGCCCACTTCTCATTCTAAGTAGTAATGTCAATAAACTGAAAATCAATATGAAAAGTTCGAAAATATTTCTAATCATGTTGGCGCTTATTGGAGGCATCACAGCCTGCAATGATGAGCTCAATGTTCAGAACCCCAATAGTCAGACTACTTATGATTTTGGCAAAACAAAATCAGAACTTGAGGAGGTAGTCATCGCCTGCTACAATCGTATACGCCTCGAGGGGACCTTTTCCCGTGTAGGTTACACCATGGATGCTGTTCGTGGCGACGAGGTCTGGAATTCATCTCAGCAATGGTATCTGGAGTACGACAACCTCAATTCTCCGGGAACAGATGAAATTGGTGATTTGTGGATCTGGCGTGATAACTACCATGTTGTAAACAGGGCCAACTTTATTTTGTCGAAAGTAGATGCGGTTGATATGTCGGAAGATTCTTATAATCAGATTAAAGGACAGGCCCTTTTCCTCAGGGCACTGGCCTACTATGAACTGGCTACCTATTACCAGACGGTTCCCTTGTATACGGATTATGATGCCTATTCAGACATCAACACCATGTATGCTGCCAATAGCACCCAGGATGAGGTGTTTGACCAGATTGAGACCGACCTCACAACAGCCATGCAAATACTGCCATCGCGCGATGAGGGCGGTGAATGGGCTCAGGGTCGTGCAACAAGTGGTGCGGCTGCCGGATATCTGGCCCGCGCTTTAATGTTCCGTCATAAATATTCGGAAGCGTATACGGTACTGAAGGACATCATCGCCGGGGTATATGGACATTATGAACTTACAGCCGATTATGGCGATAACTTCAGGGAAGGTCCGGCTTACGAGAATAACACGGAGAGCCTTTTTGAGGTTCAGTTTATGGACTTCGGAACAGGTGGCACCGATGAAGAGTGGACCCCGGTTAATATCAGTTCTCAGGCAACTCAGGGACATGCAGTAGAAAGCAATTACGCATCTCAGGAACTGGGCAGTTGGGGAGACCTTGCCGGTTCACCCTGGCTGTATAACCTATTCATAAAAGAGAATTGTACTGATGGCCGGCTCGACCCTCGTTTATACTGGACCCTGATTACCTATGAAAGTGAATACAGTGCCTATACCGGCTTGAAAACAGCAGCCTATCCTGACGGAGATCCCCGCTGCAACACCATTTATCAGCAGAACATAACGTCTACGCCTCTCTCGAACAACGCCCAGGGCGGAATTTCCATTGCCAAGTTCACCAATGCAAGGAACAATCTCTACAGCTCTATTACCAACGGCTTACATTGTGGAATAAACCTGCGCCTGATGCGTTACAGCGATGTGTTACTGCGTGCGGCTGAATGTGAAAATGAAATAAACGGACCCACTCAAACCGCGATCGATTACATTAACGAGGTTCGTCAACGTGTAGCTCTTGAAGATCTTCAACTTGCCGATTTTCCAACAGCCGATCATCTGTTCGAACAAATAGCCAACGTTGAACGGCCTAAAGAATTCGGTTGTGAAAACGGTCGTGGAATAGACTTGCTCCGCTGGGGCTTTTTCTACAGCACAGACCGTATGAATCAACTGGTTGAACATGCATATTATAAGCTCGACGGCACGGCTTCGACAGAGGAACTTACCTCCGAAACGGCCAGCGCATCTTCGTTTCAGTACTACTATAAGGGACATGAGTATTTCCCCATTTATCAATCTACGCTTGATGCCAACCCGAACCTTACCGGGAACTCGGCCAATAAGAACGATGATAATGGTCCTGCCTTTATAGAAAAGTACGGAGCACCTCGTCCGGTGATTGATTTATCGAAGAAATAAAACTCGTATCAAAGACTTCCTTATCGGTATATTTTTTGTATGTTGATGAGGAAGTCTTTTTCAAATAACTTTTTCGGCATGAGGCTAACGTATTTCCTGTTTATATTTGTCTGCATAATGGCCCTGTCGTTTATCGGGTGCAACGGCGATAATATTGATCCTGACGATGAGGATACAGTGAATGTCTTCACCATTCCCGACTATGCCGACGATTATTCCCCTATTGCATCATGGTCAAATCGCAACGATTGGAACCTGGCCAATGTTCACGATCCATCGGTCGCCTACTACAAAGGTTATTACTATATGTACGGCACCGATGCCTCTTATGGCAATGAGGCCGAAGGACATGGGCATTTCCAGGGCAAACGTTCAACCGATCTGGTGAATTGGGTATGGGTAGGCGGACCTTTTTATGATGCACCCTCCTGGGTAGCCGACTCGCTCAACGCCATTCGTTTGCGCATGGGGCTCACAGCCATCGCAGAAGACAATATCAACTATCTCTACTGGGCTCCGGTCGTACGCCGGGTGAATGTTGGAGGGAAGGAGATTCTGCGCATGTACTACAGCATTGTTATCGATAACTATATTAAAACCGGTAAAGTCAACACTCCGGCTAATTTTGACGGAAGCTGGACCGAACGTGCTTTTATCGGTATGTGCGAGTCGACCGACCCTGCCGGAGCCATATGGACCGATAAGGGCTTCGTTACCTGTTCATCATCTGACCGGGGTACAGACTACAGTCGTTCCAGTTTATCGGATTGGAGCGCCTATTTCTATTACAATGCCATCGACCCGACGTACATAGAAACACCTGAAGGCGACCATTATCTCATACATGGCTCATGGCACAGCGGCTTTGCATTGTTGCAGCTCAACCCAACAACAGGCAAGCCGGTTAACAAGCTCGGCGAACCCTATGCAAATAGCGCAAGTGAACTTGCTTCGCGTTATGGGGTGAGAATAGGCACCCGAACTGACGGATCACGGTGGCAGGCCAGCGAAGCTCCGGAAATAATCTATAAGGATGGTTATTATTATTTGTTCATGGCGTATGATCCCCTCGATGTCCCATACAATACGAGAGTGGTCAGAAGCACAAATATTGAAGGCCCGTACCTTGATATCACTGGACGGAATTTCACCAATGGAAGAGGAGATTGTTACCCCATCGTAACCCATCCTTACAAATTCAATCTGAGCTATGGCTGGGTTGGTCTGTCACATTGCTGTGTTTTCCGGAAAGAAAACTCCGACGAATGGTTCTATATGTCACAGGGGCGACTGCCGGTCGATGTTGGCGGTAATTTATATTCCAATGCCATTATGATGGGGCACGTACGCCGTATTGTCTGGTGCCCTGCATCACCTGACGAACCCGACAATCTGTGGCCGATAGCCTTGCCAGAACGCTATGCTGCTGTTCCGGATTTTGGAAAAATAACCTCCGATTCACTGGTCGGAACATGGGAGCACATTAACCTTAACTACAGCTATGGCACACAGGATGCTGCTACTGCTTTAACTCTCAACAGCAACGGCACGATGTCGGGAGCGCTAACGGGAAGCTGGAGTTATGATGCGTCAAAAAAGCAATTGACATTGGGAGATATTGTTGTTTGTGTTGAACGGGAAGTTGACTGGGAAGCCATCCCGCGTCGCGTAACCTTTGTATATGCCGGAACTGCAAAAAATCTGAACGCAACCTTCTGGGGAAAAAAGAAATAGAACTTTAACATCTACAAAGATAAACACCACCTGCCGGGGCCTGTCCTGAAATAAATTTTTTTCAAGTGAAAAGGGCGGACGAATTTCGGGTTTGTAGTTGATTCCGGCAAAGATCGGACAGAGAAAACGACATCAGCAGGATAACTGCCAGGATAGAGATTATTCGGATACTGACCGGGAATGTTTTCCCGCAAGATAAAGGGGCAAACAGTTTATTGTTCGCCGTTGTGTTTTTCATGTGATTAAAGTTTTACCGGGGATGGCAATTCCAACATGGATGCGGTTCCCCGGTTTTTATGAAACTTTTCATATCTTGTGCGGAATAAGTGTAAAACGGACATTTAATTAAAACCGATAAAACCAGAAACATGAAACGACATCGCGCAAACTACAGAAAATTGTTTACCGGACTGGCTGGTATGTTTTTATTTTCGGCAGCTCTTTATTCACAGGAGAAATCCTCGCTCATTGTTAATGCCGATCTTGGGAAAGACCAGATCAGCAGGCATATTTACGGCCATTTTTCAGAACATCTGGGTCATTGTATATACGGTGGTTACTGGGTTGGCGAAGACAGTGAGATTCCGAATATAAGAGGGATCAGAACAGATGTTGTTGATGCGCTTAAAAAAACCGGAATTCCAAATCTCCGCTGGCCGGGTGGATGCTTTGCCGATGAGTATCACTGGCAGGATGGGATCGGGCCCCAAAGCCAGCGACCGACCATGATCAATACCCACTGGGGAGGGGTTACGGAAAATAACGCTTTCGGTACTCATGAATTTCTGGACCTGTGTGAACAGCTTGGCGCAGAGCCGGTTATTGTTGGAAATGTTGGTAGCGGTACCGTTGAAGAGCTGTCCAAATGGGTTGAATATGTGAACTTTGACGGAGTAAGTCCGATGGCCGATCTTAGAAGAGTTAACGGACAGGATCAGCCCTGGGGAGTTAAATTCTGGGGGATCGGAAACGAAAGCTGGGGCTGTGGCGGGAATATGACGCCGGAGTTCTATGCCGATCAGTACAGGAGATATGCCACTTTTACAAGGGATTATGGTGAGGCAAGACTAAAAAGAATTGCAGGTGGAGCAAATACTTCCGATTATCGCTGGACAGAAACTTTGATGCAAAGGATACCACACTGGATGATGTGGGGACTTTCGCTGCATCATTACACAACTAAATGGGAAGATAAGGGGCCTGCAACTGCCTTTCCTGAAAGCCGCTATTTTGACGTGCTTAAAATGTGTCTGGACATTGAAGATGTCATCGACAGGCACATGACCATTATGGATAAGTACGATCCGGATAAGAAAGTTGCCCTTGTTGTCGATGAATGGGGTACATGGTATAATGTTGAACCCGGGACAAATCCCGGCTTCCTGTTCCAGCAAAATACGATGAGGGACGCTTTTGTTGCCGGGATCTCACTGAACTATTTCAATGAACGTTGCGATCGCATCAGAATGGCAAACATAGCTCAGACCGTAAATGTATTACAGGCTCTGGTTTTCACCGACGGGCCCAAAATGGTGCTTACACCGACTTACTGGGTTTTCGAAATGTACAGGGTTCACCAGGACGCCACTTTACTGCCGGTTAACCTGACCTGTCCGGATTATACCTTCGAAGGGAAAAAGATACCCGCTATGAGCGCCTCTGCCTCCCTGGATAAGAATGGTGCTGTACATATTTCGGTAGTAAATATTGACCCTGTCAAAAATGAAGAACTTTCCATTGACCTCAGGGGGAAGGAATTTTCCTCTGTTACTGCCAGGATATTAAGCGGTGAAATAGGGGATTATAACACCTTTGACAACCCCGACAAAGTCAGACCCGCTGAATTCAAAGACTTTAAGCTGAAAAAGAACATGCTTATTGCCAGGATCCCGGCAAAATCGATAGTAGTGCTGGAGATAAAATAAATCGTACGAAAGATACAAGGAACAGCGGAATAGTAATTTTTATATTTGGAAGTACGGGTGGGTGACTGGTTAACGGTCACTCGCTTTTTTTGAGCCAGATCCCCGTACCTTTTTCTGTTAAACCTGTTCCTGTTATCGTAGCCCGGTGGTTTTCCCAGTCCCAACCTGGAGAAAGTATAAGTTTCATTACCTTACCGTTTTTATCAGTCAGGGTAAGTAGCTGGTTTTCCAGGCTCCATTTTTCTCCCGAGAGCCCTTCTGTCTCTCCGCTTTCCATAAAACCGATACTTACGGAATTATTAAACAGGGAGGTGTCATAGTGCCAGCCCCCCGGTGGGATCTGTCCCTGCCAGAGAATCGTTGAATCAAATATTTCATTCAGTCTGATCACCTCCCAGGTCCCTGTGATATCGTTTTTATCCAGGGATCTTTCCGCAACAGTATTGTATCGCTCCGGCGAAACTACCGGCCATCCGTCCTCTGTCCAGAATACTTCCCTGACGTGCAGGTCCATCATCAGGTTATCCGGTGCAAGCCTTGCCTGGTGGAACAAAAAGAAGCGGCCGTTATCATTGATTACGGCACAGTGACCCGTGCCTGCCCAGCCGGGATGATTCCTGAAACGATAGGCATAGGTAAGCACAGGGTAGTTATTTTCCGGTACGGCAAGATCCTTACCAAAATAATCGTAAAAAGGGCCATCGGGATGCTCAGAACGGCCTACTCTTATATTATAATGCGTGAAAAGGGGTTCGTAGGAGACAAACAGAAAGTATTTTTTTAATCCCGGATTATAGATGATCTCCGGAGCTTCGATGATCCTGTCTTTCCCTTCAGACCTCCGTGCGACAATTTTACCAAGACTGCCTTCATTTTTTGCAAGACCTGTTTCCGGATCCAGTTCAACAACAGAAAGGCCTCCGAAATAAGAACCGTAATGCATCCAGTGTTTTCCGCTTTCCGGATCAATAATAACGGATGGATCAATGGCATTTACCGGGTCCTGACTGAAAGTTTTTACCACAATGCCTCTTTCTTTCCACGGACCAAGGGGAGATCCGGATGTTGCAAGAGCAATGGCAGAGGTGTTGGCACCAAAAACCGAGGCACAGTAATAAAGCCGATATTCGTCCCTGTATTTCCTGATATTTGGAGCCCAGATCCCTCCGGGTTTTTGCCCTCCGGAAGCCTTTTCAATGTGTGCTACAACATCGGAAGGTATAGAGTCAAGAGCCCAGCCAATGAAATCCCAGTGCACCAGATCCGGGGAACGTCTCACCTGGATATTTCCCGTTCTAATGGTGTCGGAATGATGTGAAACACCCCGCTTAAACCATATCGCATCAGTGGAATAGAGATAGTAAAATCCATCGTCCGCTTTGATGCAGGAAGGATCATGAACATTGTAAGTTCCCCATTTCCTGTAATTTTCGATCCCGGTAATGGAACTGTAATCATCAGGGATCTCCGGATCGGTGCCGTCATTGACCACCTTGCTCCTGTTTTGACAGGAAGTCAGGAATAGAAGAAGCAGAAAGGTATATATGGCAATAACGGAGAGCTGTCTGTTTTTCATGTCCGGAATCTTATAATTTGATTATTACCATGTTACCTTGCCTTTGATCATAGTAAGGGAATGGGGAGGGAAAGCATAGTTCAGAATGGCGCCTTTAGGCTTGAGATCTGCTTTTCTGACTGTTTTTACCGTTTCTTTTCCAAAATCATTTTCAGCTTTTATGTCCGGACCATTTACCTCATAAACCTCAAATGGACCCTTAAATTCCCCTTCCCTGGTGCTAAGTTCTGTAGATATAGCTTTGTCCTTATTCCTGTTAACCACCATAAAAACCACTTCACCATTGTTGTAGGTGACAGAAACATCCAGGTAAGGCACATCTTTCTGCCGGGTTGTTGATTCTCCGAGCCCGATATTAAATGTATCCGTATCGTATGTTTCGCAAATCACAGATGCATCCAGGGAAGTCCCGTGCATGTTCTTTGAAAATAGCTGGAAAGGATAATAGATCGTTTGTTTAAACATGCCCTCGTCATTGGTAAAAACAGGAGCAATAACATTGACAAGCTGGGCCATGTTGGCCATTTTTACGATGTCGGCATTCCGGATAAAGGCATTCAGCATCCCTGCAATTACAAGGGCATCTTCGAGGTTATAGTGTTCTTCAAGAGCATAAACACCCTGCATGGTTTCATCGGTCCGTGCCCGGTACCAGACATTGTATTCATCCCAGGCAATGTAGATCGGGTCACGGCTGCCCCTGTCTGCATGAGCCATCGCAAGATCGATCATACCCCTGACAAGCCTGGTGCGTTCCTCGATAACCAGGGGGGTGGAAACGAAATTGTAGTAGTTATTGTCAGGATTACCAACATAGATATGCAGGGCAATGTAATCCACTACATCCTTTAATTCATAAAGAATGGTGCTGTTCCAGCCATCAGGATTGGCGTCAGGACGATAATTTGATGATCCGGCAGCAATGAGTTTAATGTCCGGATAGGTCAGCTTCATCAGTTTGGAGGCTTCCCGGGCTTTCTTACTATAATCCTCTGCACTGAGGTGTCCCATTTGCCAGAAACCGTCCATCTCGTTTCCAAGACTCCAGTACTTAATATTATAGGGTTGCGGGAATCCGTGTTTTTTTCTTAGCTCGGCATAATACGGCCCGCTTTCAACGTTACAGTATTCCACCCAGTTCTGTGCCTCTTCAATGGTTCCTGTTCCCATATTAACTGAGAAATAGGGCTGGGACCCCATCTTTTCGCAAAAGGCAATAAACTCATTTGTTCCGAACTGATTAGATTCCAATCTGTTCCATGCGAGATCGGTGCGGGGTCTCCGTTCCGGGCCCACACCATCGAGCCAGTGATAATTGGAAACAAAATTACCACCCGGATATCTTACCAGAGAAATATCCAGGTCTTTTACAGCCGACAGAACATCGGTGCGAATACCTTCTACATCTGAGAGAGGTGAGCCCGGGTTATAGATACCATTATAGACACATCTTCCCAGATGCTCTACAAAATTGCCATAAAGATTATTATCTACCTCTCCTATCTTTCTAAGGGGGTCGATCACGATCCTTGCTTCCTGTGCATAGACGGAAAAAGTAAGGGTGATCAGACAAATACTGATGATATTCCTGGTTGTTCCACCCGAAAATAGCCTCATTGTCAGGATGTTTTTAAGTTTATAATGATGATCAGTCTTTATTCTGTTACCGGGAAAAAAACTCCGGAAACCCATCGGACCATATCCCAAAATAATGGTAAAATGCCCACAGGAAAGGGGACATTTCTGTATTTATTGGTGGACTAATTTGGAAATATTTTGAAAGTATAAAACAGAAGCGCACGATCCATCGACCGCGCGCTTCCCGAAAACTAAACCTTACCCTACGTGTAAATATGAAACGTCTGTTTACTGCCCGGAGGGAGGTAAGCCCCTCCTTCAGCCGTTCATATCCTAACCGCACGGCTTTGCCTTTACCCTACCGGGTAATGAAAAAAAATTAAAGAAAGCTTGAACAGAAGTTGTATTGCAGATAATGTGAAGGTTAGATTGGGGATATGGGGGAAAGGGGGAGT
>JBMOLL010000086.1:0-7285 GCA_049325415.1 Bacteroidota bacterium | reverse complement strand
AAGGTGCTGTTTTTCCAGGTGTAGGGATCCTGACCGGTCTGGAAGACGGAAACGATCCCTTCGGTAAGGCCTGTCGGATAGGTTTTCAGGCCGGGATAGGTGTCGTCGGTGATATATTTATCGTTCCACGGATCTAAAACCTTGTCGGTATAAGGGTCGGCAATCCGGATATCGTTATCGACCATATACTGGTAGGCATATTCCTCGCCGGGGGTTAAGCTGCCGAGACCGATCCAGTAGCGGTCGCCGGAGAGGGCCATGCGATATTTCGAGGAAGGAGTCCAGTTATTGAAGTCCCCGATAATAAAGGCATTGTCTTTGCCCGGGGCATAAAGAACCAGGCAGACACTGTCGTTGCTGATGTAATTGATCCCGTCTTTCATGCCTGCAGGGAGTTCTTCGTTTACCTGGGCATCCAGTACATGTACAAAAACGGAGTCGGCAGCGGATTCGGTTCCGTCATCGGCAGTGATTTTTATCCAGTAATCTCCCGGGTCACTGAAGAAAAAGGAGTTGGTAATGGAGGTTCCGGTGACTGTTTTTACAAAGGAATTATTCAGGTAGAGATTAATGGTTGCCGATTTGGAGGTTCCGGCGTTTACTGCCACCGAGGAATACCGGTCGACGACACTCTGGCGCTCCGGAGTAATAAAGGTGATGTTGAGTCCTTCTTCGTAAACCTGGTAAAATATATCCTTATTCCCCACATCCTTTCCCTCGTAATAGGTGGTTCCGGTATAGGGCTGTGCACTTCTGAACACAAAGGCCATCTGTTTGACCGTTTCACCGGCGCTTATTCCGTAATAATCCCAGATGGAGGGAGTGATCTCCAGTTTATACAAGGTTCCACTGATATGCGTGAGTTTTGTTTCCGGGGTATTGACCCCCCAGTTGGTTTTCACGTGCTTCCAGTCGGAAGAACTGGTACTTGCCGAAGTGATCACGCCGGTGTGGGCGTATACATCCCCCGTATAACTCATGAGGCCCTGGTTACCGAGAGAGGCATCAAAATAGATAGTCACCGGCTGGTTGACAACGGGAAAAACCGGGTCGGCCGTGATTACCTGTGCCTGCATGGCAGAGAGCATCAGCAATCCGCAGAGGAGGGCGCTTATCTTCATTAATTTCATAACGGTTGACTTCTTGTTTATTTATCAATTATCCGCGCTTTCCGGAGGAGAAGTGCGGCAGGTGTCTATTTCAGTTCCAGCACCAGCGGTGTGAGCGAAGGTACTGTAATTTCGTCCGAGAGGGAATAGACAGTACCGGTTATTACATCGGTACCGGTCTGATACCCGTGAAGCATTTCAACAAAACGGTCGGTTTTAAGTTTCACGGATTCCCTGTTTTTATTCAGGACCACCATCACCCGTTTCTGTTCATTATAACGGAAATAAACGTAACATCCGTTTTCCGGGGCGAAATGGATCAATTTTCCGGATTGCACCACCGGATTTGCTTTTCTCCAGTTCAGCAGTGTTTTAAAGAATAGCTGTTCCTTTTTTCTTTCCGGGGAGAGGTCTTTCCCTGTGAAGGCATTCACTGCATCGCCATCCCATCCCCCGGGAAAATCCGCACGGATATCCCCGTGTCTTGTAGACCCGGCGTGCGACATCAGGATTTCGGAGCCGTAATATATCTGTGGGATCCCGCGAGTGGTCAGCAGCCAGGTTATCCCCAGGTTATAGAGGGCGGTATCCGTTTCCAGCTGATTGAAAAAGCGGGGCATGTCGTGGTTATCCGTCAGGACGACCAGGTTATCCGGATGCGGGTACATAAAATCCTGTGCCAGCATCTCATAAAGCGTAATCCATCCTGTTCCCCAGTCCTCACGTTCTGTCAGGGCCTTAAACAGCGCCGACTGCAGGGGGAAATCCATAAGTGAAGGAAGGAAAGAGGCATAGCCATCGCGGTTGTAATGGTCTTTTTGCCAGTAGGATACGATTACGGGGGTCAGGCTCCATTCTTCTCCGACCATATTAAAGTCCGGATACTCATCGAGGATCCTTTTCGTCCAGTTTGCCATCATGTATTTATCGGGATAGGGCCAGGTATCCATCCTGATCCCCGACAGTCCGGCAAATTCAATCCACCAGATACTGTTCTGTATCAGGTAGGTGGCCATATACGGATTTTTCTGATTCAGATCGGGCATGGCTGATACAAACCAGCCGTCGGTCATGAGAGTGCGGTCGTATTGGGAGGCATGTGGATCTTCGTTGACTGTCCGGCGATGATTGGTGATCTTCATCTCCGGGTAATAGTTTATCCAGTCGCGGAAAGGAAGGTCGTTCATCCACCAGTGTTCCGATCCGCAGTGATTAAACACCATGTCCTGGATCAGCTTGATCCCCTTCTCATTCAGGATTCTGCTGAGTTCCGCGTATTCTTCGTTGGTGCCTATGCGGGGATCTAACCGGTAGAAATCGGTGATGGCATAGCCATGGTAGGAGGTCCTATTCATTTTGTTTTCCAGGACCGGTGTGGGCCAGAGGGCAGTAAAGCCCATTTCATTCAGATACGCGGCATGATCCATAATACCTTTCAGATCGCCGCCATGCCGGCCGTCACTGTCCTGTCTGTCGGCAGGATCAGGGAATCCCTGAGCGTTATCGTTTCGCGGATTCCCATTGGCGAAGCGGTCGGGAACGAGCAGGTAAATAACATCGCTGTTGTTGAAGCCCTCGCGGTTGGCCGAACCCGGAACGCGGGCTTTCAGTTCATAGGGGACACGGATCTTTTTTCCCTTCTTCTGTAAGAGGAGTTCAAAGGTACCCGGTTCCACATCGGCAGAAAGATAAAGGTCGATAAAGAGGTAGTTGGGACCATCGCCACTCGTGATCCTCCGGATCTTTACACCCGGGTAATTCAGGGTAACTTCCGATCCGGCAAGATCAGTTCCGTGAAGCATGAGCTGCAGGTCGGGGGATTTCATTCCGCACCACCAGTTCGGCGGCTCAACCCGATCAACCTGGGCCTTTATTTCAAATGAGAAGAGCGAAACGCACAGGAGCAGGAAAGTCTGTAAAAAGATTCTTTTTACCGTCATGGTCAGGGTAATTATTTGATCCGGTTAAATTAAAGAAAAAGCTGTTCCCCGGAGGAAACAGCTTCTTCTTCAGAGCATTTTATCAGTTCTTTGTCACAGTACCCACTTTTGTCCAGGGGTTAAGAGTAATGGTGTAGTTGCCTGCTTCAGCAATGGCAATGTTTGCGCCATCCTGGGTCAGGGTAGCCAGGTCGCCGCCGAAGTTAATACCCCAGTCGTCGTTGGCCCGGTACTTAATTTCACCGATGATAAGGTCGACAGTTACGGTGAATACTTTATTCACGGCATCCCAGCTCATATTCTGGTCGGAGCCCCAGCCTCCCGGAGTTGCACTACCGATGAGACCCCAGCGGTTGGCGCTGTAGGTATAGGCATTCGGGTGGCTCAGGTCGAGAGTGAGCGCGTAATCGTCTTCTTCAGCAACTGCAATATTGGATCCACCATAATCCAGGGTTTTTCCGTCAGCTGCGGTACAGCCGAAGTTAACAGCCCAGTCGGAGGTACCCCTGAACTTGATCTCATTGGCGGTAAGGTGGACTCCAAGGCCGAAGATCTTCTGCGTTGCAAAATAATCCATATCGGTCTGGCTTGACCAGTCGCCCGGTGTTGCACTACCGATGACACCCCAGGTGGTGGCTGTCAGCGAGTAGGACATATCGGACAGGTTGGCTTTAACCAGGTAATAGCCGGCTGCAGGAACCTGGATGTTGCCACCCGGGTTGGTCAGGCCGCCTGAACCATCATCACCAAAGGTGTGGGCATCGTCCCAGCTGTGGTCGGTGGTCAGCTTAAATTCGCCGGAGAGGGAAACATAGCCTTCTGCCAGGCCGTTACTCGTTTCGGTGGAGATGATAAATTCAGCGTTGTCGCTGTTGTCCCAGCCGTTATAGCTTCCAACGACCCAGAATTTGGTGATGTCGGCCAGCGTGGTGAAGGAGAGATCATCGCCATAGGCGGTGCCTGCACTGTTGGTAGCATAGGCCCTTACATGGTAGGTGGTGCTCAGGGTAAGACCTTCGAGGTTGCAGACAAATACACCGAGACCGTTTCCGCTGGTAATCACGTTATCAGTCAGGGTAGGATCGGCTGTTTCGCCCCATACAATACCTCTTGCCGTAACGGTGCCGCCGCCATCGTAGGTCACTTCACCGCCGGAAACAGCTGCTGTCTTGTCAACACCGGTAATCTGAGCGGTTGTTACTGAAGGCAGGTCGACCGGGGTGGTGAATGTAAGCTCGTCGCCATAACCGGTGCCGGCGCTGTTGGTCGCATAGGCGCGGACATAGTAGGTAGTGTTACCTTTCAGACCGGCAAGGGCACTTACAAAGGATTCAGCACCTTCGCCATCGACGGTTTTATCTCCCTCGATTGTCGGGTTCTCGGCAATGCCGTAGCACACACCTTTGGCTGTAATGGCGGATCTTCCGTCGTTAAGCACCGTTCCTCCTGTGGAGGCCGAGTTACCGGTAATGTCGGTAATCTCGACGGTGGTCAGTTCGGGAACGATCGGCAGGGTGGTGAAGGAAACCTCTTCTCCGTAGATCTCGCCGTTTTCTGTAATAGCATAGGCCCTTGCATAATACTTCACAGCATAGTCGAGACCGGTAAGGGTTACACTGAAGGTTGCGCCTTCAATGCTGTCGGTGGTGTAGATGGCTTTGTTGTTGCCTACAGTCGGTGCGGTTGCCGTGTTGTAGCAAACGCCCCTTTCGGTAAAGCCGTCTCCTTCGGCAATCACAAATCCAACGATGGTTGCCGATTCGGAGGTGATGTTAAGAACCTGTGTCGTCGTGAGTTTCGGATCCAACCTGACATCATCCTCTTTTTTTGTACAGGAGACGATGAGGATTGCGATGGAAACAATGACCGCCAGCAGTCCGAATATTCTTGTTTTTTTCATAACTGTATTTTTAATCAATTAAGTTGATACCCTTTTTGTTTCCCGGAGGAGCCTGCCGGGGTAAGCGGCAGGGTCTTTCCGGAAAAATCTCAGTTGGCAGCAATGGTGAAGGTTCCTGCTTCGGATCCGGTCGCATCGTTGGTGATCTTCAGGGTGATCAGGTAGGTCCCTGCAGAAACGGCAATGTTTGCACCATTGTGGGTCAGGTTATCGGTTGTTCCGCCGAGGTTCCATGCCCAGTCGTCGTTTCTCCTGAATTTAAATTCACCGTCGGCCAGCGTGGTGATCACCGACCAGGTTCCTGCCTTGGCATCATAATCCATCTTGATATCGGGAGCACCCCAGCCGTTGGGAGTAGCCGAGCCAACCACGCCGATCATGTAAGGAGTAAGGGTAAAGGTCAGATCGTTGGTGTTGACCGAGAACTTGTACCATCCGGCAGTAGCCACAGAATAGGCAGCACCGTCAACCTCAATGGTTTCATCGTCGACAAAGCCATAGGAGGTTTCCGTATCCGGATCGGTCAGGGTAAAATCAACCCCGGCGCCCAGTTTCACAAAGCCTGAGTAGACTCCATCGCCGGCAGCCGATTCGATCTTCTGGTCGGTACCTGTCAGGTCGAGGCGCGGCAGGCCAAAGATGGTAATATCTGCGGTTGCCAGATCGGAAATGTATTCAAAGGGATCAGATCCTGTTCCGGGCGCACTTGTTCCGGCGTCCACGGTGAGGATGGCCCTGATCCTGAAATCGACGGAGGTTGTGACATCGGCGTCGAATTTCCTCAGAAGGATCCCGTTCAGTTCGCTGACGGTGAAGTCAATCAGGGTGTCCTGGGGTCCGGTATAAACTTCCAGGTAATCTGCGAAGCCGTTACCGCTTACGCAGGCTTCCAGGAAATAGGTAGCGGAAGCGGTAAAGCCCGGATCAACAGGGGTTCCGATAAAGGCTACCGTATTATTGGCATTGCTTCTGACCAGGGTAAGATTGGGTACGCTCTGGATAGAAGGAGGTATCGGGTTTTCCGACATCACCACCCTGGTTCCGTCTTCCTCACAGGCTGTGAACAGCCCGGCGAGCCCGATTATTGTCAGAAATAATAAGATCTTATTTTTCATGATTTTCATTTTTGTCGATTATAAATAGCCCTCATTTTGCTGAATGTTCGGGTTGGCCGAAATCTCATCTCCCGGGATCGGGAAAAGGTCTCTGTGGCTGCTGGTGGAGGTTCCGCCAATAACGCCGCCTTTCCATTGCCATACATAGTCGCCGCCGGTGTACTGTCCGAAGCGGATCAGGTCGGTACGACGATGAGCTTCGTAGTAAAATTCGCGGCCCCTTTCGTTGAGGATGAGCTGATCGGTGACATCGGCAGCCGTGATATTTCCCGACTGGTCGCCGTAGGCTCTCTCGCGGATGACGTTGATATCCAGGTAGGCATGTTCGTCGTCGTTCATATTATGCAGCGCTTCGGCCCTCATCAGGTAAGCGTCGGCCAGGCGGAATACCGGGAAATCGGTGCAGGCATAGGCGGTGTTATAGTTTTCGGGCAGAGTTCCGTCGTGGTTCCTTGCCGTGAACTTATATACACCCACGCCATAGTCGCCACTGGCAGAGGGGCTGGGAATTTCCCGGCTCTTTTTCATTCTCAGGAGCACCCTTTTATCGGGGCACTGGGCGAAAATCGTGTCGGTGGCGGGGATAGGATTGTTTCCATAAACGGCAATGGTATCTACCATCACATTCAGGAAGTCCTTCCTTGAGCGGTTCCCGTTCCAGTTGGTATTGGTGGTAAGGCCATGATAATCCTCAGCGCGGATGTAGGTGGCATCGCTGCTGGACTCAATGATGAAAGTGGTTCCCACATAACCCTGGGTATAGATCCCGTCCTGGGCCCAGGCAAAGATCATTTCCGGGTTGCTGTAGCCATCGTTATCGGCGCTGAAATTCTGACGGTAATCCGTAGCCAGTTCATAGGGACCTTCGTTGATCACCTTGTCGCAGTAGATCTTGCAGCTGTCCCATTTGGCTGTTCCCGTATACACTTCGGCGTTCAGATAGAGCCGGGCCAGCAGCATCCAGCAGGAGCCTTTGTCGGCCTGCGGATACCTTGTTCCCGGATCACTCAGCAGCGGTTCAATGCTGTGAAGTTCGGAAATCAGGTATTTGAACAGGTCGGCCCGCTGAATCTGCTCGGGGAAGAAGATCCCGACACCATCAGCTTCCGTTGTAAACGGAGGATTCCCGAAGAGATCGATATAATAGGAATAGGCCATGGCGCGCAGGAAGCGGGCTTCAGCATTATACCTCATGATATCCGGATCGGTATTGTCCTTGGC
>JBMOLL010000085.1:0-54262 GCA_049325415.1 Bacteroidota bacterium | reverse complement strand
GCTATTTTGTACTTTCATCCCAGGGATTTTGTGCAACACCAATTTAGGTGAAAGTTCCTTGGCTGTAGAACTTTAGTTATTAAAGTTTTACAGCCTTTTTTAACATAATCCTGCGGATTTTAGGAGCCATCGGGATCGAAGGGCCTCCCATCGGTAAATAGTAACGGGGAGAGGGTAATACTGGACGCATGACCCCTGCCTTGCCAAGGGCTCTGGCGTGCGGGAGTGGTTTCGGGCAGCTTACTCGAAACACAAAACTGATGAAGGTATGTTCTTGTCGGAAATCACCACCAAACTAGGATAAACAGCTCTTAACCTTATTCTTAACCTTATTCTTAACCTTATTCTTAACCTTATTCTTAACCTTATTCTTAACCTTATTCTTAGTTTCGTCCTTTGTTACTCAAAAAAACAGATGCCGGATAAAAAAGAAGGTTAAGGCAGCGCAGGTCATCAGTTTCAGTCCCACACCGGTAAGAAATCCGATAAAGGAGCCCCAGCCTGCCCGGAGCGCTTCCTTTTCCTTTTTACCGCTGATCATCTCCCCGATGAATGCCCCCAGGAAGGGACCTATAATGATGCCGATCGGGCCGAGGAAGAGCCCGATGATCAGTCCGATGGTTGAGCCCCAGACCCCGGCCTTGGATCCCCCGAATTTCTTCGTGCCCCAGACCGGCACCACGTAATCCAGCACGGTTACAACAATGACCACGAAAAGGAGGATCCACAGGGAATTCAGGTATGGTTCGCGGGCATTATTAATGTAGTGGGTCCAGTAGAGCAGGAGATAACCTCCCCAGCTTATGGGAGGACCCGGGAGCACGGGAACCACACTTCCGATGAATCCGGTCAGGATCAGGATGGCTCCGGCAATGGCTAACAGTACGTCCATTATTATTGATTTATTCCGATTATATCATTAAAGGCAGCATAAATTACACAAAACACGAGCGGAAGTGCGAGCAGGATCCCGATCCCGAAAGCCATGCCCCCGAGAATCAGCAGGCACACGAGCACCAGGCAGAGGAGTGCGATCTGCCAGAAATTACCCGAAACGACCCGACGGCTGAGGCGCAACGCTTCAGCGGCTTCAACAGAATAGAACCAGGAAAAGAACCAGCTGAAAATGTAACTGATGGCAAAGTAAAGTCCGGGCAGAATGAGCAGCAGGGTACCTGCTGAAATGATGATCACCATCAGGAGATTCAGGGTGAAAAGCTGAAAATAATTATTAAAGCTCAGTGTAAAATCATTGATGCCTATTTTTTCTCCCCGGTCGATTTTATTGGCCAGAATGAAAAACCCCATGATGGCGGGTCCGCCAAAGATGATACCGGTAACCGGATTGGAAAAAACAAGGAGGTAGACGATCCCGTAAAGGATAAGCTCGGCCGGGGCTTTTCTGAAAATGTTAAAACCCTGCTGCAGAAGATGCTCGATACTGATCGTATAGCCGGATGCAGCTTCAGCGGCTTTTTCATGAATATCGTTGAAGACCCTTTGCATGTGTTTTTTCTCAAAGATAGGAAATCGGTATTAGCTTACAAAAGGGCCTGGGCAGAGGAGGTGATCCGGATCGCAGGAGAGGAGCAGTTTCGAACGAAGACACCTGATTGGTGGTATGTTATTTAATTGAAAAAAGCGGTGATAAAATTTTTTATTTTGGATAAAAAGTTTATTTTTATGATGTTAGGATGCCAAAATGAAAGACAACGAGAATCTGCTGGATAAAATAAAGGAAATGTTCGGGACCAATCCCGGCACTTTCAATATCATGGAGGAGCAGATAGATATTGATCTGCAGATGGATTATTTCGAAGCATCACGGAGGATTGCTTCGGAAGTGGATGAGTTCTGGGCCATGGATCAGGCGAAAAATCTTATCGAAGACGATTATCCCCTGGAAGTGAAAAAGAGGATCCTTGCACGGCTTGCTTCCATGGAAAAAGTGGAAGCTTACAGGGTTATCGAAAATTATCTGAAGGTGGCAGATCCGGAAATACGCGACTGGACGCAGCTGGCCCTGCAGGAGAGCCGTATGCATCTCGAAAGTCAGTTGCTGGAAGAGAATCAGATCTTTATTTCTACAGGCCTCGGAGGCAAGGAACATAAGTTACGCTATTTCGTGGTACTGATTGCCCGAAGCAGAAAGATCCTCAGCGAGGTACAGCAAAAAGTGATCAAAAGCGAATTCGCCTTCATTCTGAAGAAATATGACGCGGAAATTGAGGAGATCGAATTTTCGGATTACCTGGCAACCATACTTCTCCTGTTACCAATCAATTACCCGATTAAACAGGTCTTTACCGAGGCCATTGAAGAATGCAACCAGTACGGTGATTTTCTGCGGGATCATTTCATCGTCACAAATGTTAAGAAGCTGACATTTAAGGAGATTCGTGATTTTATCGAACGGAAAAAGAAAAAAAGCAGTAAGAACAGTGCCAGTCCGGCTTCAGGTTCCCATGAAGATATGGTAGAATAAAAAAGGCCCTGTAACAGAAGATCTCAGTTACAAGGCCAGAATCCAGATTTTAACGGACAGTTAATAGCTGTCTTTCTCAGTTGTTTTCTTCCAGGTCTTCAAATTCGACGCTGGTGTAGTCATGCTCTTCATCATGCTCCATATGCTCATTTTCAAGTTCAATGGGCACAGGATTAGCTTCCCTGATGTAGTCAATGATTTCAGCCAGTCCGTCGGAAAATTTTTCAAAGTCCTCTTTGTAAAGGAAGATCTTGTGTTTTTCGTAAAAGAATTTCCCGTCTTTATTAAACCTCTTCTTACTTTCGGTAATAGTCAGGTAATAATCATTTTTGCGGGTTGCCTTCACATCAAAGAAATAGGTTCGCTTTCCGGCTCTAACGGCTTTCGAGTAAATCTCTTCCCGCGGTTGTTCAGAAACGAGCTCATCAATTTTTTCAATTCCTTCTTCTATCATGGTGCCAGTATTAGTTAGGGTTTCATCACTTTCTGTCCTTCAGATTCAGATGGACTATCTCCTGGAAAACACGCTCTGTCAGGCCCGCTGACTAAAGCCCGTTTTTATCCAAAATGTAAATAGCTTATCAAAAATGTGAATAATTTTATAAAAAATCAAATTTTACCTTAAATATAAATGCTTTGAAATGACTGTTTGCCAGTAATTTTGGCTGCGGATCCTCTTTTTTACCTAATTTAACATCAATCTTAACAGGGAAAGAAAAATAAATGTACCTTTGCAGGGCCCAGTAAATATTAATTAACATGTTCTTTTTCAAATGATAAGCAGAAGGCAATTAAGAATTAAGGTTTTACAGACGCTATATGCTTATTATAATACCGATGGAAGTGAAATAAGCAAGTCTGAAAAAGAGTTGCATTTCAGCATCAATAAGGCGTATGAGCTCTATCATTACCTGCTGATCCTGATCGTTGACGTTATTCTCTATGCGGAATCGAGGATCGAGATCGCCAGGAACAAAAAGATACCGACCTACGAGGATATTCATCCTAACACCCGGTTTGTGGATAACCGGATCATTACCCTGATCAGGGAAAATGCAGATTTATTAAGGTACGTCGGGCAGCACAAGCTTAACTGGGCCAACTACCCTGAACTTATCCGGGAGATTTACGGTGAGATTATCGCCGACGAAGCTTATGCAGCTTATATGGCGGCTGCCGAATCGGATTTTGATGAAGACAAAAAGATCCTGATCCGCATATATAACCAGATCATACTTCCCAACGAAAATCTCGACCAGGTTCTGGAAGAGCAGAGCATATTCTGGAACGACGATCTGGAGTACATTGTCAGTATGGTGGTGAAAACGATCAAGCGGTTTCGTGAGAACGACTCGGCCGATAAGGAACTCCTGCCGATGTACAAGAATGAGGAGGACAAGGACTTTGCCATTCAGCTTTTCAGGAATGCACTGATGCACAGAGAGGAGTACCTGGGTTATATCAGGGATAATACCCGAAACTGGGACCTGGAACGGATTGCCTTTCTCGATATTCTGATCATGCAGATGGCCATTGCCGAAATGATCACCTTTTCCTCCATCCCGACCAAGGTAACGCTGAACGAATATCTCGACATTGCCAAGTTCTACAGTACAGAAAAGAGTAATGTTTTTATCAACGGGGTGCTGGACAAGATCATGGCACAGCTGAAGGCCGAAAAGAAACTGGTCAAGAAGGGCAGGGGTCTCATCGGAGAAGTTGAACCGGAGACGGAGGAATAATCATGTACAGGGCCGGATTCAGATTTGTCGGATTCTTACTGCTGATCCCCTTCCTTGCGTCGGAATTCATGCTTTCTTCCTGTGGCAGGGAGCCCGGAATGAAAGAAAAACCGGTGGCTGAGCTTCCCCTGCGGACCGATACACCTGGCGGGGTGGACAGTGCGCGGATCGTGTTTGATAATACCGAACACGATTTTGGGCAGCTGGCGGAAGGGGAGAAGGTGATGGGGTATTTCACCTACCGGAATACCGGCAGCAGCGAGCTCGTTCTTACTGAAGTGACAAGCATCTGCGGGTGTACCGTACCCGACTGGAGCAGGGAACCCCTGCCGCCGGGAGAGGAAAGGGAGCTTCGCGTGCTGTTTGATACGGATGGAAAATCGGGGAGACAGGTCAAACACATTTCCGTAAGTTCTAACGGATCGGTGCGGCCCGTTCTTCTTGTAATAAAAGCACAAGTAACTAAATGAAGTATAATTTAACCTTTTGATTATGAATCTATTATTTCAATTTTTACAGGCACCTGCCGCAACCGGCGCAAAACCCGGATATTCATCACTGATCTTCCTGGTCCTTATCATTGTAGTTTTTTATTTCTTTATGATCAGGCCCCAGATGAAGAAACAAAAAGAGATGAACAACTACAGGAGCTCTCTTAAAAAGGGAGATAAGGTAGCCACAACCGGCGGTATCTACGGAAAAGTTACCGACGTTAAAGACAATACCGTCACTGTAGAGATCGCCGACAATGTCAGGATTAAGGTGGATAAAGCCGCTTTGCTTCCTGATAACAGCGAAGGCGACCAGGCCGGTAAGTGATCCGGTAAATGTACAGGGAGCTCCCGGGGATAAAAGTCCCTGAGAGCTCTTTTTTTTGTTTCATAAAATCCGTTAATTTTACCACAACGATGCAGCTTTTGGAAACAGGTGTGTTTAATAAATGGCCCAGTTTCTCAGAAAGGGAGAAGCTTCAGTTCCGCAAGAAACTGCTGATGTTTTCTTTTTTCCTGCTGTTATCAGTCATTATCTGGTTTCTGAATGCGCTCAGCAAAAATTATACTACGGAAATCAAATACCCGGTGAGCTATTCAAAATTCCCGCAGGGGAAGGTCCTTATTGATGAACCGCCGGATCACCTTGTACTTCGCGTTAATGCACACGGATATGCCCTGATGCGTTACAAACTGGTAAACCGCCCCGTTCCGGTGAATTTCAAGGTTTCAGCTTTCACCATGAACAGCCTGGCTGCTGATCCCACGCGTTTTTATATTCTCACACGTTTTGCCAGGGAACAGGTTTCGAGGCAACTCCCCCAGGAATTTGAGCTGATTGATATTTTGCCGGATACGCTGGTGTTCCATTTTGCCAGGAACATAAGAAAAGAACTGCCGGTGAAGGCTGTTTTGAATTTTACGGTCGACAGGCAATTTACCACGGTCAGCGGTACGGTGCTCACCCCCGATTCGATCTGGGTGACCGGTCCGGATGTGATGCTGGATACTATGACAGCAATCCGGACCCAGCGGGTCGATCTGGGTACTCTGACAAAGTCCTTCGAAGGTAAACTGGCCCTCGAATCCATTAAATATATCAATGCGGAGCGCGATAATGTAAATTGCAACATTGAACTGGAAAGGTATACGGAGGTTGTGGTGGATGTTCCCCTTGAAGTTGTTCACCTGCCCGATTCCATGTCGGTGCAGACCTTTCCTCCGAAGATACGTATCTCCTCGACAGTGGGCCTCAGTAAATTCGCCCTGGTGACCCCGTCCTCCTTCCGCGCCCAGGCCGATTACCGGGAAGTGGCGGAAGGCAAGACCCGTCTGACAGTGAGGATAGTCCGTGAGCCTGAATTTCTCATGAGCAGCGATTTTAACCCGAAATCCGTGGAATACCTTTTATCTGAAAAATGACTTTGAAGATTGCAGTTACCGGTGGGATCGGAAGCGGAAAGAGCATGGTGTGCAAGGTTTTTGCGGCGCTGGGGGTACCGGTTTACTCGGCTGATCAGCAGGCAAGGGAACTTATGAATTCAGATCCTGCCCTGGTAAGGGAACTGAAGCATTTGCTTGGAGAGGAGGCTTATGATCAGCAGGGACTGAGACGGAAATGGGTGGCCGACAGGATTTTTAGCAACGATGAGCTTCTGGCAGCCGTCAATTCCCTTGTCCACCCCGCGGTACATCGTGATTTTCTACGCTGGGCAAGCGGCCTGGGCGGGCATTCCTATGTGATTGGTGAAGCGGCCTTAACCTTTGAATCTGGCGGGGACAGGTATTACGACCGTGTGGTGGTGGTGTCGGCCCCGGTGGAACTGAGGATCCGGCGGGTGATGCAACGCGATGCCGTTACCGAAGAGGAGGTCAGGGCGAGAATGGATAAACAATGGCCCGCTGAAGAAAAGGAGCTGCGCGCCCATCATGTAATTTATAATGATAATCACACTATGATTCTGCCACAAATATTAGCTTTGCATGCAGAATTCTCAAAAACGGAAAAACAACATGTCTAAATACGGTAAATGGATCGGTCTGGGACTTGGCTGGGCGTTTGGAGGCCCGATCGGGGGAATACTCGGACTGGCCGTCGGGTCGATGTTCGACTATTCCGGTTCATCGGATGCAGATGCCGGAGCAGCCACGGCAACAGCCCCCGGACACACCCGCCGGGGCGATTATGCAGCCTCGCTGCTCGTGCTGGTAGCTGCTGTAATGAAAGCCGACGGCAAGGTTATGAAAAGTGAACTGGAATATGTCCGGAACTTTTTCAGATCGCGATTCGGATCCGAAACTGCTTCTGAAGCCATGATCATGCTCAGGGACATCCTGAAACAGGAAATCCCGCTTCGTGATGTATCCCGGCAGATGTCGCAGCGACTCGATTATTCCTCACGGCTCGAAATGATCCATTTCCTGTTTGGGATTGCTGCCGCCGATGCCGATGTTTCGGAAGCCGAGAAACAGATTATCAGTGCCATTGCAGGGTACATGGAAGTCTCGTCAGGCGATTATGAAAGCATCCTGGCCATGTTTACAGGTCGTTCAGATGCTGCTTACCGGATACTCGAGATTGAACCGACAGCAACTGACGATGAAGTGAAAAAAGCTTATCGTGAGATGGCGAAAAAATATCATCCCGACAAGGTGGGTTATCTGGGCGATGACTTCAAAAAAGTGGCCCACGAAAAATTCCAGAAGGTTCAGGATGCCTACGATAAAATCT
Organism: Bacteroidota bacterium; assembly: GCA_049325415.1. Lineage (GTDB taxonomy): Bacteria > Bacteroidota > Bacteroidia > Bacteroidales > JBMOLL01. The sequence continues at coordinate 46,813 of JBMOLL010000085.1, read as the reverse complement.
GCAAGGAGCGCGGAATCAAATAGTTTATTATTTTTACCAGGTAAATTTGAAGTTCGAATAGAATGAAAACGATCAATTTAAAGGATATCCTGTCCATTTCAGGAAAAAGCGGCTTATTCAGGTATGTGGCACAGGCACGGAATGGCATTGTTGTGGAATCCCTCGACGACAAAAAACGCTTTGTGGCAGGTGTTCATGAGAAAGTCAGTTCGCTGGAAGACATTGCTATATTCACTACCGGTGAGGAAGTGCCTCTCGGACAGGTTTTTCTTGCGATCAGTGAAAAAGAGAGTGGCGGATCTGCCATCGCCTCCAAATCGGGTAATGAAGAACTGAAAAAGTACCTGCTTGAGGTCCTTCCCGATTATGATCCGGAAAGAGTTTACGTGTCGGATATCAGGAAACTGTTGAGCTGGTATAATATCCTCCAGGAAAAATCCCTTCTCGAAGTGATCGAGAAAGAGGAAGAAACGGGTGTGGAAGAGGAAAAAGAAGCTTGAAAAACGGACGCACTTAAGCCGTAAGGGCTCATTCCTGTGTTTTTGCCTTCTGCCAGATAGCTTCCATTTCCTGAAGGCTCATCTCCTTCAGGGACTTGCCGAGACGGTTGCTTTCTGCTTCAAGGTAGTTGAACCGGTGAATGAATTTCCGGTTGGTCCTTTCCAGGGCAGTCTCCGGTTCAATATCATACAGCCTTGCTGCATTGACGATGGAGAAGAAAAGATCGCCGAATTCATCTTCAATACGTTCCCTGTTTCCCAGTTCCAGTTCGGCGCGTAGCTCGGCCATCTCTTCGGCTACCTTATCCCATACGTCCTCCCTTTTATCCCAGTCGAAACCCACGGCGCGTGCTTTATCCTGGATCCTGTGGGCCTTGATCATGGCCGGGAGCGTCTTTGGTACCCCGCCCAGCACCTGCTTGTTCCCTTCTTTCTTTTTAAGCTCTTCCCAGTTTTGTATCACCTCGCCTGCACCTTTGACTTCTTTTTCCCCGAAAACATGGGGATGCCGGAAGATCAGCTTTTCGTTGATGCCGTTCAATATGTCAGCCATATCAAACTGTTCCTGTTCGGAGCCGATTTTCCCGTAAAAGACAATATGCAGCATCAGGTCACCCAGCTCCTTTTTCATTCCCTCGGGATTATTTTCCATAATGGCATCGGCCAGCTCATAGGTCTCTTCGATGGTCAGATTCCGCAGGGTATCAAAGGTCTGTTCCCTGTCCCACGGGCATTTGAGCCTGAGCTCGTCCATTATATCCAGTAAGCGCTCAAAGGCTTTCAGTTTTTCTTCTTTGTTGTTCATGCTATTTCTCGCTGAATTCAACCCGGATGGTTGAATCGGTGTTCAGGTTTAACAATTTGGAGGCTGAACCGTTTCGTATGGCGATCTCGATCAGACCTGCGGAATTAAACAGGGCCAGCAGTTCACCCGGTTGAGTCTCCGAATAATAGGTATTAAGCTGATTGATACGGTAATGCTTGCTCTGCACGAAAATGCCGAAGTTCCTGCCGGCCCCGATCCGCTGGAACAGATCCCTGCTGATATTGCTTATGGCATTTCCATAGGAATCAATATATATCACACTTCCTGTGATCGTGTTGTTTTCAATCGTTGCCCTCAGGGGAACCTGCAGGGTGATATCCTTTGCGGATTCCCCGATTTCAGAAAGCCCCCTGCCCGAAGCCAGCGCACAGGCGGCATCTGCAAAGGCATACAACGGCGATAATGAATAGGAGCCGTTTACGGGCTCGTGCGGCAGGACAACCACTTCCTCGGGCTGATCTTCACCGAGCAGGCCAAAGATCCCGTTGTCGGCCGAAATAAAGTACTGTCCCCTCAGTCTTGCCGCAAGCAGACGGCAGCCGGGCCTGGGTTCGCTGTTTACGGCTATGATGTGAATTGTGCCCTCGGGAAAGGAGGGATAGGCATTCCGGACCACAAAAGCTGCCTGCGCGGTATTGTACTGTTTGATACGGTGCGATAGATCAATAACCACGGAGTCGGCACACCCGGAATAGATCCTGCCTTTCAGGGTTCCGGTATAGAAATCATTTTCGCTCCAGTCGGAGGTAAGAGTGATCATGCGCATGGTCGCCGGCAGAGAATTTCTTATTGGAATGTTGAAAAAAACCGCTTATTTTGCAACAACCAAAAATAGTTATTATTCTTCAATTTCATGACGGAAAAACTCATCTATTTGGAAGGTGTTGATCCAATCGATTTTTATGGTGTTAATAACGTTAGATTCAACAAATTAAAAGAGTTTTTCCCTGACCTGAAGGTGGTTTCCCGGGGGAATGAGATCAGGGTAAAAGGCGAGGCCGGAATGATTGCCCTCTTTGAAGAAAAGGTCGGGCTCCTGATACATTACATCCAGAAATTCAGGCAGATCACCCTTCGCGACATTGAGGAACTGATGGGAGGGGAAGCCGGGTACAAAATGGATAACCCCGGACCCGATGATGAGGTGATCCTTTACGGAGAACAGGGGAAACCGATCCGGGCTCTGACGGTCAACCAGAAACAGCTTGTGAGAGAGAGCCGGAACAACGACCTGATCATTGCGGTTGGACCTGCCGGTACAGGAAAGACCTATACCGCCATTGCCATGGCAGTAAGAGCCCTGAAGAACAGGGAGGTGCGCCGGATCATCCTTACCCGACCTGCCGTTGAAGCCGGTGAGAAGCTTGGTTTTCTCCCGGGGGATTTCAAGGAGAAACTCGATCCCTATCTCCAGCCGCTGTACGATGCCCTGCGCGACATGATTCCCGCAAAACGCCTCCTGCAGTTTATCGACGACAATACAATTCAGATTGCACCACTGGCCTATATGAGAGGCCGGACGCTGGACCAGGCCTATGTGATACTGGATGAGGCCCAGAATGCTACCACCAGTCAGTTTAAAATGTTCCTTACAAGGATGGGACCCGATGCCAAATTTATTGTTACGGGGGATGATTCGCAGGTCGATCTGCCCAGACGGGAAGAATCGGGGCTAATACAGGCCATGCGCATTCTGGATGGAATTGAAGGGATTTCAGTGATCAGGTTTGATGAACGCGATATTATCCGTCACCGCCTGGTCAAGCACATCGTTGCAGCCTACCGGCAGCAGCCCAGAGACCATGAAAATAACAGCGAACCAAAAAAAGAAAAATAATGGCAACAGCATTGACAGGTACATCGTTCAGCTTCCCGGGTCAGAAAAGCCTCTACAAGGGAAAAGTACGTGATGTTTACAACATCAGTGACAGGTTCCTGGTGATGGTCGTCTCCGACCGTATCTCGGCATTTGATGTTATTCTGCCCGAAGGGATACCCTACAAGGGACAGGTCCTGAATCAGATCGCTAACCGTTTCCTGGACGCCACCGCCGATATTGTCCCGAACTGGAAAATCGCGTCTCCCGATCCCAATGTGACTATTGGCAGGCTGGCTGAACCTTTTAAAATTGAGATGGTCATCAGGGGTTACCTTACCGGCCACGCATGGCGGGAATACAAAGCAGGCAAGAGATCACTCTGTGGCGAAAAACTGGCAGAAGGGCTGAAAGAGCACGACCGGCTGGCCGAGCCCATTATCACGCCCACGACCAAGGCACACGAGGGTCATGACGAGGATATTTCAAGGGAGGAGATCATAGCTTCCGGACTGGCAAGCGAAAAGGATTATGCACTGCTGGAGGATTATACCAGGAAGCTTTTCCGCAGAGGATCTGAAATGGCCGAAGCCATGGGGCTGCTCCTGGTCGACACCAAATATGAATTTGGAAAGATAGGGGACCAGATTGTGCTGATCGACGAGATCCACACGCCCGATTCATCCCGCTATTTCTATAAAGACGGATATGAGGAAAGGCAGAAACGGGGAGAGGAACAGAAACAGCTTTCGAAGGAATTTGTCCGGCAGTGGCTGATCAGCAATGGCTTCCAGGGACGCACGGGAGAAGTGGTGCCTGAGATGAGTAGTGCTTTTGTTGAACAGGTTTCGGAACGCTATATCGAACTCTATGAAAAGATTACGGGGGAGAAATTTGAAAAGGCAGATACCTCCGGGATCGAACAACGAATTTTTAATCATATCACTGAATTTCTCCGGAAACAATAGCTCCCGGTTTCCGTCGTTATCCGGTAATACTCATTCGACGAAATGATGAGAAAAACTATTGCATTTCTGTTAATTCTGATCGTGAACGGGGCCCTGATGGCTCAGGAACCGGCGTTGATCCACCGTTCAACCAACAAGGTGATCATCGAGGGTAAGGTTTACTATATCCATATCGTAGAACCCGGTCAAACTCTCTATTCCATTGCCAGGGCCTACAATGTGTCCCAGAAGGATATCGTTGGTGAGAACCCGGGAGCCGATGCAGGTCTTCGTGTCGGCCAGGTGATCAAAATACCCTATGCACCGGTTCCGGAAGGACAGACCCCTGGTCAGACAGGAAGGGCATTTACCGTGCATACCCTCAGGCAGGGGGAAACGATTTATGCCGTCTCCCGGCTATATGGGATGAACGTGGAAGCCATCGAAGAAGCCAATCCCGGAATAGATATTTATCATTTGCAGATCGGGCAGCAGATCCGTATCCCGGAAGTGGAAAACCAGCCAGTTGCCGACCAGCAACAGGAACCCGAACAGGTCTATCACAAGGTGAAGAAAAAGGAGACGCTTTATTCGATCTCCCGTGAATATGGGGTTAGTATTGACGCTCTCCGGAATGCAAATCCCCAGATCGGCTGGGGAGGACCCCGTACCGGTGAAGTGATCAGGATCCCCCAGGCAACGCCTTCCAATCCTGTATATACACTGCCAGAAGTACAGAAACCGGATACGCTGCTGCAGGTGATCCGTACCGATACCCTTTACTTCCCCGGGGATACGGTTTCAGCCATGAACCAGGAAGAATACCTTTACGATGAGCTCAACTGGGAGTTTTTTGATCCCGGAAAAACTTACCGGATCGCTTTCTTTATTCCATTTAATTACGAACAGCTGCCTCCGCTGGACTCCCTCCTGAAGGATGTTACATCGCCGTCGAGGATAAGCAGGATACAGGAAACGTACCAGATGGATCAGGTGACGCCAAAAGCCATCAATTTCCTGGAGTTTTATGAGGGAGCCCTGCTGGCTGTCGACTCGGCCCTGCAACTAGGCATGAAACTGGAAATACGTTTTTATGACACCAGGCGAAGCAGTGACCGGATGAGAGAGATCCTTTCCGATCCTTCACTGAGGGATTTTGACCTGTTTATCGGTCCTTTCTATTCATTTAATGTGGAAATCGCTGCCAGTTATGCCATGGAGCAGCATATCCCCCTGGTTACGCCCTTTCATTCCGACCCGGGCCTGATCAGTTCCAATCCCTACCTGTTCCAGATCACACCTTCCTATGAGACGGAATGCCGGATGGCTGCAAGATATCTGGCCCGTGAATTCGGGAGCAATCTCATTTTTGTTCATTCCTCCGATTCATCTGAAATGGCGATGAATGAGTATTTCCGTGAGCAGCTATTCAGGGAATTACGTACCTACACGAATCCCAGCGATACCATGCTGAAGGAAATAGTGCTCGACAACGGGGTTCCGACCGACTTACTGAATGTCCTTTCTCCCGATCGAAGGAATATTGTCATCTCCCTCACTGCCAATGAGGCTTTTGCCAGTCAGCTGGTTACCAACCTGTATTTCAGCCGTCAAAACTACGATATTGAACTTTTCGGTTCTCCCTATTATGTCAGCTTCGATAATATTGATATCCGCTATTTTCATGCCCTGCAACTGACGCTTGCCCACGGTCAACTCTATTCCTACAGCGATCCCCTGGTAAATACCTTTATGTTTAAATTTCATAGGAATTATAATAATCTGCCGATGGAACAGACCCGCAAGGGAATCAGCTACGGGGTGCTGGGCTTTGAAATGACCGAGTATTTCCTCATGGGGCTGCGGGCATATGGCCCGCGTTTTATCAGGCATCTCGACGATATGTCCTTTCCGCAGATGTTCACACCTTTCCGCTTTGTGAGGGTGAACCGTGGCGGTGGATATGAGAATCAGGGACTGGAATATTACCGGTATACGAAGAGTTTTGATATCATTAAGGTACAGTTGCCTGTCAGACCCGAAATGCATTATTTCTTCAGGCCGGCTGGCGAACTGGATAACTTCAATCCCGGGAACTGATCATTCCTCTTCTTTCAGGGGCTTGAACCCTTTCCCGAGGATCTCGTAGGCATTGATGACCGTCAGGAAAGCTTCGGGGTCGATTTCGCGGATATAATCCTGTAATATAGCCACTTCCCGGCGGTTCACATTGACAAAGATCATCTTTTTCTCCTGTTCCTTATACATGCCTCTGGCAGGGATGGAGGTGGCGCTGCGGTTCAGGTCAACAATGATCTTGCTGCGGATCTCCTCGTAACGGTCAGAGACAATGAAAAGGGCCTTATCGTAGTTACTGCCCTGCATGACCGTATCGATCACTCTACCGGTAAGGAAAATAACAATCCAAGAATACAGGGGTACCTGCCAGTCCTTAAAGGCGGCAAGACCGATCAGTACGATCACCGAATCGATATAGATCAGCAGCTGTCCCGGGGGGATACGTGTGTAGCGGGAAATGACCATGGCCACGATGTCGGATCCGCCGCTGGAGGCTTTTGACTTGAAGATCAGTCCGAGGCCAAACCCGATCAGGATCCCGCCATAAATGGAACTGAGCAGCATATCTCCTTCTACGAGGGGCTTGTAACCGTGGAAATAGGTGAGAACGTCTATAAAGACGGAAGTCAGTACAAAGCCCATGATCGTTTTCATCCCGAAGCGCGGACCCAGAACCTTTATCCCGATGATAACCAGAGGGATATTCATCAGCAGGGCCATCATACCTACCGGAAGACCCTCGGGTGCCCGGCTGAACATCCCGGCGGTCATGTAGTGAATAACTATACTGATCCCGAAAACCCCGCCGGGGACAATCCTGTTCGGTGTGATGAAAAAAACATAGCCACAGGCCATGATGAAAGTCCCGATTACAATCAGTGCGTAGTTTTTAAACCACTTTTTGGAGAAGACCTTTTCAGGTGTCAGGAACGGCATATGCGGTTAATTTTAAGTAATTTCAATGCAAATGTAGTTAAGAAACAGCTCACAGCTACAGGGAGTTTTACCTGTTTTGGTTAAAATCTGCGGGCACGCTCAACATTGTCGGTCTTCAGGTGTTTAAATGGAAAAATTGATGATTCATAATGGCAGGGTCCATGAACTGACACCTAACCGGAAACAGGTTCCGGGACCGGTAATTTACTGGATGAGCAGGGATCAGCGGGCCGATGATAACTGGGCTTTTTTATATGCCCTGGAGCGGGCCGTAAGTTCAGGGGAGGCTCTTTATGTATTGTTTGCGCTTTCCCCTGGTTTTCTCGGAGCAACACTCCGGCAATACGACTTCATGCTGTGCGGACTGGAAGAGCTGGAGCAGCGGCTGAAGGAGCTAAATGTACCATTTGTTCTGCGGCTGGGAGACCCTTCTGTTGAGGTATCCGCCTTTGTAAAAGAATCGGGGGCTGCACTGCTGGTTACTGATTTTGATCCGCTCCGCATTAAGCAGGAATGGGTGCGGGAGGTGCTGAAGCATACGGCCATTCCCGTGACCGAGGTAGATGCCCATAATGTGGTTCCCTGCAGGCAAGCCTATCCTAGGGCTGCATTCGGAGCCTATGTCATCCGGCCGTCGATCCGTCGTCTGCTGGGCGAATACCTGATCCCCATTCCTGAAGTCATGCGTTATGAGAACAATCCGGCACATCCTGAAGTGCCTGTGGATTGGGAACAGGTAAGAGCTTTCCTGGAAGTTGACAGGACGGTGGTCCTCCCCGGGGGTGTTCAGCCCGGAGCGCGGGCTGCCGGTCAGATTCTGGATGATTTTCTGGCCCGCGGGCTGGAACGTTACACAGGAGAAAGGAATAATCCGCTTCTGTCCGCCACTTCCGGTCTCTCGCCCTACCTTCATTTCGGACAGATCTCCGCCCAGCGGGTCGCACTGGAAGTCAGCGCTTCAGCCCCCTCTCCTGAAGCCTCAGAGGCCTTTCTGGAGGAACTGATCGTAAGAAGGGAACTGGCCGATAATTTTTGCTTTTACCAGCCAGCCTATGACAGTACGGCCGGCTTTCCCGAATGGGCATTAAAGACGCTGGATGAGCACAGGAAGGATGAACGGGAGCACTTATATACGACAAAGGAACTGGAGGGTGGTCATACCATGGACCCCCTCTGGAACGCCGCACAGAAAGAAATGGTGCATCGGGGGACCATGCATGGTTACCTGAGGATGTACTGGGCGAAGAAGATCCTGGAATGGAGCCGGGATCCGGAGGAGGCCATGGCGACGGCAATCCGTCTGAACGACAGGTATCAGCTCGACGGAAGGGATCCGAACGGGTACACGGGCATTGCCTGGTCGATCGGAGGGGTGCACGACAGGGCATGGCAGGAGCGTCCGGTTTTTGGCAAAATCAGGTACATGAATGCCAATGGCTGCCGGAGGAAGTTTGATGTTGATGAGTACATCCGGCGGATTGAGAAGGCTGTTTCGAAAAATGCAGGAAAATGACAGGAACAGACTTTGAAGGCGGAGATAAAAAATCTATTTTAGTTCTCTGAAAAAACACTTTAAAATATAAACATGAGAAGCTGCTTACTTCTTTATATCCTACCTCTGGTCCTTTTCATGGGATGCAGGAATAACAGGCCGGAGACCTATGATAATTACGTAATCCTGGTCTCTTTTGATGCCTTCCGCTGGGATTATCCCGACCACTATCCGACCCCAAACCTGGACCGGATAGAGGCAGAGGGAGTAAAAGCCGACCGGCTTATCCCTTCCTTTCCTTCCCTGACCTTTCCGAATCATTATACGATAGCCACCGGGCTATACCCCGATCATCACGGGCTGATTCACAACAAGTTCATTGCGCCGGATCTCGGTAAATTCTACCGGATCTCCGACAGGAGCATGGTCGAGGACCCTTCATTTTACGGAGGCGAACCCCTGTGGGTGACGGCCCGCAAGCAGGGCATGATCACGGCATCCTATTTCTGGGTCGGATCGGAAGCGGCGATAGAGGGACTGCATCCCGACTACTGGAAAAGCTATGAAGAATCGGATCAGTTTACAGCAAGGGTTGACACCGTTATTAAATGGCTGTCGCTGCCCTTGAATGAGCGGCCCAGGTTCATTACGCTTTATTTCCAGGAACCGGATGCCACTGGTCATGATTTCGGACCGCTGAGCCAGGAGACCGGAGCGATGGTGGCGCGGCTCGACAGTGTCATCGGTTACCTGAGGCAGGAGATTAGCAGACTTCCTTATGGTGACAGGGTTAATCTGATCATCCTGGCCGATCACGGAATGGGGCCCATATCCCCTGAAAAATATGTAAATATCTCTGCCTTTCTGGATAAGGACAGGGTGGTGAGCCTGGTGGGTTCCAATCCTGTTTACCTGCTCGATGTAAAGGACGGTTATGAAGACAGTGCCGTGGCAGTGCTCGATCGGCTGGAAGGGGTGGAAGCCTTCCGGAAGGAGAAGTTGCCGGAACACCTGCATTACGGGACCCATCCACGCATTCCCGACATAGTGGTGTTTGCCGACAGCAGTTGGAGCATTGGTCCAACTGACCATGCCGAAAGCTATACCGGTGGTGCTCATGGTTTTGATCCCGCCGACAGCGATATGGGAGCGATTTTTTACGCAGCAGGACCCGGTTTTAAGAAAGGGTATCACCAGACCGGGTTTCAGAATATTGAAGTTTATAATATCGTGTGTGAATTGCTCGGACTTCAACCGGCTGATAATGATGGAAATCCGGAAATAATCAGGGAGATGCTAAAGTAAACCGGTATGTATCTGACTGGCAGGCTTTGAAAATCTAAAGGCTTTACAGGTGTTGCAGTTTGAAGTATCTGAGTAGCAAATAATACCTGTACAAAAAAAAGAGGCTGTCCGGGAAGGACAGCCTCTTCAGCTTTATACGTCGAATGGCTTAGCTTGCAGAAGCTTTTTCAAGCCGTTTCAGAATGCTAAAAATAAAGGTTGCCGAAAGCAAGAGGCAAACGATAAACACCAGCCACAGAGAACTCAGGCTGATTTTATCCCAGAGCAGCGTACCCACAAACAGCAGTTTATTTCCGGTGGCAGTGGCAAGTAACCAGCCTCCCTGCATTAAACCCTGGAACCTTGACGGGGCAACTTTTGAGACGAAGGAAAGTCCCATCGGGCTCAGGAATAATTCGGCTACTGTGAGGATAAGATAGCTGCTTACGAGCCAGTAAGGAGATACCCTGTCACTGTCCAGCACAGGTGCTCCCTGTAAGGATGCAGGCGAAGGTGTTCCGATGGAACCGATAAGGACTACCAAAAAGCCAAGGGAAGCGATGATCAGTCCAATCCCGATCTTCTTTGGCGTTGAAGGCTCCAGCCCTTTCTTATTGAGCCAGGTGAACACGGCCATTACAGGAAAGGTCAGTGCTACAATGAACAGGGGATTGAATGACTGGAATACTTCGGGGGATATGGAATTCTTCGGTCCGAATTGTTCCAGATTGATTACTTTGCTCAGGATGGTGGTCGGGTCGTATCCATAGGTGAAGAACATGATGAACCACAATGATATCACGAACAAAGCCGCGCCAATGATCTTTGCCCCGGTTTTCAGATTCTTGTAAAAAAGAATGATGATCCCGGCAATTGCACCAATCACGGCAAGCATTGACGGAAGCGTAAAGAACAGGTTGGTAAATGCTCCCACCTGTTTCACGGTATAATCCCTTGCGAAGAGTGTAAGCGTCAGTCCGTTCTGATGGAACGACATCCAGAAGAAAACGGCTACCACAAATACCAGAACCAGTGCGGTGATCCTGGCTTTTTCTTCCTTCTTGGAACTCATTACAACCCATGCAATAAATGCGGAAAACAAGCCAATTGCTACCCCATTATCCCAGCCTATCTGCTTGATGAAATGCAGACCGAAGGCGGTGACTGCCATGGCGACTATGGCTACAATCAGAGGAACCGGTTTGAATTCGACTTTTGCCTTTGAAACACCGGATGCCGGTGCAGCTTTCTTTTCTTTCTGTACGGTTGGAAGTTTCTTGTTAAAGAAGACATATACCAGAAGAGATATCACCATAGCAACAGCAGCTACTCCGAAAGCATAATTATATCCTTTCGAGAAAACTTCGATGTACTGATTGGCAAATACTGAAAGGTCGGCCACCGGACCGCTGAGGCTTGCTTTATCAGCCAGTTCATGAAACTGCTGAATCACAGAGGGATCAGTCATGGTCCCGTTCATGTACTGATGGCACAGTGAAGGCAGGGAGTCATCGGGAATATAACCGTTGGTTTCAAGCCACCAGTTTTTCATGCTTCTGGCAGCGAAAGGGGCGAAAAAGGCACCTACGTTAATCCCCATATAAAAAATCATGAAGGCTTTGTCCCTGAGCGCCGAGTATTTCGGATCGTCGTACATCTGACCAACCACAGCCTGCAGGTTGCCTTTGAAAAGGCCATTTCCCAGGGCAATGATAAAGAGTCCGGCAACAGTTATCGCCAGCGTCATTCCCGGTAAAGCCATGATCACATATCCGGCAAACATGATGATGATACCGGCCAGGATAACCAGCTTGTATTTTTTGGTCGAGTCGGCAAGTATTCCTCCAAGCAGGGCAAGGGCATATATGCTGAAATAAAACCAACTGTAGATACTTCCTGCATTGGCTGACGAAAGCCCATATTTCGCCTGCAGAAAAAGTACCAGGATGGCCATCATGGTGTAAAAGCCAAAGCGCTCACCCATGTTGGAGAAAAAGGCCACGAGCAGACCCTTAGGATGTCCTTTTAACATAGATTCTGAATTTTTTAGTTTGTACAAATTTGACCTTAGCCCACAAATATAGAAATCTTTTTCAAGCTTAAAAGAGGCAAAAATCAGCTCAAGAGCATGAATCGGGCGAACAGGGTAGAGCAAACCCGGAAATGCGCTCATCCCTGACACTGGCGTCGCTTTCCGCTTTAAGTCACCATTGCGGGACAGGGCTAATTTACTATCTTTGTTTAAACGCTCCGCCATGAAGGTTTTTACCGCAGCTCAGCTCAGGGAAATTGATGCCTATACCATAGTCAATGAGCCAATTGAATCGGTGTCGCTCATGGAAAGGGCTGCAGCTCAGCTCACCGGCTGGTATATCCGGCATTTCCACACCGACCGGGAGCTGGTTGTGCTTGCCGGTACCGGAAATAACGGGGGAGATGCGCTTGCCATGGCCAGGATGCTTGCAGAGCGGAAGTACAGGGTAAGCTGCTGGCTGGCAGGAGAAGAGGCGAAACGCAGTCAGGACTGCCGTACAAATCTGGAACGCCTAAAAGAGCAGGGACTTGTTCCGGTCTATACCTGGAACCCGGAAGGTGAATTCCCTGGTGTCGGACCTGGAACCGTCGTTATCGACGGATTGTTCGGTTCGGGTCTGACCCGTCCACTGAGCGGTCCGGTAACAAAGTTGGTTCGCTTTCTGAACGGCAGCGGGGCAACGATCATTTCCATAGACATTCCTTCCGGACTTGCCACAGAGGACAACAGTGCTGCCGATCCCGATCATATCGTTCAGGCCGAATATACACTGACCTTCCAGTTTCCCTTTCTATCCATGTTTTTTCCTGAGAATGAACGGTTTGTCGGGTCATGGAAGGTGCTCGACATCGGCCTTCACCGGGAGATTATCCGGCAACTTGATAGTCCCTATGAGACCACCGGAAGGGCGGTGGTAAGATCGCTGCTCCCCCGCAGGAACCGTTTTGCCCATAAAGGAAGTTGTGGACACGCCCTTTTAATTGCCGGTTCGTACGGGATGATGGGGGCAGCTATCCTGGCAGGCAGGGCTGCACTCAGGTCGGGTGCCGGTCTGGTGAGCCTGCATGTGCCCCGCCTGGGCTATGGAATCATTCAGACAGCTGTTCCGGAAGCGCTGGTCAGTGTGGATGCGGACGATGAATGCTTTAGCGGTTTCGGACCGCTGGATGCCTATTCTGCGATTGCAGCAGGTCCCGGGCTGGGAACCTCGGCGGAGAGTGCCGGGGCATTATACCAGCTGATCAGCGAAGTGAAGGTACCCCTTGTCCTGGACGCGGATGCCCTGAATATACTGGCACAGAACAAGACCTGGCTCGACGGGCTCCCCGCGGGTACCATACTCACCCCGCATCCCCGCGAGTTTGAACGACTAACCGGGTTCCGGGGAAACAGTTATGACCGTTTGCAGGCTGCGATGAAATTTGCTGTGGCTTCAAACGTTATTATTGTACTGAAAGGAGCCTGGACCTGCATTGCACTGCCGGATGGCCGTTGCCTGATCTCCACTACAGGCAATCCCGGTCTGGCTACGGGAGGTACAGGTGATGTTCTGACCGGGATCATCGTAGCTCTCCTTGCCCAGGGACTGACACCTCCCGATGCGGCAGTGGCAGGAACCTTTCTTCACGGACTGGCCGGGGACCTGGCGGCAGAGAAACACGGGATCTTTTCGATGCTGGCCGGAGATCTGCCTGAGCTTATCGGCGAGGCCTGGAAAAAGATTATGGAAAAGCCAGTGGAAAGAAAAGGTTTCAGGGGAGGAGTGCTCAGCATTTCAGATTAAGTAATTTTGCTTATAGAAGTATGAAAAACGGAAAAACAATAACGATGAAAAATATATCCACGTTTATTCTTACAATCAGCGTGTTAAGTCTGCTGGCCGGCTGCAAGCCGTCCGACCGGCTGCAGGTTACACGGGCCGACGCACTTCCGGATGAGGAGGTGAGCAGCAGGATCTATTACGCGCTGCCCCGGACTGTTTTCAGGATCAGTGTGGAGTATTACAGGGAAAGCTTTATACCTGGTCCGTATCGCGACTATGCGGAAAAATACCTGGGTATTACAGGAGTGGGCATGAGCCCGTCGGAGCAGTATTCCATCTCCGATGTGGAACTGCTTCCCATGCGGGAAACAGATCCTTCCTTCCTTTTTGCCGTTAATGTCTTCAGCGGTTCCTTTGATCCTGCCGGTCTGCTGACCCTCTCCTCCGAAGGACTCATCATGGACGGAAATAAAGCTTCAACGGGAGCCTTTGTTTCTCCCGAGGAAAACGGGCTGCATATGCCTGCCTTTACTGATCTTACCATCAAGCACAATATTCTGGAAAAGGAAGAAACGATGTATAAAACCATCGTGACCGATTCGGGCTATATGAGGGTCCCTTTGCTCAGGACCCAGATTGAACAGAAAACCCTTGAAAAGAAAGCAGAAGAGGCTGCAGCGTTTATCACCAAGCTCAGGAAACGGCGTTTTAAACTGATCTCCGGACAGTATGAGGTCTTTCCGGAAGGCGTGGCCATGACAGAAGCCATCCGGAAACTTGATGAAACGGAAGCCGAATATCTTTCCCTGTTTGTCGGAAAAACATCGAAGCAGTATTATTCCAGGGAATTCTGGTTCATTCCGGAAGGAAAACCGGAGGGTGAAAGTTTACTTCTCGGCAATTTTTCTGATGCCTCCGGATGGCTTGATGGGACGGTGGGAGAAGGAAAATCCCTGCTGGTGGAAACGCACCCTTCACAGGATACGCGGGTGATCCGGGAAGCTGAACTGCCGGACGATGAAAGTACGGAGGAAAGCCGTGGAAAGGAAGAAGGAAATTTCAACCTGCTGTATTACCGGATCCCGGAGATGACTGGCCTGGTGATCAGGCTGGGCGATACCGAACTGCTTAAAGCCAGGATGCCGGTCGAACAGTATGGTAAACTGGTGAGCATCCCTGTAAAATAAAATATCCCTGCCGGGATATCTTTTGACAGCCCGGCAGGGATACTGTTTTCCCCTTACTTTTGCAGCAGTTCGTTCAGCATGGCCCGGATCTCGTCGAGTTCATTCCGAAGGGCCTGGTTGTCTTCGTTCAAAGAGGTATTTATCTCTTTAAGCAAATCTATTTCAGATTGTTGAGTTTTAACGGCTTCGATCAAAACAGGGATCAATCCGATATAATTAACGGAAAGAGTGCCTTCTTCGTCTTTTCTGACAAGTTCAGGATAAACATTTTGCACTTCCTCGGCAACCAATCCTATTTTCCGGCTGTTTCCGGATTCTTTCGCAAGAGGATCAATGTCTTCGTAAGTTACTCCGTTTAAGAGCGTTAACTTTGTTAAGGGATCATCAAGCATTTCGACACCTTTCGCCGGCACAAAAGCACTTGCATAGATCGACCCGGTTGCTGAAATATTTCCATAAACCCTTAATGCATAGGTTTCTGTCTGGCCGGAGGGAACAATAATTCTCAACCCATACCCGGCTACACCACTTACATTAATGCCGATGTTTCCGTTTAAACGGAGGGTAGCAGCTGAAAAATCACCATAAAGTAAGGGAGTGGTTGTATTGGTGTTGGCTATGTAAAGTTTATTGGACCCGGTTTCTTCGTAGCCCGCATTGGCTCCGATAAACACGTTGCCCGACCCGATATTGGAATAACCGGCCCGGTAGCCGATAAAGACGTTGTTTGAATAGGTATTGGTATAACCCGCCTGGTAGCCGAGGTTCACGTTATAATCGCCGCTCACGTTCGAATAGCCCGAGAAGGCCCCCAGGTTGGTGTTGTATTTCGCTGCATAAAAAGTAAAAGGAATACCTGCGCTGAATCCTGCGCTCAGGCTGTAGCCCGACTGGTAACCCACCGAGGTGTTAAACTGTCCCCTGCGAAGCTGACCGGCCATTGTCCCGACGTAACAGTTTCCTTTCGGGGTGGTGGTTTCAAAAATCGGGATAACCTGTCCAACCGTATAGGGTACGGCATAGGGATCCATATATATGTAGGAGGAGGGATCGGTTTTTCCGCCCGAGTTATAGCCGCCAACGGCAAAACCGCTTTTCAGCCCCTTGGCGTTTTCATCGGTCAGGAAATTGATATTGGCACCTTCGGGTTTAATCTGGAAAAAGTACTCTCCAGTGGGAAGAAGCTTTGTGCCGGAATTGTAACCTCCCACGGCAAATCCGCTTTTAGTACCTTTGGCCGTTGTTTCGGGAATGGTGATTTCGACACCTTCATTGTATACGGCGAAGACCGGTAAACCCTGGTCGTTCTTTACCTGGAAGATTGGCTCATCGCCCGGGATCTTGCTTTTTACCTCCAGCAGACTGCCCGGTGATACGGTTCCGACACCCACGTTTCCTTCCATGAAATAAATGGTATCGGCTTCACGCTGCCAACCCACTTCACTGATCAGGTAGTTGCCCAGGTTAACCGAGTTCACAGCGGGGTTTGAGGTAAGTGCCAGCATTCCGTTGCTGAGCTGCAGACCCTGTAGTTCATTTGTTTTATCGGCATCCTCATCCCTGCCGTACAATGCCACCGGGACAGCTTCAACCGGAGAAACTCCCATGGACTGGCTACCGGTGCCGTCGTCGATAAATACTTCCAGGTTTAAGGGTCCCTCGCTCCAGGGCATTTTAATGAAATTATCGACTGCACCTCCGGTCCTTTTACCCTGATCATTGCCGAGGGTAAGGGTGAAAAGGCCCAGTTCGTTTGTCCTTACAGTATGAGTTTCTTCCCACAACAGGACTTCTGAAGTGGGGTGAGTAAGATCGAGTTTAACTGTGAGTTCCTGGTTTTCCAACGCTTTGCCTTCGGCATCCCGGGCCACTGCCTGGTATGAAATGCCATAGCTGGTCTGCGACTGTGCCCATAACACGGAAGATGTGAAAAGCAGGCAGACGCTTAACGTCAACAGATTTATTACTTTCATGGTGAAATATTTTCTTAATGAATTCTGCAGGGACCCTCGTCCGGGCCCTCTTGAATTGTCGAAATGGTTCCTCCGTAATAGAAAGAAGGAACGGTCAGGGATTTGGTGAATTACATCTTTCTTATACTCAGCACTCTGACCTGTGATCTGTCGGGAGTGAAGACCTTGAAGAAGTAAATTCCATGGGTAAAGTACTGCATGTCGACAGGAAGAACCTGTCCGGGAATGATGTGTTTATATTGCTGCTGGCTCATGATCCGTCCGGCTACATCCTGGATCTCGATCCAGAAATCGGTCGGTTCCTCGATGTCGAAACGCAGCCTCAGTTCTTTTTCAACGGGGTTCGGATAGGCAATGATGCTCCAGTCGGTAAGCCATGGACTGATCCCCGTGCCAATGGAATAGGGTTGCTGGAAACCCTGCGTAAGAATGAGATCGCCACTGTTCAGAGTGGTAACGGCTAACTCTCCGAGGGTCCAGGAGAGGCTGATGTTTCCTGCTTCACTGTAGCCGCCGGCCGATGCAATAACCGTCGGGGCAAGGGTGATCTGGGCTTCGGTAACTGCCATTACAGAGAATGCCAGTATCAGTGCAACTGCAATCTTTTTCATGATTTCACCATTTATTCAAAGGTCATAAAAAATGTTATTCATTTCAAGTAGTCAATGCTTTTTAACCAGCTTTTTTGATCAGCTGGCTGAATAGTATGTTTTAACTCTCCTCAAATAACGCCATCAGTATTTCCCCGGTTCAAGACTCTCGTCATAAAATCAACGTGCCCGACAGAGTGCAAACACCTGAATTTCAAATATTCGTCAAGATAATATATTATTTCACATCAGCTATCTGTCTGCCTGTCAATATCTCTCCGTTCCATTTCTGGCAGGAAGCTGTAAAACCATACACAATTGCCATTTTATACGCTTGCTGTTCATATGAGTTTAAATAATTATGATTAGTTGCATTGTTGGTGTGATAAAAGTCAGAAAAAGGGAAAGAAAAAACCCGGTTGAATTTTTCAGCCGGGTTTTTCTGAGTCAAATGGTCTTTATTTATTTCTCAGGGACATTCTCCAGGGTACTAACGAGGAAATCCCAGAATTTCATGACCGTATCTATTTTTACTTTTTCATCCGGGGAGTGGGGGAACCGGATCGTCGGGCCGAAGGAGATCATGTCCAGGTTGGGGTAGACCCCGCCAAGAAGACCGCACTCTAGCCCGGCGTGAATAGCCTTTATTTCCGGTACCTTGCCGAATTTCTTTTCGTACACATTCTGCATGGTTTTCAGAACCGGCGAATTCATGTTGGGTTTCCATCCGGGATAATCGCCCGTGAGTTCCACTTTCGCGTCAATAAGGTGGAATACGGCAGCGATCTTCCATGCGGTGGCTTCTTTTGCAGAATCCACTGAGCTACGGGTAAGGTTATAGGCGGTGAATTTGCCATCCTTTACCTTAACCACGGCCAGGTTATTTGAGGTCTCAACCAGGCCGGATACCGAACTGCTCATCCTCTGAACACCATTCGGGCAGGCGAAAACCGCCCTGATGACCCTGCGCTGATCGTCAGCGTTCATGACTTTAGCAGGCATAGCGGCAGCTTCGCAGAAAAATACAAGGTCGGGTTCAGTTTCAGAGAACTCACTCCTGTATATTTTTTCATATCCTTTTACGAAGGTTTCGAAAGCCGCTGTTTTTTCGGCAGGAACCAGCAGAGTAGCCATGGCTTCCCTGGGGATGGCATTGCGAAGGTCACCGCCGGCTGTTTCGGCAATGCGGATCCCGAAGTCGGATTCTGCCTGCATCAGGAAACGGTAGAGGACTTTGTTGGCATTGGCTCTTCCAAGGATGATGTCCATCCCTGAGTGACCGCCTTTCATACCCTTGGCAACTACTTTGTAGGCTTTCATTCCGGCAGGGGCACTTTCCTCCTTATACTCCTTGTATGCACTGACATCGATTCCTCCGGCGCAACCGACATAGAGTTCGCCTTCATCTTCCGAATCGAGGTTCATCAGGATATCCCCTTTCAGCAGACCGGGCTTCAGGCCGAAGGCACCGGTCATGCCGGTTTCTTCATCAATCGTGAACAGAGCCTCGATCATCCCGTGCTTCAGTGTTTTCGATTCCAGGACAGCCATAGCGGCAGCAACGCCGATCCCGTTATCGGCACCCAGGGTGGTTCCGTTGGCGGTAACCCATTCGCCGTCGACATAGGCTTCGATCGGGTCCTTCTCAAAATCAAAGACCTTGTCGCCGTTCTTCTGTGGTACCATATCGAGGTGACCCTGAAGGACCACACCTTTGCGTTTTTCCATACCTGGAGTGGCCGGTTTGCGGATAATCACATTGCCCGTTTCGTCAACAATGGTTTCCAGTCCGAGGTCCTCTCCGAATTTTTTTACAAAAGCTATAACGGCAGCTTCTTTTTTCGAGGGCCTGGGGATCTGCGTCAGAAGATCGAAATTCTTCCAGATCTCCTGCGGCTTTAAATTCTTGATATCACTCATAACATATCGGTTTTACGGACAGTTTTCCGTGGAAAACCCTCCTTATTTTTTAATATTGGGAAGTTCAAGGCCATAGCCTTTCTTCTTGTCGTTGGCCTTCAGCATGATGGCAAATACGAGGGCAGCGAGGCTCAAGCCGACAAAGATGGTCCAGGTAGTGGTATAGTTATACATCGGGATCACTTCGGCTTCACGCAGTTTGATAATGATATTGGAGATCTGCGTAGAAGTGAACTGTGTATTACTTTCAAGTTTACCGGCTGCAACCATGGTGTCGATCACCTGGGTAGTTTCCGGGGGAGGTGTTCCTGCTTTTAAAAGGTCTTTATAATAATTGATCTTTTCAGTTACCTCGGGGTTCGTAGCATCCAGGACCTTGCCAAGTACGGTGGGAACCACCATGAGACCGATATTCTGGATGAAGAAAATCAGAGCATAGGCTGTGCCGAGCAGGTTCTCGCGGATAATTTTGGGTACCGAAGGCCACATGGCAGATGGAACCAGCGAGAAACCGATGCCGAGGGTAATTACAGCTACTATTGCCACAAACTTGCTGGTAAGTCCGGGGATAAAAAGCACGGTATGGACAATGATCAGCAGGATGGCGCCGAGAATCATGATCGAGGCTCCTTTTCCTTTACGGTCGTACAGGTTTCCGAAGAATGGTGTCAGGAAAAGGGTTCCGAACGGAAGGATACTCGGAATGTAGCTGGCAAAGTCCATCGACACGCCGTATTTATTAAACATCAGGTCGGTGCCGTATTTGTAGAAGGGGAATACAGCCGAATAGAAAAGTACGCAAAGTAAAGCGATCAGCCAGAAACCCGAGCTGGAGAAGATCACTCCGATATCTCTCAGCCTGAATTTTTCCTCACTGAAATCGGGTTCATTTCCTTCCTGTTCCTTATCCAGCTTAACGTCCATTGCATAATAGACAATGAAGGTGATCAGGCCGATAACCAGAAGAAGGCCGGCAATGAGCACGGCAGTGGAAATGGAGAAATGACGTGCAAAGAAGGGTGCAAAAGCCATTGCAGCAAAGGTGCCAAGACGTGCACAGGCCATTTCGAGCCCCATAGCGAGAGCCATTTCTTTGCCTTTAAACCATTTTACAATAACCCTTGAAACCGTGATCCCTGCAAACTCCACACCCACGCCGAACAAAGCATAACCCAGGGCTGCACCGAGCACCTGTACCTTGAAATCGGCAAAGATGAAATGCACGGTCTGGTCGCCCGAAAGATACCTGATCGAATAAAACTTGATCCCCGCACCAATCACCATGATTAAGGCTGAGGTAATGGCTGAAAAACGGATCCCGATCCTGTCCAGGATAATCCCTGCAATGATGAGCATTCCGAGGAATACGTTGAACCAGCCGTATGCGCCGGTCACCCATCCAAAATCGGAACTTGTCCATCCAAGTTCAGATTCAAGCAGAGGTTTTAAGGGTGAGATAATCTCCGTAAAGAGATAGCCGGTGAGCATGGTAAATGCGACGATTGCCAGAGCTGCCCAACGGGCAGTCTTGGAATCCCTGAGCGTTTGCTTTATCTTTTCCATATAGTTCTTTTTGAAAATTGAAACTTTAAAAGTAGAAAAAATATCGAGCCGCCGTCTCTTTTATAAAACATAATGAAACCGGCGTTGAAATAAAACTTTCCGTGCATTTTCTCACCTTTGATCAGGCTGTATCGTATGCAACTTTCATGCCTGATTTCAGGTCAATTTCCTTATATTTGCAAACATATGCAGATAAGTTGATATTTGACTGACCGAATGATGGTCGGCAGCAAACTTTAAAACATTTAAGATGAAGCGTTTAATCATATTTTCCTTCCTGATTATGGGCATGGCCGGGCTGGTTTCAGCACAGGAAAGCATTAAGTGGTACACAATCAATGAAGCCGTTGAACTGAATAAAAAAGAACCCCGGATCTTTATTATTGATGTGTATACCGACTGGTGTGGATGGTGCAAGCGTATGGATGCCAATACTTTCAGTCATCCCGTAATCGCCAGCTATATTAACCGGAACTATTATCCGGTTAAACTCAACGCGGAGCAGAAGAATGACATTATCCTGGAAGGCAGAACCTATAAATATGTCGCCAACGGAAGCCGTGGGTATAATGAACTGGCAGCCATTCTCTTAAAGGGTCGTCTAAGTTATCCTTCCATAGTTTACATGAATTCCGGCCTGCAGGTGATCGAGGTGGTACCGGGTTATAAAACACCGCCACAGCTTGAAGTCTACCTTGTTTTTTTTAAGGAAGGCATCTATGCGAAAAAAACCATCACGGAGTTTGCCCAGACCTTCAAAGGTCAGATTGCCCCCCCGGAGGCAAGCGGTCCTGATCGTCCCTGAAAGAAACCTGCTCAGAATTTGACAACAAAGTCGAGATAGGGGATCCCTATAAATATGGCTTTGAAAATATCGGCGTTATTCACAAAAGCCAGATCGATCGTTGATTTCTGACTGATGAAACGCAGTCCGAGCGAGTAAAGCCTGTAATATCCTCCGTCCTCTCCCAGACCGGGTATCATCCAGTTTTCACTGACAAAACCAAGTCCTTTGGTGACCCTGGCCATTCCGGCTATAGTAATGACCGGTCGCTGTGAGAAATTGCCTTCGACCCAGCCCCAGCCGACACCGGCGGTCGCATTATAATCCGCAGTGCCATAGGTGGCAAAGGCGTTGAGCGTGGCCAGTCCGCTGAAAGAAGTGGTGGTTCTTATGGAGTTTACATACAGGATGTTACCACCAAGATACAAACGATCAATCACCTTGAAATTTACCTTTGGGTTCAGCATGTAAAAATAAGGTCCGTCGGCTCCGAAAAACATCGATATAATCTCAAAGCCCCCGGTGATGCTGAAAAATTCAACCGGCGAATAGGTAAAGGAATTCAGAAAGATCCAGACGTTCTGGTAAGAAACGCTTCCTTTTTCCATCGGTATGCCCGATTGACCGATGAGGTATTTCGACGGGTTCGGATTCTCAAAGCCAAACTTCCCCGAAGCCTGTTTTTCTTCCAGGTTTTTAATCGCACTAACATTTTTACGGGAGATCACCATTTCCCCGAAAGTGGCCGACTGCAATACGATTTCATCTTCGGAGTCTGATGTGATCTGACCGATCAGGATATTTCCGTCGTTGAGGGTAACTTCCACATATTTATTGAGGTAACGGGAGGTCTGATTCTGAGCCTGAACTGGCAGGGCGCTCAGCAGGAAAATAGCTGAAACAAGTAAAACGAAAAATGACTTTTTTGTTTTCATAACCATAGTTTTTGTAATCATCAAACCCAAGTTATGAAAATTACCGTGTATAAATCTGAAAAAGATGTTAACTTTTACAGAATGCCCTGTTTACAGGGCGAAAACTGCTTTTCTTCAGAATGGTGGATTGGCTACCAGGGGGATCACTACCTCCCGTTATTTGTAAAGGTTTCAGCAATCACTGCGGACCGGTCTGGCCTGTAATCCCGTTTTCGCTTTTAACGATCACATTCTGATAGGGATATGGGATCTCAATCCCCTCCTCATCAAATCTCCGTTTAACAGAGCGCAGTAAATCGCACTTGATATCAAAGGCTTCATCGTTATTCGCCGCCCAGACGTATGCCCGAAGGGTTTGTGAATAGTCACCAAGGGCAATCAGGCGCACCCTTACCTTGGGACAGCCGGAATCCATCTCTTCCGTTGTTCTCTGGTCGAGCGACAGGGGATGGCGCTCAGCCTCCTCCCTTATGATGCGGATCGCAGTTTCCGTATCGGAGTTATACCCGATGGAGAATTCTATGTGTTTTTTGATCTTTTCGTCGAGCAGGGAACTGTTCACAATGGTTTCATCGCTGATCACGCTGTTCGGGACAACAATACGGCGGTTCTCAAAATCACGCAGTACAATGTGGCTCAGGGTGATCTCCTCAACAATCCCCCGGTGACCGGTTCCGGTTTCTATGGTGTCGCCCA
Source organism: Bacteroidota bacterium (assembly GCA_049325415.1). Lineage (GTDB taxonomy): Bacteria > Bacteroidota > Bacteroidia > Bacteroidales > JBMOLL01. The sequence goes on along the minus strand of JBMOLL010000085.1, from coordinate 23,488 downwards.
CGCTGAATGGCTTGAATATCAGAATGAAAACACCTGAGATTACATTTGAAAAGGTTTTCTGCGCGGCGAAACCGATGATGGCAGCAAGGATCCCGGCTCCGGCGAAGATGGCCTTACCGATGGAGTTCAGCGCAGGGATCTTGAAAAAGATGATCACAATGGCTACCGTATAGATTACGAAGCTGACAGAATTCTTGATAAAGGAGAATTGTGTCGGATTGGCTTTGATCCGGAGTACCGACTTCTTGATATAGAAGCGCATGATCCGGCGTGTGATCGTCGATAAAACAAATGCAGAAGCCAGGGTGATTATCACCAGCAGGAGATATTTTAACTGATCGTGATTCATGAATTTTCTTTTCCCTTAAAAAAAATCAGAATACCGACCTGGCTATTCGCCGGATATTGTCGGAAATGCCAATGGTATAGTAATGAATGGCAGGGACGCCATATTCTTTGAGTTCCAGCGACTGCTGAGTCGTCCATTCCACCCCGGCGTCCTTTGCTTCGGCATTGTTTTTACATTTTCTGATCATATTCACCAGATCCTGGGGGATTTCCACATGGAAGATCTTGGGCAGAAGTTCCATGTCCTTCAGGGTGGTGATGGGTTTGATCCCCGGGACAATGGGAACCGTGATTCCCGCAGCCCTGCAACGGTCAACAAAATCAAAGAAGTGCCTGTTATTGAAGAACATCTGAGTCACAACATAATCGGCCCCTGCATCCACTTTTACCTTTAACCAGTGCAGGTCCTCTTCGAGGTTGGGCGATTCGAAATGCTTTTCCGGATAGCCTGCCACGCCTACGGAGAATCCGGTAGGAGTTGGGTTCTGGATGTCCGGATCAAGATAAATCCCCTTGTTCAGGTTCATGATCTGTTCCACAAGCTGACTTGTATGTTCATGTCCGCCTTCCATCGGGATAAAGGAGCGGCTTTCCCTGGGTGCATCTCCCCGCAGGGCGAGAAGGTTTTCCATCCCGAGGAAATGGAGGTCGATAAGAACGTCCTCGGTTTCTTCCTTTGTAAAACCACCGCAGATCATATGCGGTACGACCGTCACGTTGTATTTGTTCATGATGGCAGCCGAAAGGGCCACAGTACCGGGGCGTTTGCGGATCACCCTTCGCTCATATACTCCCCTGCTGTCTTTTTTGTAAACCGATTCCTGCTGATGGTAGGTCATATTTATATTAATCGGATTGAATTCCATCAGCGGGTCAATGGAACGGTAAATATCGTCCAGCGTACCGCCCTTCAGCGGAGGCAGGAGCTCAAATGAAAAAAGTGTCTTTTTCGTCTCTTTCAGTTTATCGGCTACTTTCATCTTTTTCTCGTGTGTTGCAAATATAGCTAAAACAGGTCGTGTTCCTTCCTTCTTTATCAATCCGGTGCTGCCGGAGCGGAACCCTTTTACTGTTCCGTTTCACTTATGGGTGTGTTCCAGATCCCGTTAACAGGCCTGATGGCTCCTTCCCTGAGGAGTACCTTTCCATCCCTCGAGAAAACAGAAAGGGAATTCAGCCTGTCACGTGGGAAGATCCTGCAACTCAAAACCCGTGTTCCGCCATTGATAAAACATTCCACCGACGAACGGTCGGTATAGATTTCAAATTTCAATTCCTCCCAGCCCGGGAACACAGGAACGCTTGCCAGCCCCGTAAAGTTTTTACTAAACTCATTACGGCCGCAACGGCTCCTGTCGACATAGGCAAGTCCGCTTCCGGTCCGGTAACCTATTTCGAGGGTATCTCCGCCTGCCGAGGTGAACTGCAGGCCAAACTCAGCGGGTATGCTGCCAGTGTCCGGGACAAAACTGCACCGGATCATCACCTGTGAGAGGTCGGTAAGTTCGTGGTTGACCGGACCGCTTCCGGCAATCACCGACGATTGTATTTCTGTGGCTTCACCCAGGAGCGTCTCAATTTCCTTCACGGGTAGTGAGGCCACTTTGAGTCCGTCGCTGGTTTCTGCCAGCCGGAGCCTTCTGGGGAGGGTCAGTGAACCTCGCCAGTGACTGGTGGGGAGGGAATCGGCATAGGCCCAGTTGGCCATCCAGCCGATAAAAATCCGGCGACCGTCGAATTGCGGAATATCCGACCAGGTGCTTCCGGCATAATTGTCCGGGCCGAAATCGATCCAGCGTGTACTTTCGGGGTAGTTCTCGTTTACAAAGGTAGTGCCGTTAAAGGTTCCGATAAAATACTGGGTTCCGGAACCTCCGTTGGGAGCACCGGCATTAACACTGACCATGAGAATCCATTTCGATTTGACAGTACTGCCGGGAATCCTGAGCCGGAACAGGTCGGGGCATTCCCAGATCCCTTCGTGAGAACCGTCGTTCCGGCCGAACGAGGAGGCATATTTCCATTCTTTAAGGTTCGGGGAACGATAGAACTCCACATGATCGCCTACGGAAAGGACCATGATCCAGTGCTTGCTTTCCTCATGCCAGAAGATCCGGGGATCACGAAAATCTTTTTTGCCGGGGTTTGTCAGTACCGGATTGCCCGTGTACTTTTCCCAGGTCAGGCCCTTATCATTGCTGACAGCGATGCCCTGGGTCTGTAATCCTGTGCTGTCGTGAATGGTAAAGGCGGCGATCACCGGGGGTTCACTGCCTGTTGCCAGTCCGGCACTGTTAAAGCGATCGACCGCGGCTGTCCCCGAAAAAATGGCCCCGAGAGAATCGGGGTATAGCGCTACCGGAAGGTGCTGCCAGTGCAGCAGGTCGGTGCTGACGGCATGTCCCCAGTGCATGGGTCCCCACTGGGTGGAGTAGGGGTGATACTGGTAGAAGAGGTGATAGACCCCATCGAGGTAAAAAAGGCCATTGGGATCGTTCATCCACATGGAGTCCGGTGAAAAATGATATTGCAGCCGGTACGGTTCATCATAGTGTGCAGATTCGGTCACGACGTTCTGCTTATCCGTGATACCGTTCTTACCGGGCTTGTTTTTGCATCCACCGGCACTGACCAGCAGGAGAACGGCAAGCAGCAGGTTCCCCGCGGACAGGAAGCTGATTGAAGTGAGGCGTTTCATAAACTGAGGTGTATAAGCAATATTACTTATAATTGAGATTGGATGCAAGCCATTTTTCAATCGTTTCGGGGGATACACCCTTGCGCAGGGCATAGTCCTCCACCTGATCCCTTCCGATCTTACCCACAAAGAAATAGCGGGAGGTGGGATGGGCAAAGATCAGTCCGCTTACGGATGCGGCTGGCAGCATCGAAAAGTTTTCCGTTAGTTTTATGCCCGAGCGCTCAGCATCGAGCAACCTGAAGAGGGTTTCCTTCTCGCTGTGGTCGGGACAGGCCGGATAGCCGTGGGCCGGGCGGATGCCCGAATAGTCTTCCCTGAATAGTTCATCCTTACCGAGTTGCTCATCCGGGGCATAGGCCCAGAATTTCTTCCGGATCTCTTCATGAAGCAGTTCCGTAAATGCTTCGGCGAGGCGGTCGGCCAGGGCCTTGATCATGATCGAACTGTAATCGTCATGTTCCTGCTCAAATTTTTTGATCATCGGCCCGGCACCCAGTCCGGCGGTGACAGCAAAGGCACCGATATAATCGATGCGGCCGTTTTCCCGGGGTGCAATAAAATCTGACAGGCAGAGGTTGGGGGCGCCATCCTCCTTTTTATTCTGGTTACGGAGATTCCTGAACACTGCCAGTACTTCTGTCCTTTCGGTATCGGCATAGACCTCGATATCGTCGCCCTTTGCATTAGCCGGATATATGCCAAAGACCGCATTGGCTTCCAGCCATCCTTCTGCTTCAATCCGGTCGAGCATATCGTTGGCATCTTTAAAAAGCTTTCGGGCCTCTTCCCCGTACTTCGGATCATCAAGGATATCCGGGAATTTCCCGCGGAGTTCCCAGGTTACAAAGAAAAAGAGCCAGTTGATGTACTCCCTGATCTTTGCGATCGGATATTTTTCCCAGCGCCAGGTCCCGGTTTCCGCCGGAACAACGATGGTGTTGTCCGGATTGCGTCCGTTATTTTTTCTGGCCTCTTCCAGGGAGATGTAGGGCACTTCCCTTCCTGCACCGGCATATTCCCTTCTTAAGGCTTCATACTCTTCCCTGATCTGTTCGGCAAATGCCTCCTTTTTTTCTTTGGAAATGAGGTCGGAGGTGACTTTCACGCTTCGCGATGCATCCTTTACATGCACGACGGGCCGGCTGAAAGCCGGGGCAATTTTAACAGCGGTATGGATCTTTGAGGTTGTGGCTCCCCCGATCAGCAGTGATTGCTTCATTCCTCTTCTTTCCATCTCCCGGGCCACTCCGACCATTTCTTCCAGGGATGGGGTGATCAGCCCGGAGAGCCCGATAATATCGGCCCCGGTTTTTTCTGCTTCATCGAGGATCTTTTCGGTCGGGACCATCACACCCAGATCAATCACTTCAAAATTATTACAGCCCAGTACCACGGCAACGATATTCTTCCCGATATCGTGCACATCTCCTTTAACAGTGGCCAGCAGGACTTTCCCGGCCGAGGTGTTTTGTCCTTCGGCACTTCCTTTTTCACTTTCAATGTAAGGCAGGAGCACCGCCACGGCTTTTTTCATCACACGGGCGCTCTTCACAACCTGGGGAAGGAACATTTTTCCCGCACCGAACAGGTCCCCCACCACATTCATGCCGTCCATCAGCGGTCCTTCGATCACTTTCAGTCCCAGTCCGATCTTCCGGTGGGCCTCCAGCGTATCGGTTTCGATGTATTCGGTGATGCCACGGATAAGGGCATGGCGGAGCCTTTCTTCAACAGCCGAGTTCCTCCATTCATCCTGTTTTACTTCTTCTTTCCGGTCATCCCTGATCCCTTCGGCAAAGGCAATCAGCTTTTCCGTTGCATCGGGTCTGCGGTTCAGCACTACATCTTCGGTAAGATCAAGAAGGGGCTGAGGGATTTCGTCATAGACCTGAAGCATCGACGGATTTACGATCCCCATATCCATCCCTGCCTGAATGGCGTGATACAGAAAAACGCTATGCATGGCTTCCCGGACCCTGTCATTTCCCCTAAAGGAGAAGGAGAGGTTGCTGATCCCGCCGCTAACCCTGGCATACAGCAGGTTGGCTTTGATCCAGCGGATCGTCTCTATGAAATCGACGGCATAATTATTATGTTCTTCGATCCCGGTGGCAATCGCCAGGATGTTGGGATCGAAAATGATGTCCTGCGGGGGGAATCCGGCCCGTTCCGTTAACAGCCGGTAGGCCCTGGTGCAGATCTCGATCCGGCGTTCGAAGGTGGAAGCCTGTCCCGTTTCGTCAAAGGCCATAACCACGGCAGCTGCACCATAGCGGCGGATCTTCAGGGCATGTTCCAGGAAAACCTCCTCGCCCTCTTTGAGACTGATGGAGTTGACAATGCATTTTCCCTGTACACATTTGAGTCCCGCTTCGATGACACTCCATTTCGAGGAATCGATCATGACGGGGACCTTTGAGATCTCCGGTTCAGCAATCAGCAGGTTCAGGAAGGTTACCATTTCCTTCTCGGCGTCGAGCATGGCATCGTCCATGTTGATATCCAGTACCTGTGCGCCGCCTTCCACCTGGTCGCGACCGATCTGCAGGGCTTCATCGTATTTCCCTTCACGGATAAGCCGGGCAAATTTTTTGCTTCCGGCAACATTCAGCCGCTCACCGATATTGATAAAGTTCGAACCCTCGAATACCGTCAGCGCTTCCAGTCCACTCAGCTCCAGCTGTTTGCGTTGTTCCTGCCTGAGGTGTCTCCGCGCATGCTTTGCCCTTTCTGCAATGGCGCGGATATGCTCCGGAGTTGTACCGCAGCAGCCTCCAACGATATTTACCTCACCCGAATCAAGGAAAGCCCCGATGGTTTCGGCCATCTGTAAAGGGGTTTCGTCGTATTCGCCAAACTGGTTCGGGAGTCCGGCATTCGGATGCACACTGATAAACCAGGGAGCCTTGCCTGCCATTTCCTTCACGTAAGGTGCCATTTCTTTTGCCCCGAGACTGCAGTTTAGCCCGACCGACAAAAGATCGACGTGTGATATGGAGCGGATAAAGGCTTCGAGGGTCTGTCCGGAGAGGGTTCTTCCGCTGGCATCGGTTATGGTGCCCGAGACCATTACCGGCAGGTTCAATCCTTTCTCATCAAGAAGTTCCTCAATGGCCATCAGGGCCGCTTTGGCATTCAGGGTGTCAAAGATGGTTTCGACCAGGAGCAGTTCGGAACCTCCTTCAACCAGTCCAAGCACCTGCTCTTTATAAGCATCCCGGAGCTGATCGAAAGTGATGGCGCGGTAACCCGGGTCATTCACATCGGGCGACATGGAAGCCGTTTTGTTGGTCGGGCCAATGGATCCGGCCACATAGCGGGGCCTGGAGGGATCGGATGCGGTGAAGCTGTCGGCAACCTCCCTGGCGATCCGGGCCGATTCGTAATTCAGTTCATAAACCAGTTCTTCGGTGTGATAATCGCTCTGGGAAATCCGGGTTGCATTGAAGGTATTGGTTTCAATTATATCGGCACCGGCTTCCAGGTAAGCTTCGTGGATCGCACGTATGATATCCGGACGGGTCAGCGACAACAGGTCGTTATTCCCCTTGAGATCAGACGGATGTTTACTGAAACGGGTCCCACGGTAGTCTTCTTCAGTCAGCTTGTACCGCTGAATCATTGTGCCCATCGCCCCATCGAGTACCAGAACGCGTTCCTGCAATACGGCTTTTATGGATTGCTTTTTTATCATAATCAGGTTTGAGGCTGCAATTTACTCAAAATTGTTGGCGCAATTCCCAACAGATGTTAAATCTCTGTTCAGGCACTTTGAACCAGCTTGTGCGAAATGCTGAACTGTTCCGGCCTGCCGGCCGGTCTTGCAACCTGTCCTTCCCTCCAGTGTTCCTGAATTAGAGCGGAGATTTGTACTGTCTCGGTAAGAAAACCATCATGGCCGTAAAGGGATTCAATCTCAGCAAATCGGCCTCCTGTAAGATGTGCCAGCAACTTTTGTTCGTATACCGGGAACAACAGATCGGAACGAATGCCGACTGACAGGATCCGTGCTTTGATCCTCGATACAGCTTCACCAAGGGTGCGACGTTCCCGCACAATGTTATGGCTGTCCATAAGCCGGGTCAGCGCATGGTAACTGTAGGCATCGAAGCGTCTGACCAGTTTATCCCCCTGGTAATCCTGATAGGAAGAGGCGGGAAAGTGACCGATGCGGCTCTGATCACGTTCCTCCTGCCTTTCGTTGTAAATGGTATCGTTCCTGTAGCTGAGCATGGCAATGCTCCTGGCTGCTTTCAGGCCTTTCTGACCGGCATAGGGCCGCTCTTCCCAGAAGGTCTGGTCGGCTTCGATGGCCAGTCGCTGCGACTGGTTAAAAGCTACCGACCAGGGAGTGGCTTTTACGGCAGAGGCAATAAAGACAAGGTTCCTGATCAGCTCGGGGAACATGATGGAATACTCCAGGGCCTGCTGAGCCCCGATGGAGGCCCCGATGATCGTATCGATCTTTCGTATACCGAGGTGATTTCGGAGCAGATCGAGCGAGCGCACCACATCGCGGATGGTCAGTTCAGGGAAACTGAGGTAATACGGCCTGCCGGTTTCCGGGTTGGTTGAAGCCGGACCGGTTGAACCATAGCAGGAACCCGGGATGTTGGCACAGACAATGAAGTGTTTGGCCGGATCGAATACGAGACCTTCGCCGATCATCCCGGGCCACCATTCCGCCACTTCGGAGCTGCCGGTGAGTGCATGGCAGATCCAGATCACATTGTCGGCCTTCGGATTGAGCTTTCCATAGGTGTGGTAGGCCAGGTCGAGCGAGCTGAGAACCCCGCCGGCTTCCAGCCTGAAGGGTTCCGGATGATGAAAGATATGGGCTTTCATGGGATACGGTTTATTTCAGTTGATCCAGTGCCTGCCTGAAATCTTCAATGATATCCTCAATATGTTCCAGCCCGACGGAAACCCTGAGCAGGGTGGGAGTAACCCCTGCGCTGAGCTGTTCCTGTTCGGAAAGCTGCTGATGCGTGGTGGCAGCCGGTTGAATGATGAGGGTGCGGGCATCGCCGACATTGGCCAGGTGGCTCACAAGCTTCAGGGCATCAACTACCCCGGAGGCCTCGGCAGAACTGCCTTTCAGGGTAAACGACAGGACGCCTCCAGCTCCTTTGGGAAAGTATCTTTCGGCCAGGCGGTAATGAGGACTGGAATGCAGACCAGGATAACTTACTTTTTCTACTTTCGGGTGTTTCTCAAGCCACTCGGCCAGCTTTTGCGTGTTTTCCACATGCCTGTCGAGTCTGAGCGAAAGTGTCTCCAGGCCCTGGAGCAGGAGAAAGCTGTTGAACGGACTCTGGCTCGGCCCCAGGTCACGCAGGCTTTCCACCCTGGCCTTGATTATAAAGGCAATGTTTCCGAAGGGCGAGCCGGCTCCGAAGCTGTCCCAGAATTTCAATCCATGGTAGCCCTCCGAGGGTTCGGTAAACTGAGGAAATTTCCCGTTGGCCCAGTTAAAATTGCCGGCATCGGTGATTACCCCTCCGATGCTTGTTCCGTGTCCCCCGATCCACTTGGTTGCCGATTCCACCACGATATTTGCCCCGTGTTCTACTGGCCGGAAAAGATATCCGGCTCCTCCGAAGGTATTATCCACAATAAGAGGGATACCGTAACGGGCAGCCAGTTTGCCGAATTCGTCGAAATCCGGGATATTGAAACCGGGATTGCCGATGGTTTCCAGGTAGATGGCCCGGGTCCTGTCATCAATCAGTTTCTCGAAGTCGCTGATTTCCAAAGATGAAGCAAAGCGCGCTTCCCAGCCATACTGCCGGAAGGTTACCTTGAACTGGTTATAGCTTCCCCCGTAAAGATAGGGCGAGGTCACAAAGTTACTTCCAGGCGACAGTATGGTGTTAAAGGTGATGAACTGAGCGGCATGTCCCGACGACACAGCCAGTGAGGCTACGCCGCCTTCCAGTGCGGCAATGCGCTGCTCGAAGACATCGTTGGTCGGGTTCATGATCCGAGTATAGATATTTCCGAATTTCTTAAGGGCAAAGAGATCGGCTCCGTGGGCGGCATCTTCAAAGGTATAGGAGGTCGTCTGGTAAATGGGGACGGCTCTTGACCGGGTTACGGAATCGGGTGTATGACCGGCATGGATCTGCAGGGTTTCGAAATGAGGTGTTTTTGTGCTCATGGTATATTTTTTTTGAATTATCAATTGAAAAGTGCATAACAGGATCAGGCCTGCCAGCTTTTGCTCGGTAAGATCTGTGATTTTTTCTGATCGGAACCCGGATACCGTATTACGGCTTATTATCGGTACACTTACCCGCGTTCCGGCGTGGGCATGCACATAGGCATCAGGGGCATGACAAGATTCCCGCGGGTTGCAGGATCAAAGGCTCTGTCATTTATGGTTAAGGTGATGCGCTTCATTTGTGCTGTATGTAAAAGCAAATATATGCTGAAAAACATAATCTGCAAATCTTCTTCGCGGGAAAACCCTGAAATAATTTAGAAATTATCACTTTAAGGTCTTGTAAATTAATCCTTTAAAGCTATAATAATTTAGAAAAGAAAAACCACAGAGGCCTGGAAATTCATGTCGGACAGCTGATCAATCGGATGTCTGTTTCGAAAAAGTCTGTTGTCCGTACACTTACTTCGCCTCTGTGGTCAGTCGTTATTTCTGAAATCCTGTTCCGGGATCAGAAACTATAGGTAAGACCGATCCCGAAGAGCTCTTTCAGCTGGATCTTCGGTCCTGTATAGTCAATCATTCCGTCATCGTTGGTGTCGAGATTGAACACAATGTCGTGATCATAGATCAGCTGGGTGACAATGGAAGCTGAAATGAATTCGTTCACCTTGAAAGTCAGCAGCAGATCCCAGTTTACGTCAACATACTGGGGATCCTTCAGGTAATTTGAGAAAAGATCGATCTTTGTATTCAGCCTGACATTTTTCACAAGTTCCTTATTCCAGGAAATTTTTACAAATCCCCCGAACTCGCTCCTTACCTTTTTCCCTGCATCCACACCAAAGGCGCCGGCAGCAGAAAGATCATCGTCGAGAACAAAAGTCATCTTGCCGGTCAGAGGAGCAATTAAAAGGGCAAAATCAGCATTGGGTTTGAAGTCCATCCCGAAAGAGAGGTTGGCATAGCCGGGCGACATGAAATTGGAGATCTTGACGCGGTCGGCTTCAGCCGGTTTATCGTAACCCTGGGCAAACTGGGTTTTGAAGTTAAAGAGTCCGCTGTAAAACCAGTTCTTTGCTGCCTTGTAGCCGAACTTTGAGGAAAAGTCTATTTTATCATCGCTTTTGCGCGTGGCAGATTCACCCTGCTTCAGGAGGCCATATCCCATGGCGAGATCATTATCCCATGCGGTATTATCCTTCAGGTAGTGTGCCGACAGATTGAGAATAGCGTTGCCGGAAAGGGAGTTTTCACCACCGGCGGCCCAGTTACTCAGGGATAGCTGTGAAACATTCAGGGATACAAGACCATTGAAATTCCACAGGGAATCATTTTTGCTTCCGGCCTGAGAAAAAAGGGCAGAAAGCGTAAACAGGGCAACGAGGAACAGGGTAATTCTTTTCATTTCAATAAATTTAGTTCAGGTTCAGATCAAAGTTAGTTAAAAACATCATACCATCCATTTTGTTCTGTCGTTCTGAAAATTTTGGCGCTTAAAAGGAAAATACTACCTTGGCAACCGGATGAAGCTGCACTTAAACGATTCGGCCGCTGGCCGATAAATGGAGGGGCTAAAACTACATGACTGACAGTGTGACACTTGTGACCGGCGCTACCGGCTTGTTGGGTAGTGCCATTATAAGAACAATGCACCGGGAAGGAAGACCTGTGATCGGTTTTGTCCAAACTGGCCAGGATGCAACGCCGCTGCAAAACCTGGGTGTACCTTTCCGCACGGGTGATCTGCTTTGCCGGGAAGATATTGATAATGCCCTGAAAGGTGTTGATGTAGTTATTCATACGGCTGCACTGACCGACATCTGGCCGGGACGTAACCCCGCCTTATGGAAGGTGAATCTTGAAGGCACCCGTAATCTGGTGGAAGCTGCGGAAGAGTCAAAGGTCAAAAAAATGATCTATGTCGGAACTGCCAATTCTTTTGGCTTCGGCAGCAAGGATAACCCGGGGGATGAAACCCGGCCTTACACGGCAGCCAGGTACAGGGTCGACTACCTCGATTCGAAATATGCCACACAGCGTTACATCCTGGATAAGGTTAAGAATAGTAATTTTCCGGCAGTTGTGGTCAATCCTACTTTTATGATCGGGCCCTGCGAAAGTCAGAAAGGCTCCATCCAGATGATCAGGGCCGTTGTGAGCAGGAAGGTACCGGGATATACCAGGGGAGGGCGAAACTACATCTATGTCAATGATGCCGTGCGCGGGATTATCAATGCCGTGCAAAAGGGACGAACGGGGGAGTGTTATATACTGGGGAATAAGAATTTGAATTATAAGGAGATGTTTTCGCTGATTGCCAGGGAAGCCGGTGTGCCTGCGCCGAGGATCCCCTTTCCTGCACCACTGGCCCTGGCTTATGCCTCGCTGCTTTCATTACTGGCCTTTATCACGGGGAAGGCACCGGCTGTCAGCCTGGGAATGGCCAGAATCTCAAAAGACGGACATTATTATTCACCCCGCAAGGCTATTGAGGAGCTTGAACTTCCGCAAACCCCGATTGAAGTGGCTGTAAGAGAGGCTCTCAGCACTGTTGTTAGCGCAAAAAGCTAAGAAGAAGCAGGATATTCAACAGGGAAATCACCAGGGCAATCCCGTAAAGCAGTAACTTATTGGCAAGGGTATTCCGGTGCTCTCCCATCACTTTCTCGCTCGAAGTAAGGTAAATCTGGACAAATACCGTAACCGGTAACTGGATACTCAGCATCATCTGGGAGATGATCAGGCCTTTGAACGGGTTGGAGATCAACATAATGATCCCGGTAGCCAGCAGGAGCGACAGGGCCACGCCAAGTCGTGAGTGGTTGTCTTTGATGTCGTAGGGTTCCCTGAATATACCTGCAAAGATCGATCCTGCCGCAATTCCTGAAGTGATTGTCGATGCAATTCCGGCAAAAAGCAATGCAACAGCGAAAATAATGGAAGCATTGCTTCCCAGCAGGGGTTCGAGCAGGTGGTTGGCCTGTTCGAGTTCACCGGCTTTGATTCCCTTGCTGAAAAAAGTAGTGGCGGCAAGGAGGATCATGGCGCTGTTAATAGCCCAACCGATGAGCATGGAAAAAAGGGTGTCGAGAAACTCGTAGCGGAGCTGCCTTTTCTGGATCTTCTTATCCTCCAGGTTCCACTGCCGGCTCTGGATGATTTCCGAATGCAGAAATAGATTATGGGGCATGACAACCGCACCCAGAACGCTCATCACGATGATCATGGAGCCATCCGGTATGGATGGAGTAACCCAGGAACGGACTGCATGGTCCCAGTCGATATGGACAAGGGATAACTCATAAATAAAGGAAAGTCCGATCAGGGATACGAAAGCTATGATCCATTTTTCTATCACCCGATAGCTGTTGGTGAACAGCATGATGAGTACAAAGGCCAGGACCAGCAGGGCTCCGGCACGCAAGGGGATCTGAAACAACATCCGCAGAGCGATGGCCCCGCCCAGGATCTCAGCCAGTGAGGTCGACACCGAGGCAAGCATGGCTGAACCGAGAACCACCTTCGAAGCAGCCGGTTTTAAATATATCGAGGTGGCTTCGGAGAGGCACAGGCCGGTGGCAATTCCAAGATGGGCCACATTATGCTGGAGAATGATCAGCATGATGGTGGAAAGCGTAACCATCCAGAGCAAACTATAGCCATATTCAGCTCCGGCTGCGAGATTCGATGCCCAGTTACCGGGGTCAATGAAACCAACGGTTACCAGGAGTCCCGGGCCAATAAAGCGAAGAACCTCCACTGCACCCAATCGTGGACTATGTCCCCTGCTGTCGAATTTTTTCTGTAACCATGACCACATAGAGCGCAAATTTACGGTATCGGTGTTGATAATCTACCCGTATACTGCTTTTTATCCTTTATTTATGATCACCGGCAAGAGCTGGCCCGACCGTTTGTCGGTAAAATACGGCTGTTTACCTGATTCTGACCTGAATTCCCTACTGCTGCGCTTTTGATGTTTTCAGGCTCCGTACTTTTATTTCCGAAAACAACACCAGACGAAATGAAAACAGACAAGAATATTATTATTATCGGCGGGGGAGTAGCCGGATTATCTGCCGGGATCTACGGTCAGCTTAACGGTTTCTCCACCACGCTGTTTGAAATGCATTCGGTTGCCGGAGGTCAGTGCACGGCATGGAAAAGGAAGGATTACACCTTCGATTATTGTATTCACTGGCTTGTTGGGTCTTCCTCGGGTGCCTTTAATACCATTTGGAAAGAAACAGATGCACTGAATGACAGGGTCAGGATTGTAAATCATGATACCTATGCCACCTTGATGGATGAGAATGGAGAGGAATTTATCATTTATTCCTCGATCGATCGCTGGGAAGAGTACCTGCTGGAGAAAGCTCCGGAGGACGAGGCAGCGATCCGTAAGATGTGCGCCGACATGCGAAAAATGAGCTACCTGGATCTCTTTGAAAATGAAGCCGGCAGCAGGAGCCTGTCAGATTACTTCAGGATGCTCCTGAAATCCAGGAAGGCACTGGTGATGATGGGCCGATACGGTCGTCAGAGCACCAGGCAGTATTTTGACAGTCTCCGGTTAAAGAATGAATGGCTGCGTACCAACCTGAACCGTGCGATGGGTGACGGGACATTCTCCGCCATTGCCTTCCTGATGACCCTGGCCTGGTTTTCCAACAACAATGCGGGCTATCCTATGGGAGGATCCCTTCCTTTTGCTCAGAGAATGGCCGAAAGGTACCGCCAGCTCGGGGGTGAACTAAAACTGAAAACACGGGTCGAAAAGATCCTGGTGAAGGATGGCCGAGCAATTGGGGTAAGGCTGGAAGACGGCTCGGAATATCTGGCCGACTATGTTATCAGTGCTGCCGACCTGCATGCCACGATGTATGGCATGCTCGACGGAAAATATGTTCCGGCTGAAGTTGAAAAGGCATTTAAACAGTGGCCCTTGTTCAATCCCGTGATCCAGATATCCTTCGGGATCTCCGTACCCATATCTACCAGGCATCATATGATACGCTATACTGCCCCGGGAAATAAACTCGGGAGGACCGCCCTGAAGGACGGCTTTTCACTGGCCGACTATAATTTTGATCCGGTCATTACGCCGGAAGGCAAATGCATAATGAAGATGCTGGCCGAGTCGCCGTGGGAACTCTGGGAAGGAATGAGCAAGGAGGAGTACCAGGAAGAAAAGAGACGGATCGAGGAAGATGCCGTAAAACTGCTGCTTTCCGTACATCCGGAAGTTGAAGGACACATCGAGGTAGTGGATGTGGCCACACCCCGGACCGGTGCACGTTACACGGGAGTATACAGGGGATCCTACGAAGGCTTCCTTCCTACGAAGGAGAACATCGGGAAAAATCTGAAGATGGAAGTGCCCGGACTGAAGAACTTTTACCAGATCGGACAATGGGCATTCCCCGGCGGCGGTTTACCCCCTTCTGTGCAATCCGGTAAATGGGTAATTCAGAAAATAAATAAGAAAGCCGCAAAGTAAAATAGAGTCAGATAAATACATCGCGGAAATCTGCCTTCTCTGAATTTTTTCAACCTGCCGGAAGCACTATGAAGGTTCTGGCAGGGTATTTGTTAAATCGAGTAAAAAATACCTTACACATGAAATCATATTTTGCAATCTCTCTTCTTGTTCTACTTGCCGTTTCGGCCTGTGATCCCAAAACGGAACTTTCGGTGGGCTTCGACAGCGGTTTTGATCCGGGCGGTTATGGAACGACTGTCCTTTCGATAGATAATGCCCTCGATAAGGTGTACCTGGAAGGTATGGTAAAGACCGACTCCGGGTCTGTTACGGTGCAGCTCCTGTATCCCAGCGGAAGCGTAGCCTGGCATTCCACCCTGAGCGGACAGAACGAGATCCAGGTAAATGAAATGTTTGATTCCAGTCCGGGAGACTGGGTCCTTAAATATGAAAGTACCGACGGCGCAGGGACCATGAAGCTGACCCTGCATAACTGATCAGGAATTCTTCAGCAGTTCATAATGACAAAGCAGCGGACCTGCATCCTCCTTATCCCGGAGATGCAGGCCGTTTCCTTCACACCATTTCCAGACCCCGCAGTCGGCGCACAGGCCGGTCCTTGCCCAGGAACGGTCGCGCATGTCGCGAAAGCCCGTCTCCCAGGTTGCGGCAAAGGAATCCCGGTAAATATTTCCCTGGTTAAAGGAGTCCCTGATGCTCGGACAGGCGGAGATGCTCCCGTCGGCCAGTACGGATCCGATGGTGATCCCGGCCTGACAGAAAAAGGGATGATCCCTTACCTCCATTTCAAACTCGCCAAGGTAGCCCTCACAGCCATAGGAAGCCCTGATAACACCTTCCTTTCGTGTTTCACTGATAAACTGTAACAATTGGCGAAACTCTCCGGGAGAGAGGTTCATCCAGTCTTCGTCGGCTGCCCTTCCTTTGGGAAAGATGGTAAACAGCCTCCAGGCGTTCACACCCATCCGGGCCAGTAATTGCTTCATTTCATTCAGTTCACCGATGTTCTCCCGGTGAACGCAGGTGACCACATCGTAGGTAAGGTCTTTTGTTCCGGCAATCATTTTTATGGCCGCAACCGCTTTGCTCCAGGAGGAGGGATGCATGCGCAGCCGGTTGTGCTGTTTTTCCATTCCGTCGAGACTGATGGTTATGGAATGCAGCCCGTGGTCGAGCAGGGAGCGGAAACGCTGTTCTGTGAGGGCCAGCCCGTTGGAAACCATCCCCCAGGGGAAGCCCCTTTTAATAAATTCCATCCCGGCAACCTCCAGGTCTTTCCTGAGCAGGGGTTCTCCTCCGGTAACCACAATGATGGTTTCATGAGGATTGACCATCGGGGTGATTTCATCGAGTACCCTGAGAAAGTCCTCAAGGGGCATATCGGGAACACTGGACGATACCCGGCAATCGCTTCCGCAATGCCGGCATTTAAGATTGCAGCGCAGCGTCGACTCCCAGAACAGGTATTTCAAAGGGTGGAGCTGTGCCTGGTTATGGCGGTGCTGCCTGAAGGTATTTAACAGGATTTGCTTCTTTAATCCGGGCTTCATTATTGATTGCTCTCGTCGAGCTCGATATCGGTAATAATGTCCATTTCACCGTTGTACCAGTTGCCGTCACCACCGGTCAGATCCTCGATATCGACCGTAATCGTTGTGTCTTTATCGGTAAAGAGGCCGTTCTCACTGCCATCCGTATCCGCTGCTGTGATCCGGAACTGGTAGTCGAATGTCATCATCCCCTGGAGATCGATGGTATAGTCCCCGTTGGCATCGGTACGGCACTGTCCCAGCAGATTGGTATCGCTTTCAAATACCTTAACCTCGATATTTTCAATGGGCTGCTGTCCGGTCCTGCCTGTAATATTTCCCCTGAAATGATAATCAGCGTGGGGCATACCGTATTCGGCAACGGGCACGCATTGTGTGGCAAGGCCCATAAATCCCAGGAAGGCCATGATGAGTTTGTCGTAGGTTTTAATCAGGCCGGTTTTTACTTTTTTCATTGAGATAGTAGTTGAGGTGAATGTTTGTTCAAGGATGCAGTTCGGGAGAGAACGGTTGCGTCAGCCCAGTGCCTGGTCGAGGTCTTCGATGAGATCGGCCTGGCTCTCCAATCCTGCGGAGAACCTGATCAGCCCGTCGGTGATGCCGGTTTCCTGTCGTTCTTCCTTGCTTAAGTGCCGGTGGGAGGTCAGCACGGGTGAGCTGACGATGGTTTCACTGCCTCCCAGGCTCATCGAAGGTTTGATCAGCTTCAGTTTTTTCTGGAAAGCCAGGCTGTCGGCGTCACGCAGTTCGAAGGAGAGCATCCCCCCGAAGCCCCTCATCTGGCGACAGGCAACGGCATAACCCGGATCTTCAGGAAGGCCGGGGTAATTCACCCTTGCAATTGCCGGGTGCTGCGCCAGGAAGGCTGCAACGGAACCAGCATTGCTGTTGATGCGCTGCATCCTGACATCCAGGGTCTTTATGCTTCTTTCCAGCAGGTACAGGGTAATGGCATTCAGGCTTCCCCCGAAACCCAGCGAAGTGGCATGGACCTTTTTCATCACTTCCCGTGTTCCGAGTACAGCCCCGGCACAGATATCACTGTGTCCGCCAAGGTATTTCGTAGCACTGTGCATCACAATGTCGATCCCCAGGGTGTGAGGCTGCTGGTTGACAGGGGAGGCAAAGGTGTTATCGACCATGGTAAGGACGCCATGCTTTTTCCCGATCGCCGCCACCCCTGCAAGGTCGGTAATCCGCATAAGGGGATTGGATGGTGTCTCCACATAGATCAACCGGGTTTCTTTACGGATCGCAGCTTCGATATCGGCCGGTTCCTGGCTGGCAGCGACGGTGTAACTGATCCCGAAGCGCTCAAATTCACTGGCCAGGAAATGACTGGTCCCCCCGTAAAGTCCTTTCTGAAAAACCGCATGATCCCCCTTGCTCAGAAAAGTGAACAGTACCGTGCTGATGGCGGCCATGCCCGAACTGAACACCAGACCGGCTTCACACGATTCCAGCTCAGCGATCCTCTGTGCCACCGACTGTTCGTTCGGCGTGTTGAAATATCGCGGGTAAACCGTGTCGTCACGATCAATATATTCATAGGAAGTTGAGGTGTAGATCGGGGAGTTGATCCCACGGAACTTCTCATCTTTAATGGTTCCTGCATGTACGCACAGGGTTGGTAGTTCGAATTTCATCCCTTGAAATATTTACTTCAGGTAAAATTAGAAATAAATACAGGAGTGAAGGCTGTAGGTGAGCGCAGTCAGCCCTAATTTATAATGCCTAAAAAGAAGGGCGCACCGTACTTGGCGCGCCCTCTTTCCATAAAATGTTTCCAGCTTACTTTTTCAGCACTTTTTTCAGCACCGTTTCCTTATCAATTGGTTTGGTGCAGAAGAACCAGTCGTAGCACTTCATGTCTTCTTTTCCTTCCATACGGTCTTTAGCCGAGCCACATGAACCGGCCGGAGGAACAATGACATCGTCACCCGGGCGCCAGTCGGCCGGAGTGGCAATACCAAACTCATCGGCTGTTTTCAGCGCCAGCAATACCCTGTACAGCTCATCAAAATTCCTTCCAAGGCTCAGGGGGTAATAAATGATGGTGCGGATCACGCCTTTTGGATCAACAAAAAATACGGCACGTACAGCCTTGGTATTGCTCTCACCGGGCTGGATCATTCCGTATTTCTTTGCCACTTCCATGGTAATGTCCTCAATGAGGGGAAACTTCACCTCTACATTCTTCATGCCTTTGTACTCAATCTTTTCCTTGATGGTACGCAGCCAGGCGATATGGCTGTAGAGTCCGTCGACGGAAAGGCCGACCAGTTTACAGTTGGCTTCTGCGAATTTATCTTCCAGACTGGCAAAGGTCATGAACTCTGAGGTGCAGACAGGAGTGAAATCTGCAGGGTGCGAAAAGAGGATAACCCAGCTTCCTTTATAATCCGAAGGAAAGTTGATGTTTCCCTGTGTGGTCACAGCTTTAAACTCGGGAGCTGCTTCGCCGATCCTCGGCATGGAAACGACTTCTTTTACTTGATTTTCTTCCATAATACTTGGGTTTTAGATAATGATTAATAAAAATTACGGTATAGTCTTGTCTTTAAATTTTCCGATAATCTGCAGCCGGACTTCTTCGATACTGAAACCCGGGATTGATTTTCCGGCAAAATAGTTCTTCAGAAGGACATTCAGTTCCTCGTCGTAATAATCCCCGATCCGGTCCGTCTCGCGGCAGTAGAGATGATGGTGATCCTCGAGGATCGCGTCGTAGCGCATGATATCGCGATCGCTTTTCACCCTGCGTATGATCCCGTTTTCCACCAGTGTTTCCAGGATATGATAAACTGTACCTGTGGCAATATGGGGATGGCTTTTCCTTACGAAAGCGGCTATCTCTTCTGCAGCCGGATGATTATCCAGTTCAATCAGGGCTTCCAGCACCGCTATTCTTTGCGGTGTCACTTTCAGACCTTTCTCCTTTAAACGCGCCGTGACCTCTTCCATCGGATGAGAAATGAATATTTTCTAAAAAAGAATAATTCTTACATAGAAACAGTTTAGTTCTGATTTTGTTCTGAGTAGTACGTTTTTTTTTGAGAAAGATGGATGAATCAGCAAAAGGCCGGGAGTATGCCTTTTCACACTCCCCTCTCCATGTGGAGAGGAGAGGGGTGAGGAATGAACGCGGGAAATCGGGTTGTTTTTTTGAATTAGCCGTAAGCAAAGAGGTAAAGCCGCAGCCCTCTCTTCCGGGTGGAAGGAGAGGGCTGCGATTTTCGGTTAACTGTGCAATTTCTTATCCTTTTTCAGGGCTCAGGCACCGAGAATTCCTCCCGGCGACCTGTCAGGAAAGCAACTTCTGAATCGCCTGAAGGTTATGCGGGTTACGGATGTTCTTGGCGTCGGGGGTGTAAAGGAATTCAATCAGTTCATGATAGGTTTCCGTGATCACGCCCCGCACCATTTTCATGGTGGAGTTCATCATCTTGTTATCTTCTGTGAATCCCTCCGAAAGAACGCCAACAGCAGCCGGCAGCCAGCGCTGCGGGAACATTTCACCATACCTGTTGCCGGTGCGGTATTCGTTTACTTCCGACTGAAGGATTTCCAGGGCTTTTTCTGCTCCTTCGGCAGTGGACGGATCAGCACCTTTTTCCTTCACGGCTCTTTTCAGGGCTTCCTTATTCGGGTAAAGAAGCACAACCGTATAGGGCCGCTGGTTGTTGAAGAGCATGACCTGGTCGATCACCTTCGACTGCTCGGTCATGGCTTCCTCAATGCCTTCCGGACTGTATTTTTCCCCGTCGTCGGCAATCAGAAGGCTCTTGAAACGACCGAGAACGTAAAGGAAACCGTCACCATCCATATAGCCAAGGTCGCCGGTGTGCAGCCAGCCGTCGCGAAGGGCATCAGCCGATGCTTCCGGGTTTTTGTAATAACCCAGCATCACATTTTCGCCCTTCACCACGATTTCGCCTTTTTCACCCAGTGGCAGTTCATTGCCTTCGTCGTCCAGTATCCTGACCTCGAGGTATTTGGCCAGGAAGCCGGAGGAACCCAGCTTATGCCGGTGCAGGGCATTGGAGCTGATGATGGGCGAGGATTCCGAAAGGCCATAGCCCTGCATCATCGGGATGCCGATGGCATAGAAAAAACGCTGCAGTTCGATATCGAGAAGGGCACCTCCCCCGATAAAGAATTTCAGTTTTCCTCCAAACACTTCACGGATCTTGCTGAAGAGGATCTTATCGTAAAGGGCTACCAGCGGTTTCAGGAAGATCCGCATTCCCTTTCCCCTGTCCCAGCCGATACCCTGGTGCTTATAGGAAACATTCAGGGCATGTTTGAATAGTTTTTCCGTAAACGCACCCTTGTCGTGGATCCCTTTTTCGATGTTCTTCCTGAAGTTCTTGGCCAGGGAGGGTACACTCATCAGCAGGTCGGGCCTGACCTCCTTAATATTTATGGGGATGTTCTTCAGCGTGTCCATTCCTCCTTTGCCGGGATCGACAGCCGCCAGGCTGGCGCCCGAAGCGATGAAGGAATACAGGCCGGCGGTATGACCGAAAGAGTGGTCCCAGGGCAGGATCAGGAGGGTTTTATAATCGGTGGGGATATTCATCAGGGTGAGGGCCTGCTCGGTATTGGCCGTGTAGTTGCGGTGACTGAGCATGATCCCTTTCGGATCGGCTGTCGTTCCCGATGTGTAGCAGATGTTGGCCACATCGTTGGGCTGCACCGATTGCCAGCGCTCCTCAAACCGGTCCCTGTTCTTTTCCAGGTATGCCGTTCCTTTTTCCATGAGCTCGTCGTAATAGAGCAGGTCCTGATCCCCCTCGGCGGGCGGATCAAGAAGGATGACCTTTTGCAGGGTTGTCAGTTTGTCTTTGATGGGTGCCAGTTTTCTGAGCTGAAGCCTTGAGATGATCAGGATTTTTGCCTCGCCGTGGTTCAGGCGGAAAAGAAGGTCGCTCGGTTCCAGCTTGATGCTTAAAGGAATGTTCACGGCTCCGGCGTAGAGGATTCCCAGCTCGCTGACCAGCCAGGCAGTCCTGCCCTCGGAGAGCAGCGCCAGGTGATCACCTTTCTGTATCCCGAGGTCCATCAGGGCAGCGGCGAACTGATACACCATCGTCCGGACCTCGCTGTAGGTCGATGCCTGGTAAGCCCCGTCACGCTTCTCCCACATGAGGGGATTGCTGGCGTTCCGGATCACATGTCCTTCAAAAAACTGATTCAGGGTTTTCATAGTGTTTAGTTGTAGTTTTTGGCGCTTCAAATTAGTAAAAAGTTGGAGAATTTATGTTTCAGTCAGGAAGAATCTTTGTTCTGCGCCGGGCAGACACTCCGGATTCCGGATCGCTTGGCGCCTATAAAGCAGGGAGAAAAACAAAGAAATAATGGAGCGAATTTATCGTTTTATCTATGTCAACTAGTCTAAAATTCTGATTATGAAAAGAAAGGTTCTGTTTTTAACGTTTTTTTTCTGCAGCATAAACCTGAGCGCCCAGCCAAATCACCTGGGATTTGTTTTGGGCTACCGTTATACTCCGCTTGAATATCTTGGCGGACCGTCTTTGGGCTTGCATTATCAAATCGGGGAGTCTGCATTCGGGATCGGTTATCGCTACGAAGCTATAGGGAAAATATCACGCTTGCCCTATTCTATCACACAACGCTTGAACTATGAAATACTGCATTTTTACTCATTTAATTACCTGACACTTGATTATAGGGTCAGTGAGAGGTTCTCACTTGAAACAGGGCCAGGCTGGACCTATGATGGCTGGACCGATAACATTCTGCTCAATGGGGAATTTGGCTATTCGGTTTTAACACTATGTCTGAATTACAAGTTCGAATGGCTCAATATCCAGGTCCGGGGAGATATCCCTCTTGAGCAGTATTTTGAAAGAAGACTTCTGACAGGTTTTGTCTTTCCTCTCTCACTCTGTCTTACCCATACCTTTGCTTTCAGCGAATAAAAAGGATCACATCGTGATGATCTGTTCCCTGTCGGGTCCGACGGAAACATATCTTACAGGGATCTTCAGTTCCTTTTCCAGGAAGCGGATGTATTCCGTCAGTTCTTTCGGGAATTGCTCTTTGGAACGGATACCGGTGAGGTCTTTCTTCCATCCGGGAAGGTCGGTGTACACCGGGGTGACCTGGCTGTCGAGCTGGTAGGGCACCCGGTCGGTGAGTTCACCGTCGATCATGTAGGCTGTGGCTACGCGGATGGTGTCGAAGCTGTCGAGCACATCGGTCTTGGTCATGATCAGCTGCGTGACGCCGTTCAACATCACACTGTATTTCAGGGCAACCAGGTCGAGCCAGCCGCAGCGGCGCGGACGGCCGGTGGTGGCACCAAACTCATGGCCGATGGCGCGGAGGCTTTCCCCGGTCTCATCTTCCAGTTCGGTAGGGAAGGGGCCGCTGCCCACGCGGGTACAGTAAGCTTTGAAGATTCCGAATACCTCACCGATGGCAGCAGGGGCAACACCCATTCCGGTGCAGGCGCCGGCGCAGATCGTATTGGAGGAGGTTACAAAGGGATAGGAACCGAAATCGATGTCGAGCATGGTTCCCTGGGCACCCTCAGCCAGTACGCTCTTTCCTTCTTCGAGCATACTGTAAAGTTCGTATTCACTGTCGACCAGCCGGAATTTCCGGATCAGTTCCATGCCTTCAAACCAGGCTTCCTCATCGCTGATCGTGAATTCGAAATCGTAGTTCTTCAGCAGGTGAAGGTGTTTCTCCTTCAGTGCATTGTATTTTTCCCTGAAATTATGGTCGAGATCCCCGACCCTCAGTCCGTTCCTGCCCGTTTTATCCATGTAGGTGGGACCGATGCCTTTCAGCGTCGATCCGATCTTTTCTTTCCCCTTGGCAGCTTCCGAGGCGGCATCGAGCAGGCGGTGGGTGGGGAGGATCAGGTGGGCCTTCCGGGAGATCCAGAGATTTTTGGTCAGATCGACCCCAATAGCTTCCAGGGCCCTGATCTCTTTCATGAAAATGATCGGATCCAGCACCACACCATTGGCAATAATATTGATCTTATCTTCCCTGAAGATCCCCGAAGGGATGGAATGCAGCACGTGTTTCCGGCCTTCGAATTCAAGGGTGTGACCGGCGTTCGGTCCACCCTGAAAACGGGTAATACAATCGTAGGAGGAGTGAGCACATCCACTACTTTTCCCTTTCCCTCATCGCCCCACTGGAGGCCGAGTAAAACATCGATTTTCATTTGAGAACGGTTA
>JBMOLL010000084.1:0-7895 GCA_049325415.1 Bacteroidota bacterium | reverse complement strand
TTTACAGACAATTACGATCATCCGATATTCGAGGGCGACATTCAACTTGTTGACATGATCTATCTTAAGAAAGATTTATTGAACCCAGATTATTCAACAGGAGCCGAAAGCAGGGCCTGTCCCGGCCACCCGGGAAGACAAAGCACTTGAATCAGCCGGGATAGCTCCTCCCTGTGTAAAGGAATTTGAGAATAACTTGTACCGGGCAGCGATCTCTCCTCTGTCTCCTGAAGCTCAACCGGCAGGAGAAAAACCAGCCTGAATTTTGATCTGAAATAAATATCCGTATTTTTATATCCCGATTACCGTTTATCCGGACGAGAAACCTTGCTGTCGTTAATACCGAATGACAAAAAAGACCCCTCCCCCCGTACCGAGGCCCAATGCCTTTCTGTACTATACCGTTGGCTTTTTTGCCGGTTTATATTACCGTCTGGTCCTCGGGCTCCGGGTCGATCGCTCTTCCATCAAAGGGATCAAACCCCCGTTCTTTGTTATCGCGGGGCACGCCAGCTGGCTCGACTTTCTGATCGTTTCCATAGCCCTGTATCCACGCAGGCTGAACTACCTCGGGGCCTATAATTTTTTCAGGGACCGCGTCCTGAAATACGTGCTGGGACTCATGGGCGTCATCCCCAAGAACCAGTTCACAACCGATAACCAGGCCATCCTCAAAACGAAATACGTGATAGGTCACGGGGGGATGATCGGCATTTTCCCCCACGGCTGCCTGTCCAATGAGGGCCGTCCGGGCGGCTTTGCCGCGCCGAGCATCGCCAAACTCATTAAAACCTTTAAGGTTCCCGTTATTGCCGTACAGACCAACGGGGCCTACCTGACCCGTCCGCGCTGGACAAAAAAGGCCCGCAGGGGGCGCATGTACACCACCGTTTTCCCGGTCTTCAGCAGCGAAGAGCTTGAATCACTGTCGGTTGGGGAGATCCATCGTAAACTTTTAAAAGCCATTGATTTCGACGATTACCGCTGGCAGCGCACAAAACAGCAAAGCTACAGGGGACGCCGCCTGGCCGAAGGGGCCGAACTGGTGTTGTACAAATGTCCCGCCTGCCTGTCGGAATTCACCCTGCGCTCGGAGGGGAACCGGCTTTTCTGCCTCCGGTGCGGCAATGAAGCCCGCTTAAACAACAAACTGTTCTTTGAGCCCGGCCGGGAGAACAGCATCGTATACGACGGCTTTGATAACTGGTACGACTTCCAGCAGGAACAGCTGCTGAAGGAGATCCGTGATCCGGGTTTCAGCCTCACCACCGGCACCGCGCTCCAGTGGAACGAGCCCGGGAAATATGGTTACCAGCATATGGGCAGTGGTGTACTGAGCCTTACCCGCGAAGCCCTGAGCTATGAAGGAAGTATCTTCGATAACACGGGAAGCCTCCGCTTTCCCATGAAAGATATCCTTATGGTCCCCTATGCCGCCGGCGAATACTTCGAGGTGGCGAACGGCTCCGACATCCGGCGTTTCGTTCTGGATGATGTCAGGATGATGATGAAATGGGTGCTGGCCATCCGGCTTATCCGCGATGAATACTACGAAAACAAAAACGAAGCATGAAAAACAGAAAAGAACTGATCAGCAGGATCTCCTATGCCGCCGGCGATATTTACGGCGGGGGTGCCTTTATTATCGTCGGGCTGTTGCTGCTTGTTTACCTGACCAATGTGGAGGGTTTCTCGGGAACCCTGGCCGGCAGCATCGTATTCATCGGGAAGGCCTGGGATGCCATAACCGACCCCTTCATGGGGCAGTTGTCTGACCGCACCCGCTCCCGTTTCGGCCGCCGCCGCATCTATTTCCTGCTGGGCACTGTCCCGGTTTTTGCCTCCTGGGTCATGCTCTGGTACGGCTTCGGCATCACCGGCACCACGGCTAAATTCATTTACTATACCCTGTCCTACATCTTTTTTTCCACGGCCTTCACCATTGTGATGGTCCCCTACAACGCCATCCTGTCCGACATGGTAAGGGACTACAACCGCCGGAGCGCCTTCACGGGCATGCGCCTTGGCTTTTCTGCCGGTGCGGCCATCCTGTGTGCCACGGTCCCGGCAATGATCACGGGAGCCTTTCCCGATCCCCGGCAGGGCTACCTCATCATGGGACTGAGCTTCGGCGTGGTCTTCGCGCTGGCCTGGCTGGCTGTGTTCCTGGGCACCTGGGAGAATGAAACGACGCCCAGTCCGTCGATACGCCTGAAAGACTGGCTCTCCGTACTTAAAAACAGCTCCTTCCGCGTTTACGTAAGTGTATTCATCCTCTGCCAGATGGCCATTGATACCGTGATGACCCTGGCGGTGTATTTCCTGACGGTGTCCCTGCAGATGAAGGAACTCTTCGT
The DNA here is from genome assembly GCA_049325415.1 of Bacteroidota bacterium. Lineage (GTDB taxonomy): Bacteria > Bacteroidota > Bacteroidia > Bacteroidales > JBMOLL01. The sequence goes on along the minus strand of JBMOLL010000084.1, from coordinate 5,538 downwards.
CCCGATCATGGGCATCATCCTGGTCACCCAGCTCATTTTTATCGGAGTGTTCTCCTACGTGTCCCAGAAAAAGGACAAGACCACGCCGGCCTATATTTCCGCCGGGATCTGGATGGCGGCCAGTATCGCCATCATGTTCCTGACACCCGCCACACCGGGCTATCTTGTAATCGCGATCTGCTCGCTGATCGGTGTCGGAGGAGCCGGATGTAACCTGTTCTCCTGGTCGGTCCTGCCCGACATTGCCGATGTGGATGAACTCATCACCGGCCGGAGAAGGGAAGGACTCTATTCGGGCGTTTCGACCTTCCTCCGGAAATTGTCGGGCGGGGTGGTCGTGGGGATCCTCGGGATCGCCCTGGATGTGATCGGCTACAGCGAAGAGGCCGTCAGCGCGGGAACGGTTTCCGCCACCACCGACTGGGGCCTGCGCCTGCTCTTCTGTGTCATCCCCCTTGCCTTCCTGGCCTTCGCCCTTCTCAGTCTGCGCAGGTACCCGCTGGGCAGGAAGGAATTCGGCATCCTGAGTTCGGTGCTGAAGCGCTTCAAAGCCGGCGAAACAAACATCGTCCTGGTGGATGAGGAACTGCGGGTGTGCCGGCAGCTGACCGGATTGAAGGATGACCGGTTCTTTGGCAGCGGAGAGGAACAGAAGAAGCAATAACCGGCATACGGCTTTTTGTTTTTGGATAAACGAAAATATTTTCAAATGAAGCCATTCATTGTACTTGCACTGCTTATCATTTCGCTTGTCGGGGAGTCGCCTTTAAAAGGACAGCAACTGTATGTAGGAACCAACTATCATCCGCATGATAATAAGGATCCCGAAAAGATCAGGGAAGATATCCGGATGATGAAAGAAGCCGGATTCACTGTTGTTCGCCTTGGTCACCTGGCCTGGGACAGTTACGAACTATCCGAAGGACAGTTCGACTTTGAATGGTTTGATGAGGTGATGGATCTCTTTGCAGAAGCAGAGATAGGGGTGATTCTGGATATTGCCATCAGGCCGGCACCGCTGTGGTTGCATCAGATGTACCCATCGATTGATATTGTCGACGAGAATGGTGATGTACAATATCCCAACCACCGCTACATGGAGGATGTGGGCGATCCCGATTATCAAAAATACGCCCTGCGGTTTACAGATGTGCTTACCCGGCGATATGCCGGACATCCGGCTTTGCTTGCTTTCGGAATTGATAACGAATCGGGTGATGGCCGTATATCCTATTCAGAAACAGTGCGCCAGCGTTTCATATCCTGGTTGAAGATGAAGTATTCGAACCTTGACCGGCTCAATTCAGCCTGGGCGACCCAGCGCTGGTCACGGCGACTCAATGACTGGGAGGAGATCGGTCTGCCTCCGGGCATCTACAGTAACGACATGCCCGAGAAAATGCTTGATTTCAGGCAGTTCATCTCATATGAGGTTCAGGGTATACTCTTTAAGGTGCTCGAAGTGGTGAACACCAATGCCCCTGGTACACTAACCAACACCAATGCATGGTATTTCAGCAGTTTGAAGTATTTCGACTATGCCCCTCTTGCCTATTCGGGAAAAATGACCCGCCAGGGAGAAGGCTTTTACCCGGGGCTTTCGCTGAACACCAACTGGGGTGTAATGAATGCGTCATTCGGCATTTCCCGCATCCAGTTCGAAAGTGAGAATCCGTTCTGGTGCAGCGAGTTTACCACCATGACCGCAGTGCCCGGATCGATACGAAAATCGGCTTATGCCAGCCTGATGTACGGTAACCAGATGGTTTGCGGCTGGACCTGGCAAAGTATGTGGGCCGGAGAAGAGCAATACCTGATCGGCATGCTCGACTGGGATGGCATACCCAATCGGAAATATGATGAATACAAACAAATTGCCGAAGAATTCAGGAAAATTGAGGAATTCTTTCCCTATAAACTCAAGGCAGAGATCGGACTGGCCTACTCCTTTCCGAGCCAGATCGCGAGCCGCTGTTTTCCCGTCCGGCACGACAACCAGGTACAGGCCTGCTGGGATCTCTGCTACTGGCGCAACATCGATTCACGGATGCTCGACATCAGATACAGCGACCTGGATTACAAGCTGATCATGATCCCCGGACACGCTGTAATGGATGAACTCAGAGCTGAAAAGATCAGAAACTACGTTAAGAACGGGGGGACAGTGGTAATGACCAGTAATTCAGCTATCACTGATACGACCGGTCAGGTCTTTTCCACCCGCCGTCCGGGCCTTTTGAGTGATGTTTTCGGTATCCGGCTGGGTGCTTATGAAGAAACCGAAGCCATGAATGAACTATCCGCAAAAGCTTTTACAGGAAACAAACTTGAAATTAGCTATGATGGCAAAGCAGTGAATACGGAATCTGCCCGGTTTGACCTGGTCTACCCTGAGGGAGCTGAGGTGCTCGGGTATATCTCCGGTCTGGATAAGAATTACCCCATAATAACCTCGAATCACTATGGGAAAGGTCGTGCCATTTATGTTGGTCTGCCTGCCGATGGCAATACCCTGGGCAGTTTATTTGACGACCTGATCAATGAACTGGGCATAAAAAAAGGCCCTGATGTCCCATCAGGAATAATGGCAAGACAGATCGACGAAAAGCACTTCCTCTACCTGAATGTCAGTGGAGAATCCAAAGAGATAGCCCTGAAGGGCAAGGCAAAAAGTATTTTATCCGGAAAAAGCTATAATGGCAGTTTTAGTTTAGCTCCCTATGAACCTGAATTTATCGAAATTAAATAAAATGATGCTCCGTCTGCCCCTTGTTGTTCTGTTCGCGGTCCCGGTCTTCCTGTGGAGCTGTAAAAGGACTCCGGAACCCATGCCCGTCGGTCCGGTACCCACAGAAAATCAACTGCAATGGCAGGAGATGGAATATTATGCCTTCGTACATTTCTCGCTGAATACCTATACCGACCAATCGTGGGGCTACGGAAATGAGGATGTAAATTTATTCAATCCGGAAAAGCTGGATTGCCGCCAGTGGGCACGTATCTGCAAAGAAGCCGGAATGAAAGGCATAATCATTACAGCCAAGCACCATTGCGGTTTTTGTTTATGGCCTTCGGAATACACCGGATATTCAGTAAAGAATGCACCATGGAAGGATGGCAAGGGTGATGTAGTCAGGGAAATGGCCGATGCCTGCAGGGAATACGGATTAAAAATGGGCATTTACATTTCTCCCTGGGACAGAAACCATCCTGATTACGGTAAACCGGAATACATCACCTACTTCAGAAATCAGATTAAAGAGCTGCTTACCGGCTACGGGGATATTTTTGAAATATGGTTCGATGGTGCCAACGGCGGCACCGGCTATTACGGCGGCGCAAATGAAAACAGGCTTATCGATCGCACAACTTATTACGACTGGCAGCCGACCTACCGGATGATACGTGAGCTTCAGCCGGGTATTGTGATCTGGAACGATGGAGGCGACAGGGCTGATCTGCGCTGGGTGGGGACGGAAGAAGGCTATGTCGGTGAAACCAACTGGAGTTTATTAAACGGCCAGGGTGAGGTCGACTGGGGAATGCTGCATTTCGGACTGGAAGACGGCGATTCATGGGTTCCGGCTGAAGTTAATACCTCGGTCAGGCCGGAATGGTTTTATCATCCTGGCGAAGACAGCAAAGTAAAAACAGTTCCATTCCTGATGGAAACCTATTATAATTCCATAGGTCGCAATGGTTGCCTCTTACTCAATTTTCCGATTACGCCGGATGGCCTGATCCATGAAAACGATGAACAGGCCGCGCTGGGTTTTGCCCGGGCCATTAAGGAATCATTTGCGGTCAATCTGGTGGAAAAAGCAAGGGCCCGTGCGACAGACACCCGTGGAAACGCACGAAGGTATGCTGCGGGAAAGGCCATTGACAGGGATAAAAACAGCTATTGGGCCACAAATGACAGTGTTACGAAAGCCTCCCTGACGATTGATTTTGGCACGCCGACCTTATTCAACCGGTTTTTGGTACAGGAGTATATCCGCTCCGGACAGCGTGTAAAAGCCTTTACTGTAGATGCTCTGATCGACGGGACCTGGAAAGAAGTGGCAAAAGCCACTACGATTGGGTATAAGCGTATCCTTCGCTTTCCGGGAGTAAGCGCCACCGCTGTCCGCCTGAATATAACCGATTCCAAAAGTTGCCTCTTAATATCAAACATCGGCATCTATAATGCACCGGCATTTCTGAATGCACCGGTAATAACCAGGAAGCAAAGCGGAGAAATAAACATCTTTTCAGATGAGATCGGACCTTACTTTTATTATACACTGGATGGAAGTGAACCAACACCACAGTCGTCCAGGTTCACAGAAGCGCTAAAATCCGATGGGAAAATTGTTGTTAAAGCCATAGCAGTAGACCCGGCCACTGGCAAATGCAGTCCGGTATGCACCGAAACGTTCGACATATGCCGGAAGGACTGGAAAATAACAGGTACTGACGATGAGAACGCCGGGAAGATCTTAGACGGAGATCCGGCAAGCAGCTGGTGTCTGGCAAACAAGGAAACAAATCCGGCTGAACTGGTGATTGATCTGGGAACGGAACATACGCTGTGCGGATTTAAATATCTGCCCGATCAGAGCCGCTGGCCCTGTGCCTTCATTACCTATTACAGGTTTTATATTTCCGGCGATAAAAAAACATGGAAACTGGTCAGCGAAGGCGAATTTTCAAACATCCGCAACAATCCCCTGATGCAAACCAGGATTTTTCCGGCGGAAAAGGCCCGTTACTTCAAATTAACGACCGTAGATAATACCGAAGGTAAAAACAACAGGGCCGGATTTGCTGAAATAGATATCATTACAGAATAAAGAGTTCAAACAGAAAGCACGGGATGACCGCTTCTGAGGCAGCTCCCGGAAAATAGTTGTTCCCTGCAGCACAGTTGTGCGTCATTCCGGCAACGGGAAAACGTAAGCGCCGGCATGAAAGTCCGGCTCCGGAATAAACAGAAAAGGTTAATAATCGCAGGAAACAGTCTCCCTCCGGGGGATCTTTAAACCTTCGGATATAAATCTCATGCTCAATCCGGGAAAACTTCAATTTTGAGACCGCCTCAGTAAAATTTTGTACATTTAGTAAAAAGTCTCGCTTTGAAAGGTCGGAACTGCAAATCCATTTACGACCGGGGAACTACGGTTCAAACTGCTGACAGACCAGGGTTTTACAGACGTATCGCTATAATTATCAGGCTTCTGGCTTTATCCGGATTACTAGTTTTCACCCAACTTAATGGACAGGGTCCGATGAATACAAAACTTTCAACGATCAATTTCGGTGGTGTATCCTGTTACCTGGTACAAACCGATACCACGTTTATCCTGATCGACAACGGCTACCCGGTAAAGTGCAAATTCCTGGATGAGGAGCTGAACAGGGCCGGATGTAAGAACTACTCCCCAGCTTTAGACAACTGATTCACTAAGATAAGTATTCTTTTCCTTCCCGCCCCGCGGGGCGGGAAGGAAAAATCAAGCCGCTTGCCGGTACCACTGTTCCGGTTTTTCATAATTC
>JBMOLL010000083.1:0-8147 GCA_049325415.1 Bacteroidota bacterium | reverse complement strand
GAATCAGATCATTCAGGGTACAAAGCGCGATTAATACAGGATTTAGTAAATAAAGTTAGGAAATTATATTAATCGGATCAAAGATCAGGAAGAAATGGACATACCCCTATTTTTAATAAAATCTAAAAGACAGCCAAGGCTGTATGCTTTCAACTGTTTATTGATCTTACCGGGAAGACGCGAAAATAAATCACATAGTCTGTCCCCAGGAATGAAGTACATGAAATCCAGATTCAGGAACCCGACAGGCAATCCTTCGACTCGTAACTCGATAAACTCGTTACTTCGCTCTCCGCGTGCCGCCGTAGCTTTCGCCGACGGCCGAAGCCTTTGGCGAAGGACTTAGCGGAGGGGCAGGAACCGACGCTTTGAGATAGGGTGGTAAACCTCGAAAGGCTCGGTTTTCCGCCGCAGGATCGAGCTGGTTGGTGAGCGAGGTCGAACCACTGTCGAGATCCTTCCCCTGCTTTAGTTACCCCCGGTTCCTGAGCGCAGTGGTGAGCCTGCCGAACCACAAGTCGAAGGCCCCCTTCTTTACATGACAAAAAAGAATCTAAAAATATTTAAAGACTGACATATACAGAAAGAAATCATGAGGATTTGTCTGTTTTAATTCTGACAGAGATCTCTTCGCGATTTCGGAAAAACACCAAATAATCAAAATACATGCTGTAAACGGGCGACTTATGCCTTCAGATCAGCCTCTCCAGCAGCGGCGGCAGCCATTTGGCCAGGACAACGGCAAGCACCAGGGAGGGCAGCATGTTCATCACACGGATCTTTTTTACATCGAGCAGGTTAAAACCCAGGCCGATCAGCAGGATCCCCCCCACGGCCGTTACTTCGGCCAGGATCGGGTCGGAAAGCAGGGAGCCCACCGAACCGGCGAACAGGGTGAGTCCGCCCTGGTAGAGGAACAGCGGGATCACGGAGAACAGCACCCCGATCCCCATCACCGAGGCAAAGGCCATGGACGAGAAGCCGTCCATCAGGGCCTTGGTGAGCAAAAGATTGGGCTTCTCCCCCAGTCCTTCCTCAATGGCGCCCAGCACGGTCATCGATCCCATGCAGAAGACCAGGAAAGAGGTCATCAGCCCTTCACTGAAGCGCTCATGATTCGATTTTACCTTTCTTTTCAGGAAACCGGCGAGGCGGTCCATGCCCTTCTCCAGGTTCATCCATTCCCCGAGCAGGGTCCCGGTAAGCAGGCTGAAGATCATCACCATCAGCTCCCTGGTCTCCATGGCCATTTTAACGCCCAGGAAAATGGTGAAAAGGCCGAAGACCTGGAAGATCACCTTGCTGAAGCGCTCCGGAAGGCGGGAACGGATCAGCAGGCCGATCGTACTTCCGACTAAAACAGTGATAACATTGATGATCGTGCCCGTCATATCCTGGTTTTTGATTTGAGTTACGGGATTTCCAGCCGTTTAGTCGTCGGAGAAGGTCTTCAGCATCTCGCGGTAGGAAGAGAAGACCCTGGCCCGGGAAACAAAACCGATATATTTCCCCTTATCCAGCACAGCTATATTGTATTTGTCGCTTGATGAGAACTTCCTGGCCACTTCCTCCATCTGCTCGTTCTTGTCGATGGTAACCTCCGGAACAAAAAGCAGATCACGTACATAGGTCGTATTATACATATTCTGATTGAACATGATATGCCGGATATCGTCCATTTTCACGATCCCCAGGAAATTATTCTCCTCGTCGGTAACGGGAAAAATATTCCTCCGGGAGTTGGTGATCACCTTCACGAGGTCGCCGAGGGTGTCGTCGGGCCTGACCGTGTTGAAATTAGTCTCGATAAGATCCGTAACCTTCATCATAATGAGGATGTTACGGTCTTTATGGTGGGTCATCAGCTCTCCCCTTTTGGCCAGCTGAACGGTATATACCGAATTACTGGCGAAATAGCGGGTGGTGACATAGGATATGGTCGAAACAATCATCAGCGGCAGCAGGAGCTGGTGGCCGCCGGTAATCTCCGCAATCATAAAGATTGAGGTCAGCGGGGCATGGATTACGCCGGCCATGATCCCGGCCATCCCGATCAGGGCCATGTTGGATAAGGAAACGTCCACACCGAACTGGTTCAGCACGACACCGAAGAGCAGACCGCTGCCGGCACCCATAAACAGGGCCGGGGCGAAGATCCCCCCGATGCCCCCTGCCGCAAAGGTCAGCGTGGTGGCAATGGCTTTAAAACCTATCACCAGTATAAAATAAAGAATGACCAGTACGAAGCTCGACTGCCAGGATTCAAAAAAAGTCCCCTGAAACAGGGCCGATACATTGCCCGAGAGGCATTGGTTGACAATTTCATATCCTTCGCCAAAGAGCGGGGGGAGGAAAAAGATCAGGGCTCCCAGCAGGGCACCGGCGATCAGCAGCCTCTGCCAGACCGATTTAATCCGGTCGAAGAGCCCCGACAGCCAGATATACACCTTGGCAAAATAGGCAGAGATCAACCCGGAGAAGAGTCCGAGCAGAACGTAGAAATGAACCTGGTTCATCCGGAAAGTCTCCACCAGGTCGAAGGAGTAGATCGTATTCTGGCCCAGGAAGAGGTAGGATGTCATCGCTCCCATTACCGAGGCCAGGATCAGCGGGATGACCCCCCAGGCCGTGAGGTCGAGCATGATCACCTCCAGGGCAAAGACTACCCCGGTGATCGGAGCCTTGAAGATGGCCGATACCACACCTGCCGTACCGCAGGAGATGAGCAGGATGGTTTCCTTGTAGCTTAGCTTGAGTACGCGGCCCAGATTGGATCCTATCGCAGCTCCGGTAACCACCGAAGGACCTTCCAGTCCGACCGATCCCCCGAAACCCACAGTCAGCGCACTGGTGATGATACTGGAATACATGTTGTGGGAACGGATGATCCCGTTATTCTTGGAGATGGCAAAAAGCACACCCGGGATCCCGTGACGCACCGGCTTCCGGTTCACGTACTGGATGAAGAGCAGGACCAGAGCAATTCCCACAACGGGAAAAACAATAAAAAGATAGTTATGATAGCCCCCGGCATATTCCTTGTGAAGAAAATAACTGATAATGTATACAAGGTCCTTGATCAGAACAGCGGCCAGGCCAACCAGGAGCCCCACCACAGCAGCCAGGAGATAGATAAACTGCTGTCCTGTTAAATACCTGGTCCTGAGCAGGCTGATTCTGTCTGAAAATGATTTTCCCTTCATTGCAGCACAAAAATAATACATTCATTCCCGGTACGACGATCACACTGGTTTTTTTTTCAATTTTTATTGCACTGCACTGTGTCTGTTGTTGAGGCAAAACAAGGAATCAGCGGACTTCAGCACTTTTTTCAGCTTTCACCCTGTTTGTTGTATATTTGCTCCTGGCAGGGAGCCTGTCCCGAAATATTGTACTGAGGTTTACCGTTTGTTTCTGAAATGAGAAGCATTATTCTGCCATATCTGTTTTTTATGCTGGTGCTGAACTTCGCAGTCCGGACAGATTGTTACGGCCAGCAGGGCATCCCCGATAAGCCGGAGCTCACTTACGTTACGGTGGATACCAGTGATAACAGCATATTTGTGTACTGGAAGCCTTCGGCAGCACCGGATGTTAAATGGTATTTCATTTACAGAGAGGTAAAAACCCTCTCGGGCTGGGCCGGTGAATTGATTGATTCAGTTCCCTCGTCTGAACATTTTTTCCACCATTTACTTCCCGGACGCGATCGGCTGGAATATTCGGTAACTGCCGTCGATTCGGCCGGAAATGAAAGCATCAGGATGCCGGGTTCTCATATTGCCATGCTGACTTACATGAAATATGATTCCTGCAGGGCGGAGCTCACCCTGAAGTGGAACCAGTATGTCGGCTGGAATGAAAAACTGTCGGGCTACCGGGTGTATGGCTCTTTCGAGGGCTCTCCCTTTTCCCAGATCACCCTTAAATTCCCCGGGGATACCACTCTGAAAATCAAGAACGTGGAAGAGAATATGCTCTACCGCTATTATGTCGTGGCGGTAAAGAATGACGGGCTTCTCTCCTCCTCCGGGATTGCGGATTATTTTACCTACATGCCCCCTCCCCCCTCATGGATGAACCTGGATGAAGTAAATGTGCTCGATAAAGCCTCCGCAGAAATCCTTTTCAGTGCCGATCTGTCGGGTACCATGAACGATTTTGTACTGTACCGGTCCGCATCAGGTACTTCCGGTTTTCTCGAAGTACAGGAAGCAGAAAATATAGCGGAGCTTCCCTACCGTTTCACCGACCAGGTTGCGACCTCCGCCACCTCTCACACCTACCGGGTTGATGTACTCAATTCATGCAGGGAGGTAGTGGCGTCGAGCAATACCGGCAATAACATCCTCCTTTCGGGTCAGGCCGAGGGAACCAGGGCCGTAATCAGCTGGACCCCATATCAAAGCTATCAGGGCAGCCTGCTGGGCTACCAGGTTTACCGGCTTTCGACCGATGGAGGAAGTGAGGAAGCTGCTTTTACCGGACCGCAACAAACCACCTTCACCGAGGACCTGGCCGCGGCCGGAACGGGTAATCTGCCCGGGGAGGTCTGCTACAGGGTCGTTGCCGTGGAAGGGACCGACAATCCTTACGGGATTGCGGGAAACAGCGTATCGAATGTTGCCTGCGTAAATGTGCCCACACACATCTACATGCCAAATGCCTTTACCCCGAACGGCGACGGCCAAAACGAGCTGTTCGGACCGGTCATTGATTTCTTCCCGGAGAAATATCTATTCATTATTTTCGACCGTAGCGGGAAAAAAGTATTCGAAACCACCGATCCCTCGGTCTACTGGGACGGCCGGATGGCGGGCGGTCCTATGGCCACAGAGGGCGTGTACACCTGGTTCATCCAGTTTACCTCCTTTAACGGTTCCGATAGTGAACAAACGGGATCTGTCATGGTGATCTATCCTTAACATTTAAGGACCGGAGCCGGAATTTCACTGTTTACGCGACAAAAGATTACGTATTTAATACTATTTTTGCTGAGGGGGAAACAGCACCCCGTTTGCTTTTTTAAATGGAGACCGCGCAGGTAAAAGATATTGATATTCAGTCACAACTGGAATACATTATCCGGAATTGTGTCAATTGCAAGACTCCCGAAGATGAGAAACTGATCCGGAAGGCCTTCAAAATGGCCAATGATGCACACAGGGGCATGCAGCGGAAATCGGGTGAGCCTTACATTGTGCATCCGCTGGCTGTGGCCCGGATCGTCACCGAAGAGATCGGACTGGGGGTCAAGTCGACCATCTGCGCCCTTTTGCATGATGTGGTGGAGGATACGGATCTGACGATCGAAGACATTGAAAATGCCTTTGGCCCGAAGATTGCTTCCATCATTGACGGACTCACGAAGATTTCGGGGGTATTCGACAAGGAATCGAATTCGCTGCAGGCCGAGAATTTCAGGAAGATGCTGCTGACGCTCTCCGACGATGTCCGCGTGATCCTGATCAAACTGGCCGATCGCCTGCACAACATGCGCACCCTCGATTCGCTCCCGCGCTACAAGCAGATCAAGATTGCCGGCGAAACCATTTACCTCTATGCCCCTCTCGCCCACCGGCTTGGCCTTTATGCCATCAAAACGGAACTGGAGGACCTGAGTCTGAAATACCGTTATCCGGAGGCTTATGAGGAGATCAATGAAAAGATCAAGCTCAGTGAGGAGAAACGCATCCACCTGATCAACCAGTTCAGTCTGCCCATCATCGCGCGGCTGGAAGAAAACGGTTTTAAGTTCAATATATCCGGGCGGCCGAAATCGATCTACTCCATCTGGCAGAAGATGCACCAGAAAAATGTGAGTTTTGAAGAGATCTACGATCTTTTTGCCATCCGCATCATCTTTACCCCCAACCAGGGCATTCCGGAAAAAACACAGTGCTGGAACATCTATTCGCTGATCACGGATATTTATCCCCCGAAACCCGACCGGATCAGGGACTGGATCTCCACACCCAAGGCCAATGGTTACGAAGCCCTGCATATGACGGTCATGGGCCCCAACGGGAAGTGGATGGAAGTACAGATCCGATCCAAACGGATGGATGAGATCGCCGAACGGGGTTTTGCCGCCCACTGGAAGTACAAGGAAGCAGGGGCACAGGAAGGGGAACTCGACCGGTGGATAAGGCAGATCAGGGAAACGCTGGAATCGCCCACCTCCGACGCCCTGGAATTCCTCGACGACTTCAAACTCAATCTTTTCTCCTCCGAGATCATCGTTTTCACCCCCAAAGGACACACCGTTTCGCTTCCCCAGAACGCCACCACCCTCGATTTCGCCTACGAGATCCACACCGGGATCGGTAACCGGGCCATCGGTGCAAAGGTCAATCACCGGCTCGTTCCGCTGAGTTATAAATTATCGAGCGGCGACCAGGTGGAGATCCTGACCTCCGAAGGACAGAAGCCCAGTTTTGAGTGGAACAAATTTGCCACTACCGTTAAAGCCAAGGCTGCCATCAAAGCCGCGCTGAAGGCCGAGATCCGCAACCGGACGGAAGTCGGGAAACGCCTGCTGGAAGAGAAGCTGAAAACCATGAACCTCACCCCCAGTTCCAGGATCCTGAAAAAGCTTCTCCCGGCCTTCGAATGTGCCAACAAGGACCAGCTTTATTCCGGGATCGGAACCGGGATCATCAGTCTCGACAACCTCAAGGAAATACTCAGCAAGAATACTCGCAGTAAATGGGTGCGTGTTTGGGACCTCTCCCTGGGCAGGGCAACCAGGGCAAAAGAGCAGGAAAACGGGATGTTCGACGCAAAAGGGACGCTGATCCTGAAAGAAACCTACGACGATGCGGAGAAAACCTACGAAATAGCCACCTGCTGCAATCCTATTCCAGGAGATGAAGTAGTCGGGGTGCGTGAAGCCGACGGCTCCATCCTGATCCACAGCACCGATTGCGAAAAAGCAATCAAGATCATGTCGAGCCATGGCGACCGGCTTGTTGCCGCCCGCTGGACTCAGCATAAAGTGCTCTCCTACCTGGTCAGGATCCATCTCAACGGCTGGGACCGTTTCGGGGTTTACAACTCCATCACCAATACCATTACAAAGGAACTGAACATCAGCATGCGCACCATCAACCTGCACGGTCACGACGGGATCTTCGACGGCACCATCGACCTGTATGTTCACAATACAACCGACCTTAATAATCTCATAATGAATCTTATGAGGCTGAAAGGTGTCGAGTCGGTACACCGTGTTGAGATCAAGGAATAACAATTTTTACTTCTGCTATTTTACCTTCATAAAAGATTAGTATCTTAGCCTTGTAATTTTTACTTAGACTATATTATGATAGTTGAGGAGACCAAGGACACCGTAAAGCAGATTTTCACCGAGTACCTGGAAAGGAAAGGGCACCGGAAAACCCCGGAGCGGTATGCGATCCTGGACGAGATCTATTCGCGTGACGGCCATTTCGACATCGAGTCGCTGTACATCTTCATGAAGAATAAGAATTACCGGGTGAGCCGTGCCACACTTTATAATACCATTGAGCTTCTGCTCGACTGTAACCTGGTGGTAAAACACCAGTTCGGCAAGAACATCGCCCAGTTTGAAAAGGCTTACCGCTGCATGCAGCATGATCACCTGATCGACATGGAGACGGGCAATGTCATTGAGTTCTGCGATCCCCGCATTGAAGAGATCATTAAAACGGCCTGTGAACTGAACCATTTCCGGCCCAGTCACCACTCCCTCTACATCTACGGCACAAAGACCGACCCTTCGAAGAGGGAAAAATAGCCGTCTTTATTCATAACATCAACTCCATTTAAACGGATTTTTTTAACTTTATCCCGGAAATCCGGCCGGCACCACCGGCCTGTTTTTTGGAGAACTTCCGGTCGGCAGACTTGTTCCTTTTAACGGGTATCGTTCTCATAATTAGTTGCATCTTAACCGTTCTCAAATGAAAATCGATGTTTTACTCGGCCTCCAGTGGGGCGATGAGGGAAAGGGAAAAGTAGTGGATGTGCTCACTCCTTCCTACGATTGTATTACCCGTTTTCAGGGTGGACCGAACGCCGGTCACACCCTTGAATTCGAAGGCCGGAAACACGTGCTGCATTCCATCCCTTCGGGGATCTTCAGGGAAGATAAGATCAATATT
>JBMOLL010000082.1:0-59554 GCA_049325415.1 Bacteroidota bacterium | reverse complement strand
CCTGGATATCGTAACGCTCGCGTGAATCAAGCGACTGGTAAAGGATCTTCATTGAAGGAACCTCCATGGAGTCTTTGAGGGCCTTATTAAACAGTTTCGACAGCGCAATTATCAGGAAGAACAGCGTAAAACTTGCCGATTCGGCCGAATAACCGAAAAACCCGCCCACTACCGATGCACCGGCAGTAAGCAGAAGCACAAGAACGGGCGAAATCAGCAGGGCGACTTTCAGACCGTAGGTCTTCATCAGCCAGCCGTAAAGGAAACTTTTGAAAACAATGGTGAAGATCATCAGGGTACCCATAAAGGCCCCCAGGAAGGAAGCAGCGGCGCGCCCTTCGGGGTAATTGGCTTCGGTTGCCCAGAGAAAGGAATAGTGAATAAAGAATGCAGTGATTACACTGAGCATGACAAATACTGCCATCAGAGCGGTATACTTCTTTCTGAACAGGCCTGTGAAACCTGAACTTTTCTTCTCGCGCGGAGCGGAAACCGGGGCTTTGAAGGAAAACCGTCTTCCGATATAGACCTGGAGGATGAGAGCGATCAGCACCGATACAAGACTGATGAGCAGGGTGTCAAGCACCCTGAAACTGAAAGTCAGCAAAACCGGAACTGCATAAAAAGCCAGGATCATTCCAAGTACCTGCCCCATGTCGATGATCCCGAAAAGCCTTTTACCCTGCCTCAGTGTAAAGAAACGACCGGCAGTTCCCCAGAACCCCAGCATCGTGATAATGGTCAGAGGACCCATCATGACGAATAAAAGAAATACGATCTTTTTACTGGCCGTGATTTCAAAACCAAAACGAAGGGCAGCTGTTGCAAGAACAACGAACAGCAGGTTAAATATGGCAAAGGTCCTGAACCCGGTACGCGATTGAAGGAAGGAGTAGAGGGATGTTAACACGATTCCCGCCATCCCAGAAAACATGAAAGCCCTGGGTATAAGCTCGGAGCCGTAACTCTCCAGAAACAGGGCATTCGCCCCGACGTCCAGGGCTCCCGCAAAAACGCCTATAAATACCGACTGGAGAAGCAAAAGTGTTACAACACCAGACTCCTCCTTCTCCACATTTAGAATTTTTGAGAGGTTCAGGGCCATAGTTGATTCTAGCGGGCTTCCAGAATAACGGGTTGAACCGAATCCTGATCGCTGAAAATGAAAACGTTTTTAAAACCACAATATACAACAAAATACGACAATCCAGTAATTTTTTGTCAATCAGGTTTATAAAATAAAATCAGGGAAATATTGAGCTCATTTTTAATAAGTTCTTATTTCGGAATTGCTTTTAATTGAAAAATATTTTAATAATTTTATTCCACAAACCGAGAACTATGTTCGATGCCCATAAGGATGTCCCCAATGAAATTGCAATAAGAAGAGAAGTAGTATTCGTTGTTCTTACCGGTCTTTTTCTGGGGACACTGGCCGTTCTGAACATACTTGGTATCTCCCGTCAGATAGATCTTTCCTTCCGGATCGGGGACTTCACTGTACCCTTTGTTATTTTCGTCGGGGTTCTGCCCTACCCGATCACCTTCCTGTGTACCGATTTCATCAGCGAGCTTTATGGAAAACGGAGGGCCAACATGGTAGTCTGGGTAGGCCTTCTTCTCAATATCTGGGTACTTTTTATACTCTGGCTTGGAGGTTCTCTTCCCCCGCATCCGGAAATTATGGAAAACGGACTTCCCAGCATCCATGATCCAAACCATACCTTTTTCCAGATCCGTAAATGGACGTCGATGAGTACCGTTGCCTCGATGATCGCTTACCTGACCGCACAGTTCGTTGACGTGCAGCTTTTTCACGCCCTGAAGAAACTCACAAAAGGCAAAGCCTTATGGCTCAGGAATAACGGATCGACGCTTACCAGCCAGATGGTCGATTCGATCTCCGTGATACTGATCACTTATTTCTATTCCAATGCTATTCATATCAGTCCGGGTGAAACAGTGATCCACGGTCTGGTCATCCTGATCCTCTCCAATTATGTATTTAAAATGGTAGCCGCCCTGCTTGATACCATTCCATTCTATATCGGGGTCAGATTCCTTTCGAAATACCTGATGATCGATCCGGTGGAAGAATACCATTCCGGGGAGAGAAAGGAAGATCAGGATGAAACGCCTCCCCTCGGGGTTCCCTCCCTGTGATGTGCTGCCGACCTTGCCGATAACCGTATCTTCCACCCAAGCCCCTTCAGAAGCATAAATTACAATCAGGCTTAATCTTTTTTAAGTTTTGTTTAGGTTTTTTGTTTGATTCTTTAAACAAAAATTAGTAAAGTCTGTTATTAGAATGTTTACAAAATAAAGCGGTTTGAAAAGCATCAGAAGTTTTACAGATACCCGGTCGGCTGAATTCCTGAAAAGACAGGAGCACTACAGGTCGGTTCTCGGCGAACTCAGAAAAAGACTGTCTGCGGTGATCCTGACAGGGGTGAAGCAGGCCAGGGAAAAGCATCTCTCGCGAGGGAAACTTCTGGTACGCGACCGGATAAATCTGCTCCTTGATCCCAACACGCCCTTCCTGGAGCTGTCGCCCCTTGCCGCCGGAGGGATGTACGACGACCAGTTTCCGGGTGCCGGCATAGTAACGGGAATAGGCGTGATCCATGGAAAAGAAACCATGATCATTGCCAATGACGCCACTGTTAAAGGCGGTACCTATGTGGCCGAAACCATCCGTAAGCATCTTCGCGCCCAGGAAATCGCCATGGAAAATAATCTTCCCTGCATCTACCTGGTCGATTCGGGCGGTGTATTTCTTCCCAACCAGGCTGAAGTCTTCCCCGACCGTGACGATTTCGGCAGGATCTTCTTCAATCAGGCCCGGCTCTCGGCAGCCGGAATACCTCAGATAGCCGTGGTAATGGGGTCCTGCACTGCAGGAGGCGCCTACATACCGGCCATGAGCGATGAAACTATTATTGTCAGAAATCAGGGCACCATATTTCTGGGAGGACCGCCCCTCGTAAAAGCTGCAACCGGAGAATCGGTAACGGCTGAAGAGCTCGGCGGTGGTGAAGTACATACCCGGAAATCGGGAGTGGCCGATCACCTGGCAGAGAACGATGAACACGCCCTACAGATCTGCAGGGATATCTTCGAAAGCATTCAACCTGCCGATCGACAGCCGCTTGAACGACATGAACCGCTTGAACCGCTTTATCCGCCTGAAGAACTTTACGGTATACTTCCCGAAAGCTCGCGACAGCAGGTGGATGTACGTGAGATAATTGCCCGTCTTACCGATGGCAGCCTCTTTTCCGAATTCAAGGAAAATTACGGAGACACACTCGTCACCGGCTTTGCGAGGATTATGGGCTACCCGGTAGGCATAATCGGAAATAACGGTATCCTGTTTTCCGAGTCGGCTCTGAAAGCCACACACTTTATTGAACTCTGTGACCACAGAGGTCTGCCCATTATCTTCCTGCAGAATATTTCCGGATTCATGGTGGGCACAACCTACGAACATGGCGGCATTGCCAAGGATGGAGCCAAAATGGTGCATGCGGTCGCCAATACCCGTGTTCCCAGGTTTACCATAATCTTCGGCGGATCCTACGGTGCAGGCAACTATGCCATGTCGGGGCGGGCCTTCGATCCCCGGCTGCTGTTTATGTGGCCCTCAGCCAGGATTTCAGTGATGGGTGGCGAACAGGCTGCATCGGTCATGACAACCATACGTGAAGAACAACTTGCCGCCACCGGACAAAGCATGAGTGCGGAAGAACTTGAAGCGATCAGGGAACCCATCCTGAAAAAATATGAGGAAGAAAGTTCCGCGTGGTACAGCACAGCCCGCCTCTGGGATGACGGCGTGGTTGACCCTGCCGATACCCGCAGGATCCTGGGACTTTCGATCTCCATGTCACTGAACAAAAAATTCCCCGAAGCAAGAAGAGGGGTTTACAGAATGTAATACATTATGGATCTGAGCATTATTACATCAATAAAAGGCCGCATTGCCACAATTACCCTCAACAGGCCGGCAACACGAAATGCCTTTGATATTGAAATGATACGGGAGCTTACGAGCGCCATTGACCGCTATAATGCCGACAGCGGGGTTCGCATCCTGATTTTCAGGGGGAATGGAGACCATTTTTCAGCTGGTGCCGATCTCAACTGGATGAAGGACGGGATGAAGCTCCCGAATGAAAAACTGCTGGCCGAAAGTCTTGAGCTGGCCGAACTGTTCCGGAAGATATACGAAAGCCCCCACGTGACAGTTGCACTTGTAAACGGTAATGTGCTGGGCGGTGCCAACGGGATCGTAGCAGCCTGCGATTTCTGTTTAGCTGCCGAAGAGGCCAGGTTTGGTCTTACGGAGGTGAGACTGGGGCTGCTTCCCGCAACGATATCCCCCTATATCATCCGAAAAACGGGACTTGCACGCGCACGGGAGCTGATGCTTACCGGAAGGGTGATCGGTGCCGGAGAAGCCCGGCAGGCCGGACTTGTCAGTCAGGTATGCCACTCAGCCGAACTGGAAGCGCAGCTCGGCGAACTCACGCGGACGCTGTTGAACAATGGTCCGGAAGCCCTGCGCGGTGTAAAATCCTTGCTCCGGTCCATAGAGGATCGTGAGATTGATCAGACCTTATCAGCAGGCACTGCCGAGGTCATTGCACGCTACCGGATGAGCAGTGAAGGCCAGGAAGGGATCAACGCCTTTCTGGAAAAAAGAAAACCAGACTGGACTGCCAATGAACAGGAAGAACTTTAATAAGATTCTGATCGCCAACCGTGCTGAGATCGCTGCGCGGATCATTCGCACCGTGCATGAGATGGGCAAGCTGGCCGTAGCTGTCTATTCCGTATACGACAGCGATCTTCCCTTTGTATCGGAGGCCGACGAATCGTATACCCTGGGTGAAGGGACACTTTCAGAAACCTACCTCAACCAGGAGAAGATCATTCAAACCGCCCTTCAGGCCGGAGCCGATGCGATCCATCCCGGCTATGGCTTCCTGTCGGAGAATCCTTCTTTTGCTGCCAAGTGCAGGGAAAACGGACTGGAATTTATCGGGCCGTCAGAAGAGGCTATCCGGCTCATGGGCAATAAGATCAGGGCCCGTGAGCTCGCTGAGTCGGCCGGGATCCCTGTTCTGAAGGCACTAACCGGGAACATGGCATACATCCTGGAGCAAAGGGAGGAACTGGTTTACCCGGTCCTGGTAAAACCGGCCGATGGCGGCGGAGGAAAAGGGATGAGGGTGGTATCCGGAGTATCCGGGCTTAAGGATGCCCTTGAAGGAGCCTCCAGGGAAGCCATGAGCTATTTCGGCTCGGCAGAGGTATTTGTCGAACAGTACCTGGAAGCTCCAAGACATATTGAGGTACAGGTAATTGCCGATCATCACGGAACGGCAGTCCACCTTTTTGAGCGGGAATGTACCCTGCAGCGGCGTTATCAGAAAATCGTGGAAGAGGCCCCCTCTCCTTCCGTCTCCGAAGAGCTTAGAACGCAGATCACCGGCTGGGCACTTGAACTGGTCAGGAGGATAGCCTACACATCTGCAGGAACGGTTGAATTCCTGGTCGATAGTCGCGGGCAGGCCTGGTTCCTTGAAATGAACACCCGCATACAAGTGGAACACCCGGTGACCGAAACCATCACCGGCATTGACCTCGTCAGGGAGCAGATCCGCATCGCCCAGGGTGCACCGCTTTCGTTCCGTCAGGAAGATCTCTCCATCAACGGGCACGCCATTGAAATCAGGCTTTATGCCGAGGAACCGGAAAAAGAATTCAGGCCTTCAACGGGGGAAATTATGGCCTTTGAGCTCCCTTCCCGCAGCTGGGTCAGGTGCGATTCGGGTTACAGGTCGGGAAACCGGGTAGAGCCCTGGTACGACCCCTTGCTGGCCAAGTTCATAGTACGTGGCCGGAACCGCGACGAGGCAAGGAACCGAATGATCAGCGCCCTCAGGGATCTGCATCTGGCCGGTATTCAAAGCAACCGCGACTATCTGCTCGAACTGGTTTCTGATGAAGCCTACAGGGATAACCGCCTGGATACGGGCTGGATCGATCGTTACTCTCCCTCACTCATCAGCCGGACGGAGCAAAAAAAGAAAAACTTCAGCCGCGACGACCTGCTCGGTGCAGCCGTGATGCTGGCACTGGAACATAATTATAATCCGGGCCGCGATTCCGTCTGGTATGGTTCCGGGTTCTGGAGACTGTTGCCGGAGCTTATTCTGAGTCACTCAGAGGACCGTTACAGGTTACATTATGAAATGCTCGGCGGAAGAAGGGAAATCATCCTGTCGGGCCTGAATGAAAGAATTCATCTGAAAACGGAACAGCGGACAGGAAACCATTTCAGGATCAGTTCAGGGAACCGCCAGCTCAGCTTCTGGGGCTTCGCCGACCGCTCCGACCTCCACCTCGATATCCACGGACTGAATTTTATACTCCGCCGCCCCGACATTCCCGATCCCAGGTATATTTCAGCCAACGAAGCCTCCTCGGCAGAAAACAGGAATGAGATACTTGCCCCGCTTCCGGGAAAAATAGTGGAAATCATGGTTGCGGAAGGGCAGGAAGTCCAGCAGGGCGAAAGTCTGCTTATCATTGAATCCATGAAAATGGAAAACAGGATTGTAGCGTCACGCGACGGAAAAATAAGCCGGGTATACGTTCAAAAAGGCGACCAGGCAGAAAAGAATAAATTGCTAATTTTATTGGAACAGTCAGAAACAAATTAAAAAACCATATGGATCCTATTGTATCAAATGCGCACGAACAGTTCAGAGAGAAAATAAGGGATTTTGCCGTGAAGGAGATCCGTCCTGTTGCCACACAACTCGATGCAACTGGGGAGTTTTCAACCGACCTGACCTTAAAAATGGGGAAACTCGGATTGCTGGGAATCAATATCCCCGAAAATTATGGCGGTGCCGGAATGGATACCCTATCCTATATCATTGCCGTGGAAGAACTTGCGCGGGTCGACGGCTCCCAGGCCGCTACTGTGGCAGCCCATAATTCCCTCGGTCTGGCACCTATTTATTATTACGGAACTGAAGCACAGAAGAAAAAATACCTGCCCCGGCTCACTGCCGGCGATAAATTATGGGCTTTCGGGCTTACCGAACCGCTTGCCGGTTCAGATTCCCGCAATACCCTGACCTCAGCCCGTCTTGAAAACGGACAGTGGGTTATAAACGGAGAGAAGCTCTTTATAACCAATTCGGCTTCTTCCTTCGCTGCCGGCGCCACCATTCAGGCAGTCACCGGAATAAATGACGGACAGAAAGAGCTGTCGGTGATCCTGATCGACCGGGACACGCCCGGTTACGAAGCAGAAGCCATCCATTCGAAAATGATGTGGAGAGCCGCCGATACCGGAAAACTCTTCTTCAAAGAGGTAAAGGTTCCTGAAGAAAATCTGCTCGGACAGCGCGGACAGGGTGATAAAATTATGCTGGCCACACTCGACGGGGGAAGGCTTTCCATTGCCGCCATGGGGCTTGGACTCGCACAGGGAGCATATGAAATGGCCATGGATTATGCCGGAAAACGAGAGCAGTTTGGCCGTCCCATAGCCAGATTCCAGGCAATCCAGTTCAAGCTGGCAGATATGGCACTCAAGATCGAACTGGCACGAAACCTGCTTTACAAAGCCTGCTGGTTAAAAGATAAGGCTCAGCCTTTCGGCAAGGAAGCGGCGATGGCCAAGCTCTACTGTTCCGAGATCGCAAGGGAAGTGGCCGATGAATCCCTCCAGATCCACGGCGCCCATGGCTTAATGAAATACAACGACATTGAAAGATTTTACCGTGACCAGCGCATCCTCCAGATCGGTGAAGGTACCTCCGAGATCCTGAGGGTCGTCATCTCAAGGCATATCGGTCTCAGGTAACAAATATCTGTAAAAAATGGATTCCGCAGCTTCCAGAAAAAAGGACCATATCGAACTGGCTTTCAAGGCCCAGACAGGAAAAAACATGCGCGACGACAGGTTCCATTACGAACCCCTGCTCCATGCTCATCCGGCTAAAGGTTTACAAGCCTTTTCCTTCCTGGGAAAGACCATGAAAGCTCCGCTCTGGGTCAGCAGTATGACCGGTGGAACAAAAATGGCCGGGATCATCAACAGGAACCTGGCCCGGGCCTGCAACGAATTCGGACTTGGAATGGGGCTCGGATCCTGCAGGGCCCTGCTGGATGACGATACTCACTTCGCCGATTTTGATATGAGGCCCTTGATCGGGGAAGATCAGCCGCTGTGGGCCAACCTGGGGATCGCACAGATCGAAAAAATGCTGATCGAGGGCAGCACCGATAAAGCGATCCGTCTGCTCGACAGGCTCCGGGCCGACGGACTGATCATTCACGTGAATCCCATGCAGGAATGGTTCCAGCCCGAGGGCGACATCCTTGCCTACCCGCCGATCGACACCATCACGCGTTTCATGGAAGGGTTCCCTTATCCGCTTATAGTAAAAGAAGTTGGACAGGGAATGGGTCCCGGAAGCCTCCGCCGCCTGCTTGACCTCCCTCTTGCAGCTATCGAATTTGCAGCATTTGGAGGGACCAATTTCGCCACCGTGGAGATCCTTCGCTCCGGCGAAGAAAAAAAATCCCTTTTCGAGCCACTTTCCTTCGTCGGTGAAGATGCAGCCGGAATGTTGGAAACCGTCAACAGACTGGTGAGCGAAAGAGAACCTCAGTGTAAATCGCTCATCATATCCGGCGGTGTGAAAAACTTCCTGGATGGCTACTATTACATCAGCAAATCAGTGCTCCCTGCAGTTTACGGGATGGCCTCCGCTTTTCTAGAAAATGCACGGAACGACTATGAGCAGCTCAGGCTTTTTACCGAAGGACAGATTAAAGGCCTTGAAATGGCACATACCTATCTGACCGTAAAATAATACCATGCCGGCAGCACAAAAAACAGTGGGTTTCTCAAAGCTGAGCAGAGCTGAAAAAATTGAGCTCATTACTGCTCTGACCAATGATCCGGTTGCGGCAAAAGGTCTGTTCGACTCTCATCTCCACCCCGACCGTGAGCTCCAGGATCGCTATGAAAAATTCAGTGAAAACACCCTTACCAATTTTTATCTTCCTTACGGGATTGCACCGAATTTCCTGGTAAACGGCCGTATTTATCACCTGCCGATGGTTACCGAGGAAAGCTCGGTGCTGGCTGCCGCAGCTCATGCAGCAAGGTTCTGGTCGGAAAGAGGCGGATTCAAAGCCAGAGTTATTGGAAAAGAAAAGAAAGGACAGGTACACTTCCTGTGGACTGGAGGGAAGGATAAACTGGAGGTGCTTTTTAACGCGCAAAAAGATTTGCTGCTTGATGAACTTGCTCCGCTTACATCCGGAATGCATGCACGCGGCGGGGGGATCACCTCTTTCCTGCTGCTGGATAAAACAGCGCTGCTCCCAAACTATTACCAGCTCGACCTGTCGGTGAATACCGCAGATGCCATGGGGGCCAATTTTATCAATTCCGTTCTTGAGCAGCTTGCAGAAGCCTGGACCATCCGGGTGAACCAGGCAGTTCAGGAGGGAACACTGCAGGGGAAACTGGAAGTGATCATGTCCATCCTCTCCAATTACACTCCTGAATGCCTCGTTGAAGCAGAAGCAGAAACACCGGTCGGCGAACTGTCGCAACTTGATCCCGGTGGAAACGGCGAATCCTTTGCACGTCGGTTCCTCACAGCTGTAAGGATCGCTGAAGAGGATCCGTACCGGGCAGTCACCCACAACAAAGGTATCTTCAACGGTATCGATGCCGTCGTGATTGCCACCGGAAATGATTTCCGTGCAGTGGAGGCCTGCGGACATGCCTATGCCTCCCGAAACGGAAGGTACAGCAGCCTTTCCTCGGCAAGCATCAGCGACGGCAAGTTCAGGATCGGCCTACGGATTCCCATGGCTGTGGGAACGGTTGGCGGCCTGACCCGCCTTCATCCGCTGGCGGCAAAATCGCTCGAAATACTTGGTTTTCCAAACAGCGACGAGCTGATGATGCTCGCTGCCTGTGCCGGACTCGCCAATAATTTCAGCGCTGTGAGATCGCTGATCACTTCAGGGATCCAGAAGGGGCATATGAAGATGCACCTGTCAAATATCCTCCTTGAACTGGGAGCCTCCCCCGAAGAACAGGCTGCCATTGCCTCCCGTTTTGCCGGCAAAACCATAAGCAGGAGCGAAGTAGCCGGTTTCCTGGAACGAATGAGAGCTGATAAAAAATGACGAAAATCTTCAGGGCCAGCGGTAAATTACTCCTTTCATCCGAGTACCTGGTTCTTTCGGGAGCCAGTGCCCTTGCCGTTCCCCTGAAACGGGGCCAGCTGCTGAAGGTTCAGGCTGTTGCCGATCCCGAAAAGCTGCAATGGAAAGCACTATATAAAGGTGAAAGCTGGTTTGAGGCAAGCTTTAACAGGGCTACATGGGAACTCCATGAGACATCGGACAGGAAGGCGGCAGACATGCTGACCCGGATCTTCCATGCGCTGAGCGACCTGGCTCCGGGATTTAAAGATCATCTCGGATCAGCAGATGTGCTAACAGAACTGGACTTCGATCCCTCGTGGGGCTTCGGAAGCAGTTCGACCCTTACAGCACTGATGGCAAGCTGGGCCGGAGTCAATCCGCTCGACCTCCATTTCCGGATTTCTTCCGGTTCGGGCTACGACGTGGCCTGTGCTATGTCGGACGGTCCGCTGGTCTACCGGTTAAACGGAGGAATCCCGGAAATCCAAAGAGTCGCTTTCAGCCCTTCCTTTGCCGGACAGCTATGGTTTGTCTGGCTCGGGAAAAAACAGCGGAGTGAAGAGAGCATACAACATTTCCATACCCTGCCTGCGCCCGGCCCGGCTCTGCTGGAGACCTTCAGTAAAATTACAGGCAGGATGCTGGAAGCCTCCGGCTTGCCTGAATTCGGCCAGCTGCTTCACAGGCACGAACAACTGCTGGGCGATCTGCTGTGCGCACCCACCTTGCGGGAGTCCGTTTTTTACGATCTCGACGGGTGGTCGAAATCTCTGGGAGCATGGGGAGGGGATTTCGCCCTCCTGGCAACGCCGGTCCCCGGCGACGAGCTGAAAAACTATCTCCGGAACAAGGGGTTCGATGTAGTTTTCAATTTCAAAGAACTGGTAAAAGATGAATGACATTTTCAGGACACGCTTGCTGGAAGAAGCCGCAGGGATGAAGGATGTTCCCCGCGGTGAAGGAATCTGTACAAAGGAATGTCCTTCCAACATTGCCATCGTGAAATACTGGGGCAAATACGGTGAGCAGAAGCCCCGAAATCCCTCCCTGAGCCTGACACTGAACAATGCCCTGACAGCCACCAGCATTCACTGGGAAACAGGAAAAAATATCAGGCCCTCGGTTCGTTTCACCTTTGCCGGTAAGGAAAGTCCGGTATTTGCCGAAAGGATCGGAAAATACCTGGCTACGCTGCAGCCCTACCTTCCCTTTCTTTCAAAAAGTTCGTTGCATATTAATTCGGTAAACACCTTTCCCCACTCATCGGGCATTGCCAGCAGCGCTTCGGCGTTCGGTTCCATTGCCCTCTTATTGGGAGAGATCGCAGATGAGCTTTACGGAAAGACCGGGGAAGAGCATTTTTTGCGCAGAGCCTCCTTTTTTGCCCGGCTGGGATCGGGCAGCGCGGCCCGTTCCATTTACAGGGGAATGGTTCTCTGGGGAGAAAGTTCCCGTTATCCGGGTTCATCGGATGAATTTGCCGTCCCGGTACAGGAGGTGCACCAAGATTTTTCCGATATCCGCGACAGCATTCTTATTATCGACTCTTCACGGAAAAAAGTATCCAGCAGTGTCGGGCATGCGCTCATGGAAGATCATCCCTATGCCCTGACGCGTTTCGGTGAGGCGGACAAGAACCTGGGGCAGCTTCTGGAAATCCTGAAGACCGGCGACTGGGAAAGCTTTATCAGCCTGATGGAACATGAAGCCCTGTCGCTGCACGCTATGATGATGACCGCAAGACCAGGCTACCTGCTGATGAAAGGAGGGACCCTGTCGGTACTGGAAGAAGTGCAGCGCTTCAGGAAAGAAACAGGACTTCCCGTGGGTTTTACCCTCGATGCGGGAGCCAACGTCCACCTGCTCTATCCTCCCGCGGTTGCCATAGAAATTAAAAAATTGACCGACAGCGTTCTGAAGGCTTTTTGCGAAAACGGGGAGGTGATCGAAGGATGAATAGCGCACGATAGAAAACATACTCTATATGAACAACGATCAGAATACGGTCTTTGCCAAAGTAATGCTGGCAGGAGAATATGGCGTAATTGTAGGAGGAACCGGTTTGACCATCCCGCTCCGTTGTTTCAGTGCTTCACTCCGGGAGAGAAGCAGCGATAAGGTAAGTCCCGATGAAAGTCACTCCAACACTGAGCTTAAAAGGCTGGCAGTTTACCTGGCGGGGCTTCCCGGTACGAGTTTCCACGCCAGGCCACAGCATGAAAAACTGGCAGGGCAGCTGGAAAAGGGTCTCTGGATCAGTTCGGATATTCCCCGCGGTTACGGCATCGGCAGTTCCGGGGCTGTTTCAGCACTGATCTACCGTCATTTCTTTGAAGGAACCGACCGGCTGGAGCCGGCAAAGCAAAAGGAAGACCTTGGGCTGATTGAATCCTGTTTTCACGGGAAAAGTTCAGGAGTTGATGCACTCAGCTGTTTTCGCGGCAAACCTCTTCTCTTTACAGAGGACGGAGGTATCGAAGAAACGGAGCTGGATATGAGCAACTTGCCGGGAGAATACCGGATGTTCCTTTATGATTCCGGCATAACCCTCGAAACGGCTCCGATGGTGGCCTGGTTCCTGAAACAGATGGAACAGTCGTACTTCGCCTCCCCGGTCAGGCACGATTACCTGCACATGAACCGGCTGTTTATTGAGGCACTGCTTCGCAGAAAGGAGGCTGATCCGGCCATGCTGTTCAGGGCAATATCCGACTTCCAGTACACCCATTTCTTTAAGATGATCCCCGAGGAGGTTCGTGATCTCTGGATCGAAGGGCAGGTCTCAAACGACTATTACCTGAAGATCAACGGATCGGGCGGGGGCTACCTTCTGGGCATTGTTTACAACGGACTCACCGAACAGGTGGAGGAGCGGATGGGTAAGGAAAGGATCATCTGGCTGTAAGGGCTGTACCGGCAGTTCATCGGATACTCAGCTTCCGGCTCCCGTAAACCATCCCGGGTATTTATGACCGGACGGTTATATTTTTTATATCAAGGCTCATTATCTGATATTTTTTCTAAATTAGTCCCGGATTCATCAGGGAAAGGTCCTGGTTTTTGTCCCAGTGACAGCGCGGATCCGGGGGAATACGTAATGAATCAGAAAGTTCGATCCACATGAGCCGTTCATGTGGATTTTCATTGCGGCCCCTGAAAACTTCCCGACGGTCCCTAAACTAAACACTAAGACTATGGCACGTGAAAAATTCATCCGGCCGGGGTATCTCTACCCTAAAAGCACCTCCAATTACATCTTTACACTCCTGTTCCTTCTTTACCTGTTCGATTACACCGACAGGCTTGTGGTTACCAGCCTTTTCCCCTTCATCCAGGAAGACTGGGGTCTGACCGACACGCAGCTCGGATCGCTGGTTTCGGCCGTATACTGGTCGATCGTTGCCCTTACCTTCCCTGTATCGTTACTCGTAGACCGCTGGAGCAGGAAAAGGACTATCGGACTAATGGCCATTGTATGGAGTGTGGCAACTGCTGCGTGTGCCTTCACCGGGAACTTCGCAACCCTGTTTATGGCAAGGCTCTTCATCGGCGTGGGTGAGGCAGGATATGCACCGGGTGGTTATGCCATGATCAGCGGGATGTACCCGAGGGAACGGCATGGATGGATGATGGGTCTCTGGAATGCGGCCATTCCCCTGGGAAGTGCCGTGGGCGTTGCCCTTGGAGGGGTGATTGCCACTCATTTTGGCTGGAGACACGCCTTCGGGCTTGTAGCTATTCCGGGTTTTATAGTGGCCATCCTGTTTTTCATGATCAGGGATTACAAAACTGTTAACCTGGTTAAGGAAAAAGAGAGCGGCACCAAACAAAAGGTGATGCAAAAAATGTCGGGAAGGGATATCATCCGTGAATTTACCACCAAACCCGCCCTGCTGCTCACCTACCTGGGGATCACTGCCACTGTGTTTGTAACCACTTCGCTGTTGACCTGGCTGCCGACCTATTTTAACAGGGTACAGAACCTTACCGAAGCACAGGCAGGAACCAAAGCTTCACTCGTCATGCTGCTGGCCATTGTCGGTGCACCGCTGGGCGGATTCATCGCCGACAAATGGAGACGGAGGGAAATCCGCTCAAGCCTCTTCTACCCGGCCATCGCCACGACCCTATCCGCTGTTTTTGTGCTGCTTTCGTTTGTTTTTCTGACAGGAACTATACAATATGTAGCCCTGCTCATGCTGGGTATCTCCGTCACCTCCTTCATTCCGGGGGCTTCAGCGGTGACCCAGGAACTGATCCACCCGGGACTGCGGGCAACATCCTATGCCATTGCCGTTATTATCCAGAATTTGCTGGGTGCTTCAACAGCCCCGATCGTGATCGGTTATATATCCGACAAAACAAATATCCAGACAGCCATGGCCCTGCTGCCCATACCACTGGTTCTGGCTTCCCTCTTCTTCTTCGGAGCCTCTATGTATTATAAGAAAGACCTGACGAAGGTTCCCAAAATTGATCTGGAACTGAAAGATTAAATGAGATTAACATACTGTCTCACAGCCTGGGCCGGCAGCATTTCAGAACTGCAAAATGAGGCCAGGGTGTGAGACAGTTTTTTTTGAACGTGCTCAGAACTCATTCATCAGCAGGAGCTCCTTTATCACGTTGAATGACCGGTACTCCGAAATCCTCGGATCAAAGAAGTCAAATCTCTCATAGGTGATATTCACGGTTCTTTTCATCAGAGAGGAATAATCATACAGGATCGCATCGTCAACGGTAATGAGCGTAAGCCAGTAGTATTTTGCAATTTTCCCCGACGAATCCTTGATGGTGAAGACCACAAATCCGCTGTCGTCAATCGCTACAACCTCACCCATTACCGAACTGTATTCGGGCTGAACTTCCGTCTCTTCTTCCGCCGAAGAGTTCATGCGGGTGATTTTTTCCAGGCCTTCCGGGCAGTTTGTTGCAAGCCTCAGTCCGATAAGCCTGCCAAGACGCTCCCCTTCTACATCGATCTTCTCCATATTGATCCCATATTCCTTTTTCAACTGTTTTTCAAAAGGCATGGCTGCTTCGAGGATACAAAGACCCATGCGCAGGTTAAAAGACTCCATATCCAGGGTGTCTGGTACAGCTGACAGGCATTCACAGGCTTTGGAAGCTATCTGGTCCAGAACGTCCTGGGCTTCCATCCTGACAGCAACAAATAATACAAGTACAATCAGAAAGATACGTTTCATGGCAAATAACACGGTTAAATTTCACTCCGAGACGGTACCTGCACCGGAAAAAGCTGTCCGCCAGTTTTCCCCGTGTTCCTGAGGAGAGGCATATGACATTCCTGTGCCGGATTCCGGAAGTTAAGATACCTGTTATCGCGTTAATATGCAAAAGACCTTCTGAATAATTCAGGTCCGGGAGGCGTTTATTTCAGTAAAGTCTCAGCCCGGGCAACATCCAGTATCAGTTCACCGGACCTAAGACCATCTGCAGTGGCACTCACTTTTACCTGTCCCCCTTCAGCCCCGGCCCTGATCAGTACAGTGGCGACGCCTGCCTCGGGAACAACCAGCGAATCTCCGATGATCTCCGCATCCCCGCTGATTCTGAAATGCACCGGTAAAAGGCAATTGCTTACGGTTGTGGAATTACTATCCTCCATCCTGGCATAGATGAACAGAACATCATTGCATCCGGCCATCAGGGGCTTTCCGGAGAAACCGGCAGAAAGGCTTATTTTTTCAGGCATCGCTTCCCTGAAAAGAAGGAATTCGGTTTCTCTTCCGTCCTGCAGTCGTCCAACAGCCCGAAGCACATTCCCGGTAAACGGGACATCCTCAAAAACTACCGGGGGATGGCGGAGACGGTCTGAACTCCGGTCTCTGACCGGTTTTCTGACCCCCAGGCTCCGGTCGTCTTCAAAAAGCTCCACCTCATCGCAATTGGTAAAAATCCTGACATCCCTCGAAACCGTGTCATTGAAAAAGGCGGCAATAAAAACTTCCGGCCCAACAGCCCTGCCGGCAACCATCTCACCGGCGTCGCGCTGGGTACGGAAAAAATAATAACTGAATTTAGGCTGCCGGAAGATCCCCATAAGGCCGGAACTTTCCAGGTCGGGTGCGTATCCCCTGTTATAATCAAACATAAGCCAGTAAGCATCTGCAAAAGCAATGGTGCCCAGGTTATCATTATGGGCTTCCTGGATGTTCATGGCCTGCTGAAGCAGCCGCTTCTCCCCTGCCCCGGGCAACTGCCTGCTCGACCGTTCAGTGGGCAGCAGGTCAAGCCACTTCTCCTGGTTGAGCCCGGCGTTCATGGCAAAATATTCCCAGTCGCCATATTCGGATACCATATAGGGCTTATCCGGGATCTCACTTTCATGCCCCAGCCGGTGCTGCCGGGCCTGGATGTAAATGTCATAGCCATAGGTCTGCCATCCTGCTGCAAAACTGTTTTCCACCGGGTATTCCTGCTTTGCGATAGCCACCAGGGAATCGATAAAAGGCTCGGGCATCCACGATTCATTCAGCGAGACCTCCCAGGCGAGAACGGAGGGATGGTTCCTGTCACGGCGGATCAGGTCCCTCGCCGAAGCGAACACATTCTGATGAAAGGCCCTGTCTCCGGAATAATACTGCCAGCCCAGAATGGCGTCCACCACCACGATCCCCAGTTCATCACAGGCCGACAAAAAAGCTTCCGACTGGGGATAGTGCGAAGTGCGGACAAGGTCGAAGCCGGCCTCCTTGATCAGCCGCGCATCCCTGTAATCGGCATTGTCCGACAGGGCATAGCCAATAAAAGGGTATTCCTGGTGACGGTTCACTCCCCGGAGAAAGGTCTCTTCTCCGTTAATCAGCAGACGATTGTCCCTGAATTCAAACTTACGTATGCCGAAACGGGTTGTGCGCCTGTCGAGAAGGGTATCGCCGGCCTGAACCGTAGTGACAAGCTCATAAACCTTCGGATTTCCCGGTGACCATAGCTCCGCATCCCGGAGTAAAAGTTCCTGTGAAAGGGTACAGGCCACGCCCGCCTCAAAATCCTGTTCGCTTGTTTCTTCAGCCAGTACCCGGCCATTGTCGACCAGCTGTTGCCGCAGCTGTATTTTCATGGGCCAGGCAGAGCCGTTCCTGACATGTGTTGAAACGGCCAGCAGGGAACTGTCCTTCCCCACTTTTGGAAAGGTAACAAAAAGCCCTCCCCCGGCAACCATGTTTTCGTACTGCTCATCGGTAATATAGGCCCTGTTTTTCACAAGCAGTTTTACATCTCTGTAAATCCCTCCATAGGTGTTAAAATCAAGCAGGTGAAGGGGCTTGGGCCCGGTGACGGGATTATCGCGGTTATCAAGCCTCACAAGCAGGATATTCTCTCGGTCGTGGTACAGATCCTGGCTGATCTCTGTCACAAAAGGCAGGTATCCCCCTTCGTGCCTGATCTTCATCCGGCCGTTCACCCACACTTCGGCCACATTCATAGCGCCTTCGAATCTGAGGAACAATGCACGGCCTTCCCATTCGGGACGAAATGAAAACGCTTTACGGTACCAGCAGATACCCTGCCACTGATCATTGACAACCAGCGGTTCGATCCGCGGGCTGTGAGGCAGACTGACGTTCACCCAGTCGGAAGAGACAAGACTGTCGAGTGCCCCGGGTACCTCAGCGCTATCCATAACAAAGCTCCAGTTATCGTTGAAAAGAATCCCGGGTTGGCTGATATCTTCAGGCCGGCTGATGCAGGCCGTCATCAGAAAGAAAAGGATTGCCGCAGCTGAAATCCCTTTTATAACCGGAAGTACTGGCTTCATAATGTTAAAGGTTCTATGAAATAACAAAGCTAAGAATCCCAGCAGGAAGGAAGGAAGGTGATATTCTTCATTTGGGGTGTACAAATTCATTTTTGAGGGGAAAACGGGATCTCTGCAAAGGAAGTATAAAATGGTACCCTGGATCAGCTTACTTCGTCGCTTTCCTCCACCGCTAAATCAGCGGAATGATATTTTACCCCCTCTTTGATGAAATTTACCCCCTTCTCCCGATGGGCAGCTTTTAATTTTGTATACTGTTAACCTAACTAAAACAACTCGCATTATGAAGAAATTTTTCAAACCCCTGGCGCTGCTGGTTGCCCTTGCTCTCTTTACCATGACCGGCTGCAAAAAGGAAAACCCCGAACCCGAGTACGACCTTCCAACCATCTCGATCAGTTCCCCTGAGATCCCGGCCGGCGGCCTGAACACGGAGGCTGGTTCAACGGTGGCATTCACGATCAGCGTGACAGCCGATGCCGGTCTGAGCACCCTGAGCCTGGGAACCACCAACATCAAGACCTTCGACGGTAATGATACCATTGATGAAGTAAATTACGATTACCTCGCCATGACGGTCGGAACGGAAACCCTCACCTTTACCATTGAAGATGCCCTGGGTGAAACGGCCAGCGTCGATGTGATACTTATTGTAGCAGAAGGGGAAGACCTTGGCTATCTCCTGATCGACTTTGCCGGAGATGTCACCTCAACTACCGATAAAACCGTTGTCGACTGGGACGTAAGGAAACTATACACCTTTGCGGTAACCGGAAGCCACGGAAGTTCTGCAACTGCTGAAGTAGTGAACCAGCAGGCCCAGCTTTCATTTGCACAGACGAACCCCGATCCGGCAAAAAGCGGAAAGGCCCTGAAAGTGATACTCAAGGAAGCCGACGGCTTCAGCAACTGGGGTGGCTGGGCACACGTGATCTTTGGCCTTGGTGACGTGATTCCCCAGGCTACCATCGAAGCCCTTCCGACCTGGGATAATGTAAACAGTCAGACCGTTGCCGGCACCAAGGTAATCAAGCTGGATGCCTATTACGACGCAACCGTCAATACCTCCTTTACCTGGACCCAGCTGACCGGCCTCACCGATATCTGGAATGCCGATCCCACTCAGGGTTACAAGATCGATTTGGCACTTGCAGCCTACGATCCGATGGCGACCACGGAAGGTGGCCACGACGGCGCGATGTATATCGGATATTCGGCCTATATCAGCGAACCGAATAAATGGGTCACGCTTACTTTTGACCTTGCCGATGTCGGCCGTACCGGCAACTTTTATGGAGTAGCAGAATCGGCACCCGGTCCGGATCAGATAAACTGCATCAAGATCCTGCCCGAACCCGGATACATTGCCACTGATACGAATCCGCTTTATATCAGAAATCTGAGAATAGTAGACGCAGAGTAACAGGAAAAAATGTAAGGTACCGGAACAGCCATCCATCCTGCAAAGAATGAATGGCTGTTTTTTTTCAGCAAACCGGAATTTCAATCCGGCTGATAATTAACTAAGTCTGACCGTTTTCTTATATTTACACATACTTCCCCTCAGCGGGAAAGCCGAACAGTTTGTGTAGCAAAACCGGAAAAGCATGCTTCGAAACCTCCTGACGGTGATACTCCTTCTTCCGGTGGTTCTCTCTGCCCAGAACCGCATTCACTTTACATCCCTGAACCAGTCGAACGGACTTATCAGCGGAGATGTGATGTGTTTTCGGCAGGACACTAACGGCTTTATGTGGATCGGTACCAAATACGGGCTCAATATCTATGACGGATTGAATTTCTCGGTTTACGGGATCCGGCCCGACCCTCCCTTTAACAGCGATATCTCCTGTCTTGCCGCCGGAAAGGGTAATGATATGTGGATAGGTACACTTGGCGAAGGCCTTTTCCTCTACCGGAGCCTGTTGCGTAGTTCATCCGTAATCCCGCTTTTCGACGGAAGCGACTCGGTTCGAAATGTCGAATGCGTGCTGCAGGAAGGCGATACCGTCTGGGCCGGCACGGAAGCGGGTCTGTTCAGGATCATACAGGAAAAAGCACAGTTTATTCCGCTCGACTCCACCAGGGTATCTGTAACGGCCCTGGTACGGCACGGCAAGGGGTTGCTGGCCGGTACAAAGGACAAAGGATTGCTTTTCCTCGACGAAAATGGTAAGGTAAAGTCGGTTGAAATGAAGGGAATGCAGATCAACTGCCTCCTGCCGGTTTCCGATACCCTGCTGCTGGCTGGCACACAGACCTCCGGCCTTTACTTCATCCGGTCGGGACAGAAAAGCAGCGTAATAAAATGCCCGGAGCCTCCCTTTAATACGGATCCGATCGTCAACGACATGCTTGTCGACCGCAACGGCGATCTCTGGATCGGGACCGATGGCAGCGGGCTCATCAGGATGAAGCCTGTAAACGGGACTTTTCACACCTCCGACCACATTACCTACGACGGAAAGGCAAAAAGCTCCATACCCAGCAATGCGGTTTTCTCCCTTTATGAAGATAAGCAGGGAAATATCTGGATCGGAACCATCTGGAAGGGATTGAGCATTATGAACAGTTCCCCCGCCAACTCGGCTTTCTATTTCTCCGATCTTACCGGGGATGAGCCCTATCCCGTGCTGTCTGTTTTCAGGGATGGAAAGGAACTCTGGCTGGGAACCGACGGCAACGGACTGAGTATTATCGACCTTGAGTCGGGCAGGCTCCGAAAGATCTCTACCCTGAGCTCACCAGCGCTCAAAGGTGAGTACGTGCAGCAGATCTTCAGGGATTCGAAGGGTTTATTCTGGATAGGGACCTTCTCCTCCGGTCTGTTCTGCTACGACAGGAAAAGGGAAAGCATCAGGGAGTTCAGCCACAACAGCCTGGATGCAACATCGATCAGTTATAATGATATCCGTACGATTCTTGAAGACAGACAGTCGGACCTCTGGATCTGCACCTGGGGAGGAGGACTGAACCGGTACAGCCGGAAGAACAGGGCTTTCACTTCCTTCCGCAGCCAGCCCGAAGGCGAAGCGGACGGAGTAACCGA
The DNA here is from genome assembly GCA_049325415.1 of Bacteroidota bacterium. GTDB lineage: Bacteria > Bacteroidota > Bacteroidia > Bacteroidales > JBMOLL01. The sequence continues at coordinate 38,462 of JBMOLL010000082.1, read as the reverse complement.
TAATATTACCTCGGCCTGTTTCAACACCGACAGCACCGGTATCTGGACAGGCACCTTCGGAAACGGATTATACCTGTTCGACCTGAGGAATAAAAGCTTCTCCAGACCACCCGTTCCTTCTTTCCGAAACCTGAAGATCCTTTCGGTATACCCCGACAGTCGGGGGAAACTCTGGATCGGGACCTGGGGCAACGGACTGAAAGTGTATGACATTTCCGCGCAGAAGGAAGACAGCTGCACAGCGCTGGAGCAGATCTCCTCCCTCCGGGTTACTGCCATCAGGGAGGACCGCTATGGTATGATCTGGTTCAGTTCGAAGAACGGTATTTTCAGGTATGATCCTGGCAAAAACGCCCTTCAGAAATTCGGAGGCTTCGACCTTATAACCAATAAGGAATTTCATATCAATTCCGCTTTCAGCGATGACGACGGGAACATCTGGTTTGGAGGGATAGAGGGTGTTGTGGAGATCCTGCCGTCCGAGGAGATAAAAACCGGACCGGTCCCGCCGCCAGTAATTACCGATTTCCGGCTTTACAGCGGAAAACTTCCGGGGGGCTACCCGGGCAGCCTCTGCTCCCGTAATACCATCCGGCTTGCCTGGAACCAGAATTATTTTACCCTGTTCTTTTCAACCCCCTGGTTCCCTGTTTCCGACATCACCTACAGTTTTATGATGGAAAACCTGAACGACAACTGGATCTCAGTTCCGGGGGATATGGCCACCTTTACGAGCCTCTCACCGGGGACCTATATCTTCAGGGTGAGGTCGTCGTTCAACAATGCCGACTGGAGCAGTGAAACCCGCTATACCATAACTATTACACAGCCCTACTGGAAAAGATGGTGGGCCTACCTGATCTATGTTTCCCTGTTTGTCGGGCTGCTCTTCCTTTTCCAGAAATATACCAGAGACTGGGAGGGAATGAAAGCCAATCTCAGGCTGGAAACCCTTGAGCGGGAAAAGGAAAACGAACTCCACCAGGTCAAGCAACGATTCTTCACCAATATCTCCCACGAGATCAGAACCCCGGTTTCGCTGATCCTTGGAGCCACTGAAAGGCTGAATGAAAGCGGACTCATCAGCAAAGGCTACCAGCGGGAGGTTGAAGCCATCCGGAATAGCAGCCGGCACCTGATCCAGCTGATCAATGAATTGCTCGATTTCAGGAGACTGGAATCCGATGGCATCAAGATACGTGTCGCCGAAGGGGATTTCCTGAAATTTTCAAAGGAGATTTTTCTTTCTTTCCAGGCGCAGGCATCCATCAAGAATATTGAATTCAGGTTTATATCGGGGGAGGAAAAAATCAGGCTCTGGTACGACAGGGTTCAGATGGAGAAGGTCCTGTACAACCTGATCAGCAATGCTTTCAAATATACCCCGGAAGGCGGGAACATTACTCTGGAACTTGAACATGACGACCAGTTCTGTTATTTCCGCGTGACCGACTCCGGAAAAGGCATCCCGGATGAACAGCTCTATGATATCTTCAAACGGTTCTATCAGAGTGAAAATGCGGCAGAGATCAGGGAATCGGGATTCGGACTGGGGCTGTCCATTGCCAAGGAGATTGTCTCACTGCATGGTGGTGAGATCGGCGCAACAAATAACGCCGGCCAGGGGATCTGTATTGCCGTGAAACTGCCCAAAGGCAACAGCCAGTTCCCGGCTGAACAGCAGGTGAGAGACTTCAAGAACAGCGAACAGATCGAAAACTACCTGCCTGCCGACCCCGGAAATGATCCCGCGACGGATTTCGGCAGTTTCGGGGAAGTATCCCTCCTGATCGTGGAAGACAACGACTACCTTCGTGATTACCTGCAGGCACTCTTCCCCCCGGGCTTTATTATCAGCACAGCTTCCGACGGGGAGGAAGGACTGAAAAAAGCCATTGAACTGATCCCCGATCTGATCATCAGCGACGTCATGATGCCCGTAATGGACGGAGTGGCTATGACCCGGGCCATCAAGACCAACATCCAGACCAGCCATATTCCGGTGGTTTTGCTGACAGCCAGGACCAACCTGATCTATAAAAGGGAAGGCTACGATGTGGGGGCCGACGACTATATCACCAAACCCTTCAACCAGGGCTTGCTCAAGACCAGGGTCCACAACATCCTGAAAAGTAGGAAACAGTTCCGGGAAAAACTTCTGAAGGATTACATCACCCGGCCCCAGGATGAACTGAACATCAGCACGCCCGACCAGCAGTTCCTGTCCAGGCTCACCGATGTGATCGAAAGAAATATTCATGAAAATGAAATCAACGCCCGTCTGCTGGCGGATGAACTCGGCATGAGCCATTCGGTGATCTATAAAAAGATCAAGGCCCTGACCGGCCTTTCCCTTATAGAGTTCATCCGCGATTTCAAGCTGAAAAGGGCGGCAGTCCTGCTGTCGAAATACCGGATGAATATCACCGATGTCTGTTACAAGGTAGGCTTCTCCGACCGGAGATACTTCAGCAAGCTCTTCAAGATTAAATACGGAGTCCCACCTTCCGAATTTATCCGCCATAACAGGGATGGGCAGGACTAAACGCTGACCCAGGCAGGCGGGGTGAAATCCTCCCCCCCATTTGACGGAATTATGGCCCTTTCACCGGCCCACGTTTCTTAGATTTACCAAAAAAAAATGAAACGGTATAAAATCTATATCACCGCTTTCCTGCTCGTACTCATTTTTCTTCTTCTGATTATATTGTGATACCTAAAACTACTTTCGATGAAGAGAATATTATTCATTCTGGCATTACTCTCGGTCCTGCCGCTGGCCAGCGGGCAGAAGAGGGAAATTTCAGGCAAGGTAACCGACGGAGACACCGGGGAAGCCCTTCCGGGAGTCGGGATTTCCGTAAAGGGGACCACAACAGGTACCATCACAGATTTTGAGGGTAGCTATCGGCTTTCAGCTTCCGCCGGTGATGTGCTCGTCTTTTCTTTTGTCGGTTATCAGACAAGAGAGTTCACGGTCGCCGAACAAAGCACTCTTGATGTTTACATGAAGGCCGATATCCAGAACCTTGAAGAAATCGTGGTGATCGGTTACGGTACCGTGAAGAAAAGCGATATCACCGGTTCGGTGGCATCGGTCAGACCCGGCGATTTTAACCCGGGACCGGTGGTTTCGCTGAATAACTACCTGCAGAATACGGCTCCCGGTGTGGTCATGCTCCAGTCGAGTTCACAGCCGGGCGGTTCCTTCGATGTGAAGATCAGGGGCACCTCTTCCCTGCTGGGGAATAACGGTCCGCTTTATGTGATCGACGGGTTGCCGGTGACCAGCGATAATACCGAGCCGGGATCGGGCTCCCGCTACCGCAGCTCTCCGCCGAAGAACCCGCTGAACGGGATCAATCCGGAGGATATCGTATCGATCGAGGTTCTTAAAGATGCCTCCGCTACAGCCATTTACGGAGCCAGGGGAGCCAACGGGGTCATCCTGATCACCACCCGGACCGGGGAATCGGGGAAAATGGTGGTGGAATACTCCGGATCGACAAGTATCCAGCATCTGGATAAAAGATACGACATGCTGAATGCGAAACAGTTCGCAACGCTGTCCAACGAATATCACCTCGAACAGAATCCCGGAACCGACCCGATTTATTCACCCGCCGAGATTAACCGGCTTGGAGAAGGCACCGACTGGATAGGGGAGATTACGCGGCTGGGATCGATCCAGAAACAGCAGTTCTCCATCAGCGGAGGCAAACCGAAATTCCGGTACTATGCCTCGGCCAATCTTTTTGATCACCAGGGAATAGTCTATAATTCAAGCCTTCGCAGGTACTCGGGAAGGTTCAATATTTCCTCCCAACTGACTAAAAATCTCAAGCTGGGAGCCAGCGTGACCCTGACGAATATGAAGGACCGGCAGGTACCCTTCGGGGCAACGGGAGGAGGAGGTCCGGAGTTTTCCGGTCTTTTCGACAACACCCGTACCTGGTCACCCCTGGTTCTCGTGCGCCAGCCCGATGGCAGCTTCTCCCGCCACCCCGAAGTGGACAATATCCCCAACCCTGTCTCACTGCTTGATATCGACGACAGGATCCTGAGCAACCGTATCATGGGGACCACCTTCCTGGAATACCAGGTGTTCGAGGGCCTGACAGCCAAGGTCAACCTGGGAATGGACTACACCGATGCCAACAGGGAATCCCTCATCCCGCTCACCGTTATCCGCGGAGAACAGGCAAACGGCGAGGCAGAGATTGCCACAACCCGGGTGCGGAACGTGCTCTCAGAGTTCACCCTGAATTACAACAAAATGCTTTTCGGAAATAAATTCGACCTTCTGGTGGGGAATACCTACCAGCAATTCGACAGCGAGGGAGACGATCTGCTGATGTCGAATTTTGCCGATCATGCCTCCACTATTGCTGAGATCCAGTATGCCGACACACTGAGCAATACCCGTTGGAGGGAACGGTCACGGCTGATCTCCTATATCGGAAGGATGAACTATAATATCAGGGACCGTTACCTGTTCACGGTCAGCTTCCGGGCCGATGGCTCGACGAAGTTCGGAGCCAACCATAAATGGGGTTACTTTCCGTCGGCCGCCTTTGCCTGGAATGTGCACAACGAATCCTTCTTCAACTCCGGAACAATCAACAGTCTGAAAATCAGGATAAGTTATGGACAGATCGGAAACCAGGAGATCGGGAATAAAAGGTCCCAGTCGCTTTACTCCTATACCCGCCGGGCCGTTATCGGGGGAATACCCGTATCGGGTTATGCCTCGCTCCGGCCGGAAAATCCCGACCTGAAATGGGAGACTTCCACCCAGGCCAATTTCGGTGTCGACATGTCGGTTCTCGGTGGCCGGATCCAGACAACCTTCGAGCTTTATCGCAAACTGACCTCGGATGTACTGCTTGAATTCTATCTTCCTTCGACCTCCGGGTACAGTGTAATGACCAAGAACGCCGGGACCATCCTCAACCGGGGTGCAGAATTGAATATCACCTCGGTGAATATCCCGGAAGTCGTAGAATGGAAAACCTCGTTCAACATCGCCTACAACAAAAACAGCTGGCTCGACAGGGCAGGCTATTATCCTGTAGGCATGGAGGTAGAGGAAGAAAATGCCACGGTAAACGGGATCTACGGCTACATCGTTGACGGAATATTTACCAGCCAGGAGCAGATCAACGAAAGCTGTCAGCCCGATGCCAAACCCGGCATGTTTATCTTCAGGGATGTCAGTGGCGACGGGGAGATCACGCCGGCCGACCGCACCCTGCTCGGAAAGAACGACCCCGATTTTACCCTGGGTCTGAACAACTCCTTTCAGTATAAGAAATTCGACCTGAGTTTCTTCTTCCAGGGCATGTTCGGGCGTCAAAAAGACAACTATACGCTGGCTTCGCTGGAGGATATCCAGAATATCCTCCTGGGTTACAATAAAAGTGTCACCATCCTTGACCGCTGGACCGACGCTAATCCGGACGGTACAGTTCAGGGCGGACTGGCACCTTCCGATGGTGGGGACAACTACGCAAATACGGTGTATATTCAAAATGCTTCCTTTGTCAGGCTGCGTAACGTGACCCTGGGGTACAGCACCTCCAACCTGAAATTTGTCAAAAATCTCAGGATATATTTTGACGCGCAGAACCTGCTGACCATCACTCCTTACAGGGGCCTGGATCCTGAAACCGATGAATTCAGGCAGTATCCAAATGCAAGAACCTATTCCATCGGAGTTAATATCACGTTCTAAAACCGATCAAGATGAAAAAAACCATATTCACCGCTTTCCTGATCCTGAGCCTGGTTTCGTGTGAAAAACTGCTCGAGGAACAGGTTTTTATTGAGATCGCCTCCAATAATTTCTTTCAGAACGATGAAGACGCGCTCAATGCAGTCGAAGCCCTCTATGCGAAGCTGCGAGCCGATGGTCCCGTGACCGCAAACAACGGCCAGCGTGAAAGCTGGGGCTTTTACAGCATGGGAGAAGAATCGGTATTCAATTTCAACGAGGCGCCCACCGATGAGCTCTACGTAACCTGGTCGACCTACGGAGGTTACTGGCAGGCTTTCGAGGAGTTCCAGTGGCTACCCAATTCGGGTGGGCATTTCGACCAGATGTTCAGTGATCTTTATGAAGGCATTGCCATCGCCAATAACATCCTTGAAAATATCGATAACGACGGGATCTCGGACGCCGTCCGAAACCGGGTCAAAGGTGAAGCCCTCATGGCCCGCGGGCTCTTTTACAGCACCGCCTTCAGTTTTTACGGGTCCATCCCCCTGGTACTTGAAGTGGTTAAAGACCCGCTGGCACTGCCTTTCCAGGCACCTGCCGATTCGGTGATCAGTGCTGTGGTAAGGGATCTGACCACAGCGGCCGGGCTCCTGCCCGACGAAGTACCGGCCAGCGAAACGGGCCGGTTTACCAGTGGAGCCGCCTTCGCCACCCTGGCCCGTTTTCAGCTGAACCAGGGCAACTGGGCTGCAGCCAGGGATGCGGCCTATGATCTAATGGACCTTCATGTTTATGGACTCAGCCCGAGCTATGCCGGGATTTTCGCAGTTGAAAACGAAAACAACCCGGAAATCATCCTATCAATCCCCTGCATTGCCCAGCCGGGTATCGGCAACACTTTTATCGCCCATACCGCTGAATCGGATTATGTGTCGGGAGGATGGGGCGGTCACCTGCTCCGGAATGAGTTTTACGCCACCTTTGATCCAGCTGATCAGCGAAGAACCTTCCTGATCAATACCTATACCAGCGTTCTGGGGACCACAAAGACCCTGAATAACGGCTACATGATCATGAAATATGAAGTTGATCCCAACCGGATCGGGGCCTGGGCCGGGAACGATATCGTGCTCCACCGTTATGCTGAAGTACTGCTCACCCTTGCCGAAGCACTGAACGAAATAGATGGGCCCAACCAGGAATCCATTGACCTGATTAACGAGTTAAGAAACAGGGCTTTCAATAATGATCCATCGAAAAGACTCCAGCTGAGCGATTTTGCAGATAAAGCCAGTTTGCGAAAAGCCATACTTGATGAAAGGGGCTGGGAACTTTATGCAGAAGGCTATCGTCGGGACGATCTGATCAGGCAGGGAGAATTTATTTCACGCGCTCAGGAAAGAGGTAAACAAGCCTTTGATTATCAGGTTGTTTACCCGATTCCCCAGGTCGAACTCGACAGGAATCCAAACCTTGACCAGAACACCGGGTACAATAACTGAGTCTATTCAACATGTAATGACTACATTGCAAGCGGAAAAAGTGGCCGAACAGAAAAAATCTAATTGATGATGCGCCGGATAAAAAGAACATTTCCCGTTAAAGCCCTTGCCCTTGCCCTCCTGCTGGTGCCTGCACTCAACCGGGCACAGAGTTTCAGCCTGGGGGTGGATCTGTCCTATGTCAATGAATTGCAGGACGCAGGGGTGAAATATTACGATGATCAGAATATTGAAACGGATCCCTACCACCTGCTTGCCCTGAAAGGGGCCAATCTGGTAAGGCTGAGGCTTTGGCATAATCCGGAATGGACGTCTTACAGCAATTTTGCCGATGTGAAAAGGTCCTCCGAAAGGGCATCGGCCGAAGGAATGACCGTTATGCTGGATCTCCATTACTCCGATTTCTGGGCCGATCCCTCGCGGCAGTGGCGTCCGGCTGCCTGGAACGATATCAGTGACGAACAGGTGCTGGGAGACTCGGTTTACCAGTACACCTACAATACACTGAAGGCACTTGTACTGGCAAATCTGGCCCCGGGCATCGTCCAGATCGGGAATGAGATCAACGGGAATATCCTGATAAAAAGAACAACACAAAAGATCGACGACAGCAGTCCGGGACTGTTCCCCCTCGACTGGAACCGGCAGGTCTTCCTGTTGCACCGGGGAATAGCGGCAGTGCAGCAGATAAACAGCGATTACGGGACGAACATCAGGACGCTGATCCATGTGGCACAGCCGGAGAATGCGCTCTGGTGGTTTGAGCAGGGCGTGGCAGCTGGGTTGTCGGGATTCGATATCATTGGACTGTCTTACTATCCCCAATGGTCGGATTACAGTGTAAGGCAACTCGGCGATGCTGTGAAGTTCCTGAAGGAGGAATATAACAAGGATGTGATGATCGTAGAAACAGGCTATCCCTGGACCAGTCAGAATAAGGATTTTGCGGGGAATGTGCTGGGCAGTAACAGCAAGATGCCGGAATATGGTAATCTGATCAGTAACCAGGTACAGCGCGACTTCCTTATAGAGCTCACCTGGCTCATTGCAGACAATGGCGGCTCGGGCAATGTATACTGGGAACCGGCCTGGGTTTCCTCCTCCTGCAAGACCTACTGGGCCACGGGATCCCATTACGATAACGCCACCCTGTTTGATTTCAGCAACAAGATCAATTCCGGAGCGGATTTTCTTTCCTGGGATTACCTGGATCAACCTCCCGGACTAGCAGATCAGCAGGTGGTTTTCACGGTTAATATGACAGGCGCCGAAACCTCAAACGGTGTTTTTATTACCGGTGACTTCACCGGAAAGAACTGGACATTTGTGAGAATGACGGAAAGCGGAAACCAGCTATATGTACTCGACACCCTGATCCCCGGAAGAAGCAGCGGGGCATATATCTATTACAACAAAGGGGAATGGAACACAGCCTACCGTGAGACGGTGCCTTCCAGCTGTGCCGTTTACTGGAACACCCACCGGGGCTACATTGTCACGAACGGTCCGGCTGAATTCCGCACCGACTTCGGGAGTTGTTCCTTCACTACCCGGTCAGCGGGATCCGGTGTCAGGGAACCGGGTCTCTATCCCTCACCTGCGACAGAAATGATCACGCTGTCGGCAGCCGGGATGATCGAAGGGATCAGCATCTCCGATCTGAGGGGTTCACCGGTACAGGCAGATTATTCTCCATCCGGAGAGCTGAATATCGCCCATCTCCACCCGGGACTTTATCTGCTGAAACTTTCCACTTCGGAAGGCATTTTTAATCTGAAATTCATTAAAATGTAAAAGCCCGGCAGGGCAAGCTACCGGGCTTTCAGTGAGCATCATTCTGTTCAGTTAAAAGCAATCTCCAGGCTGGATATCACTTTGGGATTATAGGGTGCGAGCCCGGGGATCCGGCCTGTCAGGTCGTTATACTCCTCACCGGGAGCGGTACCGCCCTGAACGAATCCGTGGTCGTCGAAGAAACCGGGTGCTTCCGTATTGGTGAGCCATGCATCGATCAGATCCTGGCTGGCATTGGGCCAGACAGTGAGCACCTCATTGGTAAGGACATTGCGAACGGAGTATTCTTCCAGAAGTACCTCACGGCCCGTTGCATCAAGCGTGTTGAGCGGCAATCCGACCTCAGCCACGGCAATATCCATGCTCTCCGATCCGCTGGCAACAAAGGCCCAGTTATATCCTGTTACAGAACTCAGGAATTTGGCGTTGGGATGACTTGAATTACCATAAACATCGATGAAGTCACCTTTTTTACCGACAAACATTTTCATGCCATCCATGGCAAAGGGTGCCAGCAGAGGATCAACAGAGGGCAGACCGGCAACAGATACGATCATATGAGCATCATACCCCATTTCCCCGGCTTCGCTATAATCAACGCGGTACATAGCCTCCGGTTTGTCGCTGTTCCTTCCGCGGTCGATATTGTATGGTTTAAGAATGGCGATACCTTCGCGGGGACTGTTGTTCCAGAAGATCTGGATAGCTTTCCCTCCATCAGCCTCACCTTCCGAATCGGAATCGGTGATGGTAAGTCCATACTCCCAGGTACGGTCTTCGAAAAGAGGCAGCGCGGTAACCACCATATTCTTGATCCGGCCATCGTCATCACTCTCAAAGGTGAGCGTTTTGATCTGATCGATGTGGTATACATTAATAGCAGCTATGACATGCTCAACCACCTCGGCCCCGGCTTCACCCACCCGGATGAAGAAAGTCAGGTGCTGATAAATCTCATTGCCTTTCAGGGTATCAATCTGCGCACTCTTCGTTGTACCGGCATCCCGGGAAATGGAAGAGGGGATATCAATCGAAAATTTTTCGGGCAGAATGGAATTTTCCGGTTCGGGAACAACCTTGCTGTCACAACCTGTGATAAACAGTCCTGCTGAAAGCAGTAATCCCGGTAAAAGATAAAATAGCTTTTTCATGATCTTGGTTTTTAATGATTATTACTGATTACATATAAATTTTTTCGTTCGTTCACAGCTAGCACACACCAGACCCATCCCACCCCTATTCTGAAAGTGAGTTTTTTTCGTCCGTTCACTTAATATTTTGATTTACAGACCATGATATCAGAAATAAATTGTAATTTGTTTGTCAGAATAAAAACCTCGAAATGAAAACAAGTATACTTACACGATATCTTGCCCTTCCGGCATTCCTGTTTTTTTTGTTCACCGCTTGTGAGAGAAACCCTGTTGAAATCAAGTCACCTGTATGCGCCGGAATAATTCAGGAAAATGAGGACAGCTGGCATTTTTATCCTGCGATACAGATCGTATCCGAGGAAACAGCCTGTAAGGTATATTCCGGTGCTGATACGCTTGATATGAACATGGATGGCCAGCCCGACCTCCGGTTCCGCTGGTATGAGCAAATCCCGGACATAAACGGGGAATGTTGCGAAATCCCGGATGACACGACGGTAATCTACGATTGCTGGCCGACTGGTTACATTCACGGGGATGTGAGTGTTCTGAGTGCTTCTTCTGTACAGATCGCTGTAAATGACAGGTCCTGGCCTCTGGCTTTCAATGAGGGTGATACCATAGATGAAAGATACACCTGGACTGCCGGCAATATGCTTACTCTCTTTTCGGAAGAAACCTTCCCGGACAACGAAAGCACCGGCAACTGGGCCGGAAATGTGGAATATTTTATGGCAATCAGGATAGCTGATGCGGACACCCTTTACGGCTGGATTCTTCTGAATTCGGATCAGACACTGGGAATTTCCGAATTTTATCTGGAAAAATAATCCCGTAGCGGAAATATTCCCGGGATCAAACCAGTCAAAGTATTTGATAAAAACTACCACGGTGAAGTCAACCCTGCTTTCGGCACTGCATGTCTCCGAAGAGATACTCCTCTCCCATTATGAGCGACCCCTTCATACCGGTTACAAGGAGAATAAGCACAGCATTGTGACAACCGCCGACCTTGAAAGTGAGGAGGCGATCATGGCGACTATCCGTGCACGCTTCCCGAAACACAATATCCTTTCTGAAGAATGTGGCTTTGTCGATAATCGCTCGACTTACACCTGGGTTATCGATCCGCTCGACGGCACCTCCAATTTCGCTGCCGGGATTCCCTGGTTCGGAACGCTTATCGCCCTGTTTGAAGATAATCAGCCCGTGATGGCCGGCGCCACACTCCCCGTAAACGGCGATGTATATTTCTGTGAGAACGGCAGGACCTCACTGAAAAACGGCCGGCCTCTCCGGATTAGCGGCTCAAAGCCTCTGAGTGAACAACTTGTGGCATTCGCGAATGATCCGGTAAGCGATACCCAGATCCAGCGGAAAGGTCTTACCTGCTACAAATACCTGCTCAAAAACTCCAGGAATGTACGTTCCACGAATTCACTCGTCGATTTTCTGTTTATCGCAGAAGGGCGCTTCGGATGCTGTATCAACATGTGCACAAAAGTCTGGGATATTGCCGCCCTGTCACTGATTATTTCAGGTGCCGGAGGGATTATGAGAACAATTGACAACCAGCCGGTTGACTTTCTCATCGGACAATCACTGAAAAAATGCAATTTCAGTGTAATGGCAGGTTCTTACGAGATTATCAATACCGTGGGCAAGGAACTGCAGGAACTGAAGATCTGATACGTATCAGCGTATCCCGTAATGGCTCCTCAGGATCGATGCCATCCAGGCTGATGGAAGTAGCTTTTTCAGCAATACGGCCAGTTTCTGTTCAAGGGTAGATACCACATACCGGGGAGCCGGATGCTTTGACTGAACAATCTGCAGGACTTTAGCCGCGAGCTTCCGGGGATGCAAGCCTCCCTTTTCATCTTTCTCGATGATCGCCAGCGATCTGTCGAACTGGTCCTCATAGGGGCTCCCGTTATAAGCTCTGGAAATAATTTTCCTGTTGGCGGTAAACCCGGTGGAAAAATCGCCCGGTTCAACAAGAACCACCTTTATCCTGAATTGCCTGACCTCCATGGCCAGTGCTTCACTCAGACCTTCGATGGCATATTTGCTGGCAGAATAGAAGCCCTGAAATGGGAGTCCCATCAGTCCGCCAATAGAGCTGATATTGATAATCAGTCCTTCCCCCTGCTGACGCATGGCCGGAAGTGCAGCCCTGATCATATTCACCGATCCGAGGAAATTCGTATCCATCTGCACCCGAATCTCCTCCGGAGAAGCTTCCTCAACCGACCCGCCGATACCCATACCGGCATTATTGATTAATACATCGAGCCGGCCTTCCCTTTCGAGAATATGATCGATTACCGTCTGGATCTGCTCCGGATCGGTCACATCCCCCTGCAAGGCTGTATAATCCGTCGGTTCATCCCCGATTTTCCGGCTGATCCCGTATACCCTGAATCCCTTTTCAGCCAGAAGTTCAGCGATCGTTTTGCCAAATCCGGAAGAGATCCCGGTGATACAGATAACCTTGCTCATGACTACCGGTTTACTTCCGATGAAGACAGAACGCCAAGTTTAAATGCTACTTTCCTGATCTTTTCAATGGCTATATCAACCTGTTCTTTGGTATGAGTAGCCATAAGAGAGAAGCGGATGAGGCTGTCTTCCTTGGGTACCGCAGGTGCTACAACGGGATTGACAAAGATGCCTTCCTCAAAAAGATATTTGGTCATCATCAGGGCTTTAATGTCGTCACCCATGAACAGGGGAATGATGGGCGTTTCCGATTTTCCGGTTTCAAAACCCATTTCCCTGAATCCTTTCAGGGCATAGTGGGTAAGATCCCAGAGATGCTGAATGCGCTCGGGCTCCTGTTCCATAATTTCCACTGCGGCCAGCACGCTGGCAGCGGAAGCAGGCGTCATACTTGCACTGAAGATCAATGACCTCGAGTTATGCTTCAGATAGTTTATTATTTCCTTATCGGCGGCGATGAAACCTCCAAGAGAAGCCAGCGATTTGGAAAAAGTTCCCATAATCAGATCAACCTTGTTGTCGAGGCCGAAATGGGAGGCCGTACCTGCGCCGTTTTTGCCGATCACACCAATGGCGTGTGCATCGTCGACCAGGATGGCTGCATCGTATTTCTCGGCCAGCTTTACCACTTCAGGCAGGTTCACGATATCCCCCTCCATGGAGAAAATACCATCCACAACAATCAGCTTCAGCCTCTCGGGCTCACACAGCTTCAGTTTATTTTCCAGAGCATTCATATCGTTGTGGGCATACTTGAGCACCTTGGAAAAAGAAAGGCGGCTACCTTCAATAATGGAAGCATGATCCAGTTCATCCAGCAATAAATAATCATTCCTGTCGGTCAGTGCAGACACCACTCCCAGGTTAACCTGAAATCCGGTGCTGTAGCAGATTGCTCCATCCTTATTGACCAGTTTTGCCAGCTTTTCCTCCAGTTCCAGATGGATGTCCAGTGTACCGTTCAGAAAACGCGATCCCGCACAACCGGTACCGTATTTATCAATGGCCCTCTTGGCTGCTTCCTTGATCTTCGGATGATTTGTCAGACCAAGGTAACTGTTGGAACCAAACATCAATACTTTTTTACCGCTCATCAAAACTACGGTATCCTGTTCCGATTCGATAGCCCTGAAATAGGGATAGAGCCCTGCTTTCATCACTTGCTGCGGCGCGTCATAACGACCTAATTTCTCTTGTAGTAATCCCATCCTGATTTGAACTAGTTAAACATAAGTTACTAAAAACCAATGCACTATATTCCATAAAAAACCGGTTGCCACCCCTTGTGGGGCAGAGCCGGTTTCTATTTTTAATGCCCCAAATATAGAGAAAAAATACAATTCTGTACACCTTCTGCAATTTATGCCTTATAGTTCTGATTATCTGTGCTTTACTATGACAAGTATTTCATTTATACCCTCCTGAAACTACACCCGGAATCACATCTGATGTCAATTCCTGTCCTCAGGTTACAAATACCTAATCAACTGTCCCTAATTCCTTTAACACAAAATATTTAAGTTTTTGCTGTCGGAAAACCTCCCGATGAGTCGATAAAGCGATGGTTGACGAATCGGATGAAAGTTTGGGGACTGGATACAGACTATCTGAACTGCTTTGGCTTCAGCTCTGCCTGGCTTGCTCCGGATCAGTCAGCCACATCGGTGGCCTTTCCAGCACCGAAGGATCGCGCAGAAGATTTTTTACATACTTGAACAATTTTCCCCCGTGCATGGCATCCACCACCCGATGGTCAAGTGCCGTACTAAGGGTAATGATCCTGCGGATTACAATCTCATCATTCACCACCACCGGCTTTTTATAGACGCCTCCCATAATCACAACAAAAGCGACATCGGAAATGGGGAAAAGAGCAGGATAGCCCATATCAAGACCGATAGTTCCGATATTGGAGAGGACAAACGAACCGAAATTATTCGACCCGAGACCGATTGCCGGTATGGTGAGTCCCCACTTGATGGTAATAAACTTGATCAGGTTGAAGATCCAGGATCTGAACGGCCATGGTATTTTTGCTATAACACCCTTCATCTTCATCGTGCGGTCTTCAGAACCCGAACGGGTCGCTTTGATACCATCTCCTAAAACATGAGCAATGCCTTCAAGGGTCAGCTGGTCTGCGTCGGAAATTCTGACCGAACTCATTTCTGTGTCATCGACGAGAACGCTCACCATGGCATCGATACTTTTCCGGGGGATAATATTCCCTCTTCGTACAAAGCAGTTGAGTTCAGGCACTGCCTCCTTAAGTCCCCGGGCAAGGGCAAGGGCAAAAATATGGGTGAGCGTGATTTTTATCCCTTCTTTCCTTTTCTCACTGATATATTTTTCGAGATCAGTGACATCAAATTCTACCGAGCCGAAGATCTTGGAGTCGATCGGCTTGCGATACAAGGCTGCGGCAATCCGCCTCCATTCGGTATTCATCTCATTACGTCGCATCTGCAGCAGTTTAGGTCCGTTTTAGCGGTAGTTTCTGCCGTAAATTTAAGTAATGAGCCGGGAAATCCAAATCAAACGTCGACTGCAACAATAAAGGCAATGAACTTTTCCTTCCGGTTATAGAACTGATTACTCAGGCTGCGCCCGTTATAATAGTTAAATCCGATCCTCAGTCTTTTGCTGTTCAGGGTCTGGGGGAACAGGTAGCCACCGGTAAGTGAGAAATTCGGGGAGAAGGAATTGAGCTGGTAAGCACTGACATTGAAGGCTGTATACACCCCTCCGAGGAATTTCCATGGAAAATAGTACTCAAGTTCTGCCCCTGCCTGAAGATTCAGATAGGCATCGAAATGTGGTTTATTCTGTCGCTCTCCCATAAAATCGGAACCGGGCAGGAAAAATCCGAAATCGCCGTAGACCTGAAGCAGGTCGGGCTGACTTAGTCCCAGCAGACGGAAGGGTTTAACGGCTGCTGAAAGGATAAAATCGTCCCTCACGGGTAACTGCGTGACGTTTGGATCGAAATCGATTACCGAATAGGTTGTACCCGAATTGAACTCATCGCCGATATGGGTACAGATATGATGTTTGGAAAAGCGCAGGCTCAGCCATTCAAAGGGTCTGCCTGAAATTGCAAAATAATAGATCCCGTCGACCCCGATCAGGTCGTGGTTCCCGCCGCGCATAAACGTCGGAACGGTCACACCCAGATCCACTTCTACTCCCAGATTTGGATTGGACTGGGGTGAAAACCGCAGCAGTGAGATCCTCACGCCCGGGTTGATGACCAGTTTGCCCAGATAGCCCTTCCCGTCGTTGATCCTGTCCTGAAAATCGAAATCGCTGTAAAGGATCTTCTGACTGGAGACCTCGAAACGCACACCCAGCGGATCGGCCAGGTAGGTAGGATAGAGATGCCCCGGTGTGATCAGTCTCAGTTCCCAGTTCCTGAGCGGAATGGAAAACTTCTCACCACTCTCCTGGGCAAACAATCTGCCGGAACTCAGCAGCAAAACAAAAAACAGTGAAGGAAAAACAACACGAAGAACGGTGCTTCTTCCTGAATGCCCGTATACTGCTGCGGGCCTCATATCGGATTTACTTTTCATTTTTAAGGGATAGTTTTCGTTTTATTCGAGTTCTCCATACCAGACATCATTCGAGGGTCCGTGGGCATTGGTGTCTCCGCCCATTATCCAGACCCTGTTGTTCATGACAACCATGGCATAACTGTAGCGGGCATCGAAATCAGATCCTTTTGAATCGACCGACCAGAGGTTTCCCTGATCGACTCTCCAGAAGGTGTACTGACTTTCCTGGGCAAAATGAAAATGTACATTGGAATTAACGGCACCCGGGAAAGCCCAGAGAGTATTATTGATAAAAGCCATCTGATGCTCGGTGCGGAAAAGGTAGCCCTGTTCAAAATCTGCCGTATCATTTTCAGGTATCCAGTTCACCCCGTCACTTGAACTCCACAGCCAGTGCCAGTCTGGTAATGGATGGGTTCCATTATCTTCGGCATCAAAGATCACCCCGTGCATACCACCCTGGATGTATATCCTCCCGCCGGCACTGTCGACTGCCACTGCCTGTCCGGAACGAATCCCGAAATCATTATTGTGTAGCCGGGTCCAGTTCTCACCATCATTTGATCTCCAGACATCGCTGAAATAGATCATCGAATAACGGGCGTTGTGATCGGGGATCATACTGCTGCCAGCGATCAGGTAGAGCCAGGAGGTATCGCTTTGGGTAAGCGCCACACAGGAATGATTCATACGGGGAAACCAGTAAGCTGAATCCACCTTTTCCTGTTCAACATTGGCATGGATCTCTGTCCAGGTAATTCCGTCGTAGGAACGCCAAACATCGTTGTTGTACTGTCGGTACCCGGTTTCTTCATCGACAGAGAACCCCCCGGTGAGGTAGAGTGCCTCGCCGCTCCCGTCATTGAAAACCGTAACTGCGTGCCCCCTCCGTCCTTTCCACGGGGCCGTTTCTAGAACACAGTCCCAGCTTACCCCGTCGGACGAACTCCAGACATCTTCATAATAGGTGTCTCCACTGACCTGTCCGGGATTGTATCCCCCGAAAACCCATAATCGGTTTTTAAAAGCTGCTGCAGCAAAATCCTGCCGGTTCGGCCAGGCTGCATGCTCCGTAGCCCGGGTCCAGGTAAAAGCACCCTCGTATGAAGGAACCTGGTAATCGCGGTACGACTCAAACTCACACCCATAGCCGGAAACCATCAGCAAAGCTGTGATTATCAATACATATTTTTTCATCGGGATTGAAGAATTACAAAGAAAAACAGATGATACAATAGCAAATTTCGTACCACGAAGGCTAAAAAGGTGGCGGTGAGGAAAAAATATTTCTACCTGAAAAAAGACCGTGGTAAACCTTGTTCACCACGGTCCGAAAAGCCCGTTTTCACGGACTCCTGCCCATGAGGGCTCCTGATATTTTACCTGATCCGTTTGAGTGAAAGACGAATCAAACTGTTGCCTGTTGCATGAAGATTAAGATTTTCAGCGATATTTTTACTGATGCATTCCACCTTTTTCTACCTTTGCCGAATGCAATCACCCAATATTCAATTCCGTCACAGCACCCCTGTACAGATAAGATTCGCCGATTGTGACATGCTTGGACATGTCAACAACGCTGTATACCAGCAATATTTTGACTTTGCCCGTTTGCAGTATTTTTCCAGGGTCCTGGGCCAGGAGCTCGACTGGAACCGTTATGCCGTAATGGTGGCAACAATCACCATCGACTACCTGAGTCCGATCCCGCTTGATGATGAGGTGGAGATCTTTACCCGCATCGATACGATCGGTAACAAGAGCATGGGAATGATCCAGCAGGTATACAGCAAGAAAGCGCATGAGATCA
Source organism: Bacteroidota bacterium (assembly GCA_049325415.1). Taxonomy (GTDB): domain Bacteria; phylum Bacteroidota; class Bacteroidia; order Bacteroidales; genus JBMOLL01. The sequence continues at coordinate 20,427 of JBMOLL010000082.1, read as the reverse complement.
GGGCTTCAAACCGTGCCGTTCTTGTGTGTTACAACCGGGAAAAAATGACGACTGTGTCACTTCCTGAGAGCTGGCGTGCAAAGTTCCTGGGCTACGACAAGAATATCACGCTGAAAATGCCGCTGCAAGGCAAAACGGAAATTCATAAAGAGGAAAGGATGACTAATCAGTCAGACCAGGAATCCCCTCTGGCAGGCGGGTTATAAGGATCTTTTTCTTCCTGTCCACTTTTACAATAAGTTCGGAAGCAGCCGGTGCCAGGTGAAGGGCTCCGTTTCTTTCTATTTCGAACAGGGGATTATCGGGATGACCGGCAATGGCACGGATCTCACCCAGGATTCCCGCTTTTTCATCTTTCACCGTATAGCCTTCAAGTTCACCGAGATCGGAAAGCGGGCTGTCTGCCCCGTCATCTTCCAGACTGCTGAAAACCCGTGCTCCGGCAAACTTTGCTGCCTCTTCAGGACTGTCAATGAAGTTCAGCCTTAGTATCAGGCTGTCGGCGGCGACCTGTGTTGATTCTTCCACAAAAAAAGGAACCCGCTGACCGTCGGTTTCGACGAACAGCGGGATTCCTGGTTCAATGCTTTCCGCAAGAGAGGGATGAATGTTCATCCTGAGTTCCCCACTCACTCCGTGAGGCCTGGCTAAGGTTCCGATGAATGTACCCCTCCTGCCGGGCATGAATAATCAGCTTTAGATGATATCACTTACTCTTCAGCTGTACCTTCGGAAGCCTCTTCAGCCACAACTTCCTCACCGGCAACTTCTTCGTCAGCCTCTTCGGCTTTGGTTTCGGCAGCCAGTTCTGCATTTTTCTTCGCAAGTTCAAGGGCACGGGCCTCACGAACTTTTGATTCAGCTTCGAGTTTGGCTTTGGCAGCATCCTTCTTCGAAAGGCTCAGGCTGTCTTTCTTGGCCTGGATCTTGGCTTCTTTTTCCTTCATCCAGGTGTTGAAACGCTTCTCAGCTTCAGCTTCGTCAAATGCACCTTTTTTTACTCCCTCGAGCAGATGCTTTTTGTACATAACCCCTTTGTAGGAGAGGATAGCTCTACAGGTATCTGTAGGTTGAGCGCCTTTTACAAGCCAGTCAACGGCTTTGTTAAAATCGAGATTAATGGTTGCAGGATTGGAACCGGGGTTATACTGACCCAGGGTCTCAATAAATTTACCATCCCGTGGCGCCCTGCTATCAGCAACTACAATGTCATAAATCGCAGCAAATTTGCGACCTCTTCTTTGTAATCTGATTTTTACAGGCATACTCTTTTACTTTTTAAATTAAACCTACGTCTAAAAGTGGGTGCAAAGGTAAAACTATTGTCTGAATATACAAAGCATTACCCTCATTTGCATAAAAAAAACAGCCGGGACCGGCCCGGCTGTAATAGCTCGTACCAGCCCGGATTACTTCACATCATAATGTACATCCTGACCTTCGTTGTCTTCAAAGGTGTTGTTGCTGAGAGTTGGTGAGCCATAGGCCACCCAGATTCCCACGGAAGCAGAGTGTGCAAAGTTGCAGTTGGAAATTTCCATATCGTTCCCTTCGCTGTCCATGTAAATCAAACCATAGTCGTTGCTTCCGCCGTACCAGAAATTACAATAGGAGAATTCGCTGGAGGAAGCCACATTGGGATAGATATTGATCTCGTCCCAGTCGCCTTTCGAAGGTGAAGAAGCATTGGAGGTAAAGGTAATGGGCAGATCGGAGGTTCCAACTGCATGTACCTCGGCATATTCTGAATAACCAAGCCAGATGGCTACGCTGGGTCCGAGTTTGATAGTAACTCCCGGATCAATTGTCCAGACCGTATTTCCACTTTCATTTCCAACATCCAGATCATCGGTTATTATATAGGGTGCTTCAAATTTGTGCCATGTAGAGTTGCCTTTCAGAACACCGCCACACTCTATCCCGTAGTTACCCGTTGGAATTATACTGTTGTTGGCTTCGATGGTTGAAACGGCTGAAGCACCGCAGGTAATGCAATGCAGTGCACAGTCTTCAATAAGATTGTTCTTAAAAGAGGTGAACTGTCCTTCATAATACATGTAGATACCGGCGTTCCCCGAGTGCCGCACGGTGCAGTTTTCCAACGTAATTTTTGTGTCATTAAGTTCAAGAATGCCGCTCCATTGTCCAGCACCGCCACCATACTCAAATGTACAATAGGTAAATTTCGTTCCTGTTGCAGAGTTTGCGGCATAAAAATAAATACCATTCCAGTCACCGGCCTGAGGATTCGATGCTGAAGATGTGAAAACGATTGGTTTATCAGAAGTTCCGAGAGCTGAAACTGAAGCGTATTCAGTATAACCAATCCACATTGATGTTCCTGGTGAAAACTTTACTACTGTTCCCGGTTCAATAGTCAGATCCGAATTCACACTAAGATCTTCGGTTATGAGCCATACCTTATCAGCGGTCCAGGTTGTAGGTTCGTTGATATCTTCCAAAACTGTAACCTCCGGCTCAGGTTTTAACAGATCACAACTTTTCACAGTGAATAGAGTTGCTACTGCCAATAGAAAATAATACTTCTTCATTGTAGTGGGTTTTAATTGAAACAAAATTCAACCGAAATTAATAATTATTCGAATTTCTGCAAGCCTTTGCCTGCATGTTCTTCAAGCAGGTTTTGTAAGCGGGAAACACCCGGCCCGCACCAGCGTCTTCCGGAGCAGATGCAAGGGTGAGGAACGGACAGATGTATTCCTGTTCTGTCAGCTCCATGCCGGGAACCATATTTTCAGCCTAATAATCAGACAGTCCGTGTTCATATTTGTTTTTCCTGCTGTACTTCTTTTTCCACTGCTCTGCTATATGCCCTAATCGCCGTCGGGCGTCCGGAAATAATGAATTTCCCTGAACAACTTTTCAACACATGACCGGGTTGCGCTCATTTTTGATACCTTTACCTGTGTATTTCAAAAGCCGGCAATAAGTGTCAATCTATTGTAATACAAGAGCATAACAAACAACTACACATAAAAACCGCCGACCTGAGCCATGTTCCTGATCTTTGATACCGAAACCACAGGTCTTCCCAAACGGGATAACGCCCCTCTTGAAGATCTGGATAACTGGCCAAGGATGGTACAGCTTGCCTGGCAGCTTCATGATAGTGCCGGGCGTTTGCTGGAATCGGGGAATATGATCGTTCAGCCGGAGGGATTCGAGATTCCCTATGCAGCGGAGAAGGTCCACGGGATTTCAACGGAACGGGCAAAAAAAGAAGGCAAACCGCTGACAGAGGTTCTGGAAACCTTTGCCGCAACTCTTGAAAAAGCCACAGTAAAAGTCGGGCATAACATCGATTTCGATATCAACGTTGTTGCTGCCGAATATCTCCGTAAGGGCATAGCCAACAGCTTTATGCAGAAGCCCTCGCTCTGCACAATGCGCCTGAGCACCGATTATTGCCGGATCAGCACCGGCAAAGGAGGAAAATTCAAAGCCCCGAAGCTGGCGGAACTGCATGACATTCTTTTCAGCCATTCGTTCAGTGAGGCCCACAATGCCTCGGCAGATGTAAATGCCACGGCACGTTGTTTTCTGGAATTGCTGCGCCTCAGGGTGATCCCCTTTTCCCAGGCCGGCATGAGCCAGGAGCAGTTCGACGATTTTCTTAAGGCCCACCCGGATGTGGTGCAGGCCGCGGAAATTGAGCTGGTCTCCAATTTTTCTCAGGAAGATTCAGCCGGCGAGCATCCAGAATCGGCAGGTTCGGGGATCGACCTTTCCAAAATCCCGTTCTGTCATTTGCATGTTCATACGCAGTATTCCATACTGGATGGTGCTGCCAGCATCCCCGATCTGATCCGAAAAGCTATCGATAACGGCATGAAGGCCATCGCCATCACCGATCATGGCAACATGTTCGGCGCCAAGATCTTTCATGCCGAAGCCGGAAAAAGGGGGATAAAACCGATTATCGGCTGCGAGGTATACGTGGCCAGGAGATCACGGCATACCAAGGAAGACAAGAACCTGGACGGGAATGACCATCTTGTTCTGCTTGCAAGGAACAAGACCGGGTACCATAACCTGATGAAACTGGTATCCCTGGGCTGGACCGAAGGATTCTACTACAAACCGCGCATCGACATGGAATTGCTTGAGCTTTACCACGAAGGGCTCATTGCATCCACCGCCTGCCTGGGCGGAGTGATCCCGCAGGCCATCATGCAACAGTCGGTCGAAGCGGCTGAACAGGTCCTTCTTCAGTACAAAAAGCTTTTTGGCGATGATCTGTACCTCGAACTGATGCGTCACCGGACCGATGATCCGGAAATGAACCGGAAGGTCTTCGACGATCAGGTCTTTGTTAACCGTATCCTCCTCGACCTGTCCCGCAAACACCAGGTAAAGGTGATTGCCACAAACGATGTTCATTTTACCAATCCCGAGGATGCTGAAGCACATGATCATCTCATCTGCCTGAATACGGGCAGGGATCTTGACGATCCCAACCGGATGCGCTATACCCGCCAGGAATGGTTCAAGACCCAGGAGGAGATGAGGGAAATCTTCGGCGACCTGCCTGAAGCACTGGCCAATACCATGGAGCTGGCCGACAAGGTAGAGGAGTATGAGCTGAACACCCGGCCGATCATGCCTTATTTCCCCCTCCCGGAAGGATTTGACAATGAGGATGCTTACCTGAGACACCTCACCTATAAAGGCGCAAAAAAACGCTATCCGGAGCTCAGCGACGAGACCCGGGAACGTATCGATTTCGAGCTGGAAACCATTAAAAGAATGGGGTTCCCAGGCTACTTCCTGATCGTGCAGGATTTCATTGCAGCCGCCAGAGACATGGGCGTTTCCGTTGGGCCCGGGCGCGGATCGGCGGCCGGTTCAGCAGTGGCCTATTGCCTGGGCATTACCGATATCGACCCGATCAAATACGATCTGCTGTTTGAGCGTTTCCTCAACCCCGACCGTATCTCCATGCCTGATATCGATATCGACTTCGATGAAGACGGGCGGGAGGATGTGCTGAAATGGGTGGTGAATAAGTACGGGCACGATCGCGTGGCCCATATCATCACTTTTGGAACCATGGCCGCGAAAATGGCGATCAGGGATGTGGCCCGCATACAAAAACTTCCACTCCCCGACGCCGACCGCCTGGCCAAACTGGTGCCCGAACGACCGGGTACCACCCTCAAAAAAGCCTATGCGGAAGTGGAAGAGCTCCGTAAGGAAAAGTCGTCGCCCAATCCCGTGGTTGTCAACACGCTGCAGGTAGCGGAAACCCTTGAGGGATCGGTCCGGCAGACCGGCCTGCATGCCTGCGGGGTAATTATCGGCCGGAATAACCTGATGGAGCATATCCCGGTATGCAATTTCAAGGATTCAGAGCTGCTGGTTACCCAGTTCGACGGCAAGCATGTTGAGGATGTGGGCATGCTCAAGATGGACTTCCTCGGCCTGAAGACCCTTTCAATTATCAAGGATGCCCTGCTGAACATAAAGGAATCGCAGGGAGTGGACATCGATATTTCGACCATTCCGCTTGACGATAAAAAAACTTTCGAGTTATATTCCCGGGGCGATACCACCGCGCTCTTCCAGTTTGAATCGGCCGGGATGAAAAAATACCTCCGCGAACTGAAGCCCAACCGCTTTGAGGATCTCATTGCCATGAATGCCCTTTACCGTCCGGGACCCATGGAATACATCCCAAGCTTTGTGAACCGGAAGCACGGAAGGGAACCGATCAGCTACGACCTTCCGGAAATGGAAGAATACCTGAAGGATACCTATGGCATCACGGTATACCAGGAACAGGTGATGCTCCTTTCCAGGAAACTCGCTGGCTTTACAAGGGGGCAGGCCGACTCGCTGCGTAAAGCCATGGGTAAAAAGATCCGTCACATGATGGATGACCTCAAGGTAAAATTTGTCGAGGGTTGCGATAAAAACGGGTATGACCGCAAAATCGTTGAGAAGATCTGGACAGACTGGGAAGCTTTTGCAGAATATGCCTTCAACAAGTCACATTCCACCTGTTATGCCTACGTTTCCTACCAGACGGCCTACCTGAAAGCCCATTACCCTGCTGAATTTATGGCAGCGGTGCTGAGCCGGAACATTACAGACATTAAAAAGATCGGGCTTTTCATGGACGAATGCAGGAGAATGGGGATCTCGGTACTTGGTCCGGATGTGAACGAAAGTAACGTGCGTTTTACAGTGAACCGTAACGGGGATATCCGCTTCGGTCTGGGAGCCATTAAAGGAGTTGGTGAGGCGGCTGTTCAGGGACTTATCAATGAAAGAAAAAAGGGAGGGCTGTATAAGGATATTTACGATTTCGTCGAAAGGAACGAGCTTTCCACCGTCAACCGGAAAACCATGGAAGGTCTTGCCGTTGCCGGTGGATTCGACTGTTTCCCGGATATCACAAGGAGCCAGTACATTGAAGTGCCGGAAAACGACCCCTCCTTCATTGAACAACTGATCAAATACGGCAATAAAATCCAGTTTGAAAGAAAAACCCCGCAGCAAAACCTTTTCGGGGAGATCCACCAGGCTGCCGTAACCCGTCCCATGCCGCCCGACATTCCGGAATGGCATTTGCTGGATAAGATCAACCGGGAGAAGGAATTGATCGGGATCTACCTTACGGCACACCCCCTCGACCGTTTTAAGGCCGAGATCACTTCCTTCACGCGGCATACCCTGCATGATCTCACCGATCTGAAAGCCCTCAGGGGAAATGAACTCTCATTTTGCGGCATCGTAAAAACCGCCAGGGATGCGGTTGATCAGTGGAAGAACAAGCCGAACCTCATTGCTGTTCTGGAAGATTACAGCGAGACCTATACCCTCCGGCTGAAGAATGATAACTATGTGAATTTCAAACACTATTTCGCCCCGGGAGTCGCTGTGCTGATCAGAGCCCAGATCAATGAATGGTCACCTCCAAGTGAACCCGGAAAAGTGGTTTACTCGCTGAATATCAAACAGGTATTCATGCTTGCCGATGTCAGGGAGAAGCTGGTAAAGGCGGTGAAACTGGAAATCGGTCTGGATGCTGTCAATGAACAACTTATCACCGACCTCCAGAATTTCACCATCCCTGGAAAGGGCAAATTGCTGAAGTTCTCGATTATTGACCCGGCCAACAAGGTGAAGGTTGACCTGTTCTCCAGGAACCGGCAGGTGGAGCTGACAGATAAATTCCTGACTTACCTGGAAGAGAATCCGGATATCAGCTATAAACTGACCTGAGAATAGTTCCGTGATTCACTTCAGAGTTTCATCTTCATTTCGTACTGACGACCGCTGACTCTGAAACCGGTGGATTCCAGGAAGCTATAAATAGCTTCACTGCCCACTTCCGTATTGATCACCTTCACGCTCCCGCACCGGCTTTGCTCAAGTGCCCTGCGCAACAGACCCGACCCGATCCCCCGGTTTCTGAATCCCTGCTTCACCGCGAGCAGGCTGAGATCGCCCGATGCCGGTTCGGTGATGCAGAATCCTACAAGTCCGGGATTGAATGCGGCAGTGATCCGGAATCCCGGTAAATTTCTGCGGACCGACTCAAAGCTGTTTTGCCATGATGGCTCGAAATCAAAAAAACTGCCCCCCTCCTCCACCTCTTCCAGACTTGCTTCCCGGAATTCAACAGAAGGGTCGCAGGGTTTCTCCGGATGGATGTCGCTCACAGCAGCAATGTAATAATAGAATTCCCGGGTGGCAGCGAACCCGATTTTACTGTAAACTGAAACAGCCTTCTCATTGTCCTGCAGCACTTCGAGCAGGTACTGTGCTATCCCTGCCTCAACCAGAAACGGCCTGGAAAAATTGAAAACTGCTGTTGCCAGGCCTTTCCCCCGGTACTCCTTTACCGTACCCGTACCGGTATCATAGGCAGTCGGGTACCCGTCATAAAAACCTGTACCATTCAACGTGAAGGAAACCGGCCGGTCTCCGGAAAAAGCAGCAAATGAGAGCGCGCGATCCAGACCTCTTCTTTTCATCATCGTCAGGAATCCGGGTTCACTGAGTTGAATGGAATAACCTTCAAAGGCCTCCTGAAAGGCAAGGTAAAGTTCTTGAAGGGAAAGGTCTTTCAAACTACGGATCGTTTCCATCTGTTGACTGGTTTTTAGTTACCCCGCTTTGCTCTTCCTGTAGGATCAACCCTTTCCGGAGCGATTAAAGCGGGAACGAAAAAATAGTCATTTCCCGCTTCCTCCTGTAATGTTCTCAAATGTTTTCCGGCATTTTCCCACCCCTGCCTTACAGAGCGGAAAGCGGAGGCGGTGATCAGAATGTAAGCCTTATCTCCAACTACAGGATCATCAGACAACACACACCTTTCTCTCCTTCTCTAATTGCGCTCTGAAAAAGTTTGACTATTTTTGCAGACAGGAAATTCATATTGTTACAATTAGATACAGATATTATGGCATTAGAAGTAACCGACAGCAATTTTGAAGAAATTGTATTAAAATCCGACAAGCCGGTCATCGTTGATTTCTGGGCAGAATGGTGCGGACCCTGCCGTATGGTGGGCCCGATTGTTGAAGAAGTTGGTAATGATTATGCCGGGAAAGCCGTTGTGGCCAAACTCGATGTCGACAGCAATCCCGGGATCACCGCAAAATACGGGATCAGGAATATCCCCACGATTTTGTTTTTCAAAAACGGTGAAGTAGCCGACAAACAGGTTGGCGCTGTTCCGAAAAGTGTATTTGTCAACAAACTGGATAAGCTCCTCTGACAGGAATCCTCCGGTAATGATCTTCCTTCCGGCAGAAAACTGCCGGGGGGATTTTTATACTCCTTTTAAGACATGAGCATTAAGCGCATCTGTGTTTTTGCAGCATCAAGCCCCGGAATTCCGGAGATCTACCTCGAACATGGCGAAGAGATGGCCCGGATTCTGTCTGAAAACGGAATCGAAATGGTCTATGGTGCCGGAGCCCGGGGTATTATGGGAAGAATGGCCGACACGATGCTGGCTTCCGGAGGGCAGGTAACCGGGATCATCCCGGGATTTATGCTGGAGATGGGCTGGGCCAGGGACCATCTTACCCACCTGATCATTGTGGAAAACATGGCCCAGCGCAAACAACTGATGATAGAGAATGTGGATGCCGTAATAGCCATGCCCGGTGGTATCGGTACGCTCGAAGAACTGACGGAAGTCCTGACGCTGAAGCAACTTGGCCAGTTTACGGCTCCGATCATTATTCTGAATGCAGAGGGCTATTACACTCCCCTTCTGGACTTCTTCGACCACATGACCGGTTTGCGTTTCATGCGGGATATACATCAGCAGCTCTGGGAAGTCGTTGCCACCCCATCTGAGGTGCTTGCAGCAATCTCCGATGCTCCGGCCTGGGACAGTTCGGCGATTAAATATGCCGCTGTACCCGGTAAAGATGAGGTTTAAAATCTCCGGCCGATAATCAGTATATCATCCACCTGTTCCAGGTTACCCTGCCACTGTTCAATGGTATCGTTCAGGATTTTCCGTTGCTTTTCCATCGGTTCATCCGAAATGGCCGTGATCAGAGTCTTAAGGTTGGTATACTTGAACTTCTTCATCATCTCGCCGCCAAACTGATCCGCATAGCCATCGGAAAACAGGTATACCGAATCCCCCTTGAGAATCTCGATCCTGTGGGTGGTAAATTCACTGTTTGAATCAACCGATGAACGCCCGATAGGGATCCTGTCGGCCCTGATCTCGGTAAGCTCACCCTTCCTGACCAGGTAAAGCGGGTTGAAGGCCCCGGCAAACTCCAGGACGCGGCTTTGTGGATCATAGGCCACCAGCGCCAGGTCCATTCCGTCATAAACCTCTCCTCCTTCCGTATGCTGATGAAGGGTATTGGCCAGTTCACTGTTCAACCGTGAAAGAATCTGTCCGGGCTCAGTGATTCCGTATTCCCGGACAATCTTGGTGAGCGAATTATGCCCGATAATCGACATAAAGGCTCCGGGGACACCATGACCTGTGCAATCGACCGCGGCAAAAAATTCCTTGTTGTTCATCTCGGTCAGCCAGTAAAAATCCCCGCTGACGATATCCTTGGGTTTAAAGAGGATGAAGGTATCCCGGAAGGGCATTTCGGGAGGCAGGATGGCAAACTGTATCCTCTTGGCATAACGGATACTGTCGGTGATATCCTTGTTTTTCTGGGCCAGTTCTTCCTTCTGGGCCACCACCTCGGCGGTCCGTTCCTTTACCTTGTCTTCCAGGATCCGGTTCTCCCTTACCAGGGCTTTTTCCCGGGTTTTGATATAGGCCAGGATAACAAGTGTACCTGTTACCACGCAGATCAGGATAAACCACCATGTCTTGTAAAAAGGCGGTTTGATCTGGAAAGCAAAGGAGATAGGGGGATCGTTCCATATCCCGTCCCTGTTTCTTGCTTTAACCAGGAAATGGTACTTACCTGCTGGCAACGCCGGAAAGTTGATCTGGGTCTGTGATCCGGAGGGCCGCCAATCGGTATCAATTCCTTCCAGCTTAACCTGGTACTCCACCGACTCGGGATTAAGCGTCATGCAGCGGTAATCAAAGATGAGTGAATTTTCATGATGGGAAAGCACCACCGGAGGTTCCATCGCGTAGTTTTCATAATTCACCATGAAGCCGGTGATATGGGTCAGAGGCTGGCGCGGCACCCTGATTTCCTTTTCAGGTGAATAGCAGGTTACGCCCTTGACCGTTCCAAACCAGATATGACCGTCCAGGTCGACGCAGGAGGCATTTGGCTTGGTTTCAATACCAGTAAAACCGGTCTTGTAGGTATACGCCGTCATTTTGGAGTCTGCCTGAATGTATTTGTTGAGCCCCTTGTTGGTTCCGATGTAAATGTTATTCTGGCGGTCACAGATCACCAGGTTGATCAGGTTTGCCAGCAAGCCGTCAACGATGGTCAGATTATTGACGACCCGGGCGTTTTCGGGATCGTAGACCATTATGCCCCGTCCTTCCGTTCCAATCCATATTCTGCCGTTCAGATCCTCGGCAAAGGCTGTCGGGGTAATGCTTACATCGAGCGGAATGCTGCTGAATTCGCTTCCGTTGATCACCGTAATGCCTTTGCCATCGGCCCCTACCCAGATCCTTCCCCTGGAATCGGCAAAAAGGGCTGAAATCTGGTTCCCGGCCAGCCCGTCGAGCTGGGTGAGCCTGGAACCTTTCCGGTTATCGATCTCGTAATACACCAGACCATCGAGAGTTCCTACCCAGAGGTTGTTTTCCCGGTCGAGTTCCATCGCAGTAACCTGAAGACCATAGATATTCCGGTTCAGGTAAGGCTCAAATACATTTTTGCCTTCGCGTGTTCCTGCAAAAACGCCCTGGTTTTCCGTTCCGATCCAGACCGTGCCGTCCCGGTCCTCTTCCAGGAAGCGCACCCGGTCCGACTTCAGGTAATTATAGCCGGAGAAGGGATTGTTCCGGTTGTTTTTATCCAGGATGAAGACCCCCTCATTGGTGCCCATCCAGAGTCTTCCGTCGGAAGCCTGCATGACCGCCCAGGTCTGTGGATTATTAAGTCCGTCTTTTTCATTGTAGGAGATGAAATAGTCCCCTTTATAGACACAAAGCCCGTGTTCATGGGTACCGATCAGGATATTCCCTTCATGGTCTTCCATGAAACGCCATATTTTCAGACCGGGCAGACCGTTACGGTCGTTAAAGATCTGGATGTTTCCTGTTGATGAGATCTTCATGATGCCGCCCCCCCAGGTTCCGACCCAGATCTCCCCCCGATGATCCTCGTACAGGGTACTTACCCAGTTGGAGGATAATCCTTCTTTCATCAGGTCAATCATAAGGGTGGTATCCTTATCCGGCTCGTATTTATAAAGTCCGCCATGATGGGTCCCGAACCATACACAGCCTTTCGTGTCCTTCAGTATGGCCGTGGTTGCAAAATACCGGGGCATGCCTTTCAGAAGCAGGTTCTCGATCTTACCTGTTCTGGCATCCAGTTTTTTTACCACAGGGTCGGCAACGAAGTACAGGTCTCCATCGTCTGCCAGATAGGCGGCAAAAACCCTGTCGGAAAGCCGGCTCCCCAGAAAGGACTCGTACCGTATCTTCGAAAAGGGCTGATCAATGTCACTGAGCAGAACCGCACCGCTGGCGCTGGAGGTGATCCACAACCGGCCTTCCCGGTCCTCAACAAACGAAGTGATATCGGATTTCAGGAACATACGGGCATCCTCGTATACCGAAAATGTCTTTCCGTCGAAGCGGGAGATCCCGCCCCCGTCGTGCCCGAACCAGATCTGGCCATGGCTGTCCTGGAAGATCGACCTGACCCCGTTCTCGGCCAGCCCGTCTTCGGCAGTAAAATTGGTAAACCCGATTCCGTCGAAGCGGCTCACCCCGGCCTGGGTTCCGAGCCAGTAATAATCATCCTTATCCTGGATGACAGTATAAACGGTTGATTGAGCAAGGCCTTCAGAGACACTGTACTGATCAAAGAAATAGTTTTGTGCCGAAAGAATGGCAGAGCCGGAAAAAAGGCATAAAAAAATTATTCGCCCAGTCAGGCGAATAATTTTTGATGATACATTCTGATTCATACTCAATAAGATTTCGGAATAAAGAAGAAGGTTCCGTCTTCATCTTCAAGCCCCGCTATCTTCCCGAACTGTGGCTTCTGCTGGTTATTGTTCACCACAGCTGAGGTTACCTTCATTACAATACTTTCAATGGGTATACAGGCATCCGGATTATTGGCCAGCACATTGGCAAAGGTCCGTGTAAACTGACTGTTGTCGACAGCAAGCTCATAGCCCGCTGATGAAAAGACCTGCGAAGACTTGAACCGTGTGGCCTGCCAGTCCTCGCAATTCCTTACCACAGGCGCCGATCTCATGGCCTGGTAGAAACTCGGACCGGATTCACAGGCATCGGTAACAACCAGTGTATGTGTAACCAGGTCGGAATAAGACTGCATGGAAGCCTTGAGTGCATTGATGTTGAAATAGGTAAACTCATCATCCCTGCGGGCATCCACGGGAATCCAGTACCCTGTTTCATTGATAAATTTCCCGTGACCGGCATACCAGATCAGGATGGAATTCACCTTGTTACCCCTGACCATATCCCTCAGTTCGATGGCAAAGAAGCGTTCCATCTCTTGCTTCGTCATATCCTTTTTATAGATGAAGTTATGGATCTGATATTTAGCCAGCGCCGTTTTCATCAGGGTCACATCCTTGGTAGGTCCGTCAAGCGTGGCAAAGGATTCATAGTTTGAATTTTCAATAAAGATCGCCCAGGTTTTGCCCATGGGGTTTTCGCTGAAAGAGGCGGCATCCCTGTTCAGGGTAAACTCGGTTTCCGACCGGTTCCCGAAATTGTCTTCCACAACTACTGTGATCCGGCTTTTATTGGCGATCCTGACGTTTGCAGCAAAACTCGGATTAATATCACTGGGAATATAACTTGCAGCGACGGAATCGATATAGATGCTTCGGATCCGGCTTTCATCCTCAATCTTGCCCTCGATAAAAATAATCGGGTCGGCCGTATCGAGATAAAGGACTTTGGTTTCGGAGGCATAGGGTGCTATGATATTCACTTTGGGAGGATCAACCTCAGTCCTCCTGATGTTATATATAACTGTTTCCATATTGTCGTAGACATCGGAAACCTGAACAGTGATCTGATCACTGTTCTTCAGGCTGATGCTGGCGCGGAACAGATAGCCCTCGGGGGTTTTTTCCACCGGAACTGTAAAATTGTTTACCTGCAGGAGTTTGATATTGCTGTCGTCGTGGATCAGACCGGTGAGGGGAAATACATCGATCCCCTTCCTGATGTCCACGGTTTTGTCGCTTTTCGCAACAGGGTCGGTCAGTTCAACTTCCGGCTTTTTGGATTCCCTGTTCAGTTCAAACATCCTTTGTTCAGCCTGTGCATAGAGTCGTTGTGCATTCCCGTCGTATTTCGACATCTCCAGGAGCTTGTCGTAGTCTTTCAGGGCCGATTTGTAATCCTGGATCTGCTCGTAGGACCAGGCTCTTTTGTAGTATACGTCGGCAAGTTCGGGATCCAATTCGATCACCTTGCTCAGGTCGTGGATGGCGATGGCATGCTGGTTGAATTTCTGGTAATATTCCCCCCGGAGAAGATACAGCTCGGGATCATCGTTATATACAAGCAGCGCGGTGGAGATATCATCAATGGCTTTCGGATAATTCATCTGGGCAGCATCGATCCGGCTCTTGAGGATCAGTCCATCCCTGTTTTTTTCTTCCAGAGCAAGTGCTTCATTAACCGACGCCATGGCCTCGTCGTACTTGCCACGATCGAAAAGCAACTGGGCGAGGGCAAGATGACTGACCGTTACCCGGCGGTTTTTTGCAACCGACCGCCGGAAAGCATCCTCGGCTTCATTGTACATTTCTAGTTTCTCATACACCCTGGCCAGATTGTAAAGGTTCCGCTCATCTTCTTTCAGGCGCAGGGCTTTCTTGCAATCTTCCAGCGCGTCATTGTACCTCTCCAGTGCAAGATTGGCCATTGACCGTACCTGGTAGGCATCCAGGTAGTTTGCCTTGGCATCGTTGGCCTTACTCAAACGGTCTACCGCAATAGCATATTCCTTGTTCTGATAATATGCGTTTCCAGCCTGGAAAAGCAATTCGGCATCATTCCCGCGAAATACAACAGCCCGGTCGAAATCGGCTGCTGCATCGTGGAAATTCTTGGTTTTCTCATATGCAAGAGCACGCTGAACATAACCCTTGTAATTCGAAGGATCGAGCTCAATGGCTTTTGTATATTGTGCGATGGCATCCTGATAATTCCTGACTTCCATAAAGTCGTCACCGGCCTTCATGTACTGTTTGGCAGTCTGCCCCGAAACTGTGAGCGGGGAAAGGGCAGAAAAAGCAAACAACAGGATTAGAACTCGTCTCATATTCAGTTAGATTATAGTTTCGTTCGTATACGTATTTCCCTGACAAAAGGTTGTTTTATGTCAACACTTTACACAAATATAAACAATCTGTTGATGAACATAAATCTGTTTTCCATTATATTCTGCGATCCGGATTCCGGTAAACCGATAATCTGTTCCCCATAAAGTCCACTTCCTTTTCGGGTTCCAGGTCGAGGAAGGGGGATACAACACCGTTGCGGAACAGGACCTTCCCGGTAAATATCCTGGCTTCATCCCACAGACCTGTGCTTATAAATGAGTTCAGCAGCCTGGCTCCACCTTCGACCATTACCGAGATCAGATGCTGGTTGTACATTTCACCAAGGATGTCGCGAAGATGATAAGCAGGATCAATGGGCAATGCCCTCACCTCTCCCGGGTAAATGTCGGTCAGACAGGAAAAGATAATCGTATCAAGCGATCCGTCAAGAATGTGGAGTCCGTCCCTGATCCTCCCTTTCCTGTCGATTGTGATGCGGACGGGATTCCTTCCGGTCCAGCGCCGCACATTCAACTGGGGATTGTCGTTGAGTACGGTGTCGGTGCCTACCATCACGGCAGCTTCCTCGGCGCGCCATTTATGAACGAGGGTTCGCGCCACATCTTCGGTGATCCAGTTCGGACCGACCGGGTCGCCCGGGTTGCGCAGCAGATCAATATAGCCATCCCTGGATCTGGCCCATTTTAGGATCACATACGGACGTTTCAGGGTGTGATAGGTAAAGAAACGGCGGTTCAGATGAAAGCCTTCCTCCTCCAGCACCTGGGTCTTCACTTCCACCCCCGCTTCCCGGAGCTGACTCAGTCCGGCACCACTTACCTGCGGGTTCGGATCGAGATTTGCCACCACCACCCTGGGAATACCGCTTTGCCGGATCAGCAGGGAGCAAGGAGGTGTTTTCCCGTAATGTGAGCAGGGCTCGAGGCTGCAATAAAGGGTAGAGTCCTTCAGCAGTTCCTTGTTCTTCACCGACCTAATGGCATTGACTTCGGCGTGCGGGCCTCCAAATTCATGATGGTAGCCCTCACCAATGATCTTCCCCCGGTGGACGATCACGCAACCCACCACCGGATTGGTCTTGGTCAGCCCCAGCCCTTTTACCGCCAGTTCAAAACACCTGCGCATAAAGATTTCATCCTGCTCCGGCTTCATAACCCTCTTTCTTCCTATCTTTGATTTATGATTCAACACGGTCAGACCTTATCCGCAGTCAGAAAGGAAATGGTCAGGCTTCTTTCCGGGCTCTATCCGCCGGATGAAGCCACGGCCATTACCCGCCTTGTACTTGACCACCTGGGCTTTCCCCCGAAAGACCTTATCCTGAAAGGGGATCTTCCCGCGGATCGTCAGACACTCATGCAAATTAACAAAATTGTAACGGAATTAAAAGGCTACCGGCCCGTCCAATATGTGCTCGGAGTGGCCGGCTTCCATGATTTGCTTTTTGCTGTCGACGAATCGGTGCTTATTCCGCGACAGGAGACCGAAGAACTGGTGGATATGATCATCAAAGAAAACAGCGATTCGTCAAAAATATTCTGCGACCTGGGTACAGGCAGTGGTTGCATCGCCGTTTCGCTCGCTCATGCACTTCCGGGAGCGGAGGTACATGCTACTGACATCAGCCAGGAAGCTCTCGCCACCGCACGGAAAAACGCAGAAAGAAACGGAGTGAAGATCACTTTTCACCATGCGGATCTGTTATCCGACAGTCCCTTTCCGAAAGAGCTCCGCTTTGATATCCTGGTAAGCAATCCTCCCTATGTTACCGAAGCGGAAAAGAGCCTGATGGATCCGCATGTAAAGGATCATGAACCCTCGAGGGCCCTTTTTGTACCCGACCGGGATCCGCTGGTTTTTTACCGCCGTATTGCCGGACTGGCTCCCGCCTGTCTTAATACAGGTGGATGTGTCTGGCTGGAGATCAACGAGCGCTTCGGCAGGGAAACGGCGGATATCTTCGCCCGGCAGGGCTTCGGGGAAGTTTCGGTACTCAAGGACCTGCGTCAGAAGGATCGTTTTATTAAAGCAACATTGTAATGGAGTATAAAGAAGCGCTTGACAGGGCTGCCAGGCTTTGCAGCAGCCAGGAGTACTGTATATCGGATATCACCCGGAAACTGGAAAGCTGGGGACTTGATCCCGGGAACATCAAAAAAGCATCAAACTGGCTCATCAAAGAAAAATTCATTGATGAGGAACGCTATGCCACTTACTTTGTACGCGACAAATTCCGGCTGAACAAGTGGGGAAAACTGAAGATCCGTTACGCTCTCCGGCAGAAGCAGATTCCCCCGGAACATACCGAGACTGCCCTGGCCACCATCCCAGATGACGAATACCGGGATGCCTGCCTCGACTTGCTCCGGCAGAAAGAGAAAACGCTTAAAAATGAGCATTATCTGAAGAAAAAGGCCAAACTTGCAGCCTTTGCAACACAGCGGGGTTATGAACAGGGTCTGGTATTCGAGCTGATCGGAATCCTTACCGGTCATTAATTTAACGTCATTGAAACAGCACATAACTTACCACCCGGGTATTTGCCGGTAAGCTGTTACTCCGCCTCCGGCAGGACTACCCGGCACGAAGGCAGTGAAGCCCCATTCTACCCTGCTCATAATAATCCTTTTAGACCGATCTCAAGCAAAAAATATTTATATTCAGGAGGAAACGTCCGATGGTTTTAATTCATAAATTGCATCGGGATAATTTCATTTTTATATGTTTTTCCAGCCGGGCAGACTACTCTCACCGGCTGCCAGGAATCAGGGGTTATAAGTATAACGCTGTACCACCATCAAAAAATTCTCATTATGAAAAAGGGTCCGGTAATTGTGCTTTGCCTTTTAGTGCTCATTGTTACCTCGTGTAACAAAATCATCACCGGTTCGGACGGTATTCTGATTAAGGGCACCATACCTTCATCGGAAGCAAAAAAGGGAAGTGGATTTTCAACAGATACAAGCGCTTATACGCTCAGCGACGCTGCCAGGATACTTGTATTTAACAGCAGCGGGGAATACGAGATGTTTGCCATCAAAGATTCGACCTTTGCCGCAAGGGCGCTTCAGGGAACGGCTGTAGCCCTGGTTTTCCTTGCGGAGGATAACAGCGTGATCGGCAGTCTGCAAAGTGGCGGACTGAATGTGCTTCCGCTTGTAAGCCTGTCGGACGATGAAAATACTGTGATTGACCTGAGCTCTTTACATCTGGAAGGTAATGATGTACTTTCAAGCTACAATCCCCTGGGAACTGAAATAATCCTGAACGATGAAGAAATAGAGCGTTTCCGCCAATTCGGATCCTTTTTCAGGTCACTTGCCCAAAACATTGATGCCGACGCTGACGGAAAAGCTGATATCCTGGATAAAAAGGAATTATTTGTCAGTACCATGCATAATATCTATTGCGGGAACTGGGGCCTGAATGATACGCCGCCGGTACTTGACACCGCAAATATTTTTATCAATTATCAGCTTCGGATATGGGGAGGAAAAAATCTTATGCCGGAGTCTCAGGCCCTGACCCTGTATGGTCCGGAAGGATCACCGGATGCAGTAACTCTGAGCACTTTGCGTTTCGCTGAAGCCCCCGACGGATTCATTACCTTTTTCAGCCAGGAGGTTCCTGCTCCCGGGACCAATCCCTTTGGCTACCTGTCATTACCCTTTGACAACGGCACCTATGTTCTGACGATCGACAATAATACCTACCGGTTGCATTATTCAATGGTTGACGCCCGTTATCTGCTTGTCCTTGCCATCCCGACGGTGCATACGAATGAGAACGGAGAAATTACTTCGGTTACGGTTGAATACAGGGATCTCAATAACGAACAGATCATTCCGGAGAACTTTATTTACCAGACCATGGTCCAGCTGGGTGGAAACAATACCCAATTATGTCAGATAGGATCTATCTGGGAACCCCCGAGGGCAAAAAAGAACACCGAATTATACAATTTTATTCCGCCGGTTCCTGTTTCCCTTTCCGATCTTAAAGGGGTTAATGTCTCCTATGTAGATCTCGTTGGAAATTCCTATAACATAACCTTTAACCAGGAATAAAAACTGCTTTTCCGACGAATACAGGTGGTTCAGCATGGCCCAGGCAACTTTAGAGAAGGAAGACAATCTTGATTTTGACCTGTAAGCCAGCACCTTCAATAGTATTCAGGCACTGACAACCCATCATCTGTCACCCGTGACCTGTTATTCTTTTACCTGCAGCCGGCCCATCGGGCCAACGATACCCTAACCCGTCACTAATCACTTATTACTTATTACTCTTTTTAACTATCTTTGGCCAAAATTTGAAAAAATGATCACCACCGACCAACTGAAAGACCTTATAGATCGCCTGGCTGCGTTAAGGAGGCATCTTTGACGTCGATCGCCGACTGATCGAAATCGAAGAAGAAGAGGAGAAGACCCAGGTACCCGGATTCTGGGATGATCCCAAAGCCGCAGAGGAACAACTGCGGAAAATCGCAAAAATAAAAGAATGGACCAGGGGTTATAAGGAAGTGGAAACGGCCGTGGAAGACCTGAAGGTTCTGTTTGAGTTTTACGAGGCTGATGAAGCCACGGAAAGCGACGTGGAACAGCAATATGCCCAGGCAGTTTCCCTGACCGAGGACCTGGAATCTAAAAACATGCTCAGGAACGAGGAGGATGTTTTGGGCGCCGTGCTTAAAATCAATTCGGGAGCCGGTGGCACCGAGAGCCAGGACTGGGCATCCATGCTCATGCGCATGTATATCCGCTATGGCGAAAAAAACGGCTACCAGGTAAAGGAACTGTACCTCCTGGAAGGGGAAGAAGCCGGAATTAAAACAGTGTCGCTTGAGTTTACGGGGGATTATGCCTTTGGTTTTTTAAAAAGTGAAAACGGCGTACACCGCCTCGTGAGGATCTCCCCCTACGATTCCAATAAACGAAGACACACCTCTTTTGCATCAGTTTACGTCACCCCCGTGATCGATGATACCATTGAGATCGTGGTGAATCCTGCCGATATCGAATGGGACACTTTCCGGTCGAGCGGTGCAGGCGGGCAGAATGTGAACAAGGTGGAAACCGGGGTTCGTGTCCGGCACCTTCCGACAGGCATTACCGTGGAGAACACCGAAACGCGTTCACAGCTGAAAAACAGGGAAAATGCCATGAGGATCCTGAAATCGCACCTGTATGAGATGGAACTCGAGAAAAGAAGGGAGAAACAGGCTGAGATCGAAGGGAAGAAGAAAAAGATCGAATGGGGATCCCAGATCCGGAACTACGTTCTCCACCCCTACAAACTGATTAAAGATGTGCGTACCGGCTATGAAACCGGAAATGTGCAGGCTGTGCTTGACGGTGAGCTCGATGAATTCATCAAGAGCTACCTGATGCAGTTCGGGGGTGAGTGAGGAGTGAGGAGTGAGGAGTGAGGAGTGAGGAGTGAGGAGTGAGGAGTGAAGAGTGAAGAGTGAGG